>JAWLHB010000005.1:0-113956 GCA_041690595.1 Lentisphaeria bacterium
CTCGGCGGGCGGTCGCCAGCGGCTCCAACCAGACCGCCGCGGGCATTCGCGATGAACTTGAGGCTATCCGTCCAAATAAATAATCAAATACCATCAGGGCATTCCTGGCGAATCCGTGGGGGGGGATTGGAGGCTTCGCAGAGCTTGGCGTCGTCTCCGTCGAGATCGCGCTCACTCTTCGTCACGCTCAAAGCAGGTATTGGAACGGCGCGGGATGCCGCGTAGCGGCAAGGCCTCAGCATCACCTGGCTGCGTGCTCCAGGGTCAGGTTGTCGATATAGAAGAGGTGGCCGGCGGGGGCGCTGAGTTTAAAGCGCCCGAAGGAGTCACCGGTGTCCAGAGCAGGCAGCGCTTTGCAGGTGGCTACTTCGGGCTCCTGCCGAGGGCGATGACGCTGGAGTTCCAGGTCGAACGTGGCGGCCTCGGGGCCGGCAAGGTGCAGAATGACGCGGTGCCAGACGTGCGGCTCGAGCGGTGCCACCTGGCGCTGCTCCCGCCGGCCGGTCTGTACACCCAGCCCGTCAGCCGCCGAAAAAATGAGGGTGGTGTAGGAGGCGCGGCTGCCCAAGTGGAGTTGAAGGCTGCCGCCCCCGCCTGCGGGCACCATCACGTCCAGCGTCAGGCAGACAGGGCCTGCGGTCTCGGGGAAGTCGAGCAGGGCCCAGCCGTTGTCGCGGTTCGGGGCGCGGTAAAAGGCGTAGGCCTGGAGGCC
Source organism: Lentisphaeria bacterium (assembly GCA_041690595.1). Taxonomy (GTDB): domain Bacteria; phylum Verrucomicrobiota; class Lentisphaeria; order JABSQK01; family JAWLHB01; genus JAWLHB01. The sequence goes on from JAWLHB010000005.1 coordinate 713, forward strand.
GCCGGCGAAGGGTGAAGCGGTGGCGGCAGTGACGCCGGCCGAGGAATCGCCGACCAGGGTCTGGTAATCCATCCAGCCGCAGCGTTCCCCCCTGGCTTCTCGTTCGTAATCCTGGTGCACCACCGGACCGCTCACGGCCAGCAGCGGCGCCAACAGCCAGAACAGCCTCATTTCGTGCGCTCCAGAGCAATGAGCATGAACTCGTTGGGATCCATGGTGAGGGAGAGGACATTGTCGCCGGTGATCGGGATCTCCAGGGCGCCGAGCGATTCCGCGTCGGTGGCGCGAAACTTGGCCGGCTCCAAGCCGAGCTGCCCGAGATCGAGGACCAGCTCATAGCCGTGCTTGCCCTCCCTTGCGAGGCGGCCGGGGTTGCGGCTGTAGCCGGAGTTGTTGAGGGTGGCGATAAGCACCTTGCCTTGGTCGCGCTTTACCCAACAGCTGGAGCGATCCGCCCAGCCGGTGGTCGCCGCCGGCTTTGTCGCATAGTGCGGCAGGTACTCGACATCGGCATCCGCCAAGCCCCACCAGTCCGTGGCGGTCATGATCATCTGGCTATACGCGCCGAGATTGACGGCGTGGACGTCGTCCACCATGAAGCGGGCATAGGCGAGGCGATGCCAGCTGGAGAAGTTGCTCATGGTGCCTTTCTGGTCGAGCGCGCGTCGGGTGACCCAGCGGGTGTCGATGGTGGGGACGAGTCCGAGCGCCTTGTAGTTGAGCAGGAAGCGGGTCTTGTCGTCGGTGAGGCCGGCGGTGAGGCCCTTGGTGTTGATGGCATGGGTGATGTCGCTCCAGCCCATGAACTCGCCGTCGTAGATGGTGGTGCTGTGGGAGAGCACCGGGAGGAAGAGGCTGGTGGCAGGGTGGATCATCAGCGCACCCTCCGGCTTGTGCTGGAGGCGCAGCGCGTAGATGCGCCGCATGAGTTCGCGGCCGGCCAGGATCGGGTAGGTGGGGCGGATGGTGCCGCTGCGGTCGCGATAGCCGAAGCCGGCCTTAAGGTTGGCCGAGGCGTACTTGCCCGCATAGCCGTCGAAGTAGAGCCCCTGGCAGGCCGGCCAGCCGCTGAAGAGTTGCTGCACCTCCCAGGCGTAGCGGTCGACGAAGCTGGGGGCAGGATTGATGACGATCTGGTTCCAGTCGCCGGGCTTGCCCAGGTTGACCAGTTCCGGCAGGGAGCGCCACTCCGGTGCAAACTGCTGCCAGATGGGCAGGTAACGAGTCAACTCCTTTTCGCTGAAGGCGCGCATGCCGCGGAAGGTGGTGGAGGTGAAGGGTAGCCAGAGCGCGCCGCCGGTGCCGCGCGGATCGCGCACTTGGGGATCACGCTGGTTGGGGATCAGCCAGCCTGGCGAGACGGACCACCAGGAATAGTCCAGCGCCATCGGCTTGTAGGTCTCCAGATGGCCGAGCCGGTACTTGGTAGGGGTGCCCCAGCCTCGCCAGTGGACGGGGCGGGGACGCACCGGCGATGCCATCAGCCCGAAGCCGAACGTAAATTCGGCCGGCATCTCGACGGGATCGCGGACGATGGCCAACCGGAGCAGGAAGTGGTCGCCTTCCTTCACCACCTGGATGGCGCGCCCGGCCTCCTTGCCATGCCACCACTGGTCGGATTCGGCGTACCACTGCAGGCCCACCGTGTCGTTGCCCACGAAGATATACGGCTGGAAGTCGCTGGCCCAGTCGGCTTTCTTCGGGAACCAGCAGTCGCGCCGCGTGGGGTACTGCAGGAAGGTGCAGGCTGCGGCCGTCAGGGGGATGTCCACCCGCAGGGACTGGAGCTGCCGCGGTTGGTCCGCCCGAAAGCGGAAGGTGCTCCAGGTGAAGCCATCGTACTCGACGCGGGTCTCGCCGTTGACCGCGTAGCCACCGGCCGTCGCCTGGGACGTAAGCACGGCGCGAGTGGGAGTCTGGCTTTCCACCTTGAGTTCGCTCCAGGCGATGGGCGCTTGGTCGGCGTGCCAGCGAACCGGTCCGGCCAGGAGCGCCCGCCCCTGGGACTCGATCTGATCGGGCAGCGGACCAGTGAAGCGATAGGTCCGCCCCCAGACCTCCACCTGCAGCGCATCTTGCTGTACGAGCGTCACCGGCGTCCAGGGATCGAGGACGACATCGGCCTTGCCGTGGTTGTTCCCCAGCCAATCGGGGATGACACGCTCGAAGGGCTGCCATTCCGTCTGGAAGCCGCTGGCCATGGCGCCGCGAACCCGATAGGCGCCGGGAGCCAGCTCCGGCATGGCCAACTCCACCAGGCGCAGCGTCTCGCCGGCCGGCACTTGGATTGCCTCACGGCGGACGGGCTGGCCCTCGGCGGTCTCGATCTCCAGAGCGACGTCCTTGGGCTGGCTGCCGGGGGCGATGAGCTGGACGGCGAGTTCAGCGCGCGTCTGGTAGAACTCCGCTTCGATGGCGAGTGCGGACGGCTCGGCTCGGCGGGCAAACTCCACGGCGCCGTATTCGTGGATTTTTGCGGCTTCGTGGGGGAAGATGAAGGCGCTGAGGATGGTGACGTCGTCCAGCAGGCTGGTCCAGTTTTTGGCGGCGAGCGGCGCGGCGGGATCGTCGCAGCCAGGGTCCCAGAAAATGCGGCCGGTCTCGCGATCCCAGCCGAGGATCAGGCGGTCGCCCAGGTGGCGCAACCGGATGCCGGGGAGGCGCGCTTGGTTCATCAGCTTGCCGTTGAGATAGATGGCCTGATAGCCGTCCCGCCAGGTGATCAGGTAGTGGTACCAGTAGCCGGACTTGAGGACGTTCTCCAGATCCTCGCCCTGCTTGAGCGGCGCGGTGCAGGAGCGCCCTGCCGGAAAGCCGCCGATGAGCTGACCCGCATCGTAGAGCGGCATGAAGAGGCTGCCCCACGGCCAGAGCGTCTGTACCACCAGCTGCTGATCGCCGCCGTTGGTGTGCAGGAGGACCTGCAAAGCGTCGCCTTTGGAGCCATCCCAATCGACGGCGGAGAGGTGGAACGAGATGGCGCCCTGGGCCGGCGTCAGATTGCCCGGTAATTCGAAGACCAGGGCATCCTTGCCACTGCGTAGCTGGAGCACCTGCCCGTCGCGCCCGGGAGCGGTGACCAACTCGGGCTGCCCCAACACCTGGATGGGCACGCCCGAACCGCGGCTGAGATCGGCTTCGCGGCCCTGCTCGAAGGAGTGGTGGAAGGCGACGTGCTCGAGCGTCAGGCTCCATACGGAGCAGGCCGTCAGGAGCAGAGAGGCGAAAAGGCTTTTACTTGGTATAGGTGTCATAGACCACAAAGGGGGCTTTGCTGTTGCCGGTGCCGGGGTTGTTCTTCATGTAGGGGATCAAGCGCCCCGCGGTGTCGTTGTAGTGCGAGACATGCCCATCGAACCAGGCGACGTTGTAGGTACTGCCATGGGGCATGAGCTTGGCGATATCGTTGGTCCACTGCATGAGATCGCTCATCCAGGATCTCGCGGCGAAGGCCGGGTCCGACAGGCGAAAGACGCCGGTGTAGCCGCTCACCGGCGCATTATCCACCCGGGATTGGTAGGAGGCGTAGACCGCCGCGCTGAAGGCCAGCCAGCGCGATTGGTTGTCGCCTTCGTAGCGTTGGAACTTGCTGGACGGGCAGTAGTAGATTTCGATGCTGTTGTGGTAGGGATAGATCAGGCCCATCGTCAGCAGCGTGTTTTTCGGGTAGGGGTTGTAGTTGGCGATGGTGTGGGTGTGGCCATTGGTAGTGGTGACGGGACCGTGGGTCCAGTCATCGTTTTCTTCGGCATACATGTGTCCGGCCAGGGCCAGTTGTTTGAGCTGATTGGCGCAGCTGATCTGTTGGGCCTTGGCACGGGCGCGGGAGAGCGCCGGCAGCAGCATGCTGGCGAGAATGGCGATAATCGCGACGACGACCAACAGCTCGATTAAGGTGAAGCGTCTAAGGCGTGGCATGGGAGGCATCTCCTTCGGGTGGGGGTTGGTAGAAGAGCTGGACATCGGTGGCGGGCTGGCCCTCGGCGGTGGTGAGCTTGGCCCACCAGCCGGTGTTGCCGCCGCCGGCGGAGAAGACTTTGGCCAGCAGCAGGTGGCGGCGGCCGGGCTGCAGCGTCACGGCGAAGTCCAGTGGCTGATCTTTCCGCTGATAAAGGGCCTGGCCGATCTTGTCGCCGTCCAGGTAGAGATGGTGACCGCGCTCGGTGCGCAGGTGCAGGTTGTAGGTGCCGCCGGTCTCGCTCTGCAGATAGATCGCGAGGTAGAAGAGCAGCCGCCGCTCCGGTTCCTCATAGAAATCGGCTGCGTAGAAGCGGGCGCCGCCAGTGAACAGCGGCCGCCAGGCAAGTGTTTCACCGGTGGTGGCCGTCTCGCGCTTGAAGGGTGCCGGCCGCAGGGAGGGCGCGCCGTCCGCCAGGTGCACCGCAGGCAGGGCGGCTTCCTCCTGCTCGAGCCAGCCGCCGGGCGACTGATCGGGCAGCTCCAGCGGCCCCAGGAAGAGCCAGTGGCGCAGCTTGCCGTTGGCCAGCAGGGGAAGGGGGCCCGCCGGCGGTGACTGGGTCATCGCTTCCAGGCGCTGACGTTGGCGCCGCTCCACTGCGGTAAGCCGGGCGAGAATCTCCTGGTCCAGCGCCTCGCGAATCTCCGCCAGCTCTGCCTGCGGATCGCCCAGGTAATAGAGGTGATTGCTGAGCGCCGCCATCGGAATCTCGTAGGCTTGCTGACCGCGGCCGACGAAACGCTCCTCGTACAGATCGTACAGGTCTGCCGGTTGGGGCAGCTCGAGACGGCGCATCCCCTCCTGGCGGGTGTGGATGTTCAGCAGCTTGCCTCCGGCGTAGACCACATCGTCGCTCTCGGGCAGGTACGAGTGCACCCCCGCTGCAGCCACCAAGTTGCGCAGGAAGGGCGCGGAGACCCGCAGCGAGGAGACGTAGACGCCAGTCCAGGCATCGTGGCGTTTGAGCGCGGCGGCGACCTGGCCATCGGGCCAGGTGGCGAGGGGGATGGCGTCGGCGTCGTCCACGCGCGTCCAGGCGGTGGGTCGGGAGTTGCGCGGAATGTCATCCGCGGGATCCGCCAAGGCGGCGCCGGCCGGCAGACCCACGGGGTTGTCGGCCACGGCGGTCATGATGGCTTGCCGGCGATCGCCCTGCTTGGGCGCCAGGCCGATGCCATGGAAGGCGGTGGAGTTGGCCAGGGTAAAGGGCGTGTCGGCCTCGGGCCACCATGCGCCGGCTGGGCGGAAGGCGACGATCCAGGCGCCGTTGGCCTGCACGTGGCGGCGCAGGAAGTCGCGCTGGGTAGTGGTGAGAGTGGGGGTGCCCATGAAGAGGTAAAGCTTGTAGGGCAAGGTGGCCGGATCGGCGGCCACCAGCGTCTCCAGGTGCAGGGTGTGGTAGGGCGCGCCGAGGCGGGAGAGTACATTGGTGCGCAGGTCGCCGGTGCCCTGACCGATGGCGCCGCTGTCCTCACTGAAGAGGACAGCGATCTCCGCGGGGACAGCCCGGCTCTCCCGCGCTGCCAGTTCGCTGATCTCCGCCTGCCGTCGGAAGAGCCGCCAGATGGCGGGATGGCGGTAAGTGGCGCTGCGGAACTCGTACCAGTAGCCACCGACGCCTTCGGTGGTGATCTGAGCGTGGGTCCGCTGCAGCACGCTCAGCGTCTTCTCCAGTGTCTCCACGGCGAACTGCTCGCCGCCGTAGTAGAGGGTGCGCATGTCCATCTCTTCGAAGAACCATTTGCCATGGCGGCGAAGGTTCTCGCCGGTGAAGTCCAGCCGTCGGTGGTTGCCAGGCTCGCGATAGAAGTAGGTGCCTGGCCCGGAGCCGAAATCCACGTACGGCGAGGTGATCAGGTGGCGATGGCCGCCGTCACCCACGGCCCACATAGCGCCGCAGAGCAGCCGCCCGCCGGAGGCTTCCTTGGCGGAGCGGCACCAGGCGACAATGGTCTCGTGCGGCTGCGCGCCGTGGAAGCGCCGGTAATCCACCACGGCCCGATGCGCGGCGGCATCGGTGAAGCCGGTGGCGGGGTCGCGTGGTGCATCGAGGCCCGGGATGGCAACCGTGTCGAAGGTGGCCTCGTCGTCGCACCAAGCCTGCCGCAGGTGCTGGACGTCGTCGCCGTAGGCATCACGCAACCATTGGCGGAAGTGAGCCAGGGAATCGGCGCTCCAGTCGCCGCCGTTGCCGCCAGGCCAGCCTTCGCCGCCGAACCAGTGGTCGAACTCCCCGGTATGTCCGGCGCTGAAGTTGATGCCGATGATCTGGCCGGCGTAGGGCTGCGCGGCGATATAGGCGACCAAGGCGCGGATCTCCGCGTCGCACCAGCGCCGCCAGTTGAGGCTGGCCCAGGAGGGGCGCTGCTGTGGGACGTCGAGGAAGTAGCGATTGAAGCGCTCCTGGAAGACCTGCTCGCCGTTGGCGCCGGTGACCCAGGAGCCGGGATGGCTGTCCAAGAACTCACGGGTGGGCTGGATGTTGAGGCGGATGACGATCCAGGCATCGGGGATGGCATCCAGGATCTTGGCGATCGACCAGTCCAGCTCGCCGTAGCTCTCCTCGCGCATGGCTGGACCGCCGATGGCGAGCGCCCGCGTCTTCACCAGGCGCATGCCGCAGTCCACCTTCTCTGCCAGCGAGCCACCGTGGTCGCTGGTGCTGGCGATGCCGATACGTACCACGGCCTCTCCATTCACCAAGGGCGTACCGGCGCCATGCAGGTTTCGCAGCTCTGCCTGCGGCAGACGGTCTGCTCCGGGAACCGGGCCGGCGGTGTCGCCCGGCCAGACCACGTACTCCGCCAGCAGCGGCCAGGCCAGCAGGCCAAGAATGAGCGTGAGGATGGTTTTCATCGGATGATCTCCTGCAGGCGGTAGGGGACTTCGTGGGTCTGGTAAGGCTCGGTTGGTTGCGCCAGGCGCGTCATCAGCAGATCGATCATCTCATCGACCACCTCGAGCGGATCGATCAGCAGGCGGTGGCAGCCGCAGAACAGTTCGGACAACTGGCCGAGCTGCCCTCCCACGGCCAGCTGCAGATCCCCGGGAATGCGAATGCCGGCGGCGCGCACCTGCTGGTAAAAGCTGATGGCCATCCAGTCGTCCGGGATCACCACGCCACCGGGGCGCTCGTCCACGCGTGTCTGCAGCCATTCATCGGCCAGTTGTCGGCCGGTGCGGCTGATTTCGGAGAAGTCCGCGTCTATATGGCGCCAGATCACCTCCACCCCCTCCACCTGGTGGGGCGGCGTCTTGCCCGTGGAGAGAACGAGGATGCGGCGGCAGCCGGCGCAGACGAGCGCCTGCACGCCGTCGCGGTGGAGGCCATCCCAACCCGTGGTGACCAGCGGGCCGTCCTGGTCGTGGGAAAAGACCACGAATGGAATCTGGCGCCCCTCCAGCCAGTCGTTGACCTGCCGGCTCTCCTTGTGAGGCGAGACGAACACGCCGCAGATTTCGTTGCGGGCGAGGTCCCCCAGCATGGAGGGCGGCAGCACCTGCGCGATATCGTCGGCCGGTTCACCCATCACGTAGACACGGGGGGCGTTTTCATGGTAGACGGCGCGCTGCATGAGAAGGTTCACGATGCTCTGCCGGTAGGAATCGCCAAGACCATGGAGGGAACTCTGCCGCAGCAGGATACCCATGCACTGGTGGCGCGGGCCGCTGGTCACGATGGTGCCGTGTGCCCGCCGTACCCGCACCAGCCCCTCTGCCTGCAACTGGCGGTACGCCTGCAGCACGATCGGCTGGCTGGCATTGGTGATCTGGTCTGCCGGCGGCAGCAGATCGCCCTCGCGCAGCACGTCACGCTGGATCAGCTCGCGAAAATGCGTTGCCACCTGCTCGGCCAGCGGCAGCTTCGACGCGGCATTGGTCGTGATAGTCGGCACTCTGCCCCTCATTTTTGTTTTGTTAGCTTTAGTTTATGCAGCAATCAGTCGCATGTCAAGCCCCCCATTTTTGAAAATGAGCCAGAAAATCGGCAGTCGCTGCCATTAAGGGGAGGATAGAGTATTTTCAGGTCAGTTCCCTTTTCGGCAATGGAATGGGGAGGGTTCGCGTGGCCGCCGCGCCACGTCGGGCGGATCAGTCACGGCGCGAGTTAACAGCCGACGGCGGTCAGGCGGTCTGCCAGCAGGTGGTTGAACTGCTCACCGGTCGCGTCACGGATGTTGAGCAGGCGCTGGTGGACAGATTTGACGATGCTCTCGGCACTCATGGAACCATCTCCAAGTAGGGACGCATGACGCGGGCCATCCGGCAGCACGTGGCGAATCGCCAGATTTCGTCGCGGGTGGCCTTCTTCTGCTGAAGCGCGTCGCGCAGCGCCTCGCGAGCCACGTCCAGCCCGATTCGGTTGCGGAACTTGAAGCAGTCGACGACCGTCTTGGCAGGCGAGTAGACACGAATGGCGATGCTGTCGGCGTCATGTTCCTCGATTCCCTCGCAGAAGGCGGGACCGGTGAGCGTCACGACCTGGAGGTCAATCCCCTTGCAGGTCGGCATGCGCGTGCCGCGCTTGATCGCGATCCAGGTTTCCATCGGCATCTGGGTGGTGATCTCGTGAAACTGGAGGGCAGACAGCAGACAGATGATCCCATGTGGTACAGCGGCCGCCGCCGCGAGAAGCGTCTCATGCTCCGGCTGGTAGTCGGCCAGGGCATAGGCTCCCCGGCTGACACGCCGAAGCTCCCCCTTGTCAGCAAGATAAGGGAGCAGTGTCCGACTCGCTCCGGCCTCTTCGACATCGGCGGCCCGAATGACACCGCGCTTCCGCGCCAGGTCAATGATTCTCTCGGTCTGCATGCCAGTGGTTCCGTGTTGACGTTTCGAATCCATATAATAATAAGTGCTCCCGATTTGTCAATCACAAAAACCAGAGCACCGGGTCATCAATTCGCGATTGGACTCCGCGTGATCGCGGATTCAACAAGCCAACCCGCTGCACAACAGGCGGTTCCGAATCCCGGCGCACGCGGCGGCTTTCTCGGCGATGCCTGCATCGGAGCCCGAAGGCGGGCGGTCGTCTAATCAGCGGTCAAAAACGGTCACCGACCGTGGGCGGAGATGCCTGATTTCGGGCTTCGCGGGATAGCGTAGATGTTCGCTCTGGATAGAATCCCAGCGCTCTTGGGAAGGGTGAGGGTTGCTTTACTTGGATTCCGACGGTCAACACCAGATCAGTTTTTCAGGCCGTAGCAAAGGCATCAGCACAATATTTTCCGTTTACGCACGTTCATAGGCAAGAAGCTCCTTGTCTAACGTACATCTGCCGAGTGAGTTCCGCTGGCTCGCTTCTGACAGGTTGAGTGCGCAGCAACCGCCACGATGAACTGGAGATGGCGTGATGCAAAATCCCGTGGACCATGCCTATGCAAAGATAACAATGCTGGTTCTGGTGCTGGTTGCTTGGCTTGCCCCAGCCGCAGTTGCCAATGACGGCGGCGTGGCGGCTGCTGGAGCCGGGGCGGGCGTGTACAAACCTCAGCCCCGACCATTCACGGTGGAGACGAGTGGGGAGATCATCCTGCGGGACACGCGCCGCAACAAGCTCCTGCCTGTTTATGCGACCTGGCCGAAAGGCGACGGACCGTTCCCGGTCATTGTCTACTCGCATGGGGCCTTCGGTTCGGGCGACATGGTCATGGGCGGGCTGCCAGCATACTGGTCGAGCTACGGCTACGTGTGCCTCATGCCAACGCACGGCGACTCCATGAAGCAGTTGCGGGCCCGTGGACTCGACCGCCGACAGGCGCTCGCGGCGGTCAGGCCATCGCCGGAGACCGGCTGGAGCCCCATCTGGAGTGAAAGACCGGCGGACATGACTTTCCTCCTCGACGCCCTGGATCAGCTAGAGGAGAAGCTCCCGGCATTGCAGGGGAAGATGGACCGAAGTTGCATCGGCGCGGGCGGACATTCCCTCGGCGCATATACCGCTCAACTGGTCGGTGGGGCGACCGTGGACACGCCTGGCGGCAAGGCACAGAGCTTCACCGACAAGCGCGTATCGGCCATTCTGCTGCTCTCGGGTCAAGGCAGCGGCCAACAGGGCCTCGCCGGAGACTCGTGGAACAGCTTCTTGAAGCCATTGATGACGATGACGGGCTCGCAGGACCGTGGCGCGCAGCGGCAGGGGCCGGAGTGGAAACGGGAGCCGTTCGAGCGCAGTCCGGCCGCAAACAAGTACCACGTCTTCATCGAAGGCGCCCACCATGGTTCGTTCAACGGGCGGATGCGCTCGGCCGCTCAGCAGCTGATCTTCGGCTATGTGCAGATGGCCACCCTGGCTTTTTGGGACGCGCATCTCAAGGATGATACGGCTGGCAAAGACTGGCTGCGGTCAGGCGCGCTGAACGAGGACAGCAAAGGTGCAGTTACGGTCTTCTGGAAGGATGCGGACGGCGAGATCGTATCCGCAAACATGGGACCGGCACGCGACCTTGCCGAACCCGTCGATTCGCAAGACGACGTTCCCGACAGCGTCAGCTCCACCGTGCCGCCGCAGGCTGGTCAAGCACGGGTGGGGTCCGACGATTCCCCCCGCCGGTTCCCCCGTCGCAGACAGCTGCCCGAGACCGGTACGGTCTTTGCAACCGGCGTGGACGAGGTGCGGGGCATCTACGTTCGTTTTCAGCAACTCGATCCCGTTTCGAAAACCGAAGACCTGACCTATGCGAAGGTCTATGCGCCCGCGGCTGCGGATGGCAAGCTGCCGGTGATTGTGGTGGTGCCGGGTGGCGGCGGCAGTGCTGACGCATTCAGGTGGGCCGGACAGAACCTGGCGCGCGCCGGCTACCTCGTCTTCTGCGTGCAGGTGGTGCCGCACAATGGCGAAGGCGAGAACCCGATGTTCCCGGACCCGAACGCCTGGTCGTTCGTAGCCGCGGCCAGCGGAGCGATGGACGGCGCCGCTGACGAGAACCGCAACCCATGGCACCGCCTCGCCGACATGTCGCGGCTCGGCGTCACGGGCTTTTCCCAGGGGTCGCGCGCCATGTCCCATGCCGTGGCTTACGACAAGCGCATCCGCGCCGCCGTCATCTACGACAACTTTCAGGTCAGCATCCGGGGCGACAACGGCAGTGCCACGATCGGGCGGTATCCGACGCCGCCGGAAGCAGATTGGATCAAGCCCCGCATCCCTGTACTCGGGATCGCTTCCGACCAGGGCAACTTCGCGGATCCCGACGTCAAGAAGACGGCATTCAATCACTATCGCGCCAACGGCATCGACACCATGCTCCTGGTCATGGAAGGCTGGCGACATATGCGTGACTTCACCGAGGGCAGGCAGGGACTGGCAGAAGCCAACAAGCGTTTCCTGTCACACTACACCATCGCATGGTTCGACCACTACCTGAAAGGCATAGATCGACGGGAAGCGCTTCTCACCCGGAAACCGCCGGGTGCCGGGGACGGCGACCTGGCGGACATGCTCGATCAGCGCTACCGATCCGGCGTCTTCCTCAAGGGCATTATAGACACCGGGGATTGGCGTCAACATCTGAACGAACCGCAGGCAGCAGTTCCCGAGGACACGGCCCCGCGATTCTGGTGGGCGCAGGCCATCACCGGGCCCGCGGATGCCGCCACCACCGCGGGCCGTGGCCGCGGCATCATGCAGCTGCCCCGCATCGCCCGAGGCGTAAGTGCAGATGGAAATGGTGGCGTTTTCATTGCGGGTTCCTTCGAGCAGCGATGCACGCTCGGAGACATGATGCTCGAGAGCGCTGGCGCGGCGGACGTCCTGCTTGGGCGCATGGGGCCCGAAGGAAATCCTCGATGGTTCAAGAGCTTCGGTGCCAGCGGCGGGGACTACGCCTTCGATGTGGCGACCGACAGCGAAGGCGATGTCCTGGTCACCGGCATGTGTGCCGCGAAGACGCATTTCGACGACATCGTGCCGCGGATCGCAGGTAGAAGCGACGCCTTCACCGCGAAGTTCACGAAGGCAGGAAAGGTGCTCTGGGTTCAGACGGTCGGCGGGGCCGCGCTCGATGGCGGTAACGAAATTTGTGCCGACGCCAAGAACAACGCGCTCGTCATCGGCAATACCTACGGATCGATAACCGTTGGCGCCAAGGAGTTCCGGCACCGCGGCGGCATGGATGCCTTCGTCTTGAAGTACGCTGCCGACGGCACTCTGCTGTGGGCGCGTCAGCTCGCGGGAACGGGCAACGAGCAGGGACGCGGCCTTGCCGCGGCTCCGGACGGCAGCGTCCTGGTGACCGGGGAGTTCTCGGGCAGCATGGGATTGGGCGAGACCACCCTGGAGTCGGTGGGTGATGCCCGCGATATCTTTGTGGGCAAGTTCTCTGCCACAGGGGAACCGGTGTGGGCCCGGCGCTTCGGATCGACCGGCGAAGATTACGGACGGGGCATCGGCGCGGACGCCCGGGGCAACATCTACCTCTCCGGGGTGTTCAGCGGCAAGGTCAACTTCGAAGGGCAGCTTCTCGACAGTGGTCAGGGGAAGGGCATCTTCTTCATCAAACTCGATCCCCTTGGCCGTGTCCAATGGGCGCGGTCGATGTCAGGCGCAGCTTGGGCGGAAGGTGCCGAGATCGAGGTTGACAACCAGGGCCGCAGCTTCGTATCAGGGACCTTCGTGGGCACGCTCGGGATCGGGGCCAGGAAGATCGGCGTACCAGGCAAGGCGGGCATGTTCGTCGCCTCTTTCGGCGCCGACGGCGAGTTGCTTTGGTTGAAAGAGCCCCGTGGCAATGCCCGCAGCGCGAATTACGCCATTGCCCTGGACAACCAAGACCGCTTGACCGTCGTCGGTTCCTTTGCCGGACAGCTCGATTTCGACGGCCACCTGCTCGAATCCGGCGCCGACGAGGCCTGCTTCATCTCGCAACTGGAACTGGGACATCGGAGATCCTTGCGCGGTACCCCTTCGAGTCCGAGCAGTAACTCCGCGGTGCGGTCAGGTGATTGAGCAGGTGGATGACTTTCTCCAGCACCTCCGGGCGAAAGCCGGTTGCCTCGGACTCATTCATCAGACGTTCACGGGAGAGTCTCATATTTCGCCCTCCCACGACCGGGTCAGCACCTGTTCCGGCACGATCAGGTTCCAGTCGGCGACCAGGCGACCGGGTGCGCTTCGATCCATGTAGTGCGGCTGGCGCGAGCGGGCTTTTCGCAGCCTGTCGAGTTGGCTGTCCTCCGCCATCAACTGCTCCTGGTGCTGTTCGAGAAAGAAGCCGACCTTCGCGGCGGTCGTGGCATTCCGCAGGAGCAACGCATAGTCCACCACCTGTTGGATGTCGTAGTATTCCACTGATTCGGCGGAACGCCAGATCTCCTCCCAGCCGCCCCCGAGGTCCGGGCGGTCGAGCACGTCGACCAGCGACCGTTCCAGTGACGCGACACGTACATCTTGACCAAGCCGGTCAACCGTCTCGATGCTGAACTGCTCCTGGTCTGTCTCCCGTATTGCCTTCGGCGGGGAGACGCGACGGAAGCTGCAGCCTCGGAACTCCTTGGCCCGCACGGACCGGCTACTGACGAACACGTACTCGCTGGACACCGTGTATGCACGTCCGTGGAACTGGAACGCCGAGTGGTAGGCGATTGCGGCATCCTCGGTCAGCTTCGCGGCGACCAGCCAAGGGTCGGGTACGAAGGAAGCCGGATCGCTCCCGGCGGGCACACTGGCATAGAGACCCCGCTGGATCTGGATCACATGCCCGGCACGGACATGATGGGCCAGCCGTGCGTTGACGGCACTTTGGTCAGTGGAGTAATCCGCCTGAAGCGTATCCTTCAACTCATCCCGCGTGAAAACGGGGTGTTTCGCCAAGAATGTCCGCATGTCCATCGGTATAACCCTGACTTGATGATATCTGCGCCAACTGTAGGAAAACATAACACTTGAGGCGCTTGTCATCAAGTCGAACTGCCGTTCAGCCGGGGCACGGTTCGGCAACGCCGGAATGCGGTGGGGCCGGATTTTGCCGTTTTTCCGGTCGAACACGGCATAGAGAATGGTGAACGGCGTTGCGGGCCACCTGTCGTGCTCGTGCGTGGAGGGCTCCGACGTCGGGATGATGCGGGGGTGTCAGAAGCCAGCGTTAAGCAGACCGCGGGCGGGATGGGGGGAATGGGGCGAACCGCTGATTCTTGGGGGGAGAGAGCCGGGAATAGAGTTTTCCGGGCCGTAGAAACGGAGAGTCAACTGAGAGTCCGAGCGAGAGAAGGCGGTTCCAGGGCAGGGGTGCGCCCTGAACGAGGGGGCGGATAGAGTGCGGAGGCGGTCACCGTTGGCCGTCATGTCGTCGCCGCCGGAGTCGCAAATGCCTTTGGGACAGCGGGATTTGCGTGCCAGGAAACGAAACAGCCCCCGCGAACGGGGGCTGTAAACGAAAAGGCCCCGATGTCTCGGGGCCGAAAGGAAATGGCTCCGGACTTTTTCTCGGCGTCGTAGATTGCCAAAGAGTGAACGGTAGCAGGGATCGGAGCGGTTTCCGTCCTTTCCCATGCGAATCCTCGCCAGCCTCCGACCTTTCCCACCAGGACAACTCTCGAACCGGGTCACTCTGTGACCGCCGGGGGTCTGCGCGGCTTTGAGCCAGGCCAGCGCCGGGCGCTTAACGCTCTCCACACCGAGGTCATGTGGCCGGGGCAGTCTCACTATCGTCCTCAACCATAGCCTGGATCTCGACCAGCAAACGCTCTTCGGTAGACGTCAGACTGAACTCGTACTCGCGCAACGCCCGGCGTCGTTCTTCTCCAGTTGGCAGAGGCATGTCGAGTGCTCTTAACGCTGACGTGACGTCATGGGCTTGTCGTTCCAGCATGTCTTGGGGTTGAGGGTTGCCACTCTTCTCGATGGTAACCCGGGCGAGTTGCGCCATGAGCAGAGACACGCACAGATGGCCGGGCACGTTGGCCTCACTCAGCCGTTCCCGCAACAGGTCCATGTCGCTTTCGTAATTCCGCGTCAGGATCGGGAGATAGCCGATGTCCTCGTGGTCGTCCCCATCCTGGTCGCGCCATCGCTTCACACGCAGTGTTGTATTGAGGTTTTCGATGATCAGCCCCACGGCCATGGGCGCTTTGACCAGCCCCCTAACGTAGTACTCGAACACCCGGCTGTTGACCGCCACGAAGATGTCTATGTAGTTCCGCAACCCATAGATATTGCCCTTGCGCACATGGCGTTCGAGTCTCTGGTTGCGGTGCCGTTCCGCGAAATCCTGGACGGCCTTCTGGACCATCTGCTGATCTGCCTCAGATGGCTGTTCCGGCACTTCCTGCTGGGGGTCGTCAGACCGGAAAGGATCACGCTTCCGGGGAATGCCACGATGTCGCCCGAAGAACTGACGGGGCTGGTCACTGAAATGGATTGTGTGCTCGCGCAACCAGCGCACCAGGCCCTCGAGACCGTCTTCCTCTTCTATCTCTGCCAACAAGAAGGCAAGTCCACGACCGCTCTCAATGACCTCACGCTCCGTCTTTGTGCGTTGGTCTCCTTCCCCCGGCACATGAGTAAGAGCGTCCTGCTGCACGAGCCAAGTCCGGTGACTCATCACGCGTGCGCCGTCAACCGTCGTGCAGAGCTCGCACGCGACGGCGTGACGCATTTCCGATGAGTCGGCTACGGTGAGCGTGGCCTGGCCTCGTTTCTTGGCCGGTACGCTCATAGGCGGCAGCGGGTCAATGCGCCCGGATGGGTATAGGCGAAGGGTCACATCGCAGCCCAAGAGGTCGTCGTCCATTCCGTATTCAATCTTGATCTTCCCGCCCGATTCAAGAACCGCTTCGCTCAGGTAGAGCCTGCCGCCCTCTGTGTGCGGTTCCGGCGTCGGGGGCTCTTCCGTACCTGGGACGAAGTCTCCAGGGGCTATCGCGACGAGCTTGAGTTCGTCATCGAACAGCAGATCGTCAACGCTCTCTCCGGTGTCCCATACGAAGCAGACCTCAACGTTGATCCCATCCCAAGCCTCGCGCGTGAAGTTCGCACTGCCTGCCACGATGATGGTTCGCGCAGTCGTCTCGATGACCACCATCTTTGCATGCAGCCGCCGCTCCTGATGTCCACTCAAGGCAAAGAGTGCCGGTTGGGGCGTGATTCCTGCCAGCACGTGTGTTGGGAGATTGCTCGTATGCTGCTGGGCTGCGATGCGGAATTCGCAGTCAGGCCATGCGCGCTGCATGGTCTTGAGCACTGCCAGTTCGCGGTCGAAGAATGGCGAGAGCGCCGTGACGCGCTTCACCTCTTCGTCGCCGATACGGCTCTGGATCGCGTCCCAGAGCGGCTTGTCCAGATTGTGATGCAACTGCAGGTTGCCATCGATTCTACGCTGTCGCCTGGCGACTTGCAGCCAAGGGAGGGACTCCTTCAGGTCATCCACCCATTCCCTCGCCAGGGCTGCACTTCGGCGTTCACTTGCCGCCAAGGCGGTTTCAAAGAAGGCCAGTGCCTGTTGTGCCAGCGCAACGCTGGGAGGGGGCCTCTCCCCATCCTCAAGCTGAAACTGAACCGAGTTGAGCATTTCCAGGTTGTGCGTGCATCCAGGCTGGGTGAGATTGCAGCTCCCGCAGAAGACCATGGCGGCCTTCGTGGAAGCCAACAGGTGCAGCTTGGGATGGAACACGCCGGTCCTGCGGAAGATGGGAACGAGAAGATAACGATGGTTCAGATGCCGCGTCGGCTCCCCGTCCTTCTGCAATTGCCGGTACTGATTCCCGTCCATCAGCACGACGATCCGCGTGGCACTGGCCAGCGCGCGGGAGTTCAGCAGGCTCCGTTCGAAGTAGGTCGGCTGGAACGCGTATGTCGAGAAGAGCGCGATCTCCGCCGGGCATCGGTCCAGGAGTGTGCGGAAATCGGCGCTCCTCATGGTTCCGCCTCCATCGCGGCAAGCTCACGTTCGAGGCATTCAATCCCATCCGCCGTAAGCGCCAGAATGCCGTCCTCCTGCTTTTGCATCCATCCGAGGTCTAGGAGTACCTGGATGGCACTGCGGAACCGGGGGTTCGTCACGCCAATGGCATCGTACGGGATGCCGCGTCCTATGATCCGCCCGCGCTCCGTGTGGAACAGGATCTTCCCGCCGGAGCGGCTCTTGTCATAGGCCAGCGTCTCGTGTTGCCGAACGACGAATCGCTGAATCAGTCGTTTCCCCAGTTCGCGGAAGGGAACGCCCAACCAGTTGTCGTAGTGCGTGACGAGATCCTGCAGGACCAGGGGCACGGTGATGTCTTCGGACGCATCGTAGACGTTGTTCAGCAGCCAATCCGACTGGGGCTGGTCTCGCCAACCCGCAAACCGAGCCGTGACGACCGCCGACAATAGCAGAGATAACGCGATTCCCTCTGGGGTGTGAAGAATGTTCCGGTCGCGAAGCAGCGACTCGATTCCTGTCTCGGAGAGCGCATGACCAAGCCTGGCCAGCACGTCGAGGGAATCGTTCCACTCGGGATGCGTGCCATCGGTCGCAATGCCGACGGCATGCGCAACGTCGGCCAGTGAAAGATCGATGAACAAGCCCGACAACTGACAACCCAAGTGCTCGCTCAGTCTCTCGGCGACATGACGACTGTCGAGAGGACTGATCAGGTCGTCCAGTGTGAAGCCGCCGAGTCCCGCATCGAGACCCTCGCGGACGACGCTCACAAACAGCCCTTCCAGCGCCACCGACAGGTAGTAGTGGGCATGGAACAACCGCCACCTCCTGACGATGTCGTCCAGTGCTGCGGGCCACTCGATGTCAATGACCGTTCCGTCGGGGCCATACGCCTGATTGAAGTAGGTTGTCGTGGCGAACGTAACCTCGTCCAGGATGATCTCCTGCGAGGCCAATCCGGATGCGAGAAACAGGAATGCGATAATTGAGTCGTGCCGGAACCGGTGCGAATTGCGGCTGTTGCCGCCGACCCTCAAGAACATCGTCCGCAGCTCCTGCAACTCCGGCGCACGTCCCGCAGCCAGGGCGCACAGCCCGGCCGCCTTGCCCCACCCGTCCAGTTCCTCAGGTGTCACTTCAGGACGAGACCGGGTAACGGCCGAGGCAACAGACGCTCCCGACACTGCCGTCCCGAAGAGTCGAGCCAACTCCGCGCCCGCCGGGGAAAGCAACAGGTCGTCTTCGGTGAGTTGCTCCGCGTCAGGGGATTTATCTGTCTCCTCATCTTCAGCGCCATCAGCCTCGGGTGCTGCACCGGCGAACAGGTCCAATCCTGCCAGCGATCCCTTGTAGGCATCCCAGGCCAGGTTCTTGCTCAGCTCAACCTTGTCGAGCCGCAGTGCATCCCCAGCGTTCGCCGCGACGACGTGCGCCGCTTCGCGTGATCCGATCAAGCCTCCCCCTTCACAGGGCTGGCCGCCATGGTCGAATGCACACCCAAGAGTCAGGGCGCGTTCACGAAGAAGGAGTGCCATCCGGAGACCGCCGTCGAGTGCGGTGCCTTTGACGCGGTCGAGGTAGTCCGCCACACACCAGGTCAGGAAGGAGTAGTAACGAGCCCGCGGGGTGATGGAGGTGATGCAGTAGAGAAGCTGGGCACCCAGCCGTGCCCCGACCCGCAGGTTCAACCCCAATGGGTCCTGCTCGGACGGGTTGGCCGTCTTCTCGCTCCAGTGGAGTAGAACTGTATCACCAGACTCAGCCATCTGGAAGAATCACCTCGTCTGTCCGCTCAATTCGCTCCGATATCGTCTGCCGAAACTTCTCATTGTCGCAGCAGTCCAGCGCTTCCTGCCAACACTCTCTGGCATCCGAGATCTGACCAGACCGTTCCAGAATTCCTGCCTTGCAGTCAAGGTAGGCCGCTCTGTATTTGCGCTGTGTCATGTCCAGAGCAAGGTCAATGTCCTTGAGCGCAGATGAAAAGTCGCCAGTCAGAGCATACGCCTGGGCGCACCGATGACGGAAGAAGGCGTTCCTTGAGGCTTCGTCTATTCCATCCAGAATGCTGAGTGCCCGTTCTCCGTCTTCCCGGAGAATCCAGTACTCGCCTGCCATCGTGGCACAGAAAGCTCTGCTCGTATCAACCAGTTCGTAGTATGCTTCTGCTTGTTCTAGCCACTGTTTCGCCTTCGCTGCGTCCCCGCTTTCAAGTAGCGCCTTACCGATGTTCTTCATCGTCTCCGCGACGCCAAAAGCGGTCTTGGAATCGAGAAGCCGTGGTGCTGGTAGAGCGAGCGTTCTGGCAACGTCTAAGAGTGCATCAGAATTGCTGTACCACAATGAACGGGAAACAGCCGCCAGAGTGGTGAAGGGTTGACCGTATCCCTCACACTGCGCCATGGCGATTGCCTCCAAAGACAACTGCAGAAGTGTCTCGACAGGCATGATCACCTTCATGTCCCGCAGGGTTCCCGCGACCTCGATGGCGGCCAAAACCACTGTGATGGCCACGGAATCTGGGTCGGAGCTGAACTGTTCTAGAATCACTCGCAGGTGCTCTGCCTGCTCAGCTCCCTCGGTCAGGCGTGACAACTGGAGGCGAGTGTGGGGAGCGGAAGGACAGATCTGCAGTGCCTTTTGAAGCGCCGTCCTGGCCTCCTCTTCTTGCCCCAATCGGCGGTGAGCTTTGCCTTGGTGGTGTAATAGGCTGTGCTTTGTCAGTTCGGGCAATTGGAGCCTGTCCAGCGCCGCCACCTGATCGACTGTTACTCGGTCCAATTGGCCCTGATCATCTCCGCCCAGGTGAAGGTGTCGCCATACTTCCCGCGCCTCAAATATGCACTCAATCGCTGTTCGGTCAGCTCCATAGTCTCCCAGGTCCGCTTGCGCCAGATCACGAACGACTGAGGTGTCTCTCTCGGGCAGATCAAGTAGCAAGTACAGATAATGCAGCAAGTCTGGCTGTGTGCGGTTCGCCTTTACAAGGCTTGCCACTCTTGTGGCGCTTGTGTGAAGCGCCCGCTGGAAATGGTAGTCAGCAACATCAAGTCGCTGCTGAAAGAAGCGCAAAAAGCGTTCACCAAGGCTATGCGCATCCGCCTCATGCGTCCATCTGCGCAAGCATAAAACAACAGTGTCGTGCAGCCGGAGCAAACCGAAACTGTCGTCCGTTACAAGGCTTCGTCTTCTGAGCTTCGCCAGTCCGTGTCTACCGAACATGCTGACAGCAAGTTCGCCATCCAACAACTTCGAGTCCATCCATTTCGCCGCCGCGAGCTCGTCTCTAACGCTGCCAGCATGGCTTTGGAAGAGTCGGTCGAGAATCATAGACTGCGTCTGCAGGTCCTCGTAAGCTGGCCAATTCGCAGAGTCGCTGGCGACCTCCTGCATGGGGGCATCTCCGTGGGCAACGAGTCCCCGGATGATTGCCATCAGGAGTGGATGCCCCCCAGCACGCTCTACAATGACGTCGACTGCTTGTGAGTCCTCAGGTGTCAGATCGTTCAGCCCAAGTGTGAGAATCTCTTTTGCGCAAGTTGGATTGGTGTCGGTAAGCGGAAACCCATGAACGGTAGGCATAGGAGCCAATTGAGATGAGACAACGATCTGGCTGCCACGCTCGAAACCCGGCTGCAGCTCACCAAAGCGTGACCGATCAATGGCTTCATCCCATCCATCGACGACAAGCAGTGTCCGTGTGTTGTTGAACTGGCCCGCAAGATTGAATGACATTCCTAGCCTGCTGACGGTTACAGAAGCAAAAGAACCGGCTGTCTCTGGGATGTCATCTCCGCTAAGCCAGACGACGTTTTCAAAGCCATCCAGTTTCTGAAGTGCTGAGCGTAGTAGGTACGATTTGCCGATGCCGCTAATGCCATAGACCACGACAACCGACTCGCTCTGCACGGCGCGAAGAAAGCTGTTCTCGCGGTCTGCGTCAATGACATAGTCTGATGGAGGCGAAGGCCGGTTATAGGCAAAACTATAGTCCCGCCACACTGCCGCCAGCGATGGAAGCAAATAAGCGAATCCCTCATACAACGTTGTCTTGGCAATGACTTGATCATAGATCAATCGTGCAACACGCAAAAGGTCATATACCTCGATCTGGATCGTTCGTGGCTTGCATGCCTCTTCGGCTGCATGGATGGCGGCTTCCCAACGCGAATTCGGGCATCCCTCATTGCTAAGCAGATACAGACGCTGCATAGCGGCGACCTGAGAGCAAGCGTGCTTGGCATCGTTCTCAATCTTGGTAAAAGGTGTGCTGAAGTAGCCGCCTTCTGTGGAGTATTCTGCAACGACTTGGCGCTCCCCATCAAAGGTGTCCACTGTGTACCCAACTGGCTGGGCGTTGGAGTTCAGCCCTCGATGAAGTAGAGGTCTGCCCTCGATAGCACTTACCAGCATATGTCCGACAATCTCAAACTCGGTCGCGTTGAGACTGGCAAGATCTCCGGCCAGCTTCTGAACAGCTACTCTCCTAAGGCGTTCGTTTGTCATTCAGAACTCCCATAACTACCATGTCGCCAAGGTCTGCCCTAGTTCAATTCTCGGCGGCTTCACTCCTCACCGCCTATCCCATCCCACGCCACCGGGACCAGCTTCGTACCTTCCCGCCAGCGTTCTACGACGCAGTCCTGGAACCACTGCTGGTTGATGTTCGCGTGGTCGGTCACGATGATCTGAAACTGGCCGCCCAGCATCTGGACAACGTCGTATGCCAGCTGGTACATGCGCTCCACCTTCTGCCTGTCCTCACCGATTCCAGGCGTGCCATTCTCCTGGCGCTGCCAGTCCTCGTCCTCCGGGAAATAGACCTGTGAAGGCTGATCGATGAAGATGAAGCGTGGCACGGGACGATTGCGGTTCACGAACCATCGGTGCAGGGCAAAGTGAGTGATGAGATGGTAGCCGACCCAGTTCTCGCCGCTCCCCATCTGATCCATCGGGATCGGATGCCCATCGACTCCATCCGCGACCACGGTCAGCCGCCGAAGGTCGAGGCGAAGCGGCAATTCAGAGTGCTCGAGCTGGAGTATCGCTGCCCAGGCATTCATGTCCCGGGCGATGTATGAGAGTGCCGACTGTACGCGTTCCTCGACTGTGTCGTCATTCAGTTCGTCCTCGAGCGTGTTCACTTGCGCCTGCAGGTCGGCAACTTGTCGCTGCAACTCGCTGCTATCTTCGAGCTGTGGAACACTCTCCAGGTAGAGGCTGACCCGGCCCATTATGTGTGCGCGTCGGGCGTTCTGGTCTCTATACTCCTGCAACCTGGCGTTTTCCCGCTGGATCGCCTCGAGTCGTTCCTTGTTGTCCCGAAGGCGCGACTTGATTTCGGCTTCCTTCTCCTCCAAGCCGGTAACGACGGCCTGCATCTGGGGTGCGCGGTCTTCGACATGCCGGACCTGGGCTTCGAGTTGAGCAAGTGAGTTCTGAACGTCTTGTACTGAGGGAGCCACGTCCTCTGCTGGCAAGACCCGCTGGCACAGTGGGCAGGCGGTATGCCTGTTCGAATCCTCGTGTTGAGCGTCAAACAACTCAATACTCTTCAAGCGAAGAACCTGGGCGTGAGCTTCATGAGAGAAACCTCGACGATCCGTTGCCAGGGCACGGGCGGCCTCGAGCTGGTCCCGCGTTACCCGCAATTCCTGCGTCAACTCATCCCGCTCTGCCTGTAATCTGCGGAACTCGTCGCCCTCGACGGCTGCCTGCTCCTCGTCGGGAACGGCGACTGCCTGGCTCAGATCGCGGAGGGCCTGCAGGCAGGCGTCCCAGGCCTCCGGCATCGGTAGTCCGGCACGCAGCCCCAAGTCGGTGGCTTCGGAAAGCAGGCCCTGCGCAACGGTGACGCCTTCGCCCCTGACTGCATTGTACTCCGCGAGTTTGCGCTCGACTCGCCGTAATTCCCGGCGGAGCCGTCGCAACTCCGCCATTCGGGTGACGTAGTCATCGTCAACAGCTCCCAGAAAATACGGGATGGTGTCCTTGATAGCTTGAGGCAACCACTGGTCGCTCTGCTTGTGAAAGAGGTGACGATTACTGTCAATTTCGGTCTGGTGCTGGAAGCAGTAGATCAGGGCATGGGCAATACCGGCCTGCAGCGGTTGTCGCGTTTGTCCCGGCGGTGGGTCATGACGATTCTGGCCGATGCCTGCGTGCGCGGCGAGCAGTCCTTCGAGAGCATTAGGGTTAGTTGTCTGCATGAGCTGATCGGCCCGTGGCAGGGGGACCTGCTGCCCGACAACGTAGTGGACGTCTGTTGATGAGTTGCGCCCCGAGTCTGGCAGCCTCCTGGCAATAAACGCTTCCCCAGCGGGGACGGCCAATCGTACTCCTGCCCAAGCGACGGCTCGACGCATGATCCCAGCGGGTATGTGGCATTCCGTTGAACCGAAACAGTACTCAAGCACGGATATCAGCGCCGTCTTCCCGGTCTTGGAGGAACCCGTGATGATGTTAAGCCGTCCGGGCGCGAATTCGAGCCGCCGCATTTCACCATTGTGTGAGTAGAGGACAATATCCTTGATCTGAAAACTCATGGGCGAATCCCCCAAAGTGCCATTAATGTCTCTGTCGATGCGCTCGTGCCGAACCACTTCCCCAGGAAGCGCGCACGAGACACGCATTCCTGCGCATCGCCGTCGAGCGACCGGATGGCCCGATTGATCTGGTTCCCGGTGACCACGCACCGAATGAGGCCCGAGTCTCCCATAGCCATCCAATCGAAGACGAGGCCATAACGCAACGCCTCTCGGGTGTGAGGCTTGAGGGCCATGAGGCGCTCGTGGAAACCAACTCTTACTTCGGCATGGTCCTGCAACCAGGCCGGAACGGAAGTCCGGGTGTTGCGAGGCAGGGATTCCCGAGTGTGTTTATGCAAGACGATTGGCAAGACCATGAAAGCCACGGCAAACGGTAGCGGCTGGTCGTTTGGCTCGCTGAAACCGGCGCAGGCTGAGCTCAGTGTCACACAGCAGAATGGCGGATTCAGAAGGTGGGCTTCTTCTCGCGTTCGTTCGGGCCACGGCTTCATGAGCTTGCCTCCGCGTTTGAGAGGAGTTCCTGAAGTCGTTCGCGGAAGTCGAGATGCCACCCCACCCGCAGGTCATCCGCCAGCATCTGGTAGGTACCACGCGCTATCGCAGGTTCCGTAACGCCGCGCCGAATGGGCTTGTGCGCGCCTGTTTCAACCCACTTGTAGAGAATTTGGGCTGCACGAGTCATCTCATCTTCCGCGGCGGTGTCGCCAAGGTCGTCACGCATCTGCTGGAAGAGCAGATCCCACTCCTCGATCAACCGCTCTTCATAGCGGTCGAGCTCACCAACGTACAGGAGATCCTCGCGCATCCAGCGGGAACGGTGCTCTCGGGCTCGATAGTAGTTTCGGATGGCGTGAAGCACTCGGTTCGGGTTCACCCCTATGATATTCAATTGCTCCACGAAAGGCCTGTCCATATAGCCGCTGGCATCGACTGTCGCCCGCATAATGTCATCATCAACGGGAAGGCTTTCGTCGCTGAGCTGAGCACGAATCCGATTCGCCTCGGACTCAAGCTCCTCGCCCAGAATGGGAGCGGCAGAGCCGTCAGTCAAGTGGCGCAGAACCCGCCCGTACCACCACCCCTCCAGCCGCTGAAGATAGGAATCCAAGAAGCGTCGCTCGACGGCAAAGAACACCGCTTGCCGAAGTCGATCATCCAGTTGTCCGATGGATGGCGAACCATCCAGAACCAACACTGCCTTCGCAAGACGCAGTCGCCCACTATCGTCAAGCGACGAGAAGGCTCGGTACGCCGGGGCATTCGTGTCGCTGGTTGAGGTCGAGGCCGTGGCCGCGAGGCGTTCAAGCGCCTTCTTTTCGTCTCTGCCCTCAGGACGGAGATAGGCCGCTGCTGTGCCGTCTGGACAAGCCGCCGTAGTCACCATGAAGAACTGCGCATCCCTGGGAATCGTCCCGTCGGCTTGACCTTCAATCCAGATCCGGAGCGTCTTCCACAGGTCCGGGGATGCATCCGTGAGACTGGCTTCAGCATTGATGTGGTGCTTTGTCTGCAGAACGTCCACGGCCGAGCCGTCTGTCTCGAACACCACGTCGTCAAGGGTCTCGATGCCGACGCAGATCCGTTCTCCCTCGGGAAGGCGACGCAATATCTCAAGCAATGCATATCGGCACTGGTAGAAGTAGCCCAGTGCCGCTGGTGCCGCCGAATACTGACCCCGTTCTCCAGTACTCACGATGCCGCCTCTTCATAGGTTACGCCGAAGATCGTGTCCGCCAGCCATTTCTTGAAGTCCGGGTTGTCGCTGAACTGCTTGAACAGCTCCGTGTGGTCGGAGAGCATGCCGATTACCGCTTTCCCCATTGCCCGGTCGTGCTCCATCATGCTCCTGTTGGGAATTGTCGGTCGGGTCTTTTTCATGTTCCCTCCCTGCCGTCTCGCTCCTCGACCTCGAATGCGACATAGCAGTGCCACTCGCGCTCCAACTCGGCTTCGCGGCTCTTGCAGTCGGGCATGGCCTCCTCCAAAATCTGCCAGAACCGTTGCGAGTGATTCCGCTCAAGGCGATGACCCAGCTCGTGAGCAACGATGTAGTCAATGAGGTGAACGGGGAGTTGAAGCACCCGCCAGTTGAAATGCAGGGAGCCGCTCTTGCCGCATGATCCCCAGCGAAAACCAAGATCCCGAACGTCAACGACGGCATTGCCCCCACCGATTTTCGGAAGAAGAGCCGGAACTCTCTCCGCAAGCCATTCACGCCCGGCTTGGATGAACCACTTCCGGAAGAGGGCTGTAGCCCCCGGCTGATCCGCACGTCGCAGCGTGAACCACTCTCCATCGAATTGAAGAGGCTGGTCTTGGTCGCCCACGAGCTTCAGACGATAGCTCTGGCCGAGATAGAAGATGCTCTCGCCGGTCACGAACTCCAGGGGGCGTCGCCGGGGGCGAAGATCCTCCTTCTCGGCCAGCTTCCTGTGAACCCAGAGCAGTTTCTTGCCAATCCATTTTCGCAGCTGCTGATCGTCGGTCGCCTCGGGCGCGTGGACTACCAGTTCTCCGGCACGATCCACAGTCAGGCCGAATGTCTTGCGACGTGCGCTGCGGCGAACTTCGAAATCCAGGTCTGCAATGTGCAGTATCTCAGTCATTCCCGTACCAGGCTCTCGTGGTTTTCTTTCGCCAAAGCGACCAATCTCTGTGCAAGATCCCGCTCTTTCCCCGGAGGGCAGATCCCGGATGCGTCAAGGTCACGCACAAGCTGCCGAGTCAGGAGTTCCCTCATGGGCGTATTTTTCCAGAAGCCGACCTTCCGTACTTCCTGCCGGACTCGTTCGACCATCTCAAGTGTGGTGCCAATGACCGCCTTGCGGCGCTTTTCGTCCTCTGCACCGTCAGCCAAGCAGACCTCAAGGACCAAGCGCACGAATGGAACCTGAACCCTTGGGTCGAGCCCCGGGAAATCGGCGGTGTCACCACGTCTCAGTTCGTCAATGAACTTCCGAAGTTCACGCTCAAGTGCATCCCAATCGTCCTTGAAGCGCTGAAGGATCTCTTCCAGTTTCTCGCTCATTTTGCGGGCGAATGCCGGGTTATGATTCGCGAAACCGATGATGTGGTAGCGGGCCGCGTGCTGCATCTGCGCCGCACGCGCTCGACTGCTATTCTGGGCCTGAAGGACGCGCTCGAATTCTGCATCTGTGATCGTCGTCGGCGGGATTTTCGGATCGACGCCCCTGGCTGAAATGTGCGCATCGATCAGGGCTTTGACTTTCTCAGCGACCCCCAGCAAGTTGAGCGCCGGATCACGGTAGAGGTTCGCAGCCACCTTGTTGATGAAGCCCA
Organism: Lentisphaeria bacterium; assembly: GCA_041690595.1. GTDB lineage: Bacteria > Verrucomicrobiota > Lentisphaeria > JABSQK01 > JAWLHB01 > JAWLHB01. The sequence goes on from JAWLHB010000005.1 coordinate 27,379, forward strand.
GCAACTTGGCGTCGCGGAACACATCAACGGGCACCTCCGGCCGGTGTTCGAGGATGTTCAGAGTCTCGTAGAACATCCTCAACTTGTTGATGAACTCCGCGCGCGTCTTGAGGTCGGCCAAAAGGTCCACGCATTCCTGGACTTCGCTGAACAGGTCGGTCACACCTCGGTCTGTGAATACTGCCACAGCTCGGTCCCGCCTGGCTAGGAGTTTGGGCAACTCCACGCTGATATCGATCAACGCGCCCTCCGTGTCTTCGCCGTCGTAGTCCTCAAGCGCCTTGTTCAGGTGCCTGGCAACCCCGATGTAATCCACCACATAGCCACATTTCTTGCCCGCGCCGGTACGGTTGACGCGCGCGATGGCCTGCAACAGATCGTGTGCGACGATCTTCCGATCCAGATACATCACCTGTTCGACCGGAGCATCGAAGCCGGTGATGAGCATGTTGTTCACGACGAGAATGCAGAGCGGGTCGGTCTTTTCTGTTCGCGCCGCCGCTAACCTCCGCTTGAACCTTGCCGTGAATTGCTTCTGTTTCTCTTTGTCCGTCCAGTCCCACCAGGATTCGGGATCATTGTGGTCACCCGAGATGACCACCGCCACATCCATGGCTGTGAGCGTCGGCAGCAGAGGGTGTGTCCGCACCAGAAACTGCGTCTCTGCGTCAAGACGCGACAGTTCATCATCGTCCATCGTGAGCGTTGCGCCCGGCAGTGCTTCCAGTTGACCGACCAGGATGTCCCGGGCCTCCAGGAGCTTGTCCCGATAGACCACCGCTGCCCGACGGCTGGTGGCGACGACCTGTGCTTTGAAGCCCTCCGGCATCACCACGCCGACGTAATGGCGCAGCATGTCTTCCGCCTTCCTGGCAATCAGCATGGGAGCTTCCAGAACATCCCCTTCTGTACCGTACTTCGCCTTGATAACGGCCAACTCGTCTGCCGTGTAGTCTCGGAACATATCTTCGAAGAGCTGATCCAGGCTGTCGGCATCCTTGACCATTCCATCGGCTGTTCGCCCTTCGTATAGAATTGGGACCGTCGCTCCGTCCAACTCGGCATCTTGCAGCAGGTACTTGTCGATGAAATCGCCGAAAATCTCCCTCGTCTCGGTTTTGTCCTTGCTGAGGATGGGCGTGCCAGTGAAACCAATGATGGCGGCGTTCGGCAGAGCCCGGCGCAGATTACGGTGGAGACTGCGGGTATGGGAACGGTGTGCTTCATCGACGAGCACCAGGATCTCCTCGCTCTCGTTCAAGACGGGGAACTCCTCGAACCGAATTGTCTCCTCGAATGTCACCTCGCGTTCTACGACAGGCTCCTCGCGTCCAGGGCGTTTCTCTTTGCGTACGATGGTCATGGCGACGCGGTCGTCACTCGAGAGCTGTCGGTTGCGGTCCTGGTACTTCTGAAGCATAGCGAAGACGATATCGGGCGTCGGTTCGCTGAGTATTCTCTGCGTGAGGGCCGTCGGGGATTCCCTCCCGCCGCGTTCCCGATCCGTTGGGCGCACGGCTTCGCCGCTGAGAGCAGCGGTCTCGCGAAGCTGTCCCTCCAAGTCCGTACGGTCTGTAACCGCTACTACTTTGAAGCGTTTTAGACGCTCCAGCGTCCGCATCTTGCGCACCAGAAACACCATACTGAGGCTCTTGCCCGAGCCTTGGGTATGCCAGATGATGCCGCCCCGCTCGTCGCGCTCAGCTCCTTGCAGTTTCGTGCGACCCTCCTGAAGCTGCTTCACGGCCCTATGGACGGCCCGGAATTGCTGGTAGCGGGCCACGACCTTACGCGTTTTTCCATCAACCTGCCGGAAGGTCGAGAAGCTACGGACGATGTCCAACAGATGCTCCGGTCGCAGCATCCCGGCGACCAGCACCTGCTGGCTGGCAAGCTGCGAGGCCCCATCGCCTCGGAGTGACTCAGGTCGCTTGCCAGGCTCTCGGAAGAAAATCGGTGTACCGGCACGCCCTGTCTCCTCCGGGCCGATGGCAGCAAGGGCATCTGCCGCTTCTGGTTCTGCTGTAGGCCGCTCAAGCAGGCCGAGTTCACCTGCCACGGTGCTCATGGCGACAGGTGAGGTGTCCGCCCATTCCAGGTAGACCTCTGGCGGTGCCCCGATTGTCCCAACCCGGGCTTCGAAGAAATCGCTGGCGATCAGCAGTTGGTTGGTGTGGAATAGGCGTTCGACTCCTTCGTTGTCTTGATAGAGCGTCGGCCACACTTCGCGGCGTTGGTTTGAGTAGCGTAGAAGCTGATTTATGGCCTGACTGAGAGGATTCTCGATTGCCGGGCTCTTGAACTCGGCCACGACGAGGGGGATGCCATTGATGAAGCATACGGCATCGGGAATCACGTGCCCGCGCCCGCTGGTCAGCTCGACCTTGAACTGGTTGATGACAAGGAAGTCGTTGGTCCCCGTCTTTTCCCAGTCGATGTAGCGTACGGGCTGAGGACGGCCATGGTCCCAATCAGGCAGGCCATCGACGACCGTTCCCTTCAAGAGGAGGCGTGTGGCCCCCTGGTTGATCTCCATCAGCCTGTGTCCGGCCGCCTGTTCCAGATCACGGATGGCCTTGGCGATACGAACATCGTCCAACCACGGCTTGCCATCCCGCAGGTTGATGCGCCTAAGTGCCTCTGCCAGTCGGGAGCGGAGCAGAACGTCCCGCGAGGTCGCGCGCTCTGTCGTCTCAGGCAGGTCGGGATCACCCTCGATCCACTGCCAGCCCATGGTTTCCAGTTGTTGGCAGAACGGCTTCTCAACGACCTCGTATTCCCATTGGACGGCACTCATCTACTTGCCCCCTCATCCGAGTCTGCCCCGGAACGCAAGGAACGGAACAGCTCCTTGCCCCTGGCGGTCAAGCGGTACTTCTGCTTGGGGCTGCGTGGCTTCTCAGGGATGGTCCTCTCGATGAGGCCCAACTCAAGGGCTGGATCGAGGTAAGCTTCCCGGAAATGCCCCTCGTGGCTCAGTTCGAGAGCAGCCTGAATCTCTACCCGCTTCATCGGTTGAGCACACGTAGCCACGAGCTGTCGAACTTGCTCGGTAACTTCCTCGGTGACTTCCCCGGTGACTCCCCCGGTAACTTCCTCGGTAGCTTCCTCGGTAACTTCCTCGGTGACTTCCCCGGTAAGAGCTGATCCCTCGGGAGCGTAGAAGGTCAAGGTGACGCCCAGCGCAGGGTCGGATTTCCACTCCGGTGCAGGAATGCCGTGCTTGGCGCACAGGTCCCGTATGAGGAGGCTGCCGCGCCCAACCTTCTCCATCATTCCGTGCAGATATAAGACGTGAGCGATGTCGGGGTTGCGCAACACAGAGATGTGGCCTTCAGCCAACTTCTCAACGGTAACGCCCTCGGGGAGGCCGCCGGAATTCCGGATCTCCAGCCGCCTGGGGTAGATGTGCACGGCTATGCCGCCTTTGTAGTCGGCGTAGTCGCGATGCGCGAACGCGTTCACAAGCCCCTCGTCGATGGCGTCAGCCGGATAGAGTGGTTCGTTGCGTCTGTCTTGTTCGCCCTCGACAAAACGAGCGCGCGAAGCAGTATTGCGGAGCACAAACCGGTACACTTCCCGCTGCACGGAAACGAGGGGGCCGCTGAAGGACTTCATGTCTCGATACGTAGCGTCCGTCTCATCGGTCGTGAAGCAAACTGCTCGAACTCGCAACTGGGGGTGTCGCGCTTCTGGTTCGGATGTAAACAAGGCGTCCCCGCCGTTTGTCAGGCGACCGTACTTGACCACATCCAGATCCTGCAGTACCGCCTGCTTGTCGCCTTCGTTGCGGAAGACCATCCGCGCGTTGTCATTGACGGCAGCGACGACTGCAGACAGGGCATCGCCGTCCAGGTCGCCATCAATGCTGGCTGTTGAAAAGCGTCGTTCCCAACGCTCGGGTTCGGTCTGACGACGAAGAACCATGTCTCTGATCGTGTCAATATCCGCCTTCACGGTGCGTGCCGCCTCGCGGATGTAGATCTGGTCCCGGAACGCATAGGGGACATCCATCCCCGCCGGGACCTCGACGACGATTACCTGCTTCCCCTCGACCTCGTGAAGTTCAACCGAAGCCAGGGCCTTGGGTGAAAGACCCTCCGCGAGTTTGCGCTCGAAGCCTGGGATTCCCCCGGCGGGACTGCTCCCGACGATCTCCCCTCCATCATCTACTCCGCAGATGACGTACCCCCCGCTTGTATTGAGGAAGGCGCAAACTTCCCGCCCCACGGTATCCACTCGGCAGTTTGTCTTGAGCTCAATCGTCTGGTCTTCGCCCAGTCGGAGCAGCTCGGCAAGTTCACTTGGGTTCATGATTGTGCTCCTTCGTTATCGGCGGGCGGGATGGACGCTCGTACCGCACCTTCATCTGCCAGGTTTTCCTGAACAAATCGTTCGACCTCCTGGTATCTGGAAAACTGGGCCGTCGCGTAGAGGGCTGCATCCTCCGTCGATCTGTATTTCTGCACCCAGTTGCCCTTCCTCTCACGTATGGGCCTGTCTGCAAGGGTGGCCGCCTCGTACATGTCAATGACCCGGAGGTCGTTGATCACCGCGTTCTTATTGAGCTGCAATGCACGCCTGGACTCCGCATCACCGTGCCCCAGATTCATCAACAGAGAGCGGGCGAACACCACGTCGCTGTGAGACAATACCCACCGAGGCTTCTTGAGCTCTATAGCTCGCAGCATCTCTCGATGCGTAATAGAAAGCTCGTCCTTAGCTTCCTTGCCGCTGCCGTAGTGCGGCGTGATCAACCCGAGGAAGAGGTCACACTTCTCCACAGCTGCCAGGCAATTCTCGAACGCGGTTCGATTGGAGAACACTGGAACGGTGCCCTTGTGGGACATCCACACTTCGTAGCCGAAGGCAGTCAGCAATGCATAGACGCGATCCAGCAGCTCCTCAATCCCATACACCGAGGAGGAAACCATGACCACGAGTTTCGTCTTCTTAGCCATCACGCGTCCTCCCCTTCGCTGGCCGGAAGCATTCCCGCATCCTGTAGGCGGCCTAAGATGTCACTGTAGTCGATACCGGTGAATTTCTTGGCCTGCAGATCCCGTATCTTCTCAACGAACGCCACCCAGTGGTCCGAGCATTCCTCACGTATGCGCTCAGTCCTGTCGAAGAGCTGGACCAAGATCTCCGGCATGCCACCGGCATCGTAGGCTTGGCCATTCCCGGTGACGGCTTCAAGTATCTCGCGAACGTTGTCTGGACTCAGGATTGCGGAGATTGGCAGAATCTGCGTCTCGTAGTACTTCTCGGCCCCCCTGTACGAACGTACCCCCTTGGCTCCCTCAATGAGTTTGGGAACAAGCCCGCGCAACTTCGGCAGCAGCTTGGCCACGTTGAGCAGCTTCGACAATGACTCGCTGTCCAAGGCGGCGGTACGTGTCCTTGCGGTCTCCTCGAGATCAGAGACGCACAATGCGGGGACGATGGCATTGAGAAGGGCGGAGCCTTCCAGTTTGTCCGACTCAAGCAGACGTTTGGCCTTTGCGCGAGCCCCGTCGTCTGCGGCTTCCCACGTAAGGGGGCAACGCCAGGCAAGATGGATGAAGTGGACCAGCCGGTCGTCAGGAACGGTACTCAGAATCTTCGGAAGCTCGCCCTTCAGGACTTCCTCTGCTCGGGATCGGTGCAGCTCGACGACCGCGCCCAACGCCGCTGCTACCCGGCGCTTTTCCTCGCCCTTCAGCTCCTCATCAAGAAGAAACGCCTTCGAAAGACCGAGAACGAGACTCCGCACGAGTGAGTCCCTGGCACGCGAAAGGGCAAGAGGCCCGCTCCCGAAATGAGCGACGGCCTCCTCTGTGCTCGTGGGGAAATACTCGGACTTGATCTCGGCCCAGATGCGAGCCAAGGCAGCCTTCCCCTGCACTGGTTCGCGAGCCAGCAGGATCTCGACTGCGTTGCGGATGTGTGAGCGCGCCAGTTCGGCCGTAGGTTCGTAAACCGTGTCCATGGCCTGCATGCTGGGATGTGCGCAGCGGTTTCGATCCTCCTGGAGCCGGGCCAAGTCCAGCTTCTCATTGGGTGTGAGCAACTCGAAATCGCTCGCAGCTACGTCAAGAATGCCGCGCTCGAAATCAAGGGCCTCCTTGAGTTTGCTTTCCCCTCCCGCGACGATCTTCTCAAAGTCATCCAGGTGTTTCCTTGCGTTCTTGTCGCCCGTCAGGTCGAGTTCTCTGAGCTTGTGCAGGATGTCGAATACCACTGCGATCCATGCCGCGACGATAGCGGAACGGAAAGCCCCCGATTTGTAGCAAGCGACCGCCTCACGTATGTACTCGCGGGCCTTCTCATCCCTGCAGCAAAGGACGAGTTCGTCAAGATCGACCATTCTTCCTGCTATGCCCATGACCGATTCGCCTCCGGAATCACACGTCTTTCGTCGCCGCAATAGGCCATCGCTTTTCTGCAGTGCCGCGAAGCCGCAAGTTGTTGTGGGAGCAACTTCAACCTCAGCGCCCCCCCAATTCCGACAACTTGCGGGCGCAAGCCTTGGCCATAATGGCATTCGGAGTCAGGCCGTTTGTCACATAGGCCTCCTTGGCCTCTGCACGCCACGCCAGATCACCCGAGCCCGGGAAAGCCCGACACAAGTGCCGAATGACCGTCAGGGCGTTACCCGCCCAGTCCCGAAAGTCGTCAACGCTCCAGAAATGGACACCGACAGCAAGGGGTATTGCGCTTGTTTCGAGTCGTTCCACAGGGGAGACAATCACCGGCGCAAAAGACACGCCCGCCAGGCCTTCCTTGGACTTCAGCCACTCGGGATGTCCTTTTGCCTGCCGGACTTTGCTCGTGCTGATGACTGGGTCCGACGACGTGCAGTCTGTGTAGTCCTCGAAGACGATTCCGCGCTCACCATCCAGGACCCACCAAGGGTCTGGGCCGCTGTCCTCGTTGGTATTGTCAGCCGGGTAACCCAGCAGGCTTCCCAGAAGTACCTGTGCTCTCTCAAATCCAGTTGCAGTTGTCTGATTCAAGCCTTTCAGAATCTCCTTCACGCGACGCTCAAAGCGGCCGCTGTGCACGGTGCCAAGATCCTCAAGCTCCCGTTCCAGATGCTCTATGGCGGCATCGAGCCCCGCGTTGGCTTCGTCACTGGCCCCGCCATCTGGTTGCCCAAGGCGAGACAGTTTGTGTAGCCAAGGCAATCCCGCGGCGGACGCCTGAGATGCCCGGGAGAAACACTCGCGGGCCTGCGCTTCCAATGCACCGGCTCCCACCGCAGCAGCAAGCCAGGCAGCGCTTCCGGCAAGGTAGTTCCAGAAAGCCCTATAACCCCTCAGATCATCGCCAGATAGATGCGCAAGCACATCCTTACAGGCAGCGTATGCACCAGCGTAGTCGCCCTGCCACATGGCGTACTGGTAGGACACCTCTTCGGGGACGGCGGCCACGAATCGCTCCACACAAGGAAGGTCTTGGCGATCAAGCTCGTCGCGCTCGGCAACGATCACCTCATCGGCCTCATCCCACTGTTCTCCGTGGTCCAGGAATATCTCCAGGTTCTTCAGAAAGTCGGGAGTGCTGCGCTCTTTAGACTCTTCGATGCCGAACGCCAGCTCTGCCTGAAGCTCTGGATGCATGTACTGGCGCTTGTCTCCCTGAAGGAGGAACTTGCTCAGCTCCTCCCCGACGATCACCACCGCCGCGTAGTCCGTAGCAGAACGCGTGCATCTGCCCGTCGCCTGGACGATGCGAGTCAGGATTCTGTCGTTGTAGAGAATCGACCCGCCCATGCGTGATATCAGGAAACTCTCCTGGAGGTGGGTGGCTCGGGGGAGTCCCCAAGCCACCAGCAACCGACACTCGTCCCCAACCAGGTCGATGCCGTCATAGCGATTCGCGATCACTGCCACGGCTCTGTCGGTTTCCACAAACGGCTTCTTCGATGCCTCGATCTCGTGGGCGCTGAACAGCCGCACACCCGGCAAAGCGTCGCTGATCTCCTCCCTGACCTGGTTTGCCTGCCATTCACTGGGCGTCAGCACAAGCCCGCGCCCAGTCCGATCAATCATCTGTGTGACCAAGTCCATCGAATCATCTTCGTCAAGTGACCGTGTGGGGAAGAAGAACAGCCTGCGCCCTACGCCCTGTCTTTCCCAACCCTCGGGCGCGGGTATCCGCGTCAGCGAACGTTTGCCGACCAAACGCTCGAGTTCGCCACCCTCGCCAAGGGTGGCTGACATGTAGACGCGCTGGTTGGCTCCGGCGAAGGGGCGATGCGATTCCGTCGGGGGCAGCAGCGGACGGATGAGAAAGCCTTCACAGTTGAGGTAGATATGGCATGCGAGCAGGTGGTCACGCAGCACACTCCAGCGGTAGGCGAGATCAGAATCACCCGGGATATGCGTTTCAAGGATCTGGAAAAGCTCCCCGTGAAGTTGATGCAGCGCAGGGGTGGGCAGCTTGTCAACCCAAAGGGCGTCCATTGGGCTTCGTTCGTCCCGGCTTAGGCGCGCGAAATCCGAGACCGAAACGTGGTCCTTGATCGCTGACAGCAACACGCCATACAACGTCTCCTGGTCTGATGATCTGCGATCAATGCGCAGTGACCAGAAATCCGCGATGTAATTCTCCGCCGCATGTGCATCGTCCAGAACGATGGTCTGGGCGTTATCGAAGAACGGGTTGGTATTGAAGACGCCGCTGTAGGTCGTGACCGCGATGGCCTCCGCAGTCTGGTACTCGGTCTTGGCATTCGTATCGTAGTCGCGCTGTGGGCCGGTCATGGCGTGAGTCCGAAGGCCGTACTTCTCGGATGCCTGCTCGACTACCTGATTGACCAGTTGCTTTGTGGGACAAAGGAAGATGCTTCTCTCCCGGAACTTGCGCCGCCGCCATTCCGCGATCAGAAGTCCGACCAGCGTTTTTCCGCTGCCCGTTGGCATTTGGAGCGCGACATCCGACTCGTCTACATGCTCCATGTAGGTCCGAAGCATGTCGGCCTGCTGGGAGAGCAGGCCTTCGACTTTGCGGTTCCTGAGGTCGCGGAACAGCGCCTCGGGTGTATCTGGAGCGCTTCCGCCTCGTCTTGTTAATCGAAATCCCATGCTCCTAATGCTCCCCTTGTATCATTGGATTGTCTGGCACGCCCACGCGCCCCGTGAGTAGGTCAGATGTGAGGCCGGACTTCAGAAGGCGAAGCTTGGAGAGCGTTGTCGCCTCTGACTCCAGTTGCGTCGAGCAACACTCGTAGAGCTCCGCACAACGTTCCTGCTCGGAAATCGGCGGTATGGGCACCAAAAGGGGGCGCAGGAATGTGAGGTTGATGTTCTTCTGGGCCGATTGGGGCGCCAGCGCATCCAAGTGTCTTTTGGCCCTTCTTAACGACAACTCAAGCCACCTAATGCAGTTCCCATCTTTGGCGACCACACCGACAACGCTATCGGGGAAGTACATTGGGCGAGCGAGTATGGCAGTATCCCCAATGTTGGCGGCAATGGTGACTGCTATTGTGCCAGCGGGAAACTCCTTGCTTACCGATGCTCCCAAGTCACTCAGGGTCTGACTCGCGTCTGAGATTGCGTTACCGGCGGCATCCGCAATATCCCCTGTCTGTATGAACGGGTGGATACCACCGTAGTAGGGAGGATCATTGCGAGGCCGATGGGTGAACTTCCCCCTGTCCACCGCGGCAACTGACTCCAGTGTTGTGACCTCCCACTCCCTCGGGATTGGCCCCAGCAGTGACGGCTTGTAAAGCTGTGGTGCCTGATCGTGCGGGGGGCGAAGCTCGCCGTGAAGGCCGACGCCACGAGTCAGCAGATCCTGGAAAAGCCCGGCGCGGACACATTTCAGTTTGGCAACAACGGCCTCAGTCTTCGCAATCGCAGTATCCAGAGACCGGACGGTGCGACCCGCTGTCCGTTGCTCTTCAATGGATGGCAAGTGCAGCGGAACATTCGCGATTGCGCCTGTCGAGAGGCCATATCGCGTCGTGCCATTGGCCTGCCGCCCGAAGTACCGGGCAATCCGCCAGTGTCCCAACTGTTTGGCCAGAAAAGTCGGATCGATTTCACCTTGGCTCGGGCGAATCAACGCCAAGTGGTAACCGCAAACTAAGTCGGGTGCCGTGCTGTCGATCACGGTCGGTATGCCGATGTCATCGGGAGTCTCCGAATCCTTCGTGACGACAACATCCCCCTCCAGCAGGCCAAACTTCTCGATTTCTGTTCGGCTCGCCGTGGCTCGCATGAAGTCCATGTCCGCCGTGACGTAGTCGTTGTTGTAGACGTCCGTGTAATTGCAGAGGCGGACAGGGCGTTCGCCGGACTCGGATTTCTTATCGACATTACTGAAACGGATGTCGGCAACTGAGGCCAAATTTATCTCACGCCAGCCAGCGGCCAGCTGACAAGGATCGTGTTGACTGTGTTTCGTGTCAGCCGACATACCTGAGCCCTTTCATGACTGTCGTGAGACCTTGCATCAATGCGTCGCGTTCACTGGTGAGCTGCGTCAGTGGTGCCTTGTACTTGCTCCAGAGACTCTCCGTGAACCGCACGAGTGCTTCTTCTCTGGCGGCGACGGCTACGTTGAGCCCTGCCCGGATGTCCTGCACGAACAGCTCGAGCACGGTTGCCTTCTTCTCGTCTTCGGTCATCCCCCCACAGCGCAGCTTGAGTTCTGTGACGAAGTACCCAATCAACTCGCGGTAGCGGGCCCGCGAATCAGAGAGGTCGCTCTTGATCTGCTCGTAGGGGGCCAGTTCTGCCTCAAGTGTTTCAAGCTGAACCAGCACAGGGCGAAGATCTGCTTCCGCAACCTGGAACGCGCGTCGGTCATCGTCGGTTGCTTTCTTCTTGGACGCCGCACGCTCGAGCTTCTTCAGTTCCCGCAGTTCAGACCGATTGTCTCGTTTCAGCTCCTTGGTTTGGCCGTCCAGATCCTTGGCGTAATTCCAGGAACTCAGTTCCTCCTCGTCTGCATCGTCGGGTGGGTTGGATTGCTCGAACTCCTCCTTTTCGCCCTTCAGCCGGGCAATGTCCGCCTTGGCATCATCGATCTGCTGAAGGTAGTCCGGCATGATCCGGAGCACGAGCTTGTGGGCGAATGGGTCAAACGCGGGGCCCACGTTGTCCTCGTCCTCGACCGCATCGGCAATCGCATCGACCCAGCCATCGATAACCCCGGCGAATCCATTCTCGATCAAGGTTTTGAAATCAGCCAGGGCATCTGTCCACCAGGTAGCGACCACTCCAGCCAGCTTGAATCGATCCAGCACGCCCAGAGGCAGGAGGGCCTGCGTAAAACTGGTCAGCATGTCGGCCCGGGCCGTATTCAGGTCGCGCCCACCGCCGGGAAGCTCTGCAACACGGGCAGCATGCTCGTTCCACCATGTCATCAGCGTTTCGCCCAAGGCTTCCCGCCGGGCCTTCACACCGTCGTCCTCGGCGATCATGGCGGCGATGGCGGTCCGATCGGCCAGCTCTGGAGCGAAGTCGTAATAGCCAGGATCGTCTGCGCGATGCACGAAGGCCCGCTCAGGATCGAATCCGACGGCCTCAAAGAGATCCTGCTTGGCTGCGATCTCCGCAGTGGGCACTCCCCCCACCAGGTGAGCCCGTACATCGTGAGGTTCCGGCGGCGGGGAATTGTCCACATAGCGCCGGACGTTCAGGTTGAAGTCGTTCGTGCCGTCAGCGATTTCGTCCAGCGACACACGGCGGGCATAGCCCGGAATGTCCTGATAGCGTTCGAAGGTAGAGGCAATTTTCTCGATGTGCTCCGGCAGGAGGTAGTTCTGAGCCCGACCGTCGAAATACTCGGCATCGGCGTTGATGAACAGGACATGGCCCTGCCTCTCGGCGGGCTTGTTCGGATTGGGGAAGCGGGTCAGTAGATTGGGGCGCATGACCAGGAGGCATGCCGGTATGCCCGCCCCGTAGAAAAGGTTCGGCGGGAGACTGATAACAGCCTCGATGAGGTCCTCCTTCAGGAACTTCGTGCGGATTTCCTTCTCTGCCCCGCCCCTGAACAGGACGCCGTGCGGCATGACCGTGCAGACCATGCCCCGGTCCTTACACACCGCCAGCATGTGCTGGGCGAACATAAGGTCGCCCTTCTTGCCACTGGTCGGGCACCAACCCCAGCGAAAACGTTCCTTGAATTCCATACCATCGCCGCGCGAGTAATTCTGGCTGAAAGGGGGATTGGCGATAACTCGGTCAAAGCGTTCCAGTTCGCCCGCTTCCCGGTGCATCGGGTGCAGCAACGTGTCCTGGAGCTGGATGTCCGCGCCCCGGATGCCGTGCAACAGCATGTTGAGGCGACAGATCGACCAGGCCGACGGATCGATGACTTGTCCGCACATCCGCAGATTCGTCGCATCGCCGCCCGACTGCTCAACGTATTCCCTGGTGATGATCAGCATGCCGCCCGAGCCACACGTGGGGTCGTATACACTCATTCCGGACTTGGGATCGAGCATACGAACCATCAGCCGGATGACGTCGCGAGGAGTGTAGAAGTCGCCCCCCTTCTTGCCTGCCGACTCCGCGAACATGTTGATCAGGTATTCGTAGGCCGAGCCAAGCAAATCGGAGAACTGGAAGTCCTCGTTCCGCAGCCGGTAGCGCCCGAAGTGGCGAACGAGTTCCCGGCAGGCTTCATCCGACACAACGCGCTTGTTGCCCTGCGTACGCATGAAGCTGATGTGGTCGAGTACGTGCTGCAGCGATTCGTTGCTCTCGCTCAGACCGCCAAGCGCCTTGTCCAGGACAGCTCCGTACGGTTCAGCGCTGTCGTTGAGATGCTCCTGGAGATATGGCCAACGGGCCCGTTCTGGCACAAAGAACGTGTCGAAGAAATCCGGGTTCTCGCCATACTCCGTCTCGGCCGCTTCCTGGACGACGCCCTGAGCGACCTTCCGGCCGACGACAGACTCCCGCTCAGCAGCAAACACGTCGGAGCACCGTTTCAGAAACAGCAAGCCGAAGATGTAATCCTTGTATGTCGCGGCATCCATCCCTTCGCGGCGCAGGATGTCCGCCGCCCCGTACAGGTGCCGTTCAAGTTTGGCTAATGAGAGTCTTGCCATTGCTTACCTTGTCTCGTCCATAAGTTCTTCTCGTTCGAGCGCCTGCCCGCTAACACGCGCCACAGCCACTCCGGGAGCGCAACGGTGTGGCGTTCCCCGTCATTCCTCTTCGGCCTCCTGGCCATCGCCGTCCCCGCCGCTTCCGGCGCGGACCCATTCGTCGATCTCCGACAGCTTGAAGCGGAACAGACGACCGACCTTGTGTGCTGGCAGGCCCTTGGCCTCGATCCAGCGATAGACCGACTCGCGCCGCACGCCCAAATGTGTCGCGGCCTCGCCGACATCAACCCAGCGCTCTTCAGTGCTCATGTGTCAATTTTCCTTTGCCTGCTGGGACATTGGGAGTCATCGAAAGTCTATCAAAATATATTACGCGCATGCTCAATGTCAATGCCCTGGGAACCAGGGCGTGTCCGCCTTGGGCCGCCTAGGATTCAACTGACAGCAGGTGTTGGAAGCGGAGAGGGCGGAGAGGGGGCGGGGCAATGGCGGGGGATGAGCGGATGCGACACCTGACACCTTCAAGATTTCGTGTCGAAACGCTCAGCGCATAGCGCCGTAGTCGCATACATGCTCTCAATAGCTGGATGAGGAGAGGCAATCACCGCGAGACAAGGACCAATATAGTGACACCGACCACGGTCGTCATGAAACTGAGCATGCACAAATATGCAACACGTGTCCAAACACCGGTCAGGCGCGCCCTCTTCTGATGAGTTCTTCCTTGATCTTGCCGTTTATTCCGAGAATGCGCGTAGCCTTTTGGGCGACATCCCAGTTCCGATCAAGAACTAACGCGAAGGCCATTGGGTGACTGTTTACATAGCCCTTAAAACGGCCGTTGGTACCCAAGTGGTCATCTACGTCCTTAAGTTGCCATTTTCGCTTGGACGGGCACTGCTCTAATAGCTTAATGCAGACCCGAATGTACTCCCGTATCTTCCCGAAATCCGCACCCATCTCGTGGAAGCTATCAGGGCACACAAGCTCCTGGCTCCCGCTCTGTTCAGTGTCTACTGATGGTACGACAGGTAGATGGCTCACGGACAGCTTAAGGCGACCTTCAGCCGCTGCCCTCGGGAGGGCATAGTCCATCAGCAGCCCCCTAAGGTCCCGAACTCCCCCATCCTCGAAATCCCAAGTCTCAAGTGCGTGTATCGCGGAGTTTCCAAGCGTGATCTCTGTGCCTCTTTTCGAGTTCCATTCTTGCACAAAGCACTCCGCCAGAAGAATAATGTCCTCTCGTCTCTCAGCAAGGCTCGGAACGGTGAATTGGAGTGTCTTTATGCGACTGTAAAGGTCACTTCGGAATCGCCCTGCTTTAACAAGCTCATCTAGGTTTCGATGCGTTGCAAGAATGAACATCGACTGGGTCGATCTCTGTTTCGCCTCCCCAACCCGGCGATATGTTCCGTTATTCAAAACACTCAACAAAACCCCCTGGACGTCAAGCGGGAAGTCCGCAATCTCATCAAGCAGAACAGTCCCTCCGTTGGATTCCTCTATGGCCCCCGTTCGGTCTTCATTCGCGCCAGTAAACGCGCCCTTGACGTGTCCGAAGAGCTGAGATCGAATCAAGTTAGGGTCAGTCTCAGTCAATGTGACGTTGCGAAACTCACCAGAAGTAAGCTCAAGATTCATCCTTGCCCGATGTAGGGCCTCGGCAAGATATGTCTTCCCTGAGCCGATTTTCCCTCCCAGGACTACAACTCTAGAATCAACATGGGGGGATAGCTCCGATAGAAACTGTTGCATGGCTAACGAACGGGTCGGGATTTGAGCAATCAGTTCTTTGACGTAACCGTGCCGTTCCCCCGCACACTTCCGCAACTGCGTCAGAACAGCACTCTTCAAATCATCGATTACAGAGGCTCCTTCAAGGTCCCCTTTTTCAGCGAAGACGATCCGATCGAAATGCTCTCTACGCAGATGATTGTAGGCCTCATCAACTCTTGTTCCTGCTCTGCTGTCGTAAACTTCTCCCTCAAATGCCGTTGTCACGAAGACCACCGCAGAGTCGCTTTTTGCCAGAATCCAGCTAGCGTATCCGACACCATCACCATCATCCAGCTTGTGGTCTACAATGGCAATGTCGACAGACCTATTTTCGCTTAGTGCCTTAGCTTTTTTCTCTCCAGATGCTTCCAGGATATCCAGGGATAGGTCGGGAACAGTCGTAGCCCATAGTTGAAATTGGCTTCTCCAAGCGAAACGCAAGCTCGCGTTGTTCTCCAAAATCATCACAGTGGTATTCGGCATCTATTTACCTCCCTTCATTGAGTGGAAACGAAAAGCGCACATTCGCCCTGAATGCCTCAAAAGGATCGCCAAGCCAAAGCTCGCCTCCGAGCAAGCGTTCAGAAAGGTAACGACATATCCAGATACCTCGCCCTGTTGTCGGAGGATCACTCTCGAGTTCAGCTTCGAAGAACTGCTTCTTCTTATCATCATCAATGGGACATTCACTCAAGCAACCAAACTCAACGCGACAATCTTCGAGCACAACCTCGAGGCGAAGGGAACGGTTCTCAGGTTGGGCAATTGCATTGCGCATTAGGTTTGCCATCACAATGTGACATGGCCACAACTCAGGGATGTCGGAGTCATCGTCCCATGGTCCAATAAACTCACAGGACTCAACCTGTGCAATTTTCCAACAATTTCCAAATGCTCTTGCCATTTTCCGGAGTGTGTTTCTCTCGTTTGGCCAGCACTCCCTTCGAGGGTCCCAGAGAACATCCATGCTGTTGGCCATCATCGAAAGGAGGGTGTCTGCGCGAACACTAAGCAAGGCTCGTCGGACCAAAGCGTCAGCCGAGTTGCCGTCAGTCGGCACAAGCTCAAGAGCCAATCGCACTTGCGATTGCACGCTTTCAGCCAGATTCTTGAGGTCATGCCGCAGCACAGCATGCCCCAGGCGCGCCATCGTGGCACGGCGAACAAAACTGGCTACGTTGTAGCCGACCTGACTGTTCACCAAGGAGACGACAATACGCAGAATGCTCTCAACACGCAAGGTGATATGGGCCGCTTCCTCTATGTTGTTATCCTCAACTTGTATCGCAAGAAACACTTCGGTCATGAAGCGTTCAGAGCCACATGCATAAAACATGGGCACTCGTGCATAGAAGTTACACTTGACCGCTCTGCCTGGATCAGGAAGACCTGGGAACTCCTCTGCCCGTCTCAAGCGGACAAGGTCGCTGAAGGTCTTGAATCTGCTGCCCGCAGTGCTCTCATCCTCTCCCAGGAGACGCCCCAGTGTCGTGCACGGTGTATGCGATGCAGTTGCCATCCTCGACGCACATGAGCTGACCACTACGTGGCCATTCGGTAACGGCGAAAAGCACACAAATCGTGTGATTTCATTGCTACTTGGCACAAGGCAATGGCTGTGTTGAACTCCGTGTTCGTGGCGTTCAATTGGAGACAAGCGGTAGAGCCAAGCCTTTTCACTGAGGTCTCCAACAGCCTCGATGTCGCTCCCACGTAAGCGTTGAGCCAGAATTGATGGCGCATATATGTCTGCGATATGTTCTGCGCCGCCCTCGGAGAGCTCTCGCTCATGAATGGCGTCTATGATATCCGTATCGCCCGTCCTCAGTGCAATCCAGTTGCGCGTCGCCACGGTGTCCATGCTACGGAACGAGATAGGCAGCGACAAATGAAACACGATCCATCCCAACGCCTCAAAGTGCTTTTCATTGGGCAAGGAAGCATACAGAAGCGCACCCAACTCCGTCAGGTCGTTTCCTCTACTGTCGGCCTTGCCAGATGGAGCTTTGAGACACTCCAGAAGCTCATGCGCGGGAACTGTATCACTTCCAACGTTAGATCGTTTGGATTCTGCAGACTCAGCCAACTGGCGCTCTATGTGGTAGAGCGCACTGAGAACTGATGACTCAAGCTCTTGCGACATAGACAACCTCCTGGCTTAGGGCGACGTGTTGCGAGGGCATGGCCGCCATGAACTCAACTGAACGGAATCCGGCTTCCATGAGTAGCGAAAGCATCTCGTCCTGGGTGTAAATCCGTATCGAGTATTCCCGGCTAGTGGCATGCCCCTCCTTCTCAATCCTCCACGTTCCGTGCAAAACGCCATTAGTCATATCAAAGTCTTCATCAATAAGAAGAATGCCACCATGTGTAAGGTGCCGTACAGCCCTGTCCCGATATTTTCCTGAGTAGGCCAAGATGGGATTGACGTCTGTGTGCATGAGTAAAGTGCCTCCTTGGGCCAACGAAGAACGAAAGCCCCGCAAGGCCGCCAGATTCTCGCTGTCGCTTGAGAAGAAACCAAACGACAGAAACATGTTGATGCACAGATCGAAAAGTCCAATCTCGGGAAGTTGACGCATGTCTGCTTGAATAAATACAGGGGCCTCACGTTTACAGCGTGATGCCGCTGAGCGGGCCTCGTCGAGGAATTGTGGGCAAAGGTCAATACCAGTAACACGGTATCCCCGTCTTGCCAACTCATTTGAATGTCGACCATAGCCGCATGGACAATCCAGAATCCGGGCCCCCGAACCAGGTTGAGCTATTGCTTCAATCATATCACACTCGCGTTTCGTTCGGGTCGTTAGATCTTGGCAAACATCAATCAGGTGTCCCTCCTGCGAATCATCGCCTTTCCGGTATACAGCGGGGAAGAAAGTGTCTGGCTTAGTGCTGTCCCACCATGGGGATTTTGATCTTGTCATATCGGCGGTATATGCCTTTAATAGTCGGTTAGAGTTGCTGCAACAGGATTTTCCCTTCACCCACGATATACGTGCGTTCGGCAAGGATAGAGACTCGCATGTCATGCGAGGTCAACAGTATCACCTTTTTGGTGCCCAATGCCCGGAAGAGCGCAGCCAGTTTCTCAAAGTTTGTCTGGTCCAGGCCTGTTGTTGGCTCATCAGCGAGGACAATTTCCGCTTCCGACAAGATCGCACAATAGAGCGACACACAGTGGGCCTCGCCCCCAGACAAACATTGAACTGGTTTCAGCCAGAAGGGATCGACTTGGGATTTGATTGGCGAAATGTTCAGCTCTCCGAGCTTTGAAAAGAGCGGCCCGAGGACGACTTCCGGGTGCATGGCCTGGCGGTGCGCTTTTGCCCCAGACCATGACGCAAACAGGCTCTCCACGACAGAAAGTCCTTCCGGTGCCTGTGCCTCGCCGTCGACTTTGCTGCTTCCGAGGGTCTCCATTGGATTTTGCAGCAGTATATAGCACGGCCTCCGCTGTGGCGGAAGATGCAAAAAGCTGTCGCCGTTCGAACTGATGTCGCCGCCTGAAGCATGAATTGTACCCGCGATAGTCTTGAGCAGAGTCGACTTGCCCGTACCATTCGGTCCACGAATAAGGTTGATCCCTCTGTGAAATTCTGCTGATGCTTGGTCGAAGACAATTCGCCTCTCCGAACCAATGTCATAATGCACTGACAGGTTAACCACGCTAAGAATGTCGTGACGCCTGGCTTTGCAGAAAGATAAACTTGCTGTGATCCTGGATAATGATGGCATACGGGCAAGCGATAGCATGAGTAAGACCGCGAAGATCAGTTTCCACAGCATCGGATTCGGTGACTTAGAAATAGTTATGAAAAGGAGCGTTTCAAAAAAGACAGCTCCAATTAAAGCCAAGACGCTTGGGGAAAGAAGGATTGAGCTCAAGAGATGCATGCGTGGTGAAAACGACAGAACGCTTGAGGAACTTGATCTTCTAAAAAGGCGCCCGGATAGGCGAATCAGATCAGCTATACGAGCAACACAAAGGAAGGAGCACAACGAAACCAGCAGAAACTCAAATGAACCGCCACTTTTTGCCATTCCTTGCGAGTGAGCATAGAGCGATCCCCCTATGCCATAAAGTGTTCCCGATAGGCAGTAGGCAGCGCATCGCAATAGCGATGACGAATACACAGTATTGACACGGCATCCCGTACCTAGCTTTCTGGCTGCCAAGCCGAAGCGGCTATTGTATGCAGCGAAGGCCGCTATACCAAGAATTGCAACGAGCACCGGCTGCCACCACTGGACTGTGCCGAATCCCCTGAAGAGCACCGTGTCGGGCATCACAACGGATTCTCCAATGAGAACTACCGAGACGGAATGTGACGCAAGGCTAAATATCACTCCGGCCATCAAAACGTTGATTCCAAGATGCGCATGCAGAGTTGAGACAAACAGAGAAAGCAGCGCGCCTGTCGCAGTCCCTGCTGTGATGGACAGAAAGTATGAGCCGGAGGCACGCCACACTATGGCGCATGATATTCCAGACAGAATGGCTATACCGTCTACACTGACATCCAGTTCTCGGAAATATGTGTAGAGAAGTCCCACTCCTAAGACGATAGGGAACCAGAGAAGGCCATCTGCGAGACCTATACGGAGGATGTCGGTTAGACTACCGGTCACGGGGCCTCCTCCACAGTTGCGTCGCGGATATCAAAGTGTCTCTTCATGGCAATGGCTTCCTGCCAGACTCGGAAAACCTCTTCCCGGGGCATTTCTTCGAGGTCGAAGACTGGTGGCTCGTTGTACCTGCCCCAGAACTCCCACTGAGGCGTGTCGGACCAGAATGGAGCGTGGGGAATCAGTCCGTAGTTCTGAGGCGACGAGAACATGGGCAGGCCAGGGTACGGAACAAAAACTGAGCAATCCACATAGTCCAATAGGTGATTGTCGAAAAGCGACTCCATTAGCTCAAGAGTTTTCTGTGCGCTCGCAGCGGTCTCGCCGGGATAGCCAAACATGAAGAATGCGCCAGTCTTCAGCCCAGCACTCTTCGCGGTCGCCAGTTTTTCGCGCACGACGAAAGTGGTCTCGCCTTTCCCCATTGAACTCAGCATGCTTTGGTCCGCGGTTTCAAGTCCTACCCAAACGGCCCTGCCCCCCGCAGCGCGGAACGCTTGCGCGCCAGAAGCAGAGATCATCTGCAAGCGGGTTAGAATGTAAAAGTGCTCATCAAGCTCGACCTCAGAGAACGCCTGGGAACAGAACGTGGAGAACTCACGATGCCGCATGTCAATGATGCTGTCCCCCAGGCCATATACGCGCACTCCCAAAGCTCTCAACGCGCGAAGCTCATCATTTACGCAATCAGCCATGCGATGAAAACGAACTCGGTCAGCCTGCCAATAGAGGGATTCGAGACAGAATGGGCAAGAATGTGAGCAACCACGGCCAGCCATGACTACTGCCCCATGGTCAGGTTCTATCTGCGAGTGATCACACAGCGAATAGTCAATTGGAGGAGGCGGAACTCCGTTCGCGCGGGCAGATTGCCCAAACTCGGCTGGACGGCCGGGGGTTGCGATTCCGGGGTAAAGGAAACGCAAACTGCGGTCTTCAAAATGAGCAAGTATATGTTGTAATTTGGCTTCTCCTGGCCCGAGTATCACAGCGTCAAAAGGACTTGTGGGGTCATGAAGCAGGGACTCAGACATGAAAGATGCGTGGGGCCCTCCGGTGATAATAGTGACATCATGCTTTGCGGAGCGGCAGCAACGAGCCGCATAAATAGCCCAGTTCGCCATGTTGGTATAAGGAGCGACAATGCATATCAGCACAGGGTCCGTTGCGGCAATAGACTCGGTCAGGGTCCGCTCAACACATTGAGCAACACCACGCGAGTTTTGCTCTGAGGGCGGTAGCCTGTGAACTGCTGCGTCAAGGTTGATTACTTTTGGCAGCAGGCCGGATGACTCGCCCCAATCCCTGATGCAGGTGGCTATCAGGACTGCTGTCCGGGGAAAACCATAAGTGAAGGAAAAAGCAGGCTCCGCAGAGAGCGTGCCAAATGCCTCCATCGCGATGACTAGAGCGTTTTTCACGAGCAATCACTCGCCGCCGAAGATGACCGCCCCGTCGCGTATGTCTCCAGGTAGCGGAGGAAGACCAAGCTTCTGCCAGGAATCGGCGTTGAAGTAGGCACTGGCAGTATCCTGCTGGATGATTGGCATGGTCCTTGGGTTGGTTCCCTGCATTATCTTGAGGCAGGTTTCTGCTGTTATTCTGCCTATATACCCATAATCGACAGACACACCATATGCAGCTCCGTCTTTTCGAACCGTTCCATCGTCCAGCGAAAAGACAGGAACGGGTCCATTCGGGGCTTCCAAGCCAATCTTAACAACGGTGGGCGCCTTCTTTATGACGTATTTGTCGTGAGGAATGATCAGCAACTGAGCCCCCTCCAACACCAAGTTTCGAGCAACTTTGTCGACATCCTCCTCGCTCGTGACGATGCCATCGATAACTTCTATCCCAACTGCTTCGAGCGCCGATGATATTTTCATGGCTGTGTTCTTGGAGTTTATCTCCGCGTTGTTGAACATGACCCCAGCCTTCTTGATGTCCGGAGTGACCCGCCTGATCAGATCGGCACCAAAACTGTAGGCATCTTGTCGGGGCATGTCGGTCAACACGGCTACGTCTCGGGAGCGCGGAGGATCCAGGCCAATCGCTGTCAGTTGCTCAACTTTGCTCGGATCTGAGATGCAGGAACTCACTACAGGAGGGAGGCTACCGGCGTACCGCGGTGCCAGTCCCGTGTTAGTGAGCTGAGTTCCGACCAGAACCAGAACGTCTGGATTCTTGAGAAGGGCAGCGTTGACTACGGTCTGGAAACGAGTTGGGTCACCCTCTGCGCTGAAGTAGCTAACATCGACGCCTTCTGCCTCAAGCACCTCCCTGGCTTCCTTCTGGAACTGAAGAAAGGCGTCAACTGTGACGGGAAAGACAGCAGACACTGTGCGCGGACCGGCGGGTGCGGCGGGTGCGGCGGGGGTAGTTGGCAGTCTCGTTTCGGAAGGTTGCCGCAGTGAAATGAGCAAGCCGATCACGCTTGCAGTAATGATACCAATTAGTATGCCGAGTTTTACTTTTCTGCTCACGTGCCACTTCCGTTTCTTCTGTTATTTCTCACAACCCCCAACTTCCCTGGTCGCTGCCGACTGGCAAGTCGTTACATGGCATAGCAGATCGCGTGCCAACCCCGATTGGCTTGCATCAATTCTGGAGTGGCGAGGTCGATGTTGCTGTAAGGTACCACCCACAGTGCATTTCTATCGAGATCACAAGGTAAGTCCTGACTTACCAAGTGTGTCCTGGTAAGCCTCGACCTACTTCCGTAGGTTCAGAGGATCGAGCAGCCATCTCGGAGGGCGGAGGGATCAGCAGGTTAGGATAGAGCAATTCACCAGTGACCACATCGAAGTCGTCTGCACAGTGAGGCGCATTCCATGTGGTAGACCCAGGCGGCTTCGACGCCCGTGTTGGCTCTGACGGCCACCAGGGTGCGACGGTAAAGTCCATGGCCATCCGGGCGGAACCCCTCGAGGCGGTCCAGCGGCGGCAGGTCGCGTTCCGGGTCCGGAAAGGTGATCAGCTCGCCGTGGACGGTGTCCCAGCCATCGGCGGCCTCCGGTATGACCAGCTCGCGCGCCGCGAACTCGGCCTGCGTTTCTGTATCCGCCAGCGGGTCGCCGGTGCCGACGGCCAGGACCGTCTCCTCGGGAATCTCCAGCGCCGGGAACCCGGCGGGCAGATCATAGAGGCGTCCGATAATAGTGGCAAGACGGATGTCGATGGCGTGACGACAGAACCTGTCGTGGTTTGTTGCGCCCTGCCTGCGGCAGTGGCGGCCTTCGGCCAAGCCTGCGGCTTGCTCTCCGTTCGCTTCGCGAGCCGTAGTCCACCGCCCGCTTTTCAAGGTTCCGTAAACAAACAGTGTGATGGTCATGGGGTGATTCCTTTCGTTACGATAGTGCGCTGGCGTGACTGCGCGACAAAGGCGAGCCGGTGGGCTTCCGGGGCGAAAACGTCCTCGTGGCGGAAGACCAGCATGGTCATGGGGTCAACGACCATCGGCCGCCAGTCGTGCGGCTCGCGGTAGCTGGCGTCGATGGCGTCGTCGAGAACCGCCGCGTCGGTGGCATAGGCCACGGCGCGATGTCGGCGGCTGTAGCGGAACTCGAGCGGCTTGTT
Organism: Lentisphaeria bacterium; assembly: GCA_041690595.1. Lineage (GTDB taxonomy): Bacteria > Verrucomicrobiota > Lentisphaeria > JABSQK01 > JAWLHB01 > JAWLHB01. The sequence goes on from JAWLHB010000005.1 coordinate 50,420, forward strand.
GCCCTTGAGTACCACCACCCGGCCCGGCGCGCCCACGGCGGCCAACACGGCCCCGATCTGGCCCCGGCACGGCGCGACCAACCGCAGGAACGTTTCCGCATCGAGCATCCCGTCGCGAACGGCGGCATCGGCCAACCGGAAGAGCAGCTCGCTGTCCACCTCCGCCCCGCGCATCAGGCGCAGCCGCCGGAACAGGTCGTCGGCATTGTAGATGGTGCCGTTGTGCGTTCCGATGACCTGCCCGGCGCGGATCGGGTGGTTGTTCCGGTTGTTCTTCTCGGTGCCCCGCGTCCGCCAGCGGTTGTGGCCGATGATCGCCGTGGCCTTGTTGTCGAACCTGGTCAGCGCCTCGAAGAAGGCCTCGTGGTCGATGAACCGCCGGGCGGGCAGCGGGCGCTTGGCGATGGCGTGGTTGCCGTCGTCGCGCAGGACGGCGACCCCGGTGGCATGGGGCCCGCCGCGTTCCGAGCGCCAGAGCATCTCGGTGAAGATGTCCAGCAGGATGTCGTGCTCGGGAAAGCGGCGGCGCTTCCGGCCGAGAATTACACCTACCTGTCTGCACATGATGCGTCCTCCTTCAGTTGATGGTTGGAGATGCAGCCAGGTCGGATGATGCCTAGTTGCCGCTCTCCCGCCGAGGCGGGATCGCTGCGGCCTGTGGCCGCCCGTCTCACTTCGTTCGGCTGCCTGCACATACGGTGGTCTCCTCTGTTTCCGCTGGCTCCGGCAGCATGTCGTCGGGCAGGAACTCGATGCGCCCGTGCTGGGCCAGACGGGTCAGGAACTCGATGTCGGCGGTTTCCGCGTTATCGGGAAGCGGCCTGCGTTCCGGGCCTTCGGCATGCAGAAGGACCTCGTCGCGGTATTCGGCGACGGGCAGTTCCCCGCTGAACGGGGTCTGCAGGCGCATCAGCTCGACGATGGCGGACGGGGTTTCGGCGGCGATGATCGTCCCGCTGCCGGGGATCGATTTGCCGTCGGTTGTCTCGGGGTGGATCTGGATTCTCATGGCGTTGTCCTCTCGTTTGGGGCGAAGCGGGCGCGTTGGCCCGCCCCGCCCGGTTGTTGGTTCAGGCGTTGGCGTTGGCTGCCGTCTCGGGGCGTCCGTTCTTCCAGGCGGCGCTTCCCGGCATGTTGGCCATCAGGTGGAGGCGCGCGGTCTTGAACTCGTCGCCGATCAGCCCGAGGCGCAGGAGCCAGCATCGGAAATCGTACTTGGCGCTGGTGGCGCTGAATTCGCGCTTCTTGCTGGAGGCGGCGCGGGCGGTCAGGGCCTTGGCGGCGATGGCCAGGCAGAATTGGATGTAGGCCTTGACCTTCCCGGCGTGGAGCGTGGATTCGAAGTAGCGGAACTCGACCGTGCCCCGGTACCAGACATTGTGCAGGTTGACCCCGTGGTACCTCGAGCTGTCGTAGTGGTGCGGGTTGCTGTTGTGGTACCCGTACCAGAGGCGGTTGAGTTCGTCGGTCGTGGTCGGGCGGCTGGCCTCGATCTGGCGGATCAGGTGGTCTTCAACCGGGCGGGTGTAGCGGCGCTGGCGCGCGTCGCTGACCCCGAGGGCGTGGAGGATCAGGGGCTCCTGCTTGTAGACCATCTTGGCGAGGTTGCCCAGGCGTCGCCCGTCGAAGGGGGCGGCGTCGATGTGGATGTGAATCCCGCAGGTGGAATCCACCCGCGCCCCGGCGCGGCGAATGGCGCGAACGACCTCCTGGAGTTGCGCGATGTCGTCATATCCGAGAACCGGGCTTACAACCTCGGCCTGCAGGTTGCGCGGTACGTTGGTCAGGGAGGCGTCGGCCATCACCTTCCAGGTCCGCCCGCGCAGGTCGGTGATGTGCCAGGGATCGTAGCAGGCGGGCGTTCCGGCGTGGGTTACGGTTCCGCCGACCACCGAGTGGATCGCGTAGGCGACCTCGCGGCGGGTCTTCTTTACGGTCTCTACTTCAAGTCCGAATCTGATCTCGCGCAGGTCCATTTTCTTACTCCTTGTTGTGTTGCAAGTTGTTGATCGGGAGTCGGTTGTATGTGTTTCTGTTCACGTTGACACCTTCGCTCCACACGGGCACACAGCAAGGCGTTCAGGCACACTTTCTTCGAGATTTCGAGAGATTTATCCTGTTTATAGAGAATGAGTTGCGAAACATGGCCGACAGTCCCGCCAGGACGCGGAGACACCCCTCGCGCGGACCGGAAAGACGGGCTGCCGAATCGGGGATCAGCGGGCGAGCTGGTTGACCGGACTGGCGGGCGGCGCGCTGGCCCAGTCGAGGAAGATCTCGGCTTCCGGCCCCATGCCATCGGCATCGAACGCGGCGACGGCCAGGTGGAGCGGCCCGCTCTGCGTGAAGGCATGGAGATAGCTGCCGCGTCCGGCCGAGAACGGCACGGTGGCCAACGGCTGTCCCGTGGTGTCGACCGGCGACGTGGCCCCGGTCCAGATGCCGAACTGGAAGACCTGCGGCAGCAACTCGGCGGCGATCTCCCAGCGCACCACCCGGCGTTGGTTGAGGATCTCCCCGCGAAGATTGAGGATGGCGGGCAGCCCGGCGTGAAGGATGCGGCCGTCCCGGATGCTGACGCTGGATGCTGCGCGGCCCCGGCAGTCGGTCCAGAACCATTCGGCGGGTCGAGGCTCGATCTGCCAGTCGCCGTCCGGCAGCGCCACGTCCACGAGCGTACCGCCCGCTGCGTCATTACCGGCGGGCACGAAGCCAAGGTCCAGTTCCTGTCCGGTCAAGGCATTGCGGGCGACCAGTCGCCAGCCCGCCTGGATGAAGGCATCATGTCGGGACTGAACGGCGGCGGTCTGCGGGGCGCGAAGCGTGAGGCGCACGCGGTGCAGCGCGTCCTGCCGGGCCCGAGCCAGGTAAGGAATCGGGGTGCGGCTGCCGGTCGTGTCTCTGGCACTGGTAAGGTGCGGGATCGTCCAGACGAGCAGCTTCCGCGCACCGGGATGCTCCCCGGTGGTTACCCGGTTCACGGCGCGGATATCGAAGAGGTCGCCGGAGGCGGTGAAGGTGGCCTTCGTTCCCGCCCCGAGACGCACGCCGTGGTCGGCATGCAGGCGCTCGACCAGCGCTTTCAGAAAGGCGGCACCGACAGTCGTCGTGGCGGAACGGGCATCGAAGCCGAGCACCGTGCGGGCGCAGTTGACTGCGTCCATGTCCCGCCGGACTCCGGCTCGAACGACACTCAGGACACGGGTCAACGCGATGATGTACTCGGCGTCCGCCCGGACCACTCGCAGCAGGCGATGCTGTGCCCGGGCATCGGCCCATGCCGCCGTGTTTGTCTCGGTGGTGTACCGGGTCGCCAGAGCGCGGGCCGGGGTGGCGGATCGCGCCAATTCCTGGTCCGCCGTCATTCTGGCACCGGCGGCCATGCGCGTATCGGCTCGCAGGTCGCCTCGTGCCGCGATGGCCGCGCGTTGCCGGGGATCGATGTGCAGGAAGGTTCCCTGTCCGGCGTTCCAGAGCGCGGCGGCGAACACGTCCGGGTTCTCTGGGGCGGCATTCCAGACACAGGTTTCGTCGATCAACCCGTCCCAGGAGTTGCCGTAGCCGTAGGTGTCGTGCTCGTAGTCATAGGCCTGGCCGCAGCCCAGAGTGAATGGTGAGTATGGCTGTGCCAGGCCGCCGTTGCCGCTGTAGGTGCTGCCAGTCCCCGCAAGAACACCATTCAGATACAGGCGGACGTTGCCGCTGGCGTCATAGGTGAAGAAGACGTGATACCACTGCCCCGTCGCCAGGCTGCCGCTCTGCACGTAGGCGTTGTCCCAGTCGGGCGTCATGATGTTCAGGTAGAGACGGTTCTGGTAGCCGGTCGTGAGCATCCATGACCCCATGCCGCCCATCTCGTCGATGAAGCCGAGGACGCTCCGGTAGCCGAGGGAGTCGGCATGGAGCCAGGTCGAGACGCTGAGTTCGGCGTCCGGGCCGTGGCTGCCCAAACGTCCCAGGTCTTCCATGTCCCGGAAGAGCCCGTTGGCCTGCGCGTTCGAGAAGCGGTTGGCCTGGCCATCACGACCGGGCGCGGCGGCCGGAGCGTTGTGGGGCGTCAGGTGTTCGCCGGAGATCGCATCGATCCGCTCGCCCGCGTCCTCCTCGAGCTTCCAGCAGGCGACCAGGTGCTCACCGATGGCATCGAGGATGGGGTTGCCGAACACCGTGCCGGGAAGCTGGCGGGCGGCGGGACGCACCGCGACGGCGGCACGGGTGGGATCGATGCCGAAAACGAAGTCGAAGCCGACCGGCGTGCGGGCAAGCGTCGGAACCCGCGCGGCGGGACGCGGCCCGGTCCCCTGGTAGTTGCGATAGGCGATGGCCTCGAAGCGGGCGGCAATGCCGGTCAGGACGGTATCCGCCAGCGCCACGATGCGACGGCCATTGATGGCGATGGTGGAATGCCTGGCTGAAGCGTGCGCGTCGGTTCCTGCGGAAGCCAGGGCAATCCGTCGCACGACGGCCCGATGGGCAACCGCCGTCCGCACCGGGTTCAGATTCAGTGCGGAGATGCTCCTGAAGACGTCCACACGGTTGTGCCTGGCGATTGCCCTGGCCGTTGTTCTCGCCGCTGGAGAGCTTCGAACCAGGCGGGCGACCGCGTCAAGGCGGACAGCCGTTCCGGTCATAGTCTGTTCCATCATTGCCTGGAAGCGCTCCAGACGCGGTGTGGCTGTGGTCTGCCTTGCCGCCACGGCCATTCCAAAGGTGGCCCGGCGCGTCGTGTCGATCCGATAAAATGCGCCCCGGCCGCCATTCCAGAGGGCCGCCGCGAAGGCGTCGGGATCGGTCGGCGCGGTCTTCCAGACACAGGTCTCGTCGATGAGGCCATCCCAGGAGTTCCCGAAGCCGGTGGTGTCGTGCTCGTAGTCGTAGACCTGTCCGCAACCCAGCGTGAAGGGCGCGTACGGCTCGGCCAAGCCGCCGGTCCCGCCGTAGGTGTCGCCCGTCGCGGCCAGCGCCCCGTTTACGTAGAGCCGGAGATGGCCCGTGCTGGAGAAGGTGAAGACGAGGTTGTACCATTGCCCGGCGCTGATGCTGCCGGTCTGGACATAGGCGGAATCGTTCCAGTTGTCGGTGTTGATGTTGAGGTAGATGCGGTTCTGGTAGCCCAGCGACAGCGACCACGGTCCCATGCCGCCCATCTCGTCGATGAATCCGGCGATGCTGCGGTAGCCGACCGAGTCCGCATACAGCCAGGTCGAGAAGGCGAGTTCAGCATCGGGACCGTGGCTGCCCAGGGGGCCAAGGGTCTCAAGCGCCCGGAAGAGCCCGTCTGACTGGGCGTTCGAGAAGCGGTTGGCCTGGCCATTCATGCCCGGATCACTGATCGGCGCATTGTGCGGCGTCAGGTTTTCACCGGTGACCGCGTCGATCCGCTTGCCGGTGTTCTCTTCGAGCTTCCAGCAACAGACCAAATCGCCGCCAAGCAGATCGAGGATCGGACTCCCGAAGCCGCTGCCGGTCAGCAGGCGGGCATCCGCACGATGGGCGAAGCCAGCATGGGACGGATTCAGGCCGAAAATGGACTCCAGGGTTTCTGTCCGGCGATAGTCCGTCCTCTTTCGGGCCGAGCTTCGCACGGCTGGGTGTGCCCGGACCAGGCGGGCCACGGCATCGAAGCGGGCGGTGGTGCCCGTCATCGCCAGGTTGGCTGTCGCCTCCAACCGCTCCCGTCGCAGGATGTCCATGTGCTGCCGCGCCGTGGCGGCGATGCCCGAGACAGTCCGGCGCGTGGTGTCGATGCGGTAGAATGCGCCACGTCCGCCGTTCCAGAGAGCGGCGGCGAAGGCGTCGGGATCGGCGGGGACCGCGTTCCAGACACAGGTTTCGTCAATCAGGCCGTCCCAGGAGTTCCCGAAGCCGGTGGTGTCGTGCTCGTAATCGTAGACCTGTCCGCAGCCGAGGGTGAAGGGCGAATAGGGTTCGGCCAGGCCGCCGGTCCCGCCGTAAGTGTCGCCCGTGGCTGCAAGCGTTCCGTTCACGTAGAGCCGGAGATGGCCGGTGCTGGAGAAGGTGAAGACGATGTTGTACCACTGCCCGGCGCTGATGCCGACGGTCTGGGCGTAGGCGTAGTCGTTCGAGTTGTATGTGTTGATGTTGAGATAGATGCGGTTCTGGTAGCCGAGCGACAGCGACCATGGCCCCATGCCGCCCATCTCGTCGATGAATCCGGCGATGCTCCGGTAGCCGACCGTGTTGGCATAGAGCCATGTCGAGAATGCGATCTCCGTATCCGTTTCGTGCGCGCCCAGCGGCCCGAGAAGGGTCTGATCGCGATACAGTCCGTGGGACGAGGCATTGACGAAGACACAGGCCTGGCCGTCCTTCCCGGCAGCGTTCGCGGGACCGTTGTGGGCCGACAGGTCTTCGCCCGAAATCGCGTCGATGCGCGTGCCCGTGCCCTCTTCCAGCTTCCAGACGCACACCAGGTTGGGCTGCAGCGAATCGAGAGTGGGGTTGCCGAAGCCGGTCAATGCGGGTTGGCGACTGGCGAAGCGGGCGGCGACGATGCTCCGGTGAATGGGCTTGTCGACCGTCAGACGCACAACGGTGGATGTGCGGGAACGATCCGGGTCCGGCGCGAGCATCGTGGCGGCGGAAAGCGCCTGCTGAAGCTGTCGGACGGACGGACGGCAGCCGCTTCCGGTGCGCACCACCGGCATGCTTTCGGGCTCGAAGGCGATGCCGTGAAAGGTGAATCCGGCCGCGCCGTCGACGCCGTTGATCAGCGCGCAGTCGTTCCACCATTCATAGGTGTTGCCGTCGAAGAAGTGCCAGTCGTCGGGCATGTAGCCGAAGATCTCATACATCCCGGCGTACTGCGGATCGCGCGGCAGGTAGCCTTCGCAATAGGCCCCGGGCCCCGATCCGCCCGCCTGGTCCGGGGTGTAGTCGAAGACGACGAGCTGGCCGCCCAGCGTCGCCATCACCGCCTCCGGGAAGTTGGCGGTGGCCCCGCACATGGATGTGTTGAGAGTGATCATGCGTCAGCCCCCGGCGCTCAATCCCGGTCGAAGAACGCCTTGAAGCCGAACTCGCGCACCAGCCGCACGTAGCGCCGGGCCTCGCGTCGCCGCAGCTCGGTCAGCCACTGCGGTCCATGCGCGCTGCGGATGATCGAGTCCAGGTTGTCCCGGAGCCGGTCGTCGGCCTCGATCTTCCCGGCGGGCGTGTGCGGCAGATGGGCGTAATCCCAATCGTGGATGTCGAAGGCCTGGCGGCAGTCCAGTGCCCAGAGGCGGTCGGCGAAGAGACGCACCCAGCGCAGCCACCAAGGCAGAAAGCGGTCCAGCCAGCGCGGCCCCGCCCCGTTGCACATCCGGGCGCGCTCCTCCGGCGAAGCGTCCCAGTAGGAACGCAGCGCCCAGAGCCCGTCGGTGCCGGGCACGTCGCGCCGTTCGGCGATGTCCGCGTCCCGGTCGATGAGCGTCATGTCGTTCATCGGTTCGGTCATGGTGTCCTGCCTGTTCGGTTGAGGGTTGAAGGAGATGCCTCCGCCACGGCCCGGAAGGAGGACGGAAAGAAACCGTGGCGGAGGCGTGGGATCACTCGCCGCCCCCTCCGGCCGCAGCCGACGGGAGGGTTCGGAACGGTTCGGTCACGGTCGCCGGGATCTGCCGACCGTCGGCATCCAGCAGCACCTCGACGGCCGCCAGTCCGGCTCCGGCGGGTGTGGCCCGGTAGACCTCCCGCAGGATGCCGTGGGCGGCTTCGCCGGTGGCCGTGATGCCCTCGACGATCATGCCCTTCCTGGCCTCGAGCGCCTTGCGCACCGCCTCGGCCGCAGCCGCCTTTTCGGCAGCGGGTGCCTCGGCCCAGACGGCGGCAAACTCGCTGTTGACCGTGCTGTCCACACCCCCGCCGGTGACGTAGGTGAACATCCCGTCGAGCGTCGCGTCGCGGCTGACTTCGCCGGTGAGCGGGTTGCGGGCCCAGCCGCCCAGCACCAGCCAGGCCTGGTCGACGTTGCCGAAGTCGCGCATGGAGTTCAGCAGGCCCACAGCCACGCCGCCTTCCATCGCGGGTTGGCCGTCGGGCAGGATCAGCGGCGTCCCGTCCGGGTTGCGCACCACGCGCTTGACCTGGGTGTACCCCGCCGCGCCGCTCTTCGGCACGTTGCCGAGGAAGTCGGCCACCACCGGTGAACCGCTGCGCACCTGCTCGAGTCTGACCGCCTCGGTCAGCGTGGCCAGGCGCGCCTGCATTTCGGTCTGGCTGAGGGTCTGCGTGCTCTGGCAGCCCGTCGCCGCCAGCATCAGCATTCCGGCACCGGCGATCACCAGCGCCGCCATTCGATTCATCGTGTTCAGTTTCATCATGCACCTCGCTTGTCTGTTGTTGGGTTTCGGTTCGTTGTCATCCGGTCGGGGGTCGGTGTGGTTCATGGTCCCATGGTTTGTTCTCCCTTCCGTGGTTACGCCCAGAAGTAGACCGCGTCGGCGATGATCTCCTTGCGGGCCCGGTGGTTGTCCATGATCCACTCGCGCCGCCAGACGCCGCGCATGTCGCCCGAGGCCAGGTCGCCCATGTAGAGGGCGTCCTCTTCGTCGGTGGGCGCGGAGAACGCGAGTCCCGCGGGCGCGATGCTCTCCCCGGCGGGGTTCTCGAACTGGTCGCTGCCGTCGGGCGCATCGAGGGCCAGGTCGATGTCGGGCATGACCTGGAGGTGATCCCCGGCGCTCCAGTTGGCGGCGACGTGGTCACGCAGCCCCTTCACGTCCACGCCGTTGGCCAGGGCGAAGACGATGCCGGAGTTCTGCAGGTTCTCGTTGTCGACGAAGTCGCCGGTGACGGTGGAGAGGCAGAGGTAGCCCGCCGCGTCGGACGTGCCCCAGCTCCCGGAGTTGACCTGGATGGAGACCACGCGCCCGGTCGCCCCGGAGGCGGCCCCGTCGATCATGTCTCCGATGGAGGGCTCGTTGGTGCCGTTGTCGAAGGCGACCCTGGTCCAGTCGCTGGCCGCCTCGCAGTACAGCGTCGGGCCGGAGCGGTACTTCACATAACGGCAGTCTCCCGCGCCTGCGTTCACGTCGGTGTTCCTGACCCAGAACGAGCGGCCCGGCCAGTCCGCGCCACCGTCGATGTCGATGGTGCCCGCGTCCGGCGTCAGGCTCTGCCCGGCGGCGATGGTGGTGGTCAGGCCGCCTGGACTGACCGTGTGGACGCACAGATCGACCATGGTGTCGGCGGGATCGGTGTTGCGGCACACCTCCAGGCGATAGCGGATTTTGCCTTCGCCGCCGGTCTCGTAGCCCTCGTAGTCCGGGCAGAAGTACCCGCGCGGATAGGCGAGCGTGAACACCTCCTGGGCGTTGGCTCCGGGCAGACTCGCGTTCACGACGTCGACGATGATGTAGCCCTGGTCGTCGGCCGCATGGATCGCCTCGCCGGTCACATCAGCGGAGACATCGAGAGCCGGGCCCGGACTGCCCGCCGCGCCGACCTGGACGGTGATCTCTTGGCGGCTCTGGTCGTAATCGATGTAGAGATCGTTCGCGCCGAGCCGGGCGGAGGCCTTGTGGATGGTCAGCCCGGTGATGTTGGCGCAGGCGACGGGCGTGAACTCGGGCATGTCGCCGCCCACGACCATGCCGAAGGTTTCCCGGCCGGACCGGCGGTTGCCGCCCAGCGCCAGGCGGAAGGTGTCCCCGGCCTGGGGCACGGCGGGCAGGTCGCGCGACAGGGTCAGCGTGTCGGTGCCGCCGTCGAAGGTCTGGACGTGGAAGACCGCGCCCTGCAGTTCCGGCGTAGGCGTGTCGGGGTCGAACCAGCCGACCGCCCCGTCCCAGTAGCCGGACGCCTCGGTGAGCGCGGCGTCCACGAGCGTGCGCACGGTGGCGCTGTCGACCGTGTACTGGTTCAGGGCGTTGCCGTCGGCGGTGAGGTAGCGCGAGGCATAGAAGGTTCTGAGTTTGTCTGCGGTTGGGGTAGGCATCGTGTGTTTCTCCTGTGACTATGGGTTGACGGTGATCTCGAACAGGCCGGGGCTCGTGCCGTCGGCGATCTCGATTCGGGACGGGAGTTCGGGCGGCTCCACGGTGAAGCAGCGCCAGGCGCGGCGGGTGGATTCGTTGCCGTATTCGTCGACGGCCTCCACCCGCAGGAAATGCCAGACGCCGCCGACACCGTTCAGCTCGACAGGCGCATCGATGCTGATGGGCAGTCCCCGGAAGTCGCTGGCAGCGCGGTCGAACACGCGCCGTTCGCTGCCGTTCCCCTCCCGGTGATAGAGCCGGTAGCGCTGCGCGCCGGGGAGCGGGTTCCATTGGATCGTGGGCATCGTGGTCGGCGTCTCGAAGACCGGCGTCGCGATCTCCTCCGGCGGCATGTCGTGGACTTCCACAGACAGGCATTCGCCGGTGGCCAGCGGCACGGGCACGGAGCGCTCGACCGTGTCGAGCAGCAGCGGCCCGTAGAGCTTGACGCCGTTGACGAACACCCAGCTTTCCAGGGCGGCGTCGGCGCTCGTCCAGGAGAGCAGGCTCTGGCGCGCGCCGTCGGCGATCAGGTTGGTGTGTTCGTTCAGCATCAGCGGTAATCCTCGTAGAGGTTGCAGGTCAGGTTCAGCCAGCGTTCACCGCCGAAGCGGTATTCCCGCCAGGGGATGCGCGGCAGCGGAGCAAGCGGATCGGGGGTGAAGGTCCCGCCGTCGTCGAGCCACTGCTCGAATGGATCGATGCCGGGGGTCATCGTCGAGCGGGTCATCGAGCCGGACGAGTCGATGCAGATCAGCACCTCGCGCGGATGCGGCAGCGTCGGATCGCCCTTGCAGTCCTCGTAAGCGGTCACCAACTCGGTGGCCGACGGGTTGCGGCTGATCGTGCTGTACCCGATCTCCGGCGGGCAGGTCCGGTCCGGCGGGATGATGTCCAGCGTCGGATGGCCCGCAACCTTGTGGACGGCGGCGAAGTCCGGCGGCCCGTTGGCGGTCACCAGGTTGTTCCAGCGCACCACGTCCGCGTCCCAGTTGGCCTGGCCATAGGTGGGGTTGTAGCTGTTGAAGTAGACCGAACTGGCCTCGTCGATGAAGATCAGGATCATGCCGGGGGCCATGCCGCCCTTGAGCGGCACGACCACCGAATCCGCCGCCATGGCGATGGGCCCGGACTGATCGCGCTTGGTCATCGAGGCGACCTTGAGCGCCACGTCCACGCCGTCGGCGGCCATTCCGGCGATGGTGAGCATGCCGGACTTCGAGGGCGAACCGAGCCGGTAGGCGACGATGTTGCCGTCGACGCCCATCAGCGGGACCAGTGTGCTGCCTGATTTGATGGGCATGGTCAGGCCTCCGGGATCACGTCGAGGGTGAAGGACGATCCCACCATGCCGCCGTTGCTATCGACATGGCGGACGCTGATGGTGTGGGAATAGGTGTTCTCGTCGCTGACCGCTTTCAGGACGGGCGGCACGCCGGAGTAACGGGCGTAGGCGTAGTAGCCGCTGGCATACTCGGTGCCCATGACCAGGAACCCGAAGCGGTTGGCGGTGAGCGACCACGAGCCGTTGCGGGTGCCGATGAAGTCGCCGGGACCGAGGGCGCTGGTGTCCACGCGGAAGCGCATCACGTCCCCGATCCGCAGGGCGGCGGTCTCGCCCTCCGGCAGGTCCGGGCCGGTGTAGGCGATCACCTGGAGGCGGCTGTCGCCGTCGGGCTTCTTGACCCGCACCTTCCAGGGCTCGCCCGTGCTCGAGTCGATCATGCAGGCGTAGCCGTCCCGGATCGTTTCGCCGCTGGCGTTCTCGATCAGCAGCCGGGGCGCGTCGTTGACCGGAAAATGCACGACCGCCCACTTCTCGCCCGTTCCCGCCTGCTTCCAGAGGATGCGGCAGGAACCGGTCCAGCCGCTGCGCTGTTTGGCGGTCAGGGTCGGGTTGGGATCAGCGTAGTCGTGTGCCTCGACCGTGACGTCGAGCTTCACCGGCGTCACGCCGAAGAGCATGGCGTGGCCGACCTTGCCGTCCTTCAGCGGCTCCTGGAGCACCACGTAGCGGCACTCGTGGCGATTGGCGACGGCGATGTCGGCAAAGAGCTTCACGTCGAAGACGGGCGCGCGGGTGCGGAAGCGTTGCTCGCTGGCGGGATCGTCCGGGCGGATGGCCAGGTCGTCGATCCACAGCGTCGAGAACTGGTTCTGGTCGGCCCCGGACTGGTTGCGCACCAGGACGATGCCCTGCCGGTAGGTGCTCAGCATAGACCGCGCGCCGAAGCTGTTCTGGCGCTGGCGATGGTCCATGGCGGCATCGACGAAGGCATTCCAGTCATCGGCCCGGGGCCGGAAGCTCTGTCCGCTGGCGACTTTCTTGAGGGTCATGGCCGCATCCTCCTTATATCCCCAGGCTGCCGAAGTTGGTGCCGTAGTAGACCTTCTCGATGTAGACGGCCACCGGCTTCTTCACGACCTGCTTGACGGTGTCGTCCACCTCGTCGGCATAGCGGACCCACATGTAGTCCCAGCCCAGTTTGGTGGCGACGGAGATGCCGCCGACGGTGAAGCTCGAACGGTTCGGCGAGACGGCGAAGCGGTAGGTGATCTCCCAGAGGTCGTCGCGACCGTCCCCGCGGCGGACGCCGCTCGCGCCGAGGAACAGGACCTCGCCGGGATCGAAGCCCCGGAACGCGTCGTTGTTGTACATGCCGGTCTTGCGGGCCAGGCGGGCGCGGAAGGTCTCGGTCACCGTCGTGCGCGGCAGGAAGTGGGTCTCGGTGAAGTTGTAGACCGGCTGGATGATATCGACGCCCACCACGTTGTCGCCGTCGTAGCCGACGGCCCCCTCGTAGTCCGGAGCGCTGGCCGGGTAGCGGTTGCGGGTCGAGATCGACTGGGTGATGTGCTGGGTGCCGCCGCCGGTGTCGAAGGTGTAGACCGTCTCGGGATCGTCGCCATCCTCGGTGGTGTTGTGCTGCTGGTAGCGGACGATGACCTTGAAGGTGTCCTCGTTGATCCGCTCCTCGACCTCGACGGCGTCCCGGCGCAGGCCGCTGAACCACTCGCTGCTGGTGCCGTGAACGGCCAGGATCGCATCGTCCTCGTCCAGCGCGTCGAAGACGAAATACGGCACGTCGGCGGTGACGTAGTTGCCGTAGTTGTTCATCGACTGCGTGCGGTCGAAGAATGCCTGTTCCACTCGGGCCATCGTTCACATTTCTCCTACAGGAAGGCCAGGCCGGAGTCGTTCTGCTCGTCCAGCTTCTGGTTGGTTCGTTTCTGCTGCCGGACCATCTCGGCGGTGTTGGCCGCGACGGTGTCCGAGGCACCGGCGGCGGCCAGGGCCCGCAGGTCCGACAGGTTGAATGCGCCCTGTACCTCGATCCTGCCGCCCGCCCCGGCAACGGCGGGCGCGGCGGCCCGGACGCGGTCGATCAGGGCTTCGATGCGGCTGGCGTCGGGCTTGCCGGATTCCCCGTCGCGAGCCTCGCCCCGCTTGCGAGAGGCCTCGGCAATGGCCGCTTTCCACTCGCCTCTGGCGTCGGCCAGCGCCTGTGCGGAGGCCTTCAGATCGGCGGCGGCCTTTTCGTCGAGCGCGGAACGCTCGGCTTCGGCGGCCGCATCCGTGTCATGTCGCGCCTGCTCCATCTCGGCCAGGCGACCCTGGTTGCCGATGGCCTCCTGGCGCTCCAGTTCGGCCACGCGTTCGCCCTGGCGGTCGACCAGCGCGGAGTCCTCGGCTTGGTGCCGGTCCCGCATGGCACGGCGGTCCGCTTCGAGCTGATCCTGCATCGCCGCCATCTCGGCATCGAGCTGGCCCTGTTCCCCGGCGTAGTCGTCGCGCAGCATCTGCTTGGCGGCATCAGTGTCGAGGCCCTCGTCGAAGTAGCCCATCACGTCGATGGCGATCTCGCCGATCCACTGCTGGGCGCTCTTGATGCCGGACTGCACCCGGTTCCAGGCCTTGAAGATCAGGCTGACCAGCTCCATCCACATCTGGCCCATGGCCTGGGTGACCTTGAGCCAGCCGAACTCGATCAGGTGAAATCCCTCGAGCAGCGGCTCGGCGATGCCGGTCTTGATGGCGATTTCCTTGAGCGCGAACCACAGCGTCTGCCAGGTCTTGAGCAGCGCGGCCTTGGCGCTGATCCACACATTCAGGATGCCGTTTTTCAGGTCGAGCCAGATCGCCAGCAGGCTGTTCGCGCCCTTCTGGAAGACCAACTTCAGCGACAGCCAGAGGATGCGGGCGGCAAGCTGCATATCCCCGGCAGCCAGGGCGTCGCCGATCCCCTTGAACGCGGCCCGGGCGGTCTCGCTCAGCCAGGCGAAGTGCTCCGCGAGCCAGGCGATGGCTTTCCCGCCGATGCCGGAGGCATAGACGAGGTAGCCGCCGAGCGCGACCACCGCGACGGAGACCAGGCCGATGGGAGTGATGAGTGCGCCGATGACGCTGCCGATGACGCCGATGGCCGTGCCCACCGCCGAGGCAATGGAGGCCAGCCCACCGAGCGCAAACGCCAGGACCGCCGCTGAAGAGCCCACCGCCACCAGGATCGCGCCGACGGCTCCGACCGCCGCCACGACTTTCAGGGCGGTGAGCACCATGCCCTTGTTGTTCTGGATCAGTTCGCGAACCATCTTGGCGTAGCGGGTGACCGCCTTGGCCGCCTTGCCGACCGGCTCGGCCAGCGCTTCGCCGATCACCGACAGCACCGAAAGCGCCGCCTGCTTGAGCTGGTTGAAGCTGTGCGTCAGCGTCTTGGTCATCTTGCCGTAGGCTTCGCCCGTCGCTCCGGCCCGGCCGCCCATGGCCGCCAGGTCGTTGCCGAAGCCCTGCATGTTCTTGAGCGCCGGAAGCACACCCCGGAGGGCGCGCACGTTGGGGAAGAGCTTGGCGATGGCGTCCGGCGGCAGCTGGCCGATGCGCTTGAACACACCCACCAGCCCCTCGGATTCGAGGGTCGCCGAGGACATCTCGAAGCCGAGACTGCGGGCGTACTCGGCCGCCTCGGAGGTGGGCTTGAGAAAGCTGGAGACGATGGCGTTGAGCGCGGTGACCGCGTTCTCGGTCTTGACACCGTTGCGGGTCATGGTCGCCAGCGCCGCGCCCATCTCGTCCATGGACACCCCGGCGGTCGAAGCCGTGGTGGCCACCATGCCGATGCTGGGCGCGAGTTCGGCGAAGGTGGTTTTGCCGCGCTTGACGATGGTGAACAGCCAGTCCGAAACGTCGGAGGCCCGCTCCGCGCCCAGACCGTAGGCATTGAGGATGGTGGTGATCGCGTCGGCCGCGACGCCGGTATCGGTCAGCCCGGCCTTGGCCGCGCGGGCGGAGGTTGCGAGCACATCCAGCGCCTGCTCGGCGGGCACCGAGGCGGACAGGATATCGTAGAGTCCCCTGGCCAATGTCTCGGTGCTCTCGCCGAACTCGACCGACATGTCGCGGATGCTGTCGCGGAAGCCGGGCATGTGCTTCTCGGGTTCCGAGAGCATGGTCGAGACGTTCGCCATCTGCTGCTCGAAGTCCGCATACACTTTCACCCCGCCGACGAACGGCATGGCCATCATGCCGCTCATCAGCATCATGCGCTTGCCCACGGCGGTGACCGAGGAGGAGAACCCCTTCAACCGCCGCTGGGCTGCCTTCAGACCGCGCACCAGCGCGGAGTTGTTGACGGACAACTCCACGTAGGCGGCTCCGGCTCGAATGTCGGCACTGGACGGCATCGGTTATGTGGTTCCTCTGTTTGGTTCGCGGTTGACGAAGATGTCCCGGAGGATGCGCAGGCCCTTGCCCTTGATCACGGTCTTCGGCTTCTGCTCGTGCGGGTTGAAGTCCTCCGGCTTGAAACGGCGGTTCTTGCGCGGATCGCGGTTGACGTTGGCGATCAGCGCCAGGACCGCCGCCGTATGCCGCCACGCATCGCGGCTGCGGGACTCGGACATCCAGAGCAGCTCGCGCAGCGTGTGCGGCCCCGGGTCTACTCCGACGACGGCGGCAAGCTCGAAGAGAGATCGGTAGGCGAGTTCAGCGCGGCCTCGATCCGGCGGTCCAGTTCGGGGTCCTCCAGTCTCGCCTGGGCGTACTCCACCGCCCTCGCTTCCACCGCCTGGAGTTTCGCAAGCGCCTTGTGGAGCACCCGGCGCTTGCCCTGGGGGAAAAAATCGACCAGTTCCTCCAGTAGCGCGGTGGTGGCGTGCTCGATGGCATCGCCCGCCATGGCCCGCCCGAAATCCTCGTCGCTCACGTTCTGCGCATCGGCCTCCGGCTTGCACACCACGTAGATCACGTCGCAGAGCAGCACGGGGTCGGAGGACAGCCGCTCGAGCAGATCGCCCTCGACCGCCTCCATCAGGTTCACATCCAGCGCGGTGCGGGCGCGCTTGATCGCGGCCACGTTGACCGCCACGGTCCAGGTGCGGCCCGCGTTGTCGTTGAAGGTCTTCATTGGTAAGCACTCCTTCCGTTGGTTCGGGAATTAGGCGGCGGGACGGGCGGCCGGATAGACAGCCCGCCCCGCCAGGTACGGGTTACGGGGTCGGTTCCACCCACGCAGGGGCGCGGGTCGAGTAGGTCGGCTTGGCCGTGACCGACACGGTGATCGCCTCCTCCAGCGCCTCCTTGCGGCTGAAGCTGGTGATCGAGAAGTCGGCGTCCAGGCCCTCGCCGCCCGCTTCGTCGAGGATCGCCAGGGCAATCGGCTCGTTGTTGAAGTAGGCGTCCTTGATGGCGGTGAAGCCCGCGTCGTCCGAGTCCCAGATCATCTCGAACTCGACCGAGCCGGTCTTCAGCGTGCCGACGGTGGCCCGCCATCCGGCGTTGGCGCGCGTGGTCACGTCGGCCTCGCCGGACTCCAGGTTGAGGGTGACGTCCTTGACGTTGGTCAGCTCCGAGGTGGCGGTCGCGCCCGCCACGCCGTAGTAGAGCTTTGCTTCCATTCCGAGTTTGATCGACATTGTTCAGGTCTCCTGTTGCTGGGGTGTTGGTGGCCGGGCACCTGCCCGTCCGGTTGAATCGGTTCCTATGCCTTCACGGAGTCGGCCCACAGGCGTGGGAGCCTGCTCCTGATCTTCTCGAGCGCCGGGCCCATGAGCGGCCGCTTGGGATACACCTGCCGCTTGTAGCGGCCGCCGAACTCGTGCGCTCTTGCCGACCGGCCCACGACCGTGTAGGTCGGGCCGATGAGCACGCGCTCGCGTTCCTTCTCCACCGCGTAGCGCAGGGCCCGCTTGAGCTGCCCGCGACGGGTGTGCGGCGGCCGCCCCGGCCGCGAGGGCTTCCCGGATCGCCGGATGCTCCGCCTGGCGGTCAGGCGCAGCGCCGCTCCGGCGTGACCCAGGGAGCGGATCGAGCCCTCGGCGACACGCCGCCGGACTTTTCTCCGCTCGAATCGGCTGGTTGACTTCATGCGGATCATGATCAGCCTCCGATGGCCGTGCCGAAGTGGAGGGCCAGCGCAGAGGCGATCCGGTCGATGGCCGCCCCGTATGTCGTCGGGGCACCTCCGGCCCAGGCACTGCCGCCCTCGTAATCGGTGCCGTCGGCGTAGGGAGCCAGGGCAAGCGGACTGCCCGCGCCGCCAACCAGGCCGGTACCGGCCACGGCGGCCGCGAGCTGGGCCGCGCCCACACCCTCATCGGCAACGCGAATGGGCCCCGCGCCGGTGCCCAGCGTGACGGTGGGCGTGCCGGTGCCGTGCCGGGCGGCCGCGAAGGTCGCCGCATCCGCCGGAGAGTCGCCAGCGTCGGTCGCGGCGGTGAAGTGGGCTTCCGCCTCGGCCACGCCCATGGTGGCGGGCTGCATCCACTCATCGAAGGTCAGGCCGACCGGGGAGGTGGATTCCGGGACGGTCGTGGACGCCGTGCCCATGTCCATATCGCCTTGCCAGACTTTCCAGGTCGTGCCGTCGTGGCAGATGGTGGTGAGGTCGGTTCCGGCGGCATCCCCGTAAATCCAGGTGCCGTTGTAGTGAACGCCGACCCGCTTCCAGGTCAGGTTGGCGGTCAGGCCCGAGGCATCCGGCAGATAGAACCGGTCGGGGAAGAAGGCATTGTCCGCACGCAGCATGGTCGGCACCGTGGAGACGCTGGTCGGCGGCGTGACGCCCATGCCTTCCGTGGCGTCTTCCCACGCGCCGGTGAGTCCGGGCAGGCCGATAGTCACAGCCCGGAACATGATCCCGCCGAACATATCGTCCTCGAACACCCAGCGGTCGGTGCCGCTGTCGAACCGGATGCGGTGACCGGCGAACGTCCCGGCCTTCGAGTACACCGCGTCGGCCTGCAGGTGCGTGCCCGTGTGCAGCAGGTGAATGCCGTTGACCTGATTCGGGCCGATCTGGAAGTTGTCGCCACCCTCGATCTGGATGCAGTCCATGTCGCCGATGAGCGCGGGAACCCGGTCCGTCATCCACCACTGCTTGAGGGCCGTGCTGATGTCGAAATGGACCAGGTTCAGGCTGACGCCGTCCGGCGACCAGACGGATTTGCCGCCGAAGTCTTCGCCGGTGTCCTGGTACTCCGCGTTCGCTTCAGCCGGAGACACCGCACCGGCCAGAGTGACCAGCGTGTCGCCGCTGCCGATATCCAGCGTGGCGTTGTCCAGGCGTGCGGACCAGACCCCGGCATTGTCCTCGAGGCCGTCTCCGGCGACGGGAGTACCCTGGGCGGCGATCTCGTCGACCGCTTCCTGGACCGTCGTGCCGGTCAGACCGGACGCGGCGTTGTCGTACGGCACCTCGTCGGCCTTTTGGAGATTGAGGCTGTCGAGGAACGCCCACGCGGCGGGATCGCCCTCGACGCGATAGAGGCCGTTGCCGTTCGGAGCGCCAGTGTCCTGGCGGACGATGTAGAGGGAGTTCGCGGGCAGCGTGGACGGGGCGGGCAGCTCGGCATAAGTGTCGACCGCGCCGCTGATGCCGTAGCCTGCCGCTGCGACTTCGGAGCTGAGGGCAAGGGACCGGCCCTGCGGGTCGGTGACCCGGTCGCTTTCGGCCCATTGGCCCTGGTGGTGGACGACCATTCCATTCTGAAGGTCGCCGATGAGGATCTTGTGGTCTGCCATGGTTCTGTTCTCCTGTGCTTACGGGTTGGGTTCGCTGTAAACGCCGACATGCTTGGCCAGCAATACTGCCAGCTTCGAAACGGCCTCGCCGAGAGTCTCGGGGGGATCGCTGTTCCACAGCGCTTCCGTCCCCGGCGGGATCGTGAACGCCCCGTCCAGCGAGGCGCGTTCGGCTTCGGTGATGACCGCCCCGCTTCCGGCGTTCTGCAGGGCGTCGAGCACGGCCTTGTTGGCGTGCTGGTGCCCGGCAGTGCCGGAGGGAACGGTGAAATAGCCCATTACCAGGTCCCTCCGATCACGGTGACCTGGTCGCCGGGCGTGCCCTTGATCAGGATGCGCGACAGGTCGACCCGGTAGACGGCGTGGTACTCGCCGGGCATCCACGGCACGTCGCTGCCGTCGTCACCCTGGAAGAACACGGTCGCCGCGTTGGTCGGCAACGCGCTGATCTCGAAAGAACCGACCAGCGGCGTGTCGGACAGGGGGCGGTAGTCGGCCGTGACCTCGATTCGGCGCATGATGGTGCTGTTCATCGGATCACCTCGAAGGTCAGGGTCACGACGCTGGTGAACTGCCGGTACTGGTCGATGTGCTCGGGTGCGTAGACCGGCTCGTTCTCGATCTCCACACACAGCGCCTCCGGGTAGTCCGGCAGTCGCTTGCCGATGCCGAAGCACAGGGTGATTTCCTCGACCAGCTCGAGGAGCTGCTCGATATCGCCGTCCTCGCCGAGCTTGCGCTGAACGCCGATGTCCACCTGCACCAGGCGCGAACTGGCCTGGCGGCTGGCGCGCTCGAAACTGACCGCGCGCGGCACGACCGAGACCTTCAGGGTCCGCAGGTTACGCAGGTCGAAGATCGGTCGGAACACGACCTCGGCCTCGAACTCCTCGGAGAACTCGGTCGCGTTCAGCTTGGCGGCGACGGCATTGGCGATGGCGGTGACGGTGGCCATGTTCTGTTACCTCATTTCAGTACGCTCGCGACGATGGAGCCGATGGCCGCCAGCAGGGCCAGCAGCGAAGCTCCCGCAGCCGCGAGGATGGTTTTCTGCACTTCATGCACCTGCACGCAGGGCGGGCGGTGGTGGATGCTCGGATCGCTCATGTGCAGCTTGAGCATCCCCTTCATCTCCGCGACGTCCTCGCGCATCTCGTTCACCACGATCCACAGGTCGCGGCTGTCCGGGTTGTTGATGGTGCCGTTCGGCATCGGGTCTATTCCTCGTCGATTTGCTTGGTGTGGATGCGCAGCGTGCTGCGGTTGACGTCCGACCAGCGCCACTCGGGCTCGCCCGCGGGCGACATCACCTCGTAGTGCAGGTCGGCCTCGATGATCAGGTCGCCGGGCCGGGGAAGGACCGCCGTGCCGTCGATCACCAGATCGGCGGCCCGGACCAGGAAGTCGCGGGACTCGGTGTGCAGCACGCGGCCATACTCGTCGGTGCTCTCGAACCGGGTCCTGCCAATCGTGGCCTGGAGCCCGATGCGCTTGCCATCGCGCTCGAACCACACGGCGGTGGTCAGATGCTGATGGCGCTGGCGCTCGAGCCATTCGGCGGCCTTCCCCAGGAGGTTGCTCATTGATGGAGCCTCACCTGGACGGTTTCGTCGTCGTCCCCGGCGGCGAGAATGCTCTTGCCGAGGTAGGGGTAGGCTGTGGGCGGCGTGCCGCCGTCGTCCGCGTCGGGCGTGACGACCGCGCCGCTGGCGTTCCAGTGGAGCTTCACGCCCGCGTCGATGGCGGTTCCGGCCCCCGTCGCCTTCGGGATCGTGTAGACGCCGGTCAGCGCCAGCGCACCGCGTTCTCCGGCCTTGATGTCGAGCTTGGCGATGCCCGCCAGGTCGTTCTGGACCACCACGTCACCGGCGTTCACGTCAGAAACCGGGATGTAGTCGATGGCGTCGCCGCGTTGTCTGAAAACTGCGTTCATGTCTCGTATCTCCTGTGGGTTGCGTGGGTTGGGTTACTCGCCCTTGAACTTCACCATCCCCCGGAAGTCCTGTTCACGGACGCCGAGGTCGAAGTAGACGCGGAACTTGATGCCGAGCGTGTCGAAGTCCGCGTCGCCCTTTTCCACGTTGGGCATGCGGCGGCCCTTGAGGTACCCGATCTCGAACGTGTCCACGACCGCCGGGTCGGCGAACAGGTACCAGGCAAGGCTGGATGCGCCCTGGTAGTTGGCGTTCGAGAGGTAGGGAGAGCTGATGACCTCCAGATCCTCGTCCGCCAGGGCGTTGTAGGTCGGGATGCGCTTCTTCTCGGTCGTGCCCGTGGCGATGTAGAACGTCGAGTTCAGCAGCTCGCGCGCGGTCATCTTCAGCGCCGTCGGAACCAGCAGGAATCGCGGGCTGATGTTGATCGGCTGACCGTCGGCATCGACCTGATCCAGGAAAAGCTGCACCGCGAGCCCGAGGCTCTCGCCGGAGAGCGCGGTATCGGTGCCGTCCCGGAAGTTCTTGTGGGCGGTACTGAACAGGTTGCCGGGGTTGCCGAGCAACCGGGTGAAGAAGAGCTGGTCGATCTTCCGGGCCGCGCGGGCACCCATGCCGTCGGGCACCTTGAGGAAGGCCCCGAGGTCGTCGTTGTAGATCATCTGCCGGGTCAGGGCGAAGATCTTCCCGAAGGTCCCGAGCTGGTTGGTGGCCTTTTCTTCGGTCAGGCCGCCGTGCTTGATCTCGCCGTCCGGGGCCACGGGCTCCAGGTCGCCGACGTCGGTCAGGCGGTAGCGCTCAGACTCCTTGAAGTCGTTGAGTTCGCCTTCGCTGCACAGGCGGGTGGCGATCACCGGCTGCGCCTGGAAGCTGCGCAGCAGACGCTTGTTCGCCACGCTGTTGAGGATCCCCGGCAGCGACACGGTGCTGAACGCCGCCCGGATGGTGTCATTGCCGAAGCTGCGTGGCACCGTGATCCCCTCGAGGCGGGCGCATTCGACAAAGAGCTGGTGCAGGCTGAGGTCGCGGCTGCGGCTTGCGCCGGACAGGACCTCGTCGCCGTAGTGGCGCACCAGTTCGTCCTCACCGATGTTTGCGCGCAGGCACAGGGCGGCTTCCAGCACGCGGCATTCGAAGGCCGGACCGGGATCGCGTCGGACCGAGATGTTCACGTCGGCCACGGGCCGCGCGGTACGGATGGCGGCGAGCACCTTCTGGCTGGCATCGTGAATCGACCAGCCCGCATTGATGGCTTCGCGCTCGATCTCGGCGAACTCTCCGGCGCAGACGCGCTGGATGCCCGCGATACGCTCGCGCTCGGCGGCCACAGCCTGAGCGGCGGCGATGCCTGGATCGGGGGTTGCGTTGCCGGGTTGAGCACGCTGAGCGGGATCAGCAGCCGGGCGAGCAGGCGGAGGATTGCGGCGAGTGTTTTCATCCTGCATGGGTACCTCTCCGGTGAGAGTGAAGGAGGCAGCGACCTGCATGCGGGTGCCCTGGTCGGCACCGACGGCGACGACCGAGACCTCGCGCAGGACGGAGGCGGTGACGTGGTAGAAGGGAGCGGCGTGTTCCTGGCCGTTGACCACGCGCGTGCCGGTCTTGACCAGGTCGGATTGCTTGACCTCGGCCCCGATGGAAAGCTGCCAGTCAGCCCCGGCTTCGGCCTGCTCGACGATGCCCGCCGCCTGGCCGTTGCCGGAGACGATCTCGCCTTCGATGTGCAGGCAGTCGTCCTCAACGCGCGCGGCAACCATGCCGACGCGCGAACCGGTGCGGTTCTCGTGGTTGGTGAGCAACGGGACCGTGTCGGGGATTTCCATGCCGGACAGGTCGACGACGACCGGATGCTTCCAGCCGGGCAGATTCATCTTGCCGCCCGAATAGGCCACACCCTTCACTTTCGGCTTCCCGCCCTCGGCGGCGGCTTCGATGGTGACGAACTCATTCATGGTCCTGGTTCTCCTGCGTTGTTGGGGTGATGTCGGGATCGATGAGGCCAAGCTCCCGCATGAGGGCCTTTTCACGGGCGCGCTGGCGAAGCTCGGCTTCCCAGTCCAGGCCCTGGCGGGCGTATTCGTGCGAAAGGGTGGTCGTGTTGCTCTCCAGCCTGAGGCGCTGGGCGTTGGCTTCCTTGTAGGGATCGACGTGCTCGAGCCCGTCCCAGAACCACTGGTGCGGACCGTCGATTTCCAGGTCGCGCGACAGGGCATACTCGCGGAGCCAGGTGGCCAGGATGCGGTCGAGCACACGCGCGGCGATGAAGGCCTGGTCCACACGGATGGCCTTGTAGTAGGTCTGGTGGTCCAGGCGGCCGGAGGCGTAGTTGTAGCCGGAGGAGTTTCCGGCGGCGATGTTGTAGGGCAGGTTCAGGCAGCGGGCGATCTCGTTGAGGATCTCGCGCTTGAACTCGGCATAGGTGGTCGAGGGGTGCTTCGGATCGAGCTGCGCCATCTTCCAGCCGCCGGGCATTGTGAGCAGCATGTTGCGCTCGAGCTGCACGAGGTCCATCGGCTCGACGGCATCAGCTTCGCCCGACGCGGGCGCGTCCGTATAGAGAATCCCCGCGAAATCCGCGGCCGCTTCGGCGGCGGACAGGACCGCGAGGGTGTAACGGCGCAGCTGGGCGAAGAGGGGCAGCGCAGGCGTGATCTCGGGAATGCCCCGGTGCAGTTCCGGGCGGTCGGCCCGGTAGATGTGGATCATCGCCTGCGCGGGAACGTCGACGGCGTTCCGCCCGTAGTCGAACTGCGAACCGCCTGGATGCTGCTTCAGCACCCGGTAGCTCGTGGGGTTGCCGTGTGCATCGAGGCGAATGCCGTCGACTTCGTCGCTGCGCCCGATGACGCTCAGGTCGCTGGTCACGCGGTCGGCCTCGACCAGGCCCAGATCGATCTGGATGTCGTGCTCGACGGCGGGGTTCTCCACCAGCATGGCGAAGGACTCACCATCCTGGCAACGGGACATGCGCATGGTGCGCAGCTTCTCGGGGAGGCGTACGGCCTGGGACCAGGCGCTGAACTCGCGCTCGATGTCCCGGTTCAGGTCATCGTCGTCGGTGAGCATCTGCAGCCGGGGGCCGGTGCCGATGGTGTCGTTCGCCAGCGTCAGGACGATGCCCTTGGCATAGCTGTTGTTGGCCACCTCGTATCGGGCCCGCTCCCGGAGCGCCTTGCGCACATCTGGACTGGCTTCCGCGTCGGCGGAATGCCCGTCGGCAGCGGCCCAGTGTCTGCGGTTTTCCGGGGTGGTCTGCGCGGCGTCGAAGCGCCCGCGCACGATCCGGCAGCTTCGGGGCTGCCGGGATCGGTCCGGGGAGCGCCTGAACAGGTTGGAGAGGATGGTCAGCATCGCGTCAGCAGGCCCCCGGTGGGATCATCTTGCCGACGCGAATGCCCATCCCCTTGCGCTTCGCGGCTTCCTTCGAGGCCAGGTAGCGGTCGGCCGCCATCTGGTCCTGAAGGGAATGCTGCTCAACAGAACCCGAATCGCCGCTGGCCCGGCGCGGGCCTTGAGCGTTCTCGCGAATGTTCTGGTCCAGCGGCTCGGTCATCGGCGTCTCCAAAATGGGCGGTTTCTGCGCATACCCATTTCTTTCACCGCGATTCGGCGAACTGGCGGAGATGTCGATGCTTTCCTTGCGGAATGGTGCGCGGGTCACGCACGAGTGAGTTAAGCGATTGGTGTTGCCCCATCTTCCCCAAAGGCTATGTTATTGAGTCGCCGCCGGAGGGAACTGCCTGCGTAGGATCAATCACCTGCGGCGCGTAACGCCAATCAGGACTGCCCCCCTATGGAGAGAACCTACAGAAAACTGAAGCTCGTGTTCTGTGGAGCTTCCGATGTCGATGCGGAGAAGGAAGCTGCAAGGCGCGTTGCCGGAGAGTGGAACGACTGCCAGTCGGATGCCTACGGGATCGTTCTGCATTTCCAGCACTGGTCAACAAACACATTCCCGGAAATGGGGGATCGACCGCAGGGCGTGATCAACCGGCAGATGGCCGATCAGGGCGACCTCATCGTTGCCGCTTTCCGTGGCAGGTATGGCAGCCCGACGGGCGTCTGCGGTTCCGGTACCGAGGAAGAGATCAAGCGGGCAATTGCGCAGAACAAGCTCGTGATGGTGTATTTCCATGAGCATCAAGGCGACCCAGGGGTGAAGACGGGGCAGGAAGGTCAAGTCGCAGCGTTGCGGGCGGAGCTTCGGTCCCAGGGTCTCTATGCAGATTTCGGATCGACCTCCGAGTTTGAGAACGCATTCCGCAGGCACCTCGCCGCCGCAGTTCAACGCCAAGTGTCCGCAGCCATCTATGCACAGACTGCCCCCGCCCCACAGCCGAGTCAGACCATTACGGGAGACAACAACATCCAGGCGGGGAGAGACGTTCACGTTCACGAGAAGCCCCCTGTAGAAAAGCCCGTAATCGAGCGACGACCGGACGGGTTGTCGCCAGCACAGGCCCGTGAGGTCCAGAGCTTGATTGAAGGGCTCGTCGAAGAGACTTCAGACATGTCCCGTGACGATGCATTCGAGATGTGGTGGAGCCGGTTCTACAACCGCTACAAGGTCAACAAGTACGAAAACCTGACGCCCAATAAGCTGCCCGATGTTCGAAAGTGGCAGAAACAACAGGTCGGAATTCTCAGAAACAGCCCCAAGACTAGGGATCGCGACTCTCGGCGACACAACCTGTATGGGGTGTGTAAATCCGCCATGCGCACCATGGGAGTCACCGAGGACGAGTATTACCCGCAGGTCGCAGCCCGACTGAAAATGCGCAAGCCGTTCACGTCGCTGACGAAGCTGACGATGCACGACCTTAAGCGGGTAGTGGATCTCATGCGTCGCGACTCTAAGCCGAAGCGGTCGTAGCTTCGAGGACGTCACCTACCGCCAACTCCAGAGCGTGACTGCCGCCTCAAGTCCGACAACTTGATGCGCTCGCGCTTGGGCGGGGCGATTTCCTGGGTGCCGGGCAGCACGGCCCCCTCGATACTGGCGGCCACCGCACAGCCGACGATCCCGTCGAGCCAGTGGTTGTCGTGTGCATCGGGCCGGAGCTTCCACTCGTCCACCACTCTTCCGCGCCCCTCGGTCTTCACCCGATACTCGGCGGTGAGGTGTTCGGCGAAGAGTTGATGCGCAACCGGGTCGCGCCCATACAGCGAGAGGCAGCCCCGGTCGCCCATGGGCACGGCCAGGCGGGCGTGGATGAAGCTCTTCCAGTAGTTGGTGTCGTAGAGCACGTGCCGGATCGCCCGCTTGCCGCGCACGTTCGGGATGCGCCAGTTGTGCCCGACCCGGTCGCCGCGCTTCTTCTTGTACTCGGCGAACGGGGTGCTGGACGCGCCCACGTAGCGTCCGTGGCTGGGGAAGAGAACTGCCGCGTGGGTGCTCTGACGGCAGAACTGGTAGACCACATCGGTTGACGTGCCCCAGTTGGCGTCGATCAGGCAGCGCCCGATCTTGAGCATGGCCCCATCATCGCGCTGCCACTCGCGGACGAGGAGCTTGCCGGTCAGAGTTTCGAGCCCGGCGTAGATCGAGCCTTCGAGACCCGCGCCCGCCTTGACCTCCAGCAGCGTCGGACTCGCGTCGCGCAGTGTGTAGTAACGCCGTCCTTGGTCGGGAAACGCCCCATAGTCCACCAGGTAGCCGGTGAAGTCCGACTCCCAGGCGCACACCGCCCAAAACAACAGTTTGCCCTGCACATCGATGAACATGGTCAGGTGGTTGCAGCCGATGGGGACCTCGCCGCGCTTGTGGCCGTTCAGCTTCTGGGCGATTTCATCAACCGTAAGCTGTTCGTCTTCACCGAGGTCCTCGGGCAGCGGTTCGTTCTGGTATTCGGCCCAGAACGCCGCCTCGTCCTGCAACTTCAGGTTCATGGCATGCTGCAGCGCCGATGCCTCGTCGTGGTTGAAGCGCGCCGCCCACGCCACGTCCGAGCCCTCGTCCATCTCATCCCGGTGGGCGACATAGAACGCCGTGGCATCACTGAGATCGCCGTGCTGCCTCAGACTGTCCGCCCGGATCTCAGCGTACTTCTCCCAGAGCTTCTCGTTCTCGGGGAAGGCGTACACCATCTTCGTGCGCTCGCCGTTCCACTCGGGGTGCTTTTCGCGGTCGAGAATGCGGTCGGCCATGTCGCCGGGACGGATCACGGTGCAGGGCATGATGCCCGAGATCTTCTTTCCCGGTCCGGCCAGACCGAGGACCGCCCCGGCCAGAATGCGCTCGCGGTTGGCGCACTGAGACAGCGACCGGGCCGACTCGTCGGTCTGCGGGTCGTCCAGGATCACCAGCGACGGGCGCACGGTCTGCCCATCAGGCCGCTTGAACTTCATCCCGCGAATCCGACCGGTGATCCCGGCGACGCGGATGATCGCGCCGGACCCTTCGCTACCGGCAATGGTCGGCAGGACGATCTCGTTGGCCGTCCAGCCGATCTGTGTACGGTCGCCCTTGTAGAGCTGGCCCGAGCAGCGGTTGGCGATGCCCTCCAGAGAATGGATCGGGTAGCACACCGCCGGGAAGTCCTCGAGCAGCAGGTCGTTGGATTCCAGCTCAGTCTTGATGGAGTCGAGCATGCCAAGGGCGTGTCCCTCGTCGGAACCGATCAGGGTGACGAAGTCCCGGTGTCCGTACAGCATCGCCCACAGACATGCACACTCCGCCAGGCTCGACTTTCCGCTGCCGCGCGGCATGGCCATGGCGAACAGGCCGCCATGCAGAACCGCCTGCTCGATCTTGGCGATCACGCGCAGGTGATCGTCGGACCACTCCAGGTGGAAGGTCTGCGGGAAGTAAGCATCGCAGAACTCCCGGAAGCTGGTCCGGCACTGCTCGCGGCGTTCGGGATCGACTACTTCCGGCAGTTCCCCAATGTCCCGACCGGCGGCGGACAGCGCCGCGTTCCGGGCCCGAGCCGCCTCCTTCATCGCCTCGTAGTCGCGCGCGGTCTGCTCGGGTTGCGGGCCGTGGCGCTCGTCCACGAGCCACGCCAGGTACTTGAACAGATTGACGGTGCGGCCATCCGGCGAGATGCGGAAGCCCGCCCGCTGCCGGTGCCGGTAGAGCTGGCGGTCATCGATCACCGTGCCCAGCGACGTCGAGTTCAAGAGCCGCGTCAGGTCGGATGGTTTGAGTTTGGAGGGATCAATCGCCATCGGCCATCCTCTGCACGAGCCAGGCGGCGTACTCGATGAGGTTCACGGTCCCGTCGTCGTTGACCGGAGCGCCTGCTTCGAGGTCGGCCTGGATGGTTTCGGGCGACACGTGCCGGGCCCCGGCGCGCTGCAGCACATCGCTGATCTTTCGAGGCTGCATGGCCGTGATCCGGGGTTCGTTGGCGTGATTCTGGGAAGTCATCGAAGAATCTCCAGAATCATCGAGGAATTCTGCTCGACCCGACTTGCTGAGGGCGCGATGAGGCCGCTTAATGAGTGTCGTAAGATGTTCTCGTTGAGCGAGAACCTAACCAGACAACGCCAACGGAGGCCAAGATGAAGACGACCGCGAAACAGACCGCCAGAGAGACCTACGAGACCCGCCAGCGCGAGATCGCCGCGATGCTCGAGTTCCTGAAGTGCGAACTCGAAAGCCACGCCGACAAAGCCAAGGCCGATGGCCTGCATTGGGGCCACGTTGGCGATCTCGGGCACATACGCGAAAACCTGAAAGAGACACTGGTCTTCGTGATGGGCGGCCGCGACGAGGAGGCCACCGGGAAGATGATCGAAGACGCCGTCGCCGACGCCTTGGCGTAAACGCACCAACACAAGGAGAACAGGACCATGGCCGCCAACCAACGCCTCCAGAAGAAGCTCGAGGAGATCGCGAAACAACACCTCGACGTCGAGACGCTCGCGGAACGGAAGAGCGACCGACTGGATTTCACCGAATGCTCCGTGTGGGGCATTCAAGCAGCGCTCGAGGCGGCCTACCGCCTTGGGCTGGAACAGGGACGCAGGGCCAAGCGCACAGAGCGCTGAGCCGCAACACAGGAGACAGACACCATGCGCAACGAAGACATCCACATCGGGACCGCCTACACCTGCAAGGTCGGGCGCAACACCATCCGCGTGACCGTGAACGAGGTCCTGCCGGACGGCGGCTGGCTGGTCGAGACGCACACGGGCCGGACCATGACCATCCGCAGCGCGGAACGGTTCATCGAACCGGCGGACGCGCCGGAGGTCGCCACACCGCGTGCCGATCAGGTAGAGGCGGAGCCAACCCCGGACCAGGGAACGGAACGCGACACGAGCGAACAGGGCGCGGACACGGGCGAAACCGGAGGGACCATGAGCCTGCTCGACGCGGCTGCCCACCTTCTCGGGCAGGCCGACGAAGCGACGCGCTGCAAGGATCTTGTCGAGAAGGCGCGCGAACAGGGGCTCTGGGCCCCGAAGCGCGGCGGCAAGACTCCCGACCGGACGCTCTACGCAGCGATCCTGCGGGAGATCAACACCAAGGGCGACGCCTCCCGCTTCCGCAAAGTCGAGCGGGGACACTTCACCCTGAACGCCTGATCGGGACACACAGAACACATCCATCCTCT
Source organism: Lentisphaeria bacterium (assembly GCA_041690595.1). GTDB lineage: Bacteria > Verrucomicrobiota > Lentisphaeria > JABSQK01 > JAWLHB01 > JAWLHB01. The sequence goes on from JAWLHB010000005.1 coordinate 79,917, forward strand.
CCTACGCCTCGGCATCCGCCGGGGCGTTCTCTCTCGGGGTCAGGGATTCCCAGTCGCAGCCCTCGCCGTGAACGAACTCGGCCCAGCGCTTCCGGATGACGTCGCAGTACAACTCGTCGATCTCCATCAGGAAGCCGTGCCGCCCGGTCTGTTCACAGCCCATCAGGGTCGAGCCGGAGCCGCCGAAGAGGTCGAGGACGTTCTCGCCACGCTGGGAACTGAACTGGATCGCCTGGACCGCCAGCGCCACCGGCTTCTCGGTGAGGTGGATCATGCTTTGCGGATTGACCTTCTTAATGTGCCAGAGGTCGGTGGCGTTGTTCGGCCCGAAGAACCGGTGGGCCGCGCCTTCCTTCCATCCATAGAAGCACCACTCGTGCGCGCCCATGAAGTCTTTCCGCGTGAGAACGGGGTGCTGTTTGTCCCAGATCACCGCCTGGCTGAAGTAAAGCTTGTGCTTCTTCAGGAACGGCGGGTAGTTGCCGCAGTTGGCGTAGCCGCCCCAGATGTAGAAGCCGTGGCCGGGCAGAAGCACGCGCGCGATGTTCCCGAACCAGGCGTCCAGGAGCCGGTCGAACTCCTCGTCGGTCACGAAGTCGTTTTCCAGGGGACGGTCCTTCGGGCGGAGTTGGGCGTGGGTGGCGTGTGCTTTCTCGGGGTGTCGCTCGACGTCCAGCTTCTGATGGTGGGTCTGGGTGAAGCTCGACAGTCCGGCGGCGATGGCGTTGTTGCTGCGCGGCTCGACCTTGACGTTGTACGGCGGGTCGGTGTTCGCCAGGTGGATCGGCTGGCCGCCGAGGAGCTTGTCCAGGTCGCCGGGGTCGGCGGAATCCCCGCACATCAGGCGGTGCTCCCCGAGCTGGTAGATCGCACCGCGCACGCTGACCGCCTCGTCGGGCGGCTCCGGGACACTGTCCGGGTCGGTCTGGCCGTCGGTCACCACGGCGTTGTCGCCGCCGAGAAGGCGGGTCAGTTCGTCATCATCGAAGGCCAGGAGATCGAGGTCGAAGTCCGCGCCCTGCAGGTCGGCAATCTCGATGCGCAACTGGTCGAAGTCCCACTCGGCCAGCTCGGCGGTCTTGTTGTCGGCGATGCGGTAGGCCTTCACCTGCTCGGGCGAGAGATCGGTGGCCACGTGGACCGGAACCTTGGCGAGCTGCAGCTTCTTCGCCGCCTTCCAGCGGGTGTGGCCGCAGATGATCACGCCATCGCCATCCACCACGACGGGCTGGCGAAAGCCGAACTCACGGATGCTCTCCGCGACGGCGTCCACGGCGGCGTCATTCAGGCGGGGGTTCTTCTCGTAGGGGGTGATGCTGTCGATGTCGCGCAGTTCGATTTGCATGGGTGCCGGTCTCCGGTGTGGTTCAAGAGCTGGTCGGGCGATCAACGCGCCCATGTCCATTTCTTTCACCACACCCCGGCAAACTGGCGGGAGCGGACGTCTCCGATTCCTTCGGACACGGAAAACAAACTGTGCTCTACAAGGCGACTGGTTCCCGCGCGGAGCCGGGCCTGCTTCGCCCGGAAGTACCTATCGCCTCGGCCTGCTCCCTCCCTCCTGGCCGACCGCCCCGGGCCCCTGGCCGAAACCCCACACCTCGCGCACGTGATACGCGCTCAGCGGCGTGAGGGGGTGGGCGTGTGGAGTTGTGGAGTTATGGGGTAGAAGATGTGTATCTCTCTATTATATTGTGATTTGCAGCTCGAAATAACTCCACATTAACTCCGCAGAACTCATCACGGAGCTGGCCCGAGTCGCGGAGTTTTCGGCGAAAATTGCCGTGGCGAGCGGCCGAACCCCACAGATGTGGACCGTTTGTGGAGTTTTCTGTGGGGTTTCTTAAGGGCTTGATCAGTGCCACACGCGCATGCGGTCTTGAAGTTCTGATGCCATGGCTTAGCTTAAACTTGCCGCTCGGACACCCGCATTGGCGGAGCTTTTACTTTTAGCGGATTAACACTGACGCGCACGCACTGTGTCCGTCTGTTTTTCACGAAGGAGGAGCTGATGCTCAAAGTCTACCTCGATCAGAGCGCAGCCAGCCGTCTCATCGACAAAGGCTCAATCGCGCGTTCTGACCTCTACAACGGACTTCTCGATCTGCAATCACAAACGAAGATCGAGGTCTGGGCGAGTCCCCACAACGCCGTCGAGTTAGCCATTTGGTCAGACCGTCCGCGCAGACAAGCGGTCAGCCTCGCTCTTGAAGAATTGACAGAAGGCAGGAGGATGCTCGCGAGTCACGAGTTCATTCTCCTTTACGAGGCACTTGGGTTGATCAATGTGGCATGGCCGGGTGCCAGCGTTCGCTTCGAGAAGTTCCAGAGCTTGGCGCAGGACAACCAAAGGCTCTACTCAGGCCTCGTCGCCCATATGGCTGCGCTGCAAGAATACGACACCAGTAGAGGAGCATGCGAAATCATTCGGACGAAACGACTGAGCCAGCTTCGACAGCTTCGTTTGCTCGTCTCGGCAAAGGACTGCTTGGAGCTGCTTATTAACAACCCCCAACTGACAGCACAGACGGAACCTGCCTTTGACGCCTGCCACGAGAATCTCCCCATTGAGGATATCGACCAGGAAATCGATACGTGTCGCACAAAGCTCAAGCAAGTCGGAAAGCAGAAGAACATCGCTCAGAAGCTGGAGAAGAACCGCGCCCAAGTTGTGCAGCGCTTCATGGGATCCATTGCTATCCCGGCGATTGGCGTGGCAATTGGTGGGTTCCACAACCTCCTTGAGTTGTGGGACTACTCGGCACTTGTAACAGAATGGGATTCCCCAGAAGAGGGGATCGGGAGCCACATGGACTGCACGGCACTTCCGGACGATCTGGCGGGCCGCTTCTCGTCATCGTCGGCAAAGCCGGACGACTACTGGGCGCTAGCAAACCTGACACTCCAACGCATTGTGCCTTTGCAGTGGATGCCCTCGATCATGCTTGATTTCCTGTCGCGAGAAATGGAGAAGGCCTTCAAGACTGCGACTGAACCCACCGAGGGATTGACTATCGATGTGGATCACATCTCCGGGCTGTTCTACTGCGATGTGCTTCTGACCTACGACAACAAGCTCAAGGCGTGCGTCGATACCTGGTTGCGTAACAACAGCCCGCGATACGGCTTACCGGATCGGCACTGCGTCGGTAGTTTGGCTGCCTTGATGAGGCTGGCAGGGAATGCATGAGACCTGCATTACTGGCCCATCAGATCACATTTTGAACGTGCCTATCGCCGCATGCGGTACTGGGGTTTCATCGGCCCGCGTTGCGGCATCTGAACCTCGATCAGATCTTGGGCCACGAGCGACTCGCGTACTTCCTCGATCTTCTTCTCCGGCCATCGCAGCCGTCGGCTCAAGTCCCAGTGGGACATGAACTCGCCGGGCTTCCGGTTGGCCCACCGCGAGAGAATCTCGATGACCTTCTTGCAGTCGGCCTCGAACTCGCTGTCCGCCACGTAGAGGTCGGCCATGTAGAGCATGCGCTTCGTCTGGTGCTCGACCATCGCCCACGCCCAGTCGATCCCGGCGACGGTGATCTGCGGATTCTGGTGGTTCTCGCTGCAGGCGTAGAGCAGCGCCAGCTTGCGGACCTTCTCGTAGGCGCGTGCCCAGATCGCCATCTTGGTCTCGTCGCCCTGGCGCTGGGCCTCCTCGTAGGCGTCGTCGGTCAGCGCCCAGATCGCTTCGCTCCTGGTCGTGGCATCGGGTGTGTCCGGGATGGTCGCCGGTTCCGGATGGAAGCCGGACAGGTTGCCGCTGTGAACGCCGCCGGGATTGTAGTTCACCCACCAGGAAGCGATGTCGATGATCGGCTGTGGAACGGGCGTGGCCACGGGCATGCGGCCGCGACTGCGCGGTCCGGCATCGAGGACCAGCGTCCGGGCAAAGAGCCCGTTGTTGAGCATGCGCCCGCTCAGGGCTTTGTAGAAGTACTGTGGGACCGCCGTCCCGAAGAGCGTAAGCGACGGTTGCTGGATGACCAGCGGCTCGGTCTGCCCAGCCTTCTTGCGGAGCGGATAGCGGGTGCGCGACGATCCGTACATCTTCAGCAGGATCTGCATGATCATCTCGTTGCGGCCGTCCCTGGCGCGGTTGATACTGCCGAGGATGGCGTCGATCTCGTCGGTCTGGAAGAGCATCGTCTGGTGCAGGAACATGGCGTCCTCGATGCCCTCGCCGGACGCGAAGGCGTCGCCGATCCCGCGCAGCGCCCCCGCCTGGTAGGCGATCTCGGAGTTGACCTGACGCGGATGGTCTTTGCCCACCCCGGAGTTGGCCAGCGCCACGATGTAGAGGTTGCTCCGGTTACTGAGCTGGTCCTGAACCCGGCGGGCGGCCAGATAGGATTGCAGGCAGAGCGCGCCGCAGAAGGCCAGCGTCGGGTTCGGGTACGGCGCGGTCGACAGGCAGTAGTCCATGACCTGAGCGATGAAGCCGGGGACATGCAAGAGAGTGTCCGGGAGCGGCCCCGGGTCGGCGGGGCGCTCGGAGATGTGTGCGTCATCGGCGGAGACCTCCGAACTGTCGGCACTGTCCGACCGAGAATCCCCACATGTCCGTTCGTTGGCCGACATGTTTGAATTGTCGGCATCATCGGCGGAGATGTCCGAGCTGTCGGCATTGTCCGACCGAGAATTACCACATGTCCGCCTGGTGCCCGACATCTCTGAATTGTCGGCGTCATCGGCGCGGTGTGCGCCGCACATCGCCATGATGCCGGAGATGTCCACGTCATCGGTCGGAGATTCCGCACCATAGCCGTTCTCGGCCAGAGATGCGGACGCGGCCGCATAGTCGCCGCCATGTTCGAGCATGGTGTAGACCGCAAACGGAGAATAGCCCGTGTTCGCCTCGAACGGCGCGGCGGCGGAGCTGAACACGTAGAAGGTGCGCCCGTCGAAGGTGGCGGAATGGTTGCAGGTGGTCTTGCCGGGCCTGCGCCAGAGCTGGTTGCCGCCGGATTCGCCGATCCGCTGCCAGCCGTGGTTCTTCAGGAGCGGTCCGATCTCGCCCCGCTGGTTGAACTCGTCGCCAGGTCGGGTCGAACTGTTTCCATTCTGGAAAGCGTTGTCTCTCCCAGGCACGGGATTCGCCGAATGTTGGCCACAGGGCGCGGCGTGGCGTGTCTCGGGCCGAGGCGCGAGCGTGGCCGCCAGCGCCTCGAGCAACGCGACCGTGACGACCTGTGGCGATCCTGGCGCATCCATGATCTCCGATGGCCGGTGCGGGCGATCCTGCATGTCGTCGCCCTTGCGGTTCCAGGTGCCGGGCAGGCGGCAGATGCGCGACGGGTTCGCCACCGAGAGATCGATATGCACACGCTCGTCGGCGACCGGCTGCAGCGCCTGGATGCAGCGATGCACCAGGCCGCCGTCATCGGCAGGCAGATCGACCCGATAGAGGAGGTAGTAGCCGTTCCCGGAATCGACCACGACCGGCGCTGGCCAGCCCATGGACGACAGTCCCTCACTGACCTCCATCGCCTTGTCGAACGCCAGTTCTTTCTCGGCATCCGTAGCGCTGATCCCCGCCGGGCGCGCCGGATCGATGTCGATCAGCAACCAGCGACGACAGACGATGTCCGTGTCGCTGGTGGTCTCGTTGCGGCGCGCGGTCTTCAGCCGATTGGCCGACCGCGCCAGCAGGGCCGGATTCACCGGGTTCATGGTGATGTAGACCCCCATTGCCGTGGTGATCTCGGCCAGAGTCTGCGGCACATCATCGATGTGCGCGTAGTCGAAATAGCCCGATTCGATGTGCGGACGACGGAAGCCCGGGCGCTCGGCATCGAGCACCCGGGTTTCGAACACATCGCCCGGCTGGTAGAGCAGCTTCAGAGCGGAGATGATTGCATCGCTGTTGTCCATCGGCCGCCTTTGCTCAGAACGGGATATCGTCGTAATCGTCCCAGGCGACGGCTGGCGCGAGTCCGGGTTCTTCGTCGCGACAGTCGTTCCAGCCTGGCTCGGGGTAGTATTCGGGCCTCTCTCCCATTTCGTAAGCAATGACCCGGTCGAATCGCTCCCCGGAAACGGCACGCACCGTGACCGTCCGGGTTTCCGCCAATGCGCCGTCTTCGGCCAGGCGAACTGCTTCAGCGGCGCTGGTCGGCGGTGGCATCATCGACCGTTCCGTCCACCACTGCACGAACTTCTGCCGGGCCCAGCCCGTGTGTTCGGGGCAGACCCACTCGCTGACGTAGTGCTGCCAGCCGGTGCGGTACTCGATGCGCATGGTCTTGGGATGGTCGTCATCCGCGCCGCGCTTGGTGTGGACGGAGTAGTAGACCGCGTGGACATCGTACTCGGTGTCGGTGATCTCGCCGGAGAGGATAGCCGATCCGTCCGCCTGCGCTTCATGGGGCTGCCGGTCCGGCGGTGGAAACTCCGCGCCGCACTCGGGACAGAGCTGGTAGGCCGCATGCACCAGCGCCCCGCACTCGGGACATTCCTTGGCGGGCGCTTCGCCGTCGCCGTTGCCCTGCGTGTTCACCTGCACCGCGTCAACCGGGCCGTGACGCATGACGTTGCCGCCGTAGTCCAGGACCAGGCAGTCGTCCTTGCCCGGATGCAGGCGGGTGCCGCGCCCGACCATCTGGACATAGAGCCCGGTGGACATGGTCGGCCGCAGCAGCACGACGCAGTCGACGTTGGTGGCATCGAATCCGGTGGTCAGGACGTTGACGTTGGCCAGGAACTTGAGCGGCGGCTTCGGCTCGAAGAGCGTGTCCGGCACCGGCTCCCCCCGAAATTGGGCGATGGTCTCGGCGCGTTCAGCGGACGGGGTGTCCCCTGTGACAACGCCGCATTCCCGACCGGAGATGCGGGTAATCTCCGTTGCCACGTGCTGGCAGTGCGCCACGCTCGAGGTGAAGATCAGGACCGAGTTCCGATCACGGGTCAGTTCGACGATTTCCTGGCAGGCCGAACGCACCAGGTCGTCCTGGTCCATGGCCGCCTCCATCTCGCTGGCGACAAACTCGCCGCCGCGAACATGCACACCGGAAAGGTCGGCCCGGGCGCGACCGCCGCGCGAACGGAGTCGGCACAGGTAGCCTTGCACGATCATCTCGCGGATGCCTGCCTCGTAGCAGACCTGATTGAGGATGTTCTCGGGACGGCAGATTTCGCCGCCCTTGAGCCGGTACGGCGTCGCGGTCAGCCCGATCACGCGGACGTTGGGGTTCACCACCTGTGCCTCTTCGAGGAAGGTGCGGTATCGGCCCTCGCCGTCGACGGGGATCAGGTGCGCCTCGTCGACGATGATCAGATCGAACGGACCGAGTTCGCAGGCCCGGCGATAGACGGACTGAATGCCCGCCACGAGGACCGGCGTGTCGGTGTCGCGGCTGTTGAGACCGGCGGAGTAGATGCCGATCTCGAGGTCCGGGCAGAGCCTGCGGATCTTGTCGGCATTCTGCTCGAGCAGTTCCTTGACGTGGGCCAGGATCAGCACCCGTCCGTTCCACACGGTCACGGTATCGGTGGCGATCTGTCCGAGCACCAAACTCTTACCCGTTCCGGTCGGCAACACGACGCAGGGGTTGTCGTCATGGTTCCGCAGGTGCTCATAGACCGCCGCCACCGCTTCCTCCTGGTAAGGTCGCAGTGTCATTCTCATTGTCGCCCGATCCTCACGACTGCTTTGCCGTCGGGCGGCAAGGGTTCACACATGCGGCAGGCGAAGTCCTTGATCTGCGAGTCGTCGCGGTACAGCCCGCCGTGCGCCAGCGCATCCCACAGCCCCTTCTGGGCGTTGTCGAGATCGCGGCGGCGACGGTCCGGCGGATACAGCTCGAGGTCCATGGTCAGATGACCGTCCAATTCCGGGACGGACAGGGCGCGCAGAATGGCGCAGACCCGTTCGCGGTACCGGCGTCCCTGGCGGCTGATCAGCGTCCGGGGTCCGACACGGCGATAGTAGTGATTCACGCTCGGTGGATATGGCAGTTCGATTTGAAGCATCGAGGACGCCTCCGTGGGCAAAGAGGGGGAACGGGGCGCGGGCCAAGGAGCGAAACCCGGCATCCCCGCTCCCCCGGTGGGTTTTCGTTTCTACCGCTGCCAGGGCGGCGTGGACTTGGTGGCCTGCGGCGCGGGCGCGGAAGGCGACGCGCCGGGCATCGGCACGGGCTTGGAGAAGGCGGCTTCCTTCTTCTCGTAGCCCTTGATCTCGTTGGTGATCTCGCCGGTGTCCTCGCGTTTCTTGCAGGCGACCTTGACCGACAGCGGCAGGTTGTGCAGCTCGCAGGAATCCTTGGGCTGCAGCACGCCGACCGCCCGGCAGATGGCGGAGAGTTCGCCACGGGCGATCTGCACCGCCTGCTGGTTCGGGTTGTCGAGGTTGAGCCGGGCCCAGAGCTTGCGCCCCTTGCACGGCCCATCGCCGATCTCGAAGGTGAGTTCGAGGTAGTGGCCGTTTCCGGCCTTGGTCGGCTTCATCTCCGATTCGGTGATGACGGCGACATACTTGCCTGCGGGTACCGGGTCGAAGGACGAGGCGGGGTCCACTTGGTTGGCATCGAATCCGTTCAGGTTGGCCATGATTATTCTCCTTGGTTCTGGTTCAGTTCATCGAGTTCGAAGGTCTGCGGCAGGACGGTCACGGTCAGCTTGTAGGCTGTCCGGCGGCCGCCGCTGACGGCGAAGACGAAGCCGTCCTTGCGGGCTTCATCGAGCAGCGCTTTCAGGCGCGCCGCGTAGTCACGGGCTTTCTGGTCGTGGTTCATCGGGATTGCTCCTCTGTTTGCGGGAACTGGTGGGCAAGGCCGTCGACCACCGCGCCGGTGAACGAGGACCAGTCGAAGGGGATGGTCTCGGGCATGCCGTAGCGGTTCTTGGCCAGAGCCCGGGGAGTCTCGCGGGTGACCAGGACGCGGTTGCCGTCGCCGTCCATGCGGGCGAGGCAGACGAAGTCCGACCACTCGACGAACACGTTCAGGTAGCCGTCCGGCAGTTCGGCAGTGGTCTTCTCCGTGGTGATGCCGTCCACGTCGGTGATCTCGCTGCGCTTGGCATGCGCCAGCAGGATCACGGCGATCCCGCGATTGACGATGCGGTCAAGCTGCGGCAGCAGGACCTGGTAGACGTGGTTCTTCATCACCTGCTTGCCGTTCCCGTAGCCGCCGTGGGAGCGGTTCAGGGTTTGGTCGAGCTTTCCGGCGGAACCCGCGACCTGTTCTTCCACACGTCGCAGCAGCCAGTCGATGGAGTCGATCACCAGCGTCTGGTAGGGATGGTCCTCGCGTTCGATGGCCGTCAGCCATTGGCTGATCTCGGGCCAGGTCGAGAGGTACGGCGTGCGGTTGGATTGGATCGCGCCCGCGCCATTCTCGCAGTCGATGATCAGCGAGTCGGTCGCGGTCGCGCCGAAGGTCGTCTTGCCGATCCCCGGCGGACCGTAGACGATGCCCTTCGGGGCCGAGGGCGTGGGTTTGACGATGATGGTTTCGAGCAGAGACATGTGTGGTTTCTCCTTGTGGGTTGGGGTTTACACGCAGTCGAAAACGCGGACGGTTTCGTAGCCGGTCGGCCACGTCGATGTGGCCAGGCATTCCTTCAGCCGCTCGATGGCGGCGGCATTCTCGGCATCGGCAAAGTCCAGTGCGGACTCGGCAACCAGCCAGACGCCGACGCGGAACGGCTCCTTTTTCTCCACGGCCACGATGTGGACCGGGAAGTTGGTGCCCGAAGCAGCGCGCAGAACGGCGCGGTAGAAGGCCACCTGGTGCAGGTAGCTGTAGCGCCGGGCGTCCGCCTCGAACCAAGTCAAGTCGTCGCAGGTCTTGAGATCGACGATGCCATGGTCGGCATGGAAGTAGTCGGGACGGACCTGGCAGGGGATGCCGCAGTACTCGGCCCGGCAGACACCTTCGGCCACGCCCCATTTCAGCAGTCCCGGTGCGACCGGGTGTGACTGGACCGCTTCCTGGAGCCGCTCGACAAACGCGGCATCTTCGTCGGTGAGCACAGCCTTGTTCTGAGCGTCGGCCCATTCCTGGAAGGCCTTGGTGGCCTTGCCGAACGGCATGCCGGTCCGGGGATTGATCGGGCCGCCGACCGCATACTCCGACTCGAACGTCTCGCGACCTTCGAGGATCAGTGTGTGGGCGGCGCGGCCGAGGAGGTAGGCGGGAGTGTCCTTGTCCTCGATCAGCCCGAGTTGCTTGCGGTGAAACAGCTCCGGGCATTTGCGGAAGTCGCCCAGACGATGGCTGCTCAGATAGCTGTGCGCCTGGGCGTGGTAGACGGCCGCATCTTCGGTGATCAGGAAGTCGGGGCGGATCATGCTTCCACCCCCTTCCCGCAGGCGGCGCAGGCACCGGCATCGCACCCGTTGCAGCGGCCATTGCCGCGACCGCCGGACGTCGGTTTGCCGTTGCCGGGGACCGGGCGCTCGGCGCGGTCGTCCTTCGAGATCAGCGTCACCTGGAAGGCGTCTTCGCCGAACTCATGGATCAGGAACTGGGTGAAGATCAGGACAAGCTGACGGGTGACCTCGTTGTCGCCGTCGATCACGCAGGCGTGCTTTTCGTCACCGAAGAGGTAGCGCATGGAAAGCCGTACTTCGGCCTGACCGTGCAGTGCCTCGGCGGCAATGATGGCCATGATCAGGGTCGCTTCCGCCTGATCCAGCGGCACCTCGTCCTCGAATTGGTATCGGTAGACAGTCTTACTCATTTGTGGTCTCCATTGGTTGGGGTTCTCTGCGAAGCACCGGCGCTGTTCATTTCTTTCACCGCCGGGCATCCGATTGGCGGGAATGACGGCTCGTTCCGCTCATCGCCAGTCGTCATATCCGGCCTCACGGAAAGCCTGCCGAATCGGCACGATCACGCGGTCGTAGAAGGTCTTGCGGGGGATGCCCTCGGTGCGCGCCAGATCGCTGATGGAGCGTCCCTCCATGATCCCGCTGCAGCAGGTGCGCAGGCATTCGGGAAGGCGACCGACCACGGCATGCACATCCATGCGCAGGATGGTCTCGTCGTGCCGTGACCGGTTGCGGCGGCCGAGGTGGATGTCGATCTCGTCGGCACCCAGCAGGTCCTGTAGCGTGCCGGTTTCCCCGTCGGTCTCATTGCGATGTCGCGCGTCGAGGGATTCGGCGTCCCGGTGACAGCGGCGCTTCTGCCGGGACCGGTCGCGCAGAATGCGCCTGGATTTCCCATCAACCACGAGCTGGATGAAGGTGGTGAGCTTGCCGCGCCGGGCGTTGTAGAGGGGCAGATGCTCGAGCAGGTCGAGCGTGAGTTCGGAGATGACGTCTTCGAGATTGGCCGGACCGAGCCCGGACTTGCCGATCATGTTCTGCGCGGTTACTTCGATGTTCGTGCGTGCATACTCTGTGAATCCGGGATGGTTGGCATCCATTGGGGAGCCTCCTTGTCGGGCCAGGAGGCGGAGGGGGGACGGATGCCGACCGAATGCGGGCAAAATGAAAGCGGAGGGAACCGCAGGGACGCCGTTGTTTCGGCGGCACCTACGACTCCCTCCGCTTCGCGGCTGGGGTTGATAATCGTCCGATACCTGAATGGTCGCTTACTTGTGGCGGGAGCCTACCCCGTGGTCAGGCGTGGTTGTCCTCTTCGGCTGTGCCGTTTCCGGCTATGCGTTGGTGGTCTCGTTCCCGTTGCTGTCGAGCTTCTCTTTCTTGATCTCCACCCACAGCTCGCGCTGCCGGTTCCAGTCCGGGACGCGGGTCAACGGCTCGATGTACTTCTGGCTGATCGGGAAACGCCTGCCGTCGGTCTTGGGGAAAAACAGGATCTCTTCCTGGATATCGGGTGCGAGCATGATCAGGTCCATGATCTGGGTCATCCGCGGTCGGGTCACCTGTTCCCGACGGGCGAGTGTCGCCATGTCGCGCACCTCTCCCTGACGCAGCATCTCGTCGTAGGTGATGGCCAGCGCCATGAGTCGGCTCAGGCGCGGGATGCGCCCCTTCGGCCGCTTGGGGGGCTTTCCCCGGCGCAGGTGGTTGTGAAACTTGCGGCCACGCTTGAAGTGGACGCTCCTGGTGACGGTGTACGGTTTCATGGCGTCTATGCCTCCTTGGCAGCGCGCTCTTCGTTGAGCGCCTTGATTCCGTTGGGATGAAAGGTGATGGACACGGTGCCTTCATTGGCATCGTACTCGACCCGCTCGATGACGAGCATGAGCAGACGCCATTGTTCCTTGCTGGTGAGGGTGTCCCACACGGGGTTGAACTCCCGGCAGGCGGTCGTGATCTCGTTCTCCGTCAGAATGCCCTCGCGCAGGTTCTCCAGTTCGTCGGATGCCGTCTCGAAGTCGCGGGTGGTGGCGTCGATGCGTTCGTGCAGCGCGGCCAAGTGGGACGTCGAGGTCGGCAGGTTGGCGCTCAGGGACAGGGATTCCATCTCCTTCTTCGTCGCGTCCAGGTCCTGGCGCAGAAGGCGGCAATGCTTGTCCTTCTCGACGATCTCCGCCGCCCGGACCCGCTGGCTTTCCTCGACCACCCGGCGGACCAGTTCCTCGTCGCGACCGACGGCGCGAATCTCGTCGATCACGAAGCTCTCTATCTCGTTGGCGGGCAGTGACGGCTGCGGACATTTGGCCCAGCCGCGTCTCTGGGCATGGGTGCAGACGTAGTAGCGGTACCGCCGGTTGTTGCTGACCGAGTAGCTGTGGATCATGCGTGTCCCGCACGCCTTGCACCAGAGCAGGTGGCTGAGCATGGACCCGGAGCGGTTGCGCAGTTCGCCGCCGCAGCGTCTGTTCCGGGCGAGCAGGCGCTGCACTTGTGCGAACGTATCCTCGTCGACGACGGGCTCGTGCTGGCCGGGATAGACCTTCCCGTGGTGGCGCACCTTGCCGAGGTAGATGGGGTTGGTCAGCAAATTGTGCAGCGAGGTCTTCATGAACGGTTTGCCCTGGTGGACCTTCCCCGAGCGGGTGACCCAAGTCTTGTTGGTCCAGCCCCGGCTGTCGAGTTCGTCGAGCACCTTGCGCAGTGTGCCGAGTTCGAGGTACATGGCGAAGATGCGGCGGACGTGATCCGCCTCGGTGGGGTTGACGCGGATCTTCCCGCCCTGCGGCACCACGTCGTATCCGAGAACCGGGGAACCGCCCGACCACTTGCCCTGCTTGCGCGCCATGTGAATCTTGTCGCGCGTGCGTTCGGAGATGACCTCCCGCTCGAACTGCGCGAACGAAAGCAGGATGTTCAGCGTCAGCCGCCCCATGCTGTTGGCGGAGTTGAAGCTCTGGGTGACCGAGACGAAGGCGACGCTGTGTTCTTCGAATACACCCATGATTCTCGCGAAGTCGAGCAGAGAACGGGAGAGGCGGTCGACTTTGTAGACGACCACGCAATCGATCTCTCTCGCTTCGATGCGTTTCAGCAGGCGTTGGAGCGCGGGCCGGTCGACATTGCCGCCGGTGTAGCCGCCGTCATCGTAGCGGTCGATGAGGCATTCCCATCCCTCGCCGACTTGGCTGGCGATGAAGTTCTCGCCTGCCAGGCGCTGGGCATCGAGCGAGTTTAATTCCTGGTCCAGTCCTTCATCCGTGCTCTTGCGCGTGTAGATCGCGCAGCGCACGGGCTTCTGTGCGTCAGTCGTTGTTGCCATTATCAGTGCTCCTCTTCTTGCTCCTGAGTCCGAAAAACGCGCGGCCATTCCAGTGCGAGCCGGTCACGGCCTTGGCCACTCCGGAGAGGGAGCCGTACAAATCGCCTTCCCAGCGGACCCCGTTCTCGACGATCTCCGCCAGGATCAGCCGCCCCTTGTAGACGCGCTCGAGTTTCGTGCCCGGCAGAATGTCCGTCTCGTGATCGAGGATGGCGGCGGGTGCCGGTCGGGTGACGACTTCCCCGTCTCCGCGCGGCGGCAGTTTGGGTGCGGTCAGGCGGACATCCGAGTCCCTGGCCAGCTCGATGGCCCGCTGCCGGGCGCGGTAGGAGATACCCCCGCGGGCATTCGCCTGCATGCGCCAGATGATCCGCTTGATGAGGTAGGGCTTATGCTTGGTGGTGTTGGTCTCGTGAAAGACCTGCTCGTACCGCTCCTGCAGCTCGGGGATGGTCATCCCCTGCAGGTCGGCCAGTTCGCGTTCGACATCGATTCGCATGGTTGTCCTCCGTTGGTTTGGAACTCGTTACCGGACAACCACATGAGTCGCTGAAGAGGGCGAAAGCTCAAGTCGTTCTCTCCCGGAATCCGAGAGTTTTTCCGACCTTTCTCGAAGTGCCCCCGGACGACGCGCGAGACGGACGATGGCGGAAGAGAAAAGGCGGACGATTTCCTCGCGCCGCTCTTCGGCGGAAGACGGGACCGGATCGGTCAGATACGACATGGCAGAACTCCTTGGTCGGGCGTTGCCGCCTACGGAATCCTGCGCTTCGCGCCGGGAATGCCGTCCGACGAATGGCTGGCGTCGAGGTGACGCGCTCTGTATGGCTCTGTTTATTTTCTTCACCGTCACACTCCGGGTTGGCGGAAAAGCGGGGGCATTTCGGGGAGAATCCGTCTACCGCGAAGCCGCCCGGCGGTTATCGACCACTTCCAAGTGGCGGGGCAGTCCCGCCGTGACGATGAGCGAACAGACCGTGCCGTCGCCGACGCGACGGAGGTGGTCGAACAGGTCGACAATTTCCCGCTTGAGTTCGGTGTCCGCCTGCACGAGTTCGCGGCGCGGGCTGTTGTCGCCGCCCCCGAGCTTGATCTTGCGGATCACGCGGGTGTCGTCGGTGAATACGGGTTCGCCATCCCGGACGAGCAGGTTTTCGATGCAGGCGTGATTGACCTCCTGCATGACCTCGACGAGATGGCGTTTCGGGGAGGAGAGCTGTGACTTGCGGATCGGGCTGGCCTTCATGGCGTTGCCTCCCTGGCAGATTCGGTTGACCGTCTGCGCCGTCGCACCGTGCTTCGGCGTCTGCCTGGGGGGAGGATTTCACGAAAGACCGAGCCGTCCTGAGAAGAAAAGCGCAACCGCCGCATTTGCAGACGGTTGCGCTTTGCGATTTCACTTTGCCGATTTCACGAAAGACCGACAAGTGAAATTCGGGCTATCCCCGGTACTCCATAATCTGCCGGGGATTGTGGACGATCTGCCAGAGCCATTGCAGCTCGCGGTCGTCGTCTTTCAGGGCGCGATAGACAGAGGCGGGACTGGTCCCGATGAGACCGGCGAGCTGCTTCTGCTGCACCGGGGGCAGGTTGTCCTCCCAGTGACGGGACAGGAGGCTCTTGCGCGACAGGATTTCCTCGTGCAGGGCTTTCTTAAGCAGGTCGATGGCCGCCGCCCGGGGGGCGCGCTTCTTCGGCGGTGCCGGAGCGGGTTCGGTCGCTGCAACCACGCTCTCGACCTGGCCCGTGACCGCGTTGGCGTCGAAGCGAAGCCCGCCATCCTCGAGCGTGGCCAGGTGACGCACCTCGAAGACCCGGTCAGGGTCGAGCGCCGGTGGTGTTCGAGGCGTGACGCCCATGATGAACAGAACCGAAACGCCGTCCGTCGGCAGGCTCGGGTTGAGATCCTCGGTCACGCGACGCGCCAGCCACAGCGTCCGCGATTGGCGCGCGATGGCGGCGCGCCCCAGGTTCCACAGCCGGTTGGGCACGACCTCCTGCGCCCCTCCCGTACAGGCAAACGTGTCGCCCAGCAGGGAAGCCACACGAGCATAGTCCGGCACCCATTGACGAAGCCGGTCCGGGTGGATCGGGACGCGACCGCACTCGGGACACATGATGAACATCCGAGTGCGCCCGTCGGGATAGCTGAAGCGAAACACCTCTCCCACGGTGCCGAGGTCACACCCGTCGCATTCGGCCGACCTGGCGGTTCGCGTCGGTTTGAGAAGCCCCGCATCGATCAAGGCTTCCCGGACGGACTTCGGGAAACGCATCACGTCGTCGTGCGTGAGGACCGGGCTGTCGAGTTGCGCCAGGTCCCAGAACAATTGGAGTGCGTCAGGCTGCTTCAATGCCCCACCTCCTCAGGTATTTCTCGCCCAGTTCGCGGAGACGCTCGGGCTTGCTCTTCAGGCTGCAGGTGCGCGGACTGATGTCGAAGGTCAGCGACTTCGAACGCCCGTAGCCTTCCAGTTCCATGCAGATCCGCGCCTTTTGAACGCGCAGCAGCGTGATCGGCAGTTTCTCGTGGTTCAGGTCGTTCTCCAGGGCCACATAGATGTCCTCGGGATTGCCTTCCAGGGGCAACTGCACGGTGATCTTCTTCTTGGGATTGCCCATGGGCGACACGCACAGCAGGCGGATGGCCACCTGCGTGATCCCGTCCTCGGGATCGGTCTCGAAGCCGAAGGCGCGGTCCGTGAGCCCGTCCAACCGGTGGGGACACTCGTCCGGGTCTTCCGGTTCGAGAGCGATATCCAGCACAGCCTTGGCGAACAGTTCCTCCAATGGCTCCACGATCTTGCGGCCGCCCTGCGCGTACACGTCCATGGTGCCGACCTCGCGGTCGTAGACGAACACGACCTCGAACGCGTGGCACCGCTTGATCCGCTGCCAGTTGCCTTCCTCGTCCCAGATAATCTCCGTGTCCGGGTGATCGCTCAGATACACGAAGAAGTAGTCCAGGTGGGCATTGCGCCGCAGGTGATCGATCCGGCAGAGCTGGCCCCGCCCCTGTGCCTGCCAATAGAAGGCTGAGATGTCGGTCTGCAGCCCCTGGATCACCAGGGGCGACAGGTCCGGCGCTTTCTTGGGCAGGCCGTTGCGCTTGTGCCAGGACCGGCTCTGCAGCGTTTCTGCGTGGGCCAGGACGGCTGCCTTGTCCCACACTGCCGTGTGGTTCAGTAGCATCCAGGCCGCCTTGTCATATCGGCTGTCGAGGCGGTCGAGGTCCACGACCACGTCGAGACCATTGAACACGGCCTCCTCGATCAGGATGCGGATGCCACTCTCGACCTGGGCCACGGTGTGAATATCCTGCAGCTCGACTTCGAAGTCGCGGCGGGCGGTCTCCGGCAGGTTCAGGAAGGCGTCATAGATGTCCTGAACCTGACGCGGTCCGAGGTCCTCCCAGTCCGCGTCGACGGTGTGCCCGTGGTGCTCGAAGAGGTCCTTCAGCATCGTGTTGCTGATCTGCCGCAGGACGGTTTTCGGGTTGTACTGCTTCATCTGTCTGTCACTCCTTGGATTGTCCCTGTTCAATAAACGCTAAACGGTGCTGCGCAAAAAAAGAGAGGTACGCTTCGCCCCCTTCAGAAGATCCCTCCATGCTGTGGCGGTTCGGTGTCCAGCAGCTTCAGACCCACCAGCCGTATCTGCATTGCCTGTGCCGAGACATTGAAGTACCGGGCCATTCGCTTGGCCGCTTCGCAGCTCGGGTCGAGTTCGTCGTCTGTCAGCCCGTACACGCCGCGCAGTTCGCAGATTTCCTCATGCACATTGAGCGCGCCGTCGTCACTGCCCAGTTCCTGCCACGCTTCACGGATCATGTGTTCGGGCATCAGCAGGAACCCGGCAAAGCTGTCCGCCTGCCATTCGCGCGGCTCCTTGGACTGCGATGACCGGCAGACGATGGGCGGAGGGGGTTCCCCGAGGTCGAAAAGTGTCAGTTGCTTCCGCTCGGTCAGGATCTGTGGAACGTGCAGCACCCAGTGTCCCACTTCGTGGGCGACGGTGAAACGGTAGCGCCCCTCCCGCTGCGGGTTCTCCTCCGGGTCCAGGGACATATCGAAAACGACGCTGCCCTTGTCGATGAACGACGCGCCCAGCACATCGTCGGAGCCGAAGCGGGCGGACAGGTCGTCGAAATCCATCGCCAGGTCGAGCTGACACTCGAGGATCTCCTCGACCGGGATGGGCGGTATGGCGATCCTGCCGTAACTCTCACCGTAGTCGGCCAGAACCTTGTACGCCGCGCGCTCGATGCGCTGGATGGGAATGAAGTCGCGCTTCATGACTGCCGGTCATCCTCCTCGGACTCCACCTCCCGCCGAAGGCGCTCGGTCAGTTCCTGCAGTTTCTCGGCGGACATGCCGCGCGTGGTACGAAGGAAATCGGCCATGGCCACAGGCCGTTCCCGGATGATCTCCGTCAGCTCCGGGTCCACCTTCTCGGCGATAGCCAGCAGCTCGTCGGCATCGATCTCCAGCAGCTCGGCCATGCGGATGATCTTGTCGGCGGCGGGCGGATCGAACTCGCCCGTCTCGATCTTGCTCAGGAACGTCGGACTGATCCCCACCGCCTTGGCGAACTTGCGCAGCGAGAAATTCGGGTCGGTGCGTTTCCGCGCCTCCCGCAGATCCCGTATTCGCTGTCCGAAGACCGGGTTGCCTGACATGGTCGTGTCCTCCGTTAATGATTACTGTTTAGAATATAGTACACACCGGGCACCCGTCAATCCGCAAATGCGGAATTCCGTGTGATGGCTCGGCGACTGGCAATTCGCCTTTACCCTCGGGCTGCGCCAACGCCGTTTTCGATTATCGCGCGTCTGTGCGCATGGGGCTCATGCCTTTGATCCATTCCCTTGCGAGCTGGGCCGTGTGGAGATTCCCACTTCTCGCCACTGCCGATACTACGGTGCCGCAGGGTAAGAACCGAGTTTCCCAGATAAGATCGAACTCACCTTGTTCCCCCAATCTCCATGGAGAGGGGGCTCTGAAAATCGCCGACATGACCTCTACAACCGACTGGTGTCCATGTTGTTGATGGTTCGCTGAGGGCTTTGGCAGGCCAAATGCTAAAGGGGTTGTAGTCTCGCAAACCGGGCAGAGCACTTCCGCCCAAACATAAGGAGAAAAGACAACCAGAGGGAAGTGCGGATCGGCACCAACAGCAGCAACCCAAAGAACGGAGATTGTCACCATGTTTCACCATCACCCGCACCCGCCGCCACATCACGGGGCACCGCCCCCTCCGCCCCACCATGCGCCTCACGAAGGGCCTCCTCCGCCCCCCCACTTCGTTCACCATGAGCACAACGGCCTGACGGAGGACGAACTGTGCGTTCTGGAGGGGCTGATCGATGCACCTGAGGTGATCCGCTCGTTCTCGCGGATTTTCGCCTATGCTCCGCCGGAAATCGGCGCGGTGCTGACCGCCGTGCTCCACTCGCATCGTCTGTTGGCTGAGAAGTGCGACAGGATCGAGTCACTTATCATGTCGACCAGCTTGGAGCCGGAGGGCAAAGCAGCGCAAGACCCGGAAGGAGGCATTGACCAGTGATCTCGTTGTCGCCACACATTGCAGAGCTCGGGCCACTTACGGTCATCGCCACTATCAGTGATGCGCAGACCAAGAGTGGCAGGGCCACTGCAGGCGTCGGGGACGCGCTCCCCGTGGCACCTGCCACGGGGAGCGACTGCGGGGAGCGGATTCGCCAGATTCTCCGCACCGCAGTCACACAGCTTCCCGACTACCAGACTAAAACCTGTATCGTGTTTCCGGGGCCTGAGCTCGTCTTCCTCGAGGCCCTCGCGGACCTCTCCTTCCCTGGCCACGTACTGATGGTGCTGGACGGAGCTTTGGATGGGGCAACGGTTGAGCGCATTCGGCGCAACGTCCCCCAACGGCTGGATGTGTCGGTCCACCAGCTGCCTTACGTCCCGGACTCTCTGAGTGTGACCGGTACCGTCTTCGCTGTTCCTGGTTTTGAGTGCGGTTCGGGGTATGTCCTCGTCACCAAAACCGCTGTCCGAACTCTTGGGTTGTGCCGGAGCTTCTACTTCGGCGACATTGCCTTTGTGGATGGTGTGGGGGAACGCGTCTACGGGCGCCCGGCGACCGAGAACTGGGCCTTAGTGCCCAAGCGAACAGTATTCAATTGCTGATTGAGGAATGAGCACAATGGACGCATCACCCACCATCTACCCCGCCGCTGAGAACTCCCTCGTGTCGCGCTGCATGCTTGGCCTGAAGCAGAGCGACATTCCCTTCCTGATGATTGCCCTGGTAGGCGTCATCGCCGCACTGCTTTCGCTGGCTGGCGTGACGAACTTGACGGCAGCCATGGGCCACTACCAATGGGGCGTGTTGTGCTTCTTCATCGCACTCGACATGTTCACAGCATTGGTTGTCGGAACCGGCGTGCTCGACAAGGTGGCTGTCGTTATTGCGGACCGATCACAGGGCAGGCCGGGCCTGGTGATGTTGTTGTTCTCTTCGATGTTATTCATCGTCTCGTCATTCCTGAACAACCTGACCGCTGTACTGGTTGTTCTCCCCGTAATCTTCGTGCTTATGGGGGCACTCCGTCTTCCTCGCACTTACGTCGTGTCTTTCCTCTCGCTGCTACTTGCCATCTCAAACCTTGCAGGTGCGAGTACGCCTATCGGCGATTTCCCTGCGTTGATAATCATGAAATCCGGGCTGACAACATTTCAGGATTACCTTGTGCGGGCATTTCCCCTGTTCGCATTCACTGCCGCCATCGTGATAGGCCTTCACCTGGCGCTTCACAGGGCACGGAATCACAAATCCGAAACGGGAGATCAAGACGGTGAAACATGTGTTTCTCTCGCACTGCTCGAGGCGAAATACCGTTACCGTCGAGTCAACATCCGAGTCCTCTCGAGAATCGCTGTCGTGTTTGTCGCCATGTTCTTGGGATGGGCCACCGTCCCTGCGGACGTGGTTCCCCCCGAATTGACCGCTGTTCTTGGACTCGGACTGGCAGTGACGGTAACCGGTAAGGACTTCGGAGCCGTCTATCGCCGTTTCGACATGAAACCTGTATTGACAGTGGCGATCATGCTTTTTGTTGCCTCAATCATCCAGGAGTGCGGGGTGCTTGAGCATCTTGCGGCGCAGCTTCAAGCGAGAATCGACAACCCGGTGCATCTCTTGTGTGCCGTCATGGTGATGACTGCAATCTGCAGTGGGCTGTTCTCGGCCGGCCCCGCAGCAGCAGCGATGATGCCCCTCATTCTCGCGCTCGGGGCTCCCGGGGCGGGGCCGCTTGCAGACCACAGTGAATGGCTTGCGGTTGGGTTTGCTGCTGCCATCTGTGCGGGGTCTAGCCTGTTCGTCTGGTCGGCAACCGCCGGATTCCCGATGTCCATGAAGGTTAGTGATGCCCGGCTCGTCGACCATGAAGGTCGCCCTGTGAGCTGGGGCATTTCGGAATACCTCCGATTCGGAGTGCTTCACTCGCTGCTACAGCTCGCAATCGGCATGGCCTGGGTATTGGCGGCCATCTCAATGCAGGGATAGGGAGAGAGCAATGAACAGCTTGTCAATCATCTGGAATGTATTCAAGCGTCTAAGGACGCATGCGCCGCAATATTGGAGGAGGCGACTGCTGTTGGTGACCCTTCTCATGATCGTTGTTGCCGCCCTTACAAGCGCGCCCCCTTTGATCGTGGGACGAATCGTGGACATGTTGTCAAGAAACGGAGCCATTCAACACACCCACCTAACCCTCCTTCTGGCGGCACTCATGGTCAGCGTATTGCTGCGGGAGTGCCTGCAAGCGACTCGCAAGCTACTCGTAGAAGACACTGCGACGAGAATGGAAAAGAACATCCGGCATGAGGTGTCCACACACCTGCTTAAGCTGCCATTGGGCTACTATCGCCAGCACTTGGTCGGTGAGCTTCAGGGCCGACTTAACAGGGGTATAGAGGGGGCTATAAGGCTTGTCAAACTCGCGTTCCTTGATCTGCTGCCCGCCGTCGCCGTCGCCATAGCGGCGTTGATTGCTGTGTTCGCGGGAAGCCCTATGATCGCTTTTGCCATGGTCCTCGTGATTCCCATCAGCATGGTGATTGTACATCGCCAAGTCAGCAGTCAACGGGGCCTTCGTGAGGCACTTAGGACCCGAAAGGAGGAAATTGACGGGAAGGTTGTGGAGCTTTTGGGCGGGTTGGAGACGGTCAGGGCGATGCACACCGAGGATTTCGAGAGCGCACGCATCGAGACAGTCGCGGAGGATCTCCGAAGGACCGAGATTAGACACCATCGATGGATGGCCTTCTATGATGCCCTCAAGTCCGTGAACGAGGGAGTCTTTCTCGCTGCGGTGATCGGCCTCGTTGTGTGGTTGGTACTTCGTGGGAGCGCTTCTGTTGGACAGGTATTGGCCGCAACGATGCTCTTCCAGCGGATTCTCGAGCCACTGCGGGAAGTGCACCGGATCTATGATGAGGCGAGCGAGGCGTGCGTAAATGCTGAGGGGCTTCTGGACATAGAAGAAGCTCCCATGGACGCCAGCTACCTCACCCAGCCTATGGCCATCAACTTCTCGGAATCTGCTGCAGCGATTGAGCTGGAGAACGTGGACTTCTGCTACACGAACGGAAGTACACAGGTGCTAGCCTTGCGCGGAGCCTCTATCAAGGTCCGTGAGGGGGAGTTCATCGGGATATGTGGCCCGACTGCATCAGGAAAATCGACCATTCTCAAGCTTCTTCTCCGACTCATTGCCCCTCTAAGCGGCCGCATCCTGGTTCAGGGACAGAATCTCGACTGCATCGACCGGTCGACACTCGCAGCTACGGTTGGTTACGTCCCCCAGGCCCCGTTCCTGTTCAGCGGCACGATTGCTGACAACATCACCTATGGCGTACCTTCGGTTTCGATGGAGCGTGTTGTCGAGGCGGCGAAACGGGCTCATCTTCACCATGAGGTCGATTCCATGGAGAATGGCTACGACACGCAAGTCAGTGAGCGAGGGGAAAATCTGTCTGGCGGGCAGCGACAGCGCATAGCCATTGCCCGAGTCTTCCTTCGTGATCCAGCCATTCTGTTGCTGGACGAAGCAATGTCAGCCCTGGACAACATCAGTGAGAATTCTGTGCAGATGGCGCTTGAGGAACTCATGCATGGGCGCACGGTCATCTCCGTTGCCCATAGACTGTCCTCGTTGCGCAATGCCGACAGAATCGTTGTGGTGGACAATGGACAGATCGTTCAAGAAGGTGAGTTCGATGAGCTGGAATCGTGTGAAGGCCTGTTTGCCAATCTCCTATCTCATGGCAGCGGTTCTCCTGTCCCGACTCACGTTCAGCCCGTGCAGGTAGTGGCGTGAGCACTCAGACAACGAGTTCGTGTGGTTGCTGCTCCACATGGTTGATCATCCATTGTGACCGGCATGCTGGGTGCTATTCAGCCGGGGCACGCTTCGGCAACGCCGGAATGCGGTGGGGCCGGGTTTTGCCGCTTTTCCGGTCGAATTGGGCATAGAGAATGGTGAACGGCATCACGGGGAGCGTGGCATGCTCGTGCGTGGAGGGCTCCGCCGCCGGGAAGATGCGGGGGCGTCAGAAGCCAGCGTTAACCAGACGGCGGGCGGGATGGGTGGAATGCTGCGAACCGCTGATTCTTGGGGGGAGAGAGCCGAGAATAGAGTTTTCCGGGCCGTGGACGGCAAGAGAAAACCGAGAGTCCGGGCCAGCGACGGCGGTTCCAGGGCGGGGGTGCGCCATGAACGGGCAGGCAGATAGAGTGCCGAGACGCTCACCATCGGCCGCCGGAAGTTCGTCGCCAGAGTCACAAATCCCTTTGAGTCAACGGGATTTGTGAGCCCGAAAACAAAACAGCCCCCGCGAACGGGGGCCGTAAACGAAAAGGCCCCGATGATTCGGGGCCGAAAAGGAATGGCTCAAAACACCGCTGACATTACTTGTGCGAAGTAGTGAACAGTCGGTTAACGGCTCAATCGGCCGAGGTGCGGTCGATCTGGCCTCCGGTGATGGGCAATCGGGGATCGCAGCGGGGTTCCGCAAGGAGCTGCCTGATGGCGGCCTCGGAGAACTCGACACGGATGGTGTCGCGGCTGAACACGACCCGCTCGACGACGCTGCCGATGGCGTGATAAGGGTCGGGCACGCTCAGCCAATCGATGAGCCACGCGACAGCCGTCAGGGCTTGACGTGACTCCGCCGTGAGCCCCGGCTCGTCTTCGGGCCCATCCGGATCGCGCATTGTGTCGAGGACGAACTTGTGTAGTTCGGCAGCGGGCACGCTGACGTTCTTACAGGGCGGGCGACCGCCAGCGTGAGAGCGACATCGGTAATGCATGTAGCGGATGTGCTTGTTGTGGCGATTGCAGATGACGTGCGGGCTCATCACTCGACCGCAGGCGGCGCAGAAGACTTTGCCCTTGAGCGGCAGGTCGTGGTCGTGGCGCTCCCGGGTCGCCGGGCGGCGTGAGTCGATCAGCGACTGGACGTCATCAAAGCGCTCAGGTTTGACGATTGCCCGGTGACGACCGGGACGGCGGCCGCCTTTTCCGTCGCGCTGGAACCCGGCGTACACCGGATTGCGCAGCAGCTCGAGGATCTGGCGGGCCGTCCACGGTTTACCACCAAGGGACTTGCCCGTGCTCCGGGAGACGTAGACCTTGGTGGTCCAGCCTCGCTTGTTGGCATACTCGGCGATCTGGCGCGGGGTCTGGCCGACCGCGGCCAACTGAAACAGCTTCCTTACCTTGCGGGCTTCGCCGTCATTCACGACCAGCTCCTTGCCGTACTCCGGGAGGTCGTAGCCGAGCGGCGGTTTGCCGCTGAGCCGCTGGCCACGTCTGCGACGGCCTCGCACACTCTCCTTGATGCGCTCGGAGATCAGGCCGTGCTCAAACTCCGCGAACGAGGCTAGGATGTTCAGCATGAAGTGGCTGGTCGCCGACGCCGCAAGCGACGGTGCGGTCACGATCTTGAGATCGACCGCGTGACGCTTGAACGCGTCGAGAATCTGAACAGTGTCCGCCAACCGACGTGAGAGCCGGTCGAGACGGTAGACGATGACGTGTGAGATCGTTCCCTTCTCGATCTCGGCAAGCAGCGCCTGCAAGGCGGGACGTTCGAGATCTTCACCTGACTGTCCGGGATCGTCGTAGCGCGTGCCACACCAGGGGATGGCGCGCGGGAAGATCGCTTCGGCATGGTCGCGGCAGATCTGGAACTGGACGTCGCACGACGACAGCGTGATGTCATTGCGAACGCGCGACTGCCGGGTGTAGATGGCATACGCGAAGATGACTGAGGGCGAGTCAGCTGTGCCTGCGGAAGTGGCCATGGCTTACTTGCCACTTCGATGGCGTTGCACGTTCAGAGCCTTCCACCGCAGAAGTGGGTGCTCCTGTATTCGCGCAGCCATCTCCGTATCGTCGGTCAGCAGGCTGGGCACGATCTCACCGTCGTCGAGAAGGCGATCCAGGAATTCGGCTTCCTCGGGCGTGAACTGCACCAAACTGGCCAAGCGTTCCCGGCAGGTCTCGGCCATCTGCTCCGCCCAACCAGACTGCAGAGATTCCCGGACGGCGCTGCTCAAAACCGGCAGAAGATGGTTCTCCAACTCGCGAGGATCGCATCCCACGTCGTCCAGCGAAATGGTCCGCCAGTCTCGCCGGTTCATGGCCCCGTAGAGGATGAAGGCAAACCGCAATCGGTCGGGGGCGAGTTCTGCAGTGGTCAGGAGTCCGTGTGCATCGAACAGATCACGGCTGGCCTGGCGGGCGAACAGCGCCGCCAGTTTCCCCGCCGCCAGTTCATGCAGGTCGAGGACGGGGATGCCGCTGGCGGAGTATGTGCCCACGTCCACCGAATCCATTGTTGTCACGGGCCACAGCGGGACGCGGAACATGAAGTTCAGGTCGACCTCCAGGTTACCGCTGCCACCGAGAGCGCTGCCGTAACGGAGACGCCATTTGCCGCCAGCATGGTCACTCGGAACACGCGTCACGGACAGTTCCTCGCGCTGGCAGGCGAGTTGGACCGCGCGTTCGACCTTGCCACGGTCGGAAAGCATCTCCTCCCGACCAGCCGCGCCGACGTAGTTCAGATCGATATCGACCGACAGGCGCGGCAGGTCGAAGCAGAACAGGTTGAGCGCCGTACCTCCTTTCAGCGCCAAGCGTCCGCCAAGCGCCGGATGCCGCTGGAACACGGTCAGGAGATTCAGTAGGTGGATGACTTTCTCCAGCACCTCCGGGCGGAAGCCGGTCGTCTCGGACTCAGCCATCAGACGTTCGCGTGAGAGCCTCATATCTCGGTCTCCCAGGCCCGGTTCAGCACCTGCTCCGGCACGATCAGGTTCCAATCGGCGACCAGGCGACCGGGTGCGCTTCGATCCATGTAGTGAGGCTGGCGCGAACGGGCTTTTCGCAGCCTGTCGAGTTGGCTGTCCTCCACCATCAACTGCTCCTGGTGCTGGTCGAGAAAGAAGCCGACCTTCGCGGCGGTCGTGGCATTCCGCAGGAGCAACGCATAGTCCACCACCTGCCGGATGTCGTAGTACTCGACTGATTCGGCGGAACGCCAGATCTCCTCCCAACCGCCCCCGAAGTCCGGGCGGTCGAGAACGTCGACCAGCGACCTTTCGAGCGATGCGACATGTATGTCTTGCCCAAGCCGGTCAACCGTCTCGATGCCGAACTGCTCCTGTTCCGTCTCCCGTATTGCCTTCGGCGGGGAGACGCGACGGAAGCTGCAGCCTCGGAACTCCTTGGCCCGCACGGGCTGGCTACTGACGAACACGTACTCGCTGGACACCGTGTATGCGCGTCCGTGGAGCTGGAACGCCGAGTGGTAGGCGATAGCGGCATCGTCAGTCAGTTTTGCGGCGACCAGCCACGGGTCGGGCACGAAGAAAGCCGGATTGCTTCCGGCGGGCACGCTGGCGTAGAGACCCCGTTGGATCTGGATCACGTGCCCGGCACGGACATGATGGGCCAGACGCGCGTTGGCGGTGTTCTGATCCGTCGAGTGGCTCGCTCGCAGTGCCGCCTCCAACTCATCCCGCGTGAAAACGGGGTGTTTCGCCAGAAATGTGCGTATGTCCATGGTGCAGCCCTGACTTGATGATCTCTGCGTCAAGTGTGAGATACCTTAACACTTGAAGCGATAGGCATCAAGTCGAATTGCCGTTCAGCCGAGGCACGCTTCGGCAACGCCGGAATGCGGTGGAGCTGGTTTTTGCCACTTTTCCGGTCGAACACGGCATAGAGAATGGTGAACGGCGTTGCGGGCCACCTGTCGTGCTCGTGCGTGGCGGTCTCCGCCATCGGGATGATGCGGGGGCGTCAGAAGCCAGCGTTAAGCAAACTGCGGGCGCGATGGGCGGAATCGGGCGATCCGCTGATTCTTGGGGGGAGAGAGCCGAGGATAGAGTTTTCCGGGCCGTAGAAACGGAGAGTCAGTCGAGAGTCCGAGCCAGAGACGGCGGTTCCAGGGCGGGGATGCGCCTTGGACGGGCAGGCAGATAGAGTGCCGATGCGGTCACCGTTGGCCGTCCGAGCTTCGTCGCCGGAGTCGCAAAGCTCTTTGGCTGAGCGGGATTTGCGGCGGAGAAAAGGAAACGGCCCGCCGTTGGGCGGGCCGTTAAGTGAAGGCTCCATATATTCCGTAAAGAAAAGGAAATGGCTCCAGCGACAGGACTTGAACCTGTGACCCGGTGGTTAACAGCCACCTGCTCTACCGACTGAGCTACGCTGGAGCATTCGAAAGTGAGGGGTGTTTCAGGGCGTGGGGCGCCGGAAACGTGAGCAAACTTTAGTGGTGGATCGGGGGATTGCAAATGGTTCTTGTGGATATTTGAGAAAAAATGGTGAAAGGTGGTGATGAGGTGGATTTGGGGCTTGCATTGGTACTGGGGGCTGATATAGTTAATGTTTTCTTTCGCGCCATAATGTATTGGTGCGGAAGAGGTGTTTCCTAGCTCCATAGTGCGACCTGTTGCCGGCGCCCATGTGAAGCGGTGTCCGCACAAATCCTTGTTGACGAGGGAGAGTCGATTTTGAACGATAAGTACCTGCAACTTGCTTGCGAGAAGATTCCGGACCGAAATATTTTGGTAAATGTAGCATCGCGGCGAGCCAAGGAGTTGGCGCGTGGCGCGAATCCGCTGGTGCCGGTGGACAGGAGCAAGGCGATCAGTCATCTGGATATCGCACTTCAGGAGATTGCCGAAGGCAAGCTCTATTATGAGGCGGCCGTGGAAGAGGATGACGATTAGCCTTCGAGGCTGAACTAGCTTTCGTGTTTTGATGTGACAGCCCAATCCGTGCCTTGCTCCGTCTGTGGACGGGGCGCTTGGCACGATTGGGCTGGTTCGTTTTGTGGGGAGGAGCTCCGGCAGTAGTTAACCGCAGAGATCGCAGAGATCGCAGAGATCGAGCGGGGGTCATGGCAGGGGGCGGGACCGATGAGTTGGCGAGGGGAAGAGATAGGACGAGGTGGACGGGGCGAATGAGCGGGGGCAAGCGCTGGGGAGGGGCAACGCGAAGGCGGCGCAGTGGCGTGCCCAGGGAGCGCGGGAGGGGTGAAGGGCGTTGGGAAGGGGCAATGCGAAGGCGGCGCAGTGGCGTGCCCAGGGAGCGCGGGAGGGGTGAAGGGCGTTGGGAAGGGGCAATGCGAAGGCGGGCCCACTCGGGCGAGTGGCGCGGTTTGCCATGATCTGTGGGAAAAAGTACCAAGTGTTTCCCACAGGTCAAGGGGGCGTCAGGGGGTGATGAGGCGATGGTGGAGACGGAGGTCGGCGATGCGGCCGATGAAGGGGGCGAAGTTGCTGGTGGCGCGTTCGGCGATGGCGAGACGATAGTCGCCGGGGAGGATTGGACCGCGGTTGGGATGGAGGGCTTCGGCCTGAAGTTGGCCGTTGAGGTGTATGGCTCCCCCACCCTTCCCATCGTAGGTGAAGAGGAGATGCTGCCAGGTGTCGGGTTCGAGGCGGAGCGGGCTGGTGGTGTAGCGGGAGATGCCTTCTTCCTGGCCGAAGCCGAGGGTGACTTCGAGGCGATGGAGGCCGTCGCCGGCGGGGCTGAGCATGATGCGGTAGTCGCGCATGCCGTCGGGCTGGGCGGCGGCGACGGCCATCTTGTCGAGGAGATAGCCGCCACGACCGATGAAGTCGGACTTGAGGTTGAAGCGCATCTCGATGCTGAATGGGCCCTTGGGGGAGAGGTTGGGGTGCGAGGCGATCACGGCGCCATGAGCGCCTTCGCCGAGGGTGGTTTCGAGGTAGTTGCCGGTCGTCTCATCGGGGACGACGATGGTGTTGCCCTGGAGCTGGAGGCGGGGGGTGTAGTCGGCGGGTGGAAGGTCGGGGAGGAAGTTCCAGCTCTGGAGGACGTCGAGGGCATCGACGATGGTCTGGCGGACGGTGGGGTCGTCATCGGCGAGTGCCTGGAGGAGTCGTTGGCGGGGAAGTGCGTCCATGGTATGGAGTGCGGCGAGGGCGATGCCGCGGCTTTCGGGATCGAGGGTATCGAGGGCTTCGAGCAGGACTGGGGCGGCGGTCTGGCCGATGCGGCCGAGGGCCTGGACGGCGGTCTGGCGCACGGATGGGTCGTCACCGGCGAGGGCCTGGCGCAGGAGGGGGATGGCGGCGGCACCAGTGGGGATGGCCTGGATGATTTCGGCGCGCTGGCGGGCGGGGGTTCGGGGGGCGGTCTGGTCGTCGGCAATGGGGGCGCTTGTCCAATCGGGCCATGGGAGGGCTGCCTGGCCAGCGTCGAGGGGCTCAGGGGAGATGCGATAGCGGATGGTGACGCTGGGCAGGGGCGCGGGGCGGCGGTTGCCGGGGAGGAGATCGACGAGGAGGTTGCGGGTGGAGGCGTGGCTCATGTAGGTGGTTTCGAAGGGGCGGTCGGCGAGGCGGACGCGCTGGGGCTGCTGGAAGGTGATGGAGAGGGCGCCGTTGAAGCGTTCGACGCGGACGGCGGTGACGTCGTCCTGAAAGTCGGCGGTTGCATCGAGCCAGTTGTCGCCGGAGCGGAGCTGAATGCGGTGGGGGATATCGTCGAGGTTCTGGACTTCGCCGAGGAAGAGGGGGATGACTTCGTAAAGCTCAGCAACCTGGTCGGCGCCGTCGGCGATGAGGCTGGATTCGATGAGGATGCCGCGTTCTTCGAAGAGGAGGCGGCGGCGGAACTCGACGAGGCCCTCGATGGAGTTGTTGTGGGCGGCGCGGCTGCTGTCGTAGCGGGCGCCGATGGGGCCGCGAATCTCGGCGCGGGCCCAGCCGTCGCCGCGGGTGATGTCGACTTCGGCAACGTTGCGGCTGAGTCGGGCGGAGGAGAAGGCGCCGCCGGTTGGGGTGACGCCGCTGAGGGCGTGTACGGGCCAGATGCGCCAGTCTTCCCAGCGGTTGTCGGTGTCGGCGCGACCGCCGCTTCGGCCGAGGATCATGGATCCGCCTTCGGGGGTCCAGAATGAGCTGAGGGTGCCGCCGCTGAATCCGGTGAGGCGCTGCGGCTTGTACCAGGTGAGAGGGGCGGCATCGAAAGTGGCGCCGTAGTTCTGGAAGCGGACGATGAGGAAGGTGTTGCGGTCACTTTCGGCGAGGTCGGTCCTGGCGGGATCGGGGAAGATCCGCATGTAGCGGGCATCGGGGCGGGCAACGGGCGGCAGGGTGAGCGGATCGTTGGTCTGGTGGAGGTGGACGAGGCGGTCGTAGAAGCCGGGGGTGTAGTAGTCGTGAGCCCAGTTGGCCATGGTGCTGCCCCAGTGGCGACGAACCCAGGGGGTGAGGCGCCGATCGGATGGGGTCAGGAGGGCGTTCATCTGGTCGATGCCCTGTTGCACCGCGGTGAGCATGGCGTCGGGACTGGGTGAGGCCCACGGTCCTTGCCGGCCGCGGCGGCCGCCGAACATGAGGTAGAGGGCTTCGTCGCGGATCATGGCGGCGGCGATGTCGCGCTGCACGTAGGAGTGCTGATCGTTGGGGTAGCCGGGGGAGGTGCGGAGGGAGAAGTTGGAGGGGCCGTAGACGTTTTCGCCGTCGGGCTCGGGGAGGGTCATGTGGGCCTTGAGGTCGCTCATGCGGCCGAGGGCTTCGCTGAGTTCGGGCCAGCGGGAGGCAGCGGTGGCCATGACGAGGTACTGAAGGGCGATGCCGCTGTAGGATGCCTCGATGCCTCCGGCGTCGCGAATGATGCCGGCGGGATGAACGATGCGGTCGAGGTTTCGGCGGACGTAGGCCCTGGCCTTGTCGACGATGGGGCCGTCGTCGACGGCTTTGACGAGGTAGACGAGGGCGGCGCAGGCTTTCATGTCCATGTTGTCGTTGACGGCGGTGGGGCCCCATTCGGTGAGGCGGTCGACGAACTTGGCGAGTCCGGTTTCGAAGGCTTCCTGGACGGGTTTGGGGAGGTCTTTCCTGACGATATGGTAGACGTAGGCGAGCCAGATCATGTTGCCGCCGAGGAAGTCGGAGCGGCGTCCATTGGCGACCCAGTCGGTGCCGCTTTCGTGGAGGTGGTCTAGCATGATCATGTCGACGGCGACGGCGGTGAAGGCGCGATTGCGGAGGGCCTTGGACTGGTAGAAGGGGTTGCCGGGATAGTCCCAGTTGGACCACCAGGCATTGTCGGCGGGAAAAGCGCCGGGCTGGCGATCCCAGCCGACATCCATGACGATGCCTTCATCGCTTTCGATGTTGGCGAGGAGGAAGTTGTCGGCGGCGATGGTGATACCGCGCATGCTGGGGAGGGAGGTGAAGCTCTTGTCGAAGCGATTGTACTCGGGTATGCCGAAGAGGAGCCAGAGGCGGTGCAGGTCGTTGTTGCCGGAGACCCAAGTGGGGTCGAAGGTGATTTTGTCGAGGGGGATTTCGAAGTCGGCTTCCTGGAGTTGGGCCAGGTGATCACGCAGGACGACTTGATAGGAATGATCCTGGGGGAGCATCTCAGCGGCCTGGGTGGGGTGGAAGGGGCCAGTCATCAGGAAGATGGCGATGGCGATGGCGGCGAATTTTGGGTGCGTCGAGGTGTTCATGTTCGTCCTTCATGATGGTCCTTGCATGTCCGATAGAGGGTGGGGTCGATGGCCGCACCATACAGGTTCACTATAGTTGCCATGAGGGCGCTTGGCGAGCGGAGGAACGGCTTTCAAGATTCGGGTGGCGGTCGGCTTGACGGCGGGTGGCGGGCGGGTATCGTTGGGGGCGCGTCGGGAATGGACGCCTCGGGAGCAATGACGATGGAAGAGATTAAAGACGATCCGCGGATGCAGCAGGCGACGCAGGGTCTGGTGCAGGTGGTCAGGAAGGCGGGGGCGCCGTCGGTCTGGTCGCTGGTGTGGCCGATGATGCGTCCGTGGCGCTGGTGGATGGTGCTGGCGCTGGGGCTGAACGTGCTGCACGGGCTGTCGATCACGTATCAGAATCTGGTGCCGAAGTGGTTGATCAGCGACGTGCTGATGCCGCCGGGCTATACGGTGCGGGAGCGGATGGTTCGGGTGGCCGGGCTGGCGGTGATCTACCTGGCGGTGTCGAATGTGGGGCGGATGCTGGTGTGGCACACGGGTTACCGCCTGTTTACGGCGGTGCGGGAGCGGATGGTCTTCGCGCTGCGCAGCTTCTTCTTTCGGCACGTCAATCATTTGTGTCTGCGCTTTCATGGGCAGACGCCTTCGGGGGAGCTGTTCAACTATCTGTTCGGGTCGCCGCTGGCGACGGTGATGCAGTTCTACCAGCATTCGTCGATGGCGGTGGTGGGGGCGGTTTTCACGCTGGTGACGACGCTGTTGCTGATCGGTCTTTGGGACTGGGTGCTGACGGTGGTAATGCTGGTGACGGTGGTGGTGAGCGTGGCGGTGATGCGCAGCTCGATGGCGGAGGTGCGGCGGCTGACGCGGGAATTCCAGGAGACGGAGAGCAAGGTGTCGGGGCGGGTGGCGGATGTGCTGCGGGGGTCGACGGCGGTGAAGCTGTACGCGATGGAGAGCCAGGTGGAGATGGCGTTCGAACAGGATGCGGCGCATCTGTGGCGGATGAGCTACAAGCGGGATGTGCGGACGCATGTGCAGTGGATGAAGCAGGAGTCGGTGAACTATTTTGCGTACGCGACACTGATTGTGGTGGCGACGTGGCGCTATGTGAACGGTCATGTGGACGAGGGGATGGTGGCGGCGTACCTGACGGCGTTCGGGGGGCTGACGGGGCCGTTGTCGCAGATTTTTGCCTCGGTGACGATGTGGGGCGGCGCGCAGGCGTCGATTCAACGGATCGGGGCGGTGCTGAAGACAGCGAGCACGACGCCTGACCCGGTGGGGCCGGTGGTGACGATGCCGAGGAGTGGCGATATTGTCTTTGACACGGTGACGTTCGGCTATGAGGAGTCGCAGCCGCCGGTGCTGAAGGGGCTTTCGCTGACGATACCGTATGGGCAGAAGGTGGCTTTGGTGGGGCCATCGGGAGCGGGGAAGACGACGCTGACGCAGCTGCTGCTGCGGCTGTATGATCCGTGGGAGGGGAGAATCACGATCGGCGGGGTGGATCTTCGACATGTGCCGGGGACGGAGTTGCGCCGGCGCTTCGGCATTGTGCCGCAGGATCCTTTCATCTTTCGTACGGATATCCGGGAGAATGTGCGGGTGGCGTGCGCGGAAGCGACGGATGAGCAGCTGATCGATGCGTGCAGGCGGGCGAACGCGTGGGAGTTCATTCAGTCGTTGCCGGAGCAGTTGGGGGAGCGGGTTGGCGAGGGTGGCTCATCGTTGAGTGGGGGTCAGCGGCAGCGGCTGGCGATCGCCCGGGCGCTGCTGGCACAGCCTGGCTTTTTCATCTTCGACGAAGCGACAAGCGCGCTGGATACGCTGAGCGAGCAGTTGATCCAGCAGACTCTCGAGCGGGAGTTGCAGGGGCAGACGGTCTTTTTCATCGCGCACCGGCTGTCGACGGTGAAGCATTGCGATCGCATTCTGGTGATGCGGGAGGGGCGGGTGGAACAGGATGGGAGCTATGCGCAACTGGTGAGCGAGACGGGTCTCTTTGCGGAGCTGGTGCACGGTCAGCAGCTGGCGCAGTAGGGGAGACGCGGGGACGCGGGGACGGCAGGCAGGCCGCTGGGGCAGCGGCCTGAACGGAACCCATGGTGGAGGCGACGGCGGGGAGAATTTGGCGCGTTGACTTGACTTTTGAGTTATATATGATACCTTATGGATTGGATACCGGTTCTTTCGGTAAGGTTTTTGACCGAGGTTTTCTGGGGAGCAAGATGCACACGGACAGACACGGGCGAACACGGACAGAGACACTACGGGAGACATGCTCGAACCGAGGTTTTGGACCGAGGTTTTGGACCGAGGTTTTGGACCGAGGTTTTGGACCGAGGTTTTGGACCGAGGTTTTGGACCGAGGTTTTGGACCGAGGTTTTGGACCGAGGT
>JAWLHB010000005.1:114056-114164 GCA_041690595.1 Lentisphaeria bacterium
TTTGGCGGGGGTTTTGGCGGGGAGGGACAACCGGTCGCCGCTCAAGAGCGGCTTCGTCGCGGTTCGGAGAAATTGAGCGTACGCGGGGAGGGGGCAATGGCCGTTGGG
>JAWLHB010000005.1:114264-248258 GCA_041690595.1 Lentisphaeria bacterium
GGGGAGGGGCAGCGTCCAACGCCGGAGCCACTCAGGCGAGTGGCGTGCCCAGGGTGCGCGGGGACGGGGTTGAGCGTTGGGGAGGGGCAGCGTCCAACGCCGGAGCCACTCAGGCGAGTGGCGTGCCCAGGGTGCGCGGGGACGGGCAACGGCCGGAAGGGGACTCCCACATTGCCGGGCTTGTCAAGGCGAAGCGCATGGAACACACCTCACGAAGGGAGTTGGCAAGGGAACCGAGGTTTGGACCGAGGTTTTCTGGCGGGGAAGGACAACCGGTCGCCGCTCAAGAGCGGCTTCATCGCGGTTCGGAGAACCCCTCCTACATTGCCGGGCTTGTCAAGGCGAAGCGCATGGAACATACCTCACGAAGGGAGTTGGCAAGGGAGATGAACACGGACAGACACGGACGAGCACGGACAAACACTACGGGAAGGCATGCTCGGACCGAGGTTTTGGACCGAGGTTTTGGACCGAGGTTTTGGACCGAGGTTTTGGACCGAGGTTTTGGCGGGGAGGGACAACCGGTCGCCGCTCAAGAGCGGCTTCGTCGCGGTTCGGAGAAATTGAGCGTACGCGGGGAGGGGGCAATGGCCGTTGGGGCAATGGCGGGAACGGGACCAATGGGGTGGCAAGGGGATATGAAGGGAGCCAAGCGTCGGGGAGGGGCAGCGTCCAACGCCGGAGCCACTCAGGCGAGTGGCGTGCCCAGGGTGCGCGGGGACGGGGTTGAGCGTTGGGGAGGGGCAGCGTCCAACGCCGGAGCCACTCAGGCGAGTGGCGTGCCCAGGGTGCGCGGGGACGGGGTTGAGCGTTGGGGAGGGGCAGCGTCCAACGCCGGAGCCACTCAGGCGAGTGGCGTGCCCAGGGTGCGCGGGGACGGGCAACGGCCGGAAGGGGACTCCCACATTGCCGGGCTTGTCAAGGCGAAGCGCATGGAACACACCTCACGAAGGGAGTTGGCAAGGGAACCGAGGTTTGGACCGAGGTTTTGGCGCGGAGGGACAACCGGTCGCCGCTCAAGAGCGGCTTCGTCGCGGTTCGGAGAACCTCTGCCACATTGCCGTGCGTTTCGAGGCGAAGCGCACGGGACATACCTCACCAAGGGAGTTGGCAAGGGAACCGAGGTTTCGACCGAGGTTTTGGGAGTGGCGGCAAGCTTGACAGGGGGGGCTGATTCGAGTACTATCGTTACGCTCCGTCACGGTCATGCGTTGCCGGGACGTGGACGTCAAACATTCAAGGAGAAATACTGTCATGCCCGGTTCGCAAGCTGATCGCTCCCCCACCCTATCCGGCTTTTCCTTCATAATCTTCGTGGTAACCATGCTCTCCTCTATCTCCCTACCCGCCGCGACTTTCATCCGTAATGGCAAAGCGCTCGGAAAGATCTACATTCAGGGGCCAACGCCGCTGGAGATGCCGGTGCTGAAGCGGGGCGTAGCGCCGGATCTGGCGCTCCAGGCGCGGGTGCATGCGGTTCAGGAGCTGCAGTACCACCTGGAGAAGATGACAGGCGTCCGGCCGGAGGTAGTGGTCGTGGAGGATGGTGGCGCCATCGGGCAGCCGGCGATCGTGCTTGGGCAACTGGCGGTGGAGTTGGGGGCAGTGCCGACGCGTCTGGCGGAATCCGAGGAGGGATATCGTCTGCTCTTGCGGGATGGTCGCCTGCTGATCGGGGGGCAGAGCGATCAGGCGATGCTGCACGGGGTTTACCATGTGTTGCGTCTGTGGGGATGCGACTGGGTGATGCCGGGGGAAATCGGCGAGATCATTCCGCGGCGGGCGACGGTGGATCTTCCGGGTGTCGATGCAGCGGAAGCGCCGGCATTTCTCATGCGCCGGCTGTGGTATCGCGGGTATCCTCAGCCCCGCCTGGCTGAGGAGCGGGAACGCTACAGCACCTGGCAGCGGCGGCATCTGGGAGGCACTTGGAGTTCGCCGATGAATGGCGCGGCGGGGCATTTCTGGGACAAGTTGACGAAGAAGTATGCGGCGGAGTTTGCGGCCGATCCTACCATGCTGGCGCTGGTACGCATGCCGGACGGGAGCATGCAGCGGCGTGGACCTCAGGTGGAGACGACGCATCCGCGGGTCATCGAGCTGATCGTTCAGGAGATTCGCGGGGCCTACGAGAAGAATATCGCCAATGGGAACTGGACGCGGGAGACGGTCGCGGCCTTTCCGATCGGTCCGGCTGATGGGCTCGGCTATTCGCAGAGCCAGGAGTCGCTGCAGGTGGGCGCGGGGCGGATCGATCCGATTGTGGGGGAGCCAGATCGTACGGACGAGCTGGTTCTTCTGGGCAACCGGGTGCTGGAGCAGGTGCTGCCAGAGTATCCGAACGCTCATGTGGGATGCTACTCGTATTCGACGCACGCGGATTATCCGGCGCGGTATCGGCCGCACCCGCACTTCGTGCAGATCTTCGCGCCGATCAACTTTTCGCGCTTTCACGGGCTTACGGAATCAATCAGCCGTACGCAACGCTACTACCGCAATGTGGTGGAGCAGTGGGGCCGCCTCAGCCGTGAGCAGGGCAACCCGCTGATCTACCGGGGGTATAACTGGAATCTGGCCGACAACTACCTGCCCTACACCAAGGTGCGGATCTGGGGCGAGGAGCTGCCCTTCTACCACCGCCAGGGGATTATCGGCCTGAATGTGGAGGCGACGAAGCAATGGGGGACACTCGCACCCTCGGATTACATCTTCATGCGCATGGCCTGGGATCCGACGCTGGAGTGGCGCCAACTGCTGACCACGTGGTGCCGCCATGCCTTTGGCGACGGGGCCGGCGCCCCGATGGAGAGGTTCTTCCTGCGCTTTGCCGACCGCCAGAGCCGGGCCGGCATGGAAGCTGGGTCGTATCACGCGTATCACCTGATGTATGGGCGGGCGTGGATCGCGGACAGTCAGCAGCTGTTGAAGGAGGCGATGGCCGCCGCAACGACGGATGCCGACCGCACCCGTATCCGCTGGCTGGGCCAGGTGCAGTTGGATTCCCTCTCGCTCTATCTCGATTATCATGAGGCGACGCGGCGCTTCGACTTTGTGGCGGCGAAGCGGGCGTATGAGGCGATGCATGCCCAGTGGCAGGCGGTGTACGACGAGAATACGGACCTGGTGGCCAACGAGGCGCCGGCCTACTTCCGGCGCTTCCTCGAGAAGTTCGTCACGCAGTCGGTGATGTATTCCAGCGCGCCCTATCGGATGGTGTACGCGATTCCGGATGAGCTGCCGACGATCTTCGATCCGCATGCGGTCGGTCATCGGCTCGGGTTCCACCAGGCGGAGGTACCGGATCATACGACGATCCCCACGCGCACCTGGTCGTCGACCTGGGATGCGCAGGGGCTGGCCACGATGCGGGACACCGCGACGTGGTACCGAGTCCGCTTCAAGCTTCCCGGCGATGTGGAGGGTCAGCCGATCGGCCTCTTCATCGGCGGCGTGGAGGACGAAGCGCGGGTATGGATCAACGGCAAGGCAATCGGCACGTCGGGGCGCGGTTTCAGCGTGCCCTTCGTGTTCGATCTGACCGACGGCATCGACTACAAGGGGACGAACCTGCTGGCGATCCAGGTCATGCGCAACTCGAAGGCCAATGAGATCGGGCTGGGCGGGATCATCCGTCCGAGCTTTGTTTTCACGGGTCCGCGCCTGGAGAGCCCGGCGCCGAAGGCGCTGGAGCTGCGTCGTGTGCTTCCCGGCGGCGAACTTGGGGAGCTGGAGTAAGCGCATGAAAGCAGAGAGTGATCTGATGCGCCATTTTCAGGCGCTGCAATCGACGCTGGTGCCGAAGCTGACGTGGCAGGCGGAAAGCCGCGAGGAGCATCAAC
Organism: Lentisphaeria bacterium; assembly: GCA_041690595.1. Taxonomy (GTDB): domain Bacteria; phylum Verrucomicrobiota; class Lentisphaeria; order JABSQK01; family JAWLHB01; genus JAWLHB01. The sequence continues at coordinate 118,104 of JAWLHB010000005.1, forward strand.
GGTGGCGCCGGCGCTTTGGGGCGCGGCTTCGGCAGCTCGTAGGACGCGAGCCGGAGCGGGTTCCGCTTCGGGTGGCATGGGGGGAGAAGGTGGAGACGGAGGGTTTCACGCGGCACAAGATCCATGTGCAGTCGGAGGCGCATTACTGGGTGCCGGCCTACTACTTCGTGCCCAGGAAGCGGGTGGCGCGGGTGCCGGCGATCGTCTGCCTGCATGGACACAGCGGGATTTTCCCCTATATCCGGGAGGGAGACGAGCATCAGCGGGAGAAGTGCCGGGAGCTGGCGCTGGATTTTGCCCCTTTCCTGGCGGAACAGGGGTACGTAACTATTGCGCCGATCCAGCGGGGCTGGAACGAGACGGCTGAGAGCGTGGACTCCCATGAAAGCGGCTGCCAGCGGATGGTGATGAACAGCTTTCTGGCGGGGATGACACCGATTGGGCTGCGATGCTGGGATGTGTCGCGGCTGGTGGACTTTCTGGAGGGTCGGGACGAGGTGGATGGTAAGCGGATCGGTGTGGCGGGGCTGTCCGGGGGCGGGATGGTAGCCTTGTTCTCGGCGGCGCTGGAGCAACGGCTGCGGTTCGCGATGGTGGGGGGATACTATTGCACCTTCCAGGAGTCGATCTACTCGATCTATCACTGCCTCTGCAACTGTGTGCCGGGGATGCTGGAATGGGGAGAGATGCGTGAGATCGCGGCGCTGATCGCGCCCCGCCCGCTGCTGGTGATCAGCGGCGAGAAGGATCCCATCTTTCCGATTGCCGCGACTCGCCGGGCGTATGCGGAGCTGGAGAAGGTCTATGCCTGCCTCGGGGCCGCGGGAAATCTGGAGAAGGATTTCTTCGATGGCCCTCATGCCTGGAGCAACCGTAAGAGTGTCGGCTTCGTGAACAGCCACGCGCCGCTGGAGCAGCCGTTGTGAGGGTGAGTGGAGGCGGCAAACAGGAAGACGCCGGGAAGGTGTACTTCCCGACATGGAGGTGAGATGTCGTTTTTTGGATCGGTGCTGACCAGCCTCGTGACGCTGCTGCACGTTTATGTCGTTGTGCGGGCGGGGACGCTGCCGTATTTCAGGCGGGGTTTGCCGCGAAAGATCGTGATCGGCCTGGGCGTGGGGCTGTGGCTGCTCTTCTTCCTCGGGCGGGCTTACGGGGGAAACGAAGGGGCGTTGAGCGTGGCCCTGGAAGTGGTCGGTATGCACTGGATGGCGAGTGTTTTTCTGATGGCGGTAGGTGTCTTTGTCGCGGACCTGGCGTGTGGCTTCGGCTTCTTCTTTCGTGGCGCCTCGACCCGGATTCGGCTGGCGGGGCTGGGTGTCGGGGCGGGCATGGTTCTCCTTGCTCATATCCAGGGGCTTCGGCCCCCGGCGGTGGTGCATTACGATGTGCCGATCGCCGGCTTGGCTGAGGAGTTGGATGGCATGACAATCGGCATGATGTCGGACATGCACGCGGGGGAGATGCTGATCGGTTCGCGCTGGCTGAAGGCGCGGGTCGAGCAGCTGCAGGAGCTGGAGCCCGACAGCATTGTCCTGGTGGGCGACCTCTTCGAGCGCGGCTGCGATCCGGAGGAGATGGCACTGGTTCTGGCGCGTCTCTCGGCGCCGCTGGGCGTATGGGCGGTACGAGGAAACCACGATTCGCTGCGTCCGAATCGGCAGGACGTGACGGGGGAGATCCTCGCCGGCGCGGGTGTTCGCCTGCTTTCCAACGAGTGGAGCGAGATGCAGGCAGGCGTCGTGATCGCGGGTATCGATGACTTGACCTCGTCACGTCGGCGACCGGGCGAAGGGGAGGCCAACGTGGAACTGGCGCTGGCGAATCGTGGCGCGGGCGCAACGGTCTTCCTGTCGCATACACCCTGGATGACGGATCTCGCGGCGGCGGCTGGGGTGGATCTGATGCTTTCCGGGCACACGCATAACGGGCAGATCTGGCCTTTCAACTTCCTGGTCGGCACCCGGTATCCGTACGTGGGCGGCCACTACCAGATCGACGGCATGTCGCTGATCGTCACCCGCGGCACTGGTACGTGGGGGCCGCGCATGCGCCTCTGGCTACCGGGCGAGATCTCCCTCATCCGGCTGACGCGGATAGATGGCGATTAGCCCACCGGGGAGATCATTCGTGCTTATGAGAGCCAGGGGTATGGAGAAGACGCAGGGCATTGAAGATGACCAGGAGGGAGGCCCCCATGTCGGCGGCGATTGCCATCCAGAGGGTCGCCAGGTGAAGCAGGGCGAGGGTCATGAAGATGGCCTTTATGGCCAGCGCGAAGACGATGTTCTGGCGGATGACGGCGAGGGAGCGGCGCGCATGGCGCACCAGCCAGGGGAGGCGCATGAGGTCATCGGACATGAGGGCGATGTCGGCGGTTTCGATGGCGGCGTCGCTGCCCGCGGCACCCATGGCGATGCCGACCCTGGCGGTGGCGAGGGCCGGAGCATCGTTGACACCGTCACCCACCATGGCGACGAGGCCGTAGTCGCGTTCGAGGTCGCGGATGGCCTGCATCTTGTCTTCGGGCAGGAGTTCGGCGCGCACCTCATCAACGCCTATGGCGCGTCCCACGGCGTCGGCCGTGCCGTGGTTGTCACCGGTGAGCATGACAACGCGGGCGATGCCGGCGGCCTTCAGTCCGGCAACGAGGCTGGCGGCCTGTGGACGGATGGAATCCGCGACGCTGATCAGGCCGGCGATGTGCCGGTCGCTGCCGATGGCGATGACGGAGTGGCCGGCGTCTTCCATGCGCTGGACATGCTCGGGAACGCTCTCGTTGTCGACGCCTTTCTCGTGCAGGAGCCGGTCGCTTCCCACCCAGTAGCGGCGGCCGGCGATGGTGGCTTCCGCGCCGCGTCCGGGGAGGGAGCGGAAGTCTTCGGCCGGCAGGGGGTCGATAGTTGCAGCGCGGGCCTTTGCCAGAACAGCGGTAGCGAGAGGATGTTCGCTGTGAGCTTCGAGCGCGGCGGCGAGGGCGAGAAGGTCGTCCTGGGAACGGTCGTCGAGGGGAACGAGCTGCTGGACCTCGGGGAGGCCCCTGGTCAGGGTTCCGGTCTTGTCCATGGCGAAGAGGCGGACGCGCCCCATGGCTTCGAGGAAGACACCACCTTTGATCAGGACTCCGGCGCGGGCGGCGGCAGTGAGAGCCGCGACGATGCTGACGGGGGTGGAAATCACGAGGGCGCAGGGGCAGGCGATGACCAGCACGACCAGCGCCTCGTAGAACCAGCGGCCCCATTCACCGCCAAAGAGGGGCGGGATGACCGCGACCAGGATCGCTACCGCGATCATGGCGGGCGTATAGTAGCGGGCGAAGGTCTCGACCCATTGCTCAACCGGCGCGCGCCTGGACTGGGCCTGCTCGACCATGCGGATGATGCGCGCGAGGGTCGTGTCGGCGGCAGCCTTGGTGCTCTGGAATTCGATGGCGCCGTCGATGTTGATCGTGCCGGCAAAGAGTTCGTCGCCTTCGTTCTTTTCGACGGGGATGGATTCACCGGTGATGGGGGCCTGGTTGACGGAGGTGCGGCCCTTGGTGAGGCAGCCGTCCAGCGGAATCCGTTCACCGGGGCGCACGAGGATGGTGGCGCCGGCGGGGATTTCGGCGACGGGCTTCATCATGATGTCGCCGTCGTGGGGGCAGAGGTAGCGGGCGGTGGGCGGGGTGAGGTCGACGAGGGTGCGAATGGCGCGGCGGGCGCGGCCCACGCTCCAGGATTCGAGGAGCAGAGACAAGGCGAAGAGGAAAGCGACGGTTCCAGCCTCGAACCACTGGCCGATGAGCATGGCGCCAAGGACGGCCAGGCTCATGAGCAGATTCATGTCGGCGCGCAGTCGACGGAGCGCAGCCCAGGCTTTGGGGGCGACAAACCAGCCGCCGGTCACCACGGCGGCGGCATAGAGGATGATCACGGGCAGGGGGAAGATGTGATGGTCGGTGCCTTCGCCGCCAAGGAGGGCATGGAACAGACTGCCGTGCAGGATGGCATGGGCCAGCAGCCCCAGGAGGACGAGGAGGCCGGAACTCCAGCAGAGGATCGCCCGCTGACGCCGTTGCCACCAGCTCTCTCCCGCGGCCCCGCCGGTTATGGCCTGGGGATCGACAGCATCGACGGCGAGCCCGGCGCGGCGAACCGCGGCGTGTATCTCCGGCTCGCCGATCCGGCTGGCGTCGTAGTCGACCGTCATGGTGGCATCGAGGAGATTGCAGTCGAGGTTGTCGACGCCGGGCAGCTTGCCGACGGTGGAGCGCAGGGCGTTGACCTCCTCGCCGCAGCACATGCCGCGTATTCTGTAGGTGCGCCGCTGGTGATGTTCTGGACTTTCCATGCCACCTACGATACGGATGCCAGGGGCCTTGTGCAACAGCAGACGGTGGCTTTCGAGGGCGCGAGCTTTTTTGCGAAGTGGGACTTGAAGGCGCAATAAATCTATGATAGCATAGATGCATGAAAGGATCTCGGAAGGCGATGAAGAATTCTGGCAGCGAGTTGGTGGCCGCGTCGCTTCTCAAGCGTATCTTGAGGGGCGAGTGGGAGATTGGGGAGCGTATCCCTTCGGTGGACCATTTGGAGAAGGTCTTCCCGGTAAGCCGGGTGACGATCAGCAAAGGGATCCAGAAGCTCTGCCGACAGGGCTATCTGCACAGTGCCTGGCGGTCGGGGACGTTCGTGCGCAGCATAGAGCCGATCCGGCGCATCCTGCTGCACGTGGGGGGCGATCTGGGAGTGATCCGGACGTATCCCTTCAGCATGGTGGTGACGCGCAAGCTGGAAGAGCTGCTGACGCAAAACGGGATGCAGGCGGAGATTCACTGGGAGGCGCGGCAGCCCCTGGCGGGCAGCCGCCTGGCGGCGGACCTGACGGACGATCGCTTCGAAGGGATCATCTCGGTGCAGTCGAACCTGCCGGCATGGATCGAGAACGACCTGCCCACGCTGCTTGGCCGCCTGCCGATTGTTCACGTCGGGATCCATCACAATGTGCCGTGGGTCTTTGTCGACATGGTAGCCTTCAACCGTCATGCGCTTGCCCACTGTCGCCAGATGGGCTATCGGAACGCCTTCTACTTCAGTCCGCCCGATTCGTCGACGGAAGGTTTCACGGAGACGGGGGCGATGGAGGTACATGGCTGGTCACCGTCGGATGGGGATTGGCCGCAGGAGCCGACCGAGGATCGTGCCTATGCTTTGTTTCTGGCTGCCTGGAGTCGGCTCAACGGCAAGGTGGATGCCGTAATCGTGCCGGATGACGTTCTGGCGAAAGGGATCGTGCAGGCGCTGCTTTCGCTGGGTGCGGATGTCGCCAACCGGGTTGAGGTCATTGCCCTGACCAACAAGGATTCCGGTCTCTTTTATCCATTGGCGGTTAGAGCGATCGAGATCGATACGAATGAAGTTGCCCAGCACGCTGTGGCGCTGCTGGCGGATCAGTTCACCCACGGTGTCAGGAAAACGAGCAGCGGGATAGCCGTTGCCCCCTGCCCCGTCGAAGAGTTTCACACAACGCTACATACACAGGAGACTTGCTGATGAAGACACGAGGCATGGTGAACGCACGGCTGAAGGGATTCACCCTGATCGAGCTACTGGTCGTTATTGCGATAATATCCATCCTGGCGTCGCTGCTGCTGCCGGCGCTGCAGTCGGCCCGTGAGATGGCGCGACAAACAAGCTGCGCCAACCAGCTCAAGCAGGTAGCGTTATGCAATGTCATGTATGCCGATGATTTTGACGATTTTCTGCCGACGCGCAGCATGCCCAACCCGATCCGGCCGGCGCAGCCCCTGGATTCGGTGGTCTACCTGGGAACAAATTACAGCGGCGGCGGGACGAAGACGAGCTCATGGAAGGTATGGAATTGCCCGGTGGACAACATCCCGCCAGTCTATTATATCCGCTATACCTACAGCCAGGTGACGGGGAATAACAGCATACACCTGAGCGCGTGGAACGGCGTCTTTCCCCTCTTCAAGACGAACTTCAGCATGACCGTGTGGAACTACAGCACACGCCAGTACGATGCATTTCGTCTATCGGAGGTGGACAGCCAGTCGATGACTAACAGCGAGCTCTACAGCAATGTGAATGTCATCAACGTGAATCCTGCCAGCTCGGCCTATGGGCAGGGCGTCTATGGTCGTGAAGTGGCACAGAACATGACTTTTGCCCACCGCGGCTACAAGGCCAATTTTGCCTTTGCGGATGGCCATATCGAGGCTCTGCAAAGGCAGAAGGCCATACTTGATCCCCGCGGCAACCGCTGGGAAGGCCGCTGATTGCCGCCAAGCTCAAGTCCTCCACGTCTTTTCGCTCATCATTCAGGAGAGCATCCACTGTGAAAGTAGCTGTACTTGGTGCCGGCGGCATGGGCCGCGGCGTTTCGCTTGCCACCGCCCGACATGAGCTGGTGGAAGAAGTCATCGCGGTCGACATCGTGGCGGAGCAGCTCGTTCCGCTGCAAGGGCGAGAGAAGATTCGTACGACGACACGGCTGGCGGATGCCCTGGACGATGACGCCGTGAAGCTCTGCCTGGTGACGGCGTCGAACGACGCGCATTATCCGCTGACGATGGCGGCGCTGGCGGCGGGCAAGGCGGTGATGTGCGAGAAGCCTATCGCCACGACACTGCGCGAGGCGCGGGAGATGGTGGAGACCGCGGAGCGGCTGGGGCTCTTCTTTCAGATCGGCTTTGAGTTGCGCTATTCCAAGCTCTACACCCGGGTGAAGGAATGGATCGACGCGGGGTACCTTGGCGAGGTCGTCAACACGCAGTGCACCTATATCTGCAGCGAGTTTCACCAGAAGGGGTCGTGGCGCAATCTGAAGGCGACGGGCGGCAGCATGTTCGGCGAGAAGCTCAGCCACTACGTGGATCTGCCGCGGTGGTGGGTGGGCTCGCCGGTGGTGGATGTCTTCTCCGCCTGTGCCCCGAATGTGGTCCCCTACTATGAGGTGCGCGACAATTACCACACCCTATACCGCTTCGCCAACGGCGCGGTGAGTCAGCTGACCTTCATCATGTATCTCGGTCAGACCTTCGATGGCGATCCGCTGCAGAATGTGGTGACTCAGCAGCAGGGGGACGGGCACCAGCTCACTTACCTGATCACCGGCACACGCGGGGGAGCTGCCACCGATGTCTTCAACCGCACGCTCAAGCGTTGGGAATTTGGCGATTCGGAGAAATCGATGACGAGTCGCCTCGTCGAGGAGATCAGCTGGGATTCAAGCGAGGACGGCATCTACTTCCACAATGGGACGGATCAACACCTGGATATCCTTCGACGGGTGAACGAAGGATTGCCACCGGCAACGCCAGCGCGCGACGCCTACGAAACGATGAAGCTGGTCTTTGCCGCGGAGCAGTCCGCGGATAGCGGGCAGATCGTACGGCTCGATACGCTGGAGCGTGCCGAGTGTGAAGCGAAGCTGGCTGGCGCCCTGCCATGAAGGTGGCGTGGTTGATCAGTGTGCTGGTGCTGCTTCTGACACCGGCCATGCTGGCCTTGGAGATCGTCGCGGACGGCAAGAGCGCGCATGTCATCGTGGGCGAGGCGCAGAATCCCGCTGTTCAGGACCTGCGGCTTTATATAGCCAGGATGACTGGCGTGGAACTGGAGATACTCGATCCTGGCATGCTCACGCTGCCCGAACAGGTGATTCTGGTGGATCCCAGTGTCGACGAACGGCTGCAGCCGCAGGAGTACCGGCTGCGGGTGGTTGGGCAGCGCGTGGAGATTCGTGCCGGTGGCGCCGATGGCCTGTCGCATGGTGTGTACGGGCTGCTCGATGACCACTGGGGCTGCCGATTTCTGACGCGGCAGGAGGATTACGTACCGGAGCGGGCGAGGCTGTCGCTGCCCGATGAGCTGGACGAGAGCCGCGGCCCCTCGATACGCGATCGGATGAACGGCTCGCCGCATGGTGCGGGGATGGCGGATGCCACATGGCGACGACGCAACCGGATGAGCTGCGAGATCTATGGACATGCCAATCACGATCTCTACCAGTTGCTCGCGCCCGCCACCTACTTCGCGGAGCATCCGGAGTGGTATCCACTGGGAGTGGACGGGGTCCGCAAGCCCGGCTGCGACTGGGTGTGCTGGAGCAACGCGGGGATGCTGGAGGAGCTGACGCGGCTACTGAAGGCAAAGATGGCGGTGACGCCTGCCAACCAGTATATCTCGCTGGGACAGGGAGACGGATTTTCTGATCCGTGCCATTGTTCGGAGTGTCGCGCGCTGGTGGAGCAGTACGGGTCGGAAGCGGCGCCGATCATTGCGGGACTCAACCGGGTTCTTCCCGAGACGCGGCGGGAGTATCCCCTGCATCAGGTTGTGATCTTCGCCTATTACCATACGGATGTGCCGCCGATCAAGGGTGAGCAACGGCTGATCCCCGACCCCTCGATCTGCTTCACCTTCGTGCGGATGGGGGATGCCATGAAGAACTTGCAGGCTCCTGTCAACCGCGGCTTTCGCGAGAAGCTTGAAGGCTGGCGTAGCCTGACGGAGAAGCTGCAGATCTGGTCGTGGTCGGTCGGTTTCCGGAACGCGCTCCTGCCTTTCCCCAACTACCGGGCGATGGCGGAAGATACGCAGTGGTACGCAGGCAGGGTCCAGGGTGTCATGCATCAGATGTACGCCAATGGCGAATGGGGGTTGCTGCGCGACTGGTTGCTGGCCCGGACCATGTGGGACACCACCCTCGATATCACCGCTACCCAGAAGGATTTCCTGCGCCACTACTATGGCGAGGCGGCCGCGCCCTGGCTGTGGACGATACTCGAGCGCTCGCAGGAGGCCGCGGCCAAAAGCACCTTCACCTTCAATGCGGTCTTCGACAGCGCCCCTGAGGTCGTCCGACCCCGCCTCTTTCCAGATGAGGAGATAGCCTTTTATCGAGAGGCGTGGCAGGGCGCGCTGGCCGCGGCAGCCACCGATCCCGAGCCGCTTCACGCGACGCGAGTCAAGGAGACCTTCGGCCGATCCTTTGCGATGCTGGACTTCGCCATACCGCGACCGCTTGCCCGCGTCATGGTGGAGAAGGACGACTGGCTCCTGCCAGGCGGCGATGCGGTGTTGGCGCGGTCGGTGACGGAACTGAGCGAGATCCTGACGAAGACGACGGTCTGGGAATGGGCGGGGTACGAAGTGGGTCGTCGGCGATTCCTCAACAATGCGGGCGGTCCGCTGGCCCCAATCATCGCGAACAACCATCTGCAGGCGGCGTTCTGCATGGCACTGGATGGCAACCTCGCCTCGCTGGTGGAGCGGAGCGGCGGCCGCGAATGGCTTGGCATCGGGTCGAGTGGCAAGGGGCAGCTGACGGGGCTTCATCCGGTCATCGGCAACCATGGCGCCTCGGACAGCACCTTCACGGTCAGCGATGAGGATGGGGCAGAGGTCGTAAGGATCAGCGGGCCCGTGGTTACCGGGCCATGGATGGTCTTCAAGTCGTTCCAGCACGAGCGCGTGTATCGTTTCCCCCGCGATCGGTCGGGCTTCACGGTGGAGTCTTACCTTGTCAGCGACTCGCGGGTGGCGGACTTCGTTTTCTTCAGTCGCGAGCAATACAACAAGGCGCCCTTCAATCTGGTGCTGGGAGAGCCGATCTACGCACCGGGCCTCGACCTGCGGCTCAACGTCGCCAAGCCTGAAGATGTGGCGGTCATGATCGTGTCGCCCGATTTCACGCTGACGCAGGAGTTGCCGGTTGGTGCCATGTCCCAGGTGCCGTTACCGGTGGAGCGCACGGCGGATGGCATGCTGCGGCTCTACTTCATCGGCCTCGACCCGGAGCGCACCCTGGCGCTGAGCACACCGTGGCATCAGTGGGAGCAGATCGGCATGACGCATGAGGCCGCGAGCCAACAGCTGGTCCTGCGCTTCAGCGGGGCGAAGGCGATGGCGGTCAAGGATCAGCGTGTGCCGACCGGTACGCTGCAGGTGGATATCCTGACGAAGGAGGAAGCCGAGCGACGGCAGCCCATAGCTGCATTGACGGTGGTTGACCGTGCGAATCGGCGGCCGGAGCTGAAGTGGGCAGCAGTGGATTATGCGGCACTGGCGGGTTACCATGTCCATGCGGCCCACGAAGGCGGCGCCTTCGCCCAGATGACAACGCGGCCCCTGACGGAAGCGCGCTGGCAGCCGGAAGAAGCCCTGGCCGATGGGCGGTGGCGCTTTCATGTCACCCATGTCGATGGGGCCGGAATCGAGAGTGCGCCCTCCCCTCTTGCGGCATGGCGCGGCAACTCGGGTCTGGAGGAGGGGACGATGCTGGTGGCCAACGATGGCACGGGCGATTTCATGAGCCTGGGTGCCGCCCTGGCAGCCTTGCCGACAGCAGCCTGGTCGAAGGATTTCACCATTGAGATAAAGGATACGTCGGCTCTCTTTCCCCATGGATATGATGGCGCCACGGTGCCGGGCGCGGTAGTGGCGGCAGCGCAGGGACGAATGCTGCATCTGATTGGCCTGGGAGGCAAGGCCATTCTTCATGGGCCGATCGTGCTGAACGACGGCAGGTCGAGAGTGACGGTGCGGATCAGCAATCTGCGTTTTGTCGCGCCGACGGAGTGCGGCATTCTGATGCCGGGGGCAGGCTCGCGGATCGCCGACAACACCTTCGAGGGCATTCCCTTCGCCATCAAGCTGCCGAATCTCGACTCGAATGCCGGCAGCGTCATCGAGCGCAACTATTTCCGCGACATCAGCCGTCTTGCCATCCACGACGCAGGGGCCGGTCGCGGCGGCACGGAAGAGAGCCCCTTTATCATCCGCAACAACCTCTTCGTCAACTGCCCGACAATGCTGCACCTGTGCAACCCAACCTGGAGCTACTTCATCCACAACAGCTGCGATAAGAGTTCGATGCGGGTGGATCTGGAGCCGACCTTCACCATCGCCAACAACATCTTCGCTTTCATGCGCCCCTTCACCATGATTCGCTCGCGAGAGCAGAATCGGCAGGGCGGAGCACGGATCGACGGCAATGTCTTCTGGAGGACAACGCCGATGGCGGTCTACGAGAGCAACAAACCGGGAGAGCAGACGCTGAGCGAATGGCAGGCCTCGTATCCGCACCTGACTGCCAACCGGGAGCTTGCGCCGCTGTGGATGGGCAACGACGAAGCGGCGCATCGTGAAGAGCAGCCAGTGCCCCAACTGGCGATCGGCCATCAGGTGGGGGCACATCCGGAGGCGTACCGGCTTCGGCCGGAGAGCGCCTGCCGTGAAGGTGGGTTGCCCGGCCTGCCGGTCGGGGAGGTGGATTTCCTCGGGGAATCCAGACCGGCGGACCGTACGGGCGTCGGAGCATTTCAGTAACCAGATCCTGGATCAAGGGAGTATCGCGATGAAAGCTGCATCTCTTCATGTTGTGATTATGCTGATGTGGGCGCTGATCAGTGCGGGATCCGTCGCCGCGCCGGTGATCTACCGGGTATCGCCGCTGGACCTGCGGCCGGACAATGGCATACCGGCGGATTGGGCTGCCGCCACAGGGCCGATCCACGTACGCATAGCCCCCGGTGAGCTGGACGATATCGTGGTCGCGCTGGCCGGCGGGGATGAGGCAATTCCGCAGGCCGGCATCCGCATCACCCCCTTGCGTGACGGGAGTCGGGAGTTGCGGATTCCGGAAGATCGGCTCTATGCGGTGGTCTGCTACTATGGTCCCAAGGGTGGCATCAATGGTCCGAAGGAGAAAGAAGCGCCGGAGAGCTACCAGTATGAACCCTTTGCGCTCTTCTATGACGCGGGCATTGTGCAGGTCGATCACGCGGCGCGCCGCACCCGCCTGACGCAAGAGGGCTTTCTTGTCGATCCGCCGCCGCTCAAGGCACGCGAGGTGCCGGCGGGGGAGATGCGGCAGTGGTACGTGACTATTCCGGTACCTCCAGATGCGGCGCCCGGCAGCTACAGCGGCCAGCTCGAATTCACCTCGCGGGGAGCCGTCATCGCGTCGGTGCCGCTTGCGGTTGAGGTGCTTCCCATCCGGTTGCTGCCACCCGCCAAGATCTATGCGATGTACAACAACATCTACGATCTCGGCATCGAAGATCCGCGCTATCTCCTCATGCTGAAGGATCTGGCGGAGCACGGCTTTGACACGACCAACGTCATGCTGGAACCGCATAAAGGTGGCGGAGAACCTTTCGGACGCATCGATCAGACCATGGAGCTGATCCGCCAGGCGGGCATGGATCCCGAGTTCACCTTCGCCTTTTCGTCCGCCTTCATCAACTTCTGGGACTCGAACCCGGAGAAGGATCAGAAGGTCGCCACCGAGTTGAAGCGCCATTGGGACGACAAAGGGTACGCGCCGCTCGCCATCTACGGGATGGATGAGGCCAGCGGCGATACACTCCGGCGCGTAGCGAAGCGGTACCAGACGGTGCGCGATGCGGGGCTGAAGGTACTGGCCGCCTGCAGCGAAGGCTTCTTTGAACAGACTGGCGACAACCTGGATATCCCCATCCTCGCCGGCGGTCTCGTCCCTTCGGATCTGGCCGTTGCCGATGTAGCCAGAGCCAAAGCGGCCGGGCTGACCATCCTCTCCTATTCCGGCCCGCAGCTCATCTACCGTGCTCCCCTGCTCTACCGTGTGCGCACCGGCTTCAATCTCTGGACGAGCATCTACGACGGCTGGTGCCCCTTCACCTACGCCTGGGACATTTCCCGCCACCAGAGCGGCGAGATCATCACCGCCGGCTGCGGCTCCACATACAAGGATCACGGCGTGGTCATTGTCGGCAAGGAGCGGATGATCTCCCAGGTCGAGTGGCCCGCCATGCGGCAGGGGGTGGACGACGTTCGCTTCGCCACGACTCTTGCCGCCCAGGTGATGGCCGCGCGCCGGCTGGAGTTGCAGGCTGATGCCGTAGACGCGGCGGAAGCCTTCCTGCGGAAGCCCGGCGTCAGCGCCGGCGACTATCTGACCGTCGAAGCTGCCCGTGCGCGCATCGTCGACTTCATCCTTCAGTTGCAGGCGCTGGCGCCGGGGCTCGACACCATAGCGCTGGCCGGCGAAGAGGCGCAAAGCACGGCTCGCGCGGTGAATGACTGGATCCGTCCCGATCTGAGCTTCCGACCTTTTCCGATGGGCCAGAAGGAGCTTGCGGAAGGGCTCGAGCGGGTGCGCAGCCAACTGGCGGCAGGAAGGGGCTTCGAGGCGCTCCAGAATGGTTATGCGCTCGACCGACAGGTGGACGAGTTGGTGGCATCCGGCAAGCTGAGTCCGGTGGAGAAGGTCATTGCCAAGGGGGAGATCGGCAAGCAGATCCTGGCCACCGAAGCCCAGGTGCTGGGGGTGAATCCGGCCGATCTGCCGGAGACCTTCACGGTGGTGGCGGAGATATCCGATGGCTGGCGCTTCCAGCCGGACCGGGAGGATGTCGGCCTGGAATCCAGCTGGTATGCTCCCGATCACAACCGCGAAGAGTGGTCACCTATCGACACGCAGACCTTCTGGCAGCGCCAGGGAAATCCCGACTGGATCGACCTTGAGGGAGCACAGATCGGGGCGCTGGGAATCGGCTGGTACGCCCGCGCCCTGGAGGTACCCGAGAGCTGGGGCAACCGGTCGCTTTATCTCTGGTTCAAAGTGGATGAAGACGCCATGGTCTGGATCGATGGAAAGCTGGTGCGCATCCGCAATGAAGGCTCCATGCAGGAGCGCTGGAACGTGCCCACCATCATCGAGCTGTCGCCGCACCTCAGCCCCGGCACGCACCAGCTTGTCATCCGGGTATTCAATGACGCCATGGCCGGTGGACTCTGGCAAGGCGTACGCATCATCGAGAGGAAGTGAGCAGTATGGCATCGCACGACAATCCGCCCTGGTTGCGGGAGCGGCTGGAATGGTTTCAGGATCAGAAGTTCGGGCTCTTCATGCACTGGGGGATCAACAGCGTCTGGGGGATCTGCGAATCGTGGCCCCTCTCACCAGCGGACACCTGGGCCCGCACCGAGACCATGAAACCATGGATCGACCGGGATCGCGATCTGGAGCGCTTTTCGGCCGATTACCGGGCGCTGATCGGGCACTTCAACCCCGTCAACTTCGATCCCCATAAATGGGCGACCGCGGCCAGCCAGGCCGGGATGAAGTACGTCTGTTTCACGACGAAGCATCATGACGGTTTCTGCCTCTTCGATACACAGACCACGGATTTCCGGATCACCCATCCGAACTGCGCCTTTCACGCGCATCCCCGCGCCAACGCCACGCGGGAGATCTTCGACGCCTTCCGGCAGGAGGCGTTTGGGATCTGGTGCTACTTCTCCAAGTCGGACTGGCACTCTCCGCACTACTGGAGTCCCGAGCTGCCGGTGGTAGATCGCAATCCGAACTACGACACGAGGCGCCATCCTGAGCGCTGGGAGCGCTTCGTCCAGTATACGCATGCGCAGCTGCGCGAGCTGCTTGGCGAGTATGGACCAATCGATGTTCTCTGGCTGGACGGCGGCCAGGTTCAACCCCCGGAGCAGGACATCCGGATGGAGGAGATTGCCGCTTTCGGGCGGGAGCTGCAGCCGGGGCTGATCATCGCTGACCGCACGGTCGGGGGCCCCTACGAGAACTTCGTCACGCCGGAACAGACGGTGCCTGAAATGCCGCTGGACGGGCCGTGGGAATCCTGCGTGACGATGGGGCCAACCTTCTCCTATGGCTTCGACGATCAGTACAAGGATACCCGGACCTTGATCCACCTGCTGATCGACATCGTCGCCAAGGGGGGCAATCTTCTGCTCAACATTGCGCCATCGCCGGAAGGGGATTTTGCGCCGCAGGCTTACGAGCGGCTACGGGAGATCGGCGACTGGATGGCGATCCACGGGGAAGGCATCCATGGCACAAGGCCCATCGCACCCTACCAGGAAGGAAACATCCGCTTCACCCGCAAGGGGGAGACGGCCTATGCCTTCGTGCTGGAGGGCGGCAGAGAGCCGGCCATTGGCCAGACGATCACGCTGCGCAGCCTTCAGCCACGGGATGGCGAGACGATCAGAGTCCTGGGCATGGAGGCACCACTTGCGTGGACGCGCCACGACACGCATGTCGAGGTTCACCTGCCGCGGGAGTGGCAGCCAGCCGCTCCGGCATGGTGCATGACATTTCCAATTCATACCAGACAGGGGTAGAAAATGAGTAAAGGGGTAACACTTGCCATTGTCGGCGCCGGATCGCGCGGGGCCGAAAGCTATGCGCCGCGGGCGCTGAAGAGCGACGTCAAAGTACGCTTTACCGCGGTTGCCGAGCCGCGGCCGGCCTGGCGCGAACGGGCGATCACCAACTTCGACATTCCCAGAGAGAATGCCTTCACCACCTGGGAGGATCTGGTCGATCGGCCGCAACTGGCGGATGGGGTCATCATCGCGACGCAGGATCACATGCACGCGGCGCCCGCGCAGGCACTGATGCGCAAGGGCTATCACGTTCTCCTCGAAAAGCCGATGGCGCCGACGGAAGCGGAATGCCGCGCCATTGTCGACACCCGCCGGGAAACGGGACGCATCCTGGCCGTTTGCCACGTCATGCGCTACTCCTCTCATGCGCGCATGGTGAAGCGCGTACTCGACGAAGGGCTCATCGGCGACATTACCTGCATTCAGCATGTCGAGCCGGTCGGCTACTACCACATCGCTCACTCCTACGTACGGGGAAACTGGCGCCGCGAAGACGAGTCATCGCCCATGCTCCTGGCCAAATCGTGCCACGATCTGGACATCCTGCGCTACTGGATCGACAAGCCGTGCCGGCGGGTCAGCTCCTTCGGCACGCTCGGTCACTTTCGGGCGGAGAACCGTCCCGCGGGCGCCGCGGATCGCTGCCTCGATTGCCCGGCGGAGGTGGAATCGGGCTGTCCGTATTCCGCGGCCAAGATCTACCTGCGGGACCGCCGCAACAACCACGGCTGGCCCAACAACGTGCTGGGTCTGGATACGTCGCCGAGCGGCATCGCCACCTCCCTTCGGAATGGGCCGTACGGCCGCTGTGTCTATGCCTGCGACAACGATGTGGTCGATCGGCAAGTCGTCAACATGGAGTTCGACGGAGGCGTCGTGGTGAGCTTCACCATGGCTGGATGCACCGCTCCCGGCGGACGCGAAACCTGGATCATGGGAACGCGTGGGCAGCTCCGCTCCGATGCCAGACGCATCCTGGAGCACACCGATTTCCTGACGGACAAGTCGGTCGACATCGGGGTCAGCGAAAAGGGAGATGCCTTGCTGGCCACTGGCCATGCCGGTGACGAGCAACTGGTGCTGGATTTCGTGCGCGCGATTGCCGACGACGATCCCAGCCTCCTGATCTCGAGCCCGGAAGTTTCGCTCGAGAGTCATCTTATCGCCTTCGCGGCCGAACGCTCCCGCCGGAGCGGTACCGTCGAGGCCATTATCCCGTGAAGCGAAACCTTCGCATGATTGTACAACCCGAGGAAACATGATGCGCATCAGCGCCACTTTTCTTGATGAGATAAGCCATGACATCCCGCACCAGAACTGGGGCCGGGAGGAATGGGATGCCGACTTTCGCGCCATGAAGGCGATGGGTATCACAACGGTAGTGGTGATCCGCTGCGGCTACCAGCGCTGGATGACCTATCCCTCGCGTGTACTCGCGGCGGAGGGATGCTTCCCGCCGGCCATGGACCTGATCGCCCTCTTTCTGGAGTTGGCCGAGAAGCACGACATGCACTTCTACTTCGGCACCTACGACTCGGGCCGATACTGGCAGCAGAACCAGCCGGAACGGGAAGTCGAGATCAGCTTGCGCGTGGTCGACGAAGTCTGGGAGCGCTATGGGCACTCGCCGGCCTTTCGCGGCTGGTACCTCTCGCTGGAGATCTCCCGGCGGATTGGCGGCATCATCGATATCTACTCCCAAATCGGCCGCCACTGCAAGTCCATCTCGGGCAACCTGCCGGTCCTGATCTCGCCGTGGATTGACGGAGTCAAAGCGGTCAATGCCGCTTCGGCGCCACTCAAGAAAGCTGCCGATCAGGCGATCGGCCTTTCCCAGCACGAGCGGGAATGGGACGAGATCATGGCCGGCATCGCCGATGCCGTCGACATTGTCGCTTTCCAGGACGGGCATGTTGAGTTCGACGAATTGCGGGATTATCTCGTGATCAATCGCGCCCTGGCCGAAAAGCATGGCATGCAGTGCTGGACCAACTGCGAGAGTTTCGACCGGGACATGCCGATCAAGTTCCTGCCGATCAAATGGGACAAGCTCCTGCTCAAACTGCAAGCCGCCGAAGCGGCCGGTATCCGGGACGCCATCACCTTCGAGTTCTCTCATTTCATGAGCCCCAATTCCTGCTATCCGCAGGCGCACGGCCTCTACCGGCGCTATTGCGAACACATGGGCATCCGCCTTTGACCTCAACGAACACCCAACCTGAGCCCGAATCCATGAAGCACGCAGCCAGCGAGAACATGCACACGCGAAATCCCTGGAACATTCTGAGCCATTGGCGCCGGCTGGTATGCCTGCTGGTCGCCCAGACGTCTGTCCTGGCCGCCAGTGGCCTGAACCCGGTTACCTTAAAGGAGTCACCGCGCCATGACCCCATCCCGCTGGTGACGGACGGTCAGGTTCAGGTGACCCTCTGCCTGATGGAGATGGCGCCCGGAATACCGTCCAACCTGGCGGTGGAAGAGCTGAAATCCAGCTTCAAGGCGATCTTCGGCGTAGAACTGCCGGTCGTGAAGAATCGGATCGTCGATGGCCCGGTCATCGTGGCCGGCGGTTGTGAGGAGGCCAAAGCGGCCGGCTTGGATGGCAGTCAGCTTCCGGTCGAGGGCTTTGCCATCAAGACCGCCGCCAACCGCATCTACATTGTCGGCCGGGATGATGCGAGCCTGCGCTCGTACGGGACGGCATGGGGCATCTACGAGTTTCTGGAACGGGTGCTCGACGTGCGCTGGTATTGGCCGGCTCAGCATGGCGGCCGCTCGCTGACTGCCCGCGCCAGCCAGTCGATGGATCCGCTCTGGATCGAAGATGCTCCCGTCTACCGCAAGCGCGAGATCTGGCCGTCGCATCTGCCGGGCCTGATCGGGCTGCACACGGCGCTGCGCAGCGGCAATTCATGGCCGATCGACCTCAACGTACACGCCCCGCACAAATGGGGGGCGATCTTCAAGGAGTCCCAACCCGAGATCTTCCAGCTGAGCAAGGGAGGCAAGCGCGACGATATCATGCTCTGCTACGGCAACGCGCAGACAATCGAGACGTATCTCGCCGTGATCGACCGTCACATGCGGGGTGAGGCGCAACCGCCGGAAGCCGCGCAGATCATCAAGGGCACCGCCATCACGGTTTCCCCCTGGGATGTGAATGTCGCCTGCTACTGTGACGACTGCCGCGCCTTGTGGAATGAAGAGGGCGGCGCCTATGGCAATGCCTCGCTGGTCCTGGAGAGCTTTGTGAAGAAGCTGGCGGATGAGGTGAAGAAGCGCTGGCCGTCAATGGTCGTCATCTACCTGCCTTACCTCAATTACACGATGGCCACTGGCAAGGTGAAGTTCCCGGATAACGTGGAGGTCCAGCTCTGCGGCATGCCGGGTCTGGCGCTCTACAAGGAGCCATCGGTCAACGCGCTCTTCCAGGGCAACATCGATCTGTGGCGCAGCCTTACCAAGCGCCCCGTGCAGACGTGGGAGTATTCCTGCTGGCCCGAGGATCGCATCAAGGCGCCGTATCACTATCCCCACGTGCTCAAGGCCTATTACCAGCACAATCGGGGCAAGCTCGTCGGCAGTTTCATCAATGGCGTGACGGATCACTGGCCACGCTCCAACTTCTCCCTCTACTGCTGGATGAAGCTCCTGTGGAATCCGGACTTCGACGTGGATGCGGCGGCGGATGAGTACTGCGCGCGCCTCTTCGGGCCGGCAGCCGAACCGATGCGACAGCTGCTGACGATCCAGAGCGACCGATGGGAAAAGGTCTCGTACCCCGATGGGAACCTGGCGGCGCAATCCGTCTATACCCTCTCCTTTCCAAAGCCGGTGATCGACCGGATGCGCGCACTCCTGGCGGAGGCGCAAGAGCTGGCTGCGGGGGATCCCCTGACGGAACAGCGGCTCGCTTACTACAAAACGCCCTTTCCCGAGTTCTACCGCGAGTTCGAGTACGTGATCGAGGGCAAGGGCATGGCGCCGCTCCGCATCAAGAAGGCAGGCGAACTCCCCGTGGTCGACGGCAAGCTCGACGACCACGTCTGGCAGAGTGCCGAAGCTGTGCCCTTCAAGGTCTACGGGGGCCCGGAAGAGGGGAGCCAGCCGGCGAAGTTCCCCACCGACCTGAAGGCTGTCTGGACGCCCGAGGGGGTGGCATTCGGCTTCCGGATGAGCGAGCCAAATCCCGCTGCCCTGCAAAAGGAGAAGAGCGGACAGGACGACGGCGCCCTCTACTGGCAGGATTGCGTGGAGCTGTTCATCGATCCCACGGGCACCAACGAGGGCAACTACTTTCACTTCCTGCTGACCGCGGGGCTCGCGCGATTCGATGCCCGCAAGGACGACACCACCTGGACTTGCGAAGGCTTGGACTTCCAGACCTTCGTCGGCGAAGACTTCTGGAGCATGGAAGTCGTTATCCCAACCTCTGCCATCGGCGCGACCCTGACCACTGGCTCCACGGGCGTGACCTGGTTCGGGCAGTTCACCCGCCATCGGATGGCGGATAGCGTTGGTGGCAACGAGAACCAGAAGATGAACGCCAACCAGGGCGGCTTCAACTCCAACACCGGCGACTTCGGCGAACTCCGCTTCGAGGAGTAGCCGGATGCTACCGCCCAACCTTCCCTATGCGGACGAGGTATACCATGCCCGGTACCAGTAGCCAGGAGGCGTCTGCTCATGGCGGCCTCCTTCAGGTGGACATTGTCATCGCGGGAGGCTCGCTGAGCACCCCGGCGGCAGCGCTCCAAGCCACCCGAACATGGCCCGACGCGCGTATTCTGGTGATCGAGCCCACCGATTGGCTGGGCGGACAAGCGACCAGTCAGGGCGTGCCGGTCATCGACAATGCCTGGCACGAGCCGGGCCGATCATGGATGCTGAACCAGCCCGATCAGCATTATCCGGCCGACTACCTGGCGTTCCTGAGAGCACTGGCTACACCTCCCGCGGAAGCGCCAGGGCTGGGCTCCGGCGGCGACGGATGCGGCTGGGTGAGCCGCGAGCCATTCGATCCCCGCACCGCCGCCTGGCTGCTCGAGGCGATGGTGTGCCGGCATCCCAACATCCAGTTGCTGTACCTGACCGTGGTCAAGGCCGTGCAGACCGTTCCGGTGTCGGACAAGTCAGGGGGCGGGCGTCGCATCACAGGACTGGACCTGATCCAGCGGATCCCGATTAACGGGTACCGTCCGTTTGATGCGTTCCTGTCCGATGAAATCACCGATTGGTACTCCCCTTCCGACTCGAACCATTTCGCCAAACGCGCCATCCATGTTGAGGCCCGCCAGGATCGCGAGTTGGTGGTCATCGACGCCTCGGAGCTGGGCGACGTGGTGGTGCTCTCTGGGGCGGAGTATTCCGTGGGGCGCGAGCTGGTGACGGAGGACCTCGCACCCGATGGTGCCCTGCCAGCCATGGACGAGTCCGCAAGCCAGTGCTTTGTCTTTCCCTTTTGCGTTACCGGCACTGCGACTCCGAACGCGGAACGGGAATTGCAGGCCGACTTTCCTGGGTTCCAAAGCCACTATCAGCGACTTGCCGATGAGTTCTTCTCGCTGGGCAAGTCAACCTGGATGAATGTCTGGTGCTACCGCAGGCTGAGAACCCGCAGTTCAAGGCACACCTATGACCAGGCCTTGCTCGACGATTTGACCTGCATTAACTGGTATCCAGGCAATGACTACCCCTACGGCTCGATGCTGAAGGCCAAGGCTGATGCCGCTGTCGAGGCTAACACTGGCTGGCATGGCGGCATCCATCCGGAGCATCTGGCTGCCGCTGAACGACAGGCGATCGCTTTCTACTTCTACCTGAAGTCGCATCCCGGGCGCGTCATGGACACTCGTTTCCCGCGGGGTGATGATCCGCTCAACATGATGGGTACCCGGCATGGGCTCGCCAAGTTCCCCTATATCCGCTGCACCCGCCGCATCATCGGCTTGAACCGCTTCCGCCTGACGGAAGAGTGCTTTGTCGATACCGACCACCCCGGGTATGCAAACACCACCTCATGCCGCTTCCCGGACGCAGTGGGAATCGGCAACTACGCAGTCGACATCCATCCCCCCCAAGACAGCATCGGGCTATCGCCACGTCTCGAGAAGGCAGCGCCGTTCTACATTCCCTGCCGGTGCCTGGGCTCGAACAATGTGCGCAATCTCCTGGTTGGTGGAAAACTGATTGCCGGCACCTACATCACCAATGCCGCCTATCGCTTACACCCGATCGAGTGGGCGATCGGCAGTGCAGTCGGGGCCGCGGCAGCCATGATGGCACAACGACAGCGAACCAATGTCGAGTTGCTGGAGCCGAGAACGCTGGCGGATCTGCAGCGAACGATCAGTCGGAATTCACCCATCGACTGGCCGGCTACCATGCAGGAGAATGGTGGGTGGTGACTCTCGGGGCCATACGTGGGGCAGCAAGCAGGAACCAGTCAGTCCGACCGATCCTATTGCCTCCACCTGCTCCTCAGCGGTCGGGGCGAAAGGGGATGCCCAGCGCCTGGAAGCGGGAGCGATGGGTGGAGATCGCTTCGCGGAGGATGCTCGTATCGGAGAAGGCAGTGATGAGCGTGGCGCCGGAAGAAGTGAGCCACGCGGCCAGCTCCATATCGAGTGCCGGCGTACCCCAACCCAACTTGTGCGCTTTGGCGGCGGCGATCACCTTCTCCAAGGCCTCCTGAACCCGGGGATGACGAAGCTCACCGGGCAGCCCGATCGCGGCCGAATAATCGGCAGGCCCGAAGAAAAGGACGTCGATCCCCGGGACCGAACAGATCTCGTCGATAGCGTCCACAGCTTCGGCCGTCTCGATCTGCACGACGAGGACCGGCTCACGATTCTGACGCTGCAAATGCTCACCAACGCCCATGCGTCCGTAGTCGGCGGCGGCGATCCCCGTATCCAGTCCCCGCTGCCCGACCGGAGGGAATCGACACCATTCCACGAGGCGGGCGATATCCTCCGGGCATCGGCACCGGGGGTACATGATGGCGTCAGCCCCCGCGTCGAGAAGCTGGGCCGCGAGGCTGTAGGCACCATTCGGCAGACGCACCAGCGAGTCGACATCGGCACCGCGACAAGCCTGGATGAGGCCGGCCATGGCGTCGACGCCGATCGGGAAATGCTCGCAATCCAGCCACAGGCATTCGATGCCGTTCAACCCGAAAAGCTCGATGACCATGGGATGAGGGATGTTGCACTTCATGACAAAAAGGGGCTGGCCGGCCGTGAGGCGCTGGCGGAGAACGCTGGTGCGCATGTGGATCTTCCTGACCTGTAAGGATGGTGACGGCGTCTGCGAAAGAAGGGCTGGCGGAGTATAGCGTGCGGAAATGAAAAAACCAACAACGCCGGTGGCACGAAGTTTGCGGATGATGCTAAGCTTGGATGTTAACCACGGCTTGTGCCCGAATGGGCGCTTGTTATATTGAGCCAAACAACTCAGTGGCGCTGGGAAAGGGGGAAAAAGCGTGGAGCAGAGTTTGACGTGGTATGTTTGCCGACGGCTGGCATTGGGGCTGGGGCTTATTGCCGCCGTCTCGGCTGTCCTGCTGATCTCGGATTATCGTGCCCGCAAGACCAAGGCGGCGAGCCGCGTACCGCGTGTGGCATTGCTCCAGTTTGCGAGTCGCCCCGTCCTCGACAACGCCATGCAGGGCATCCGCGACAGCCTCGCCGAAAAGGGGTATGTAAGCGGGGAAACCGTCGACTTCGTCGGCTTCAATGCGGAAGGAGACATGGTGACCGCCAATACGGTCGCCCAAAGCATCGTGGATGGAAACTTCGACATGGTCGTCAGCATCAGCACGCCATCGCTGCAGACGATGGCGTCGGCCAATCGGGCGGGCAAGCTGACGCATGTATTTGGCGTGGTCACGGATCCCTTCAGTTGTGAAGTGGGCATCACCGGGGAGGAGCCGGGCGACCATCCCTCCTGGATGGCGGGGATCGGGACATTTCAGCCGGTGGCCATGACGCTGGAGCTGCTGCACCAGATGAACCCGCGGGCGAAGAAGGTGGGGATGGCGATGAATCCGGCGGATGCCTGCTCGGTGGCCTGCCTGGAGAAGGCGGTGGCGGCCACGGAGCGCCTGGGGCTGGAGCTGCTGGTCGCGCAGGTGGAGAATACCTCCGGGGTCTATGAAGCGGCAACCGCCCTGGCGGCGCGGGGAGCCGATGCGCTCTTCATCGGCGGTGACAACACGGTGGAGGCGGCAGTGGAGTCCGTAGTACGGGCCGGCAACGCCGCAAAGATCCCCGTCTTTGCATGCTCGCCAGAGCATATCGACATCGGCGTCATGGTCGGCGTCGGCGCCAATTATTACGAGGTGGGGCGCGCCGTGGGACAAATGGCGGGAGATGTCCTTGCCGGCGAGCTCGCTCCGGCTGATGTCGCGGTTGCCGACCTGATGCCAAGGCGGCTGGCCCTCAATCAGCAGGCCCTCGCCCTGATGGACGCATCGTGGCGCTTTCCGCCGGAGCTGCTCGAGGGAGCGGACCTGATCATCGATCCATCGGGCCGACGCCTGGAAAAAGCGCCGAAAGAAGAGATCCTGAAGCCCCTCTTCAAGACCTGCTGGAATGTCCACTTCATCGCCTTTGTCGAAGCGCCGATGGTGGATGAATGGCTGGAGGGATGGCGCGAGGAGACCACGGCGCTCAAGCTGGTGGAGGGCAAGCACTATCGCCTGACCTATCGCAACGCTCAGGGAGATATGGCGACCCTCAATGCGATCCTCGATGCCGCTATCGGCGACGGCGCCGATATCCTGCTGACCACCTCCACACCGACCTTGCAGGCCACTGTCCAGAAGAATCCCGATATACCCCTGGTCTTCGGGCTCACGGCCAACCCGATGCTCGCCGGCGTGGGCAAGAGCTACACCGATCACCTCCCCTGGCTGACGGGGATCGGCACCATGAGCGACTATGCAACCATGGCCGCTATCGTCCGGGAGTGCCTGCCTCAGGCCCGGCGTGTGGGCAGTCTGGTCAACCCAAGCGAAGACAATTCGGAGTTCAACTGCGCGCAGACGAAGGCCGCCCTGGCGGCGGTGGGGATCGAGTTGGTCACCATGTCGACGTCGCAGAGCGCGGAGGTGCCGAATGGAGCTCAAGCGCTGGCCAGCGCGGACATCAGCGCCATCTGCCAGGCGCTCGGAAACCTGCACGACGCAAGCTTTCCAGCGATTGCCGCGGCGGCCCACCAGGCAGGAATTCCCCTCTTCGCCTACAGCACGGGTCAGGCGGTAAGCGGCGGGGCGGCCATCGCGGTGGCGCGCGATTACCGGCAGGGAGGACGGGATCAGGCGCGCATGATGCTGCGCGTCATGAACGGGACTCCCATCGGCGGCATCCCGATCGAGAATATCAGCAGAACCGTGATCACGGTGAACCAGGAACACGCCCGCAAGAGCGGCTTTGTCGTGCCGCCATCCGTCCTGTCGCGCGCGGACACCGTCATCGAAGGCAAGGAGTGACCATGCAGGTAGAGCGTCAACCAAGTGCCAGGGGATACGAGGTGACCGCCGCGGGTCGTCTCGATGCACAGTATGCCGATGTCCTGGCGCACGAACTGGAAGAGTGCATGCGCGGCGGCAGCCACAGCGTCTACCTCAACCTGAGTCGCGTCGACTATCTCAGCTCGGCGGGAATCCGAATTCTGGTGCGCTACGGCAAGACCCTCCGAAGTCTTGGCGGGGGACTCATCCTGACCGGCAGTTCGGCCATGGTGACGAATGTCCTGACCATGGCCGGCATGATGCCGCTCTTCACGGCCCCACGTGCCCAGGAAGCGACCGCCGTCGCCCCCGCGGAACAACGGCTCGGCTCGATCTCCTATCGAGTGGTCAATCGGAGGGATGGGGCGATGCGGGTTCGCCAGATCGGCGATCCGGCCAAGCTGGCGGCAGGCGGCTATGACGCCTCCGATTGCGTCGCGATCACCCTGGCTCCAGACGATCTGGCGGTGGGCATCGCAGCTTTTGCCCGAGACTACGCGGACGGACGGGGACGCTTTGGCGAATTTCTGGCGGCAGGCGGGGTGGCGGTCTGCCTCCCTCCAGATGCCAGCGGCATACCGGATTTTATGATCACCCAGGGAGAACTCCGTCCGGAGGTGCAGGCCCTGCAGGCGCTGCTGCTGAGCGGCAGCCCCTCGGCGCAGGTGCGCTTCGAGGCGCGGGATCCTATCCAAGAGCCGGCGGACCTTGCGTCGCTGGCGGCGGTGATGTGCGAGGTCGTGAAGGCGCCCCAGGTCGCCATGGTGATGGTGGCGGAGACGGATGGACTTGTTGGTGCCTCCTTGCGCCGGTCCCCCGTGGAGCGACAGGGTTCGGCGGATCCATTCTCCCTGCCGGAGCTGCGGCGCTGGCTCAGCTATACGCCAGAGCGGGTTCACGGCCGGCACCTGGCGCTGATTACCGGAGTAATCGCGGCCAGGACGGAGCCGTGGCTGGCACCTTCCCTGCGCCCATTGGGGAGCGGGCTGATGGGGCATCTGCATGCCGCGGTACTGAGCTACCGGGCTATTCCGCCGGGAGAACTGAAACTGACATCCTACCTGCCGGAGCTCTTCGAGAACCAGAACGTGGTGGATCTGCTCCATCTGCTGGTCGATGACCATGGGCTCGCCAGCCAGAGCCTTTTCAGCCGCGGTGCCATGTGGCTGGCGCCGGTCAAACAGGGAGAGCTGCCATGACGCTGCTGATCGGATCGTTGACCATCGGACTCATCCTCTCCCTCCTCGCCTTCGGCGTCTACATTTCGTTTCGCATCTTCAATTTCGCGGATATCACAGCTGACGGATCCTTCACGCTGGGGGCTGCGGTGGCGGCGGTACTGCTGACGGCGACTTGGCCCACTGCCGTGCCGGTCGGCATGCAGCCCCTCCTCGCCACGCTGATTGCGGCTATCGCCGGGCTGGCGGCGGGCGCGGTGACGGGCATTCTGCACACCCGCTTCAAGATTCACGGACTGCTGTCGGGTATCCTGGTGATGACCGCGCTCTACTCGGTCAATCTGCGGGTGATGGGGCGCAGCAACATCCCCCTGATGGGCGCAGCCAACCTGCCGGAGCAGGCCGGAGCGATCGGCCAACGCCTGGCGGGCAACGCACGGAGCGTCGAACTCCTGGGCTGGATCATCCCCGTGAAGGACCTGGCGGTCCTCGGCGGCGCCCTTGCCATGGCGCTCCTGACCGGATTCCTCCTCTACCTTTTCTTCCGCACCAACCTGGGAACCGCGATGCGCGCCACCGGGGACAACGACCAGATGATGCGGGCGCAGGGAGCGCATACGGGCAACATGCTGATCGTCGGGCTCGCACTGTCGAACGGTTTCATCGCCGGCTCGGGTGCCCTGCTGGCACAGTACCAGGGTTTCGCGGATGTCCAGATGGGTATCGGCATGGTGGTCTGGGGGCTGGCCAGCGTTATCATCGGTCGGGCGCTGGTAGGGAGCACCCATCTGGGGCTGACGATTGCGGGCAGCCTCATGGGCGCCGTCCTCTTCCGCCTGCTCGTGGCAGTCGCCCTGCGCCTGGGGCTGAACCCCAACGACCTGAAACTGGTCACGGCGATCTTCGTCTTCGTCGCGCTGATCCTGCCCCTGATCGCGGACAAGCTGCGCCAGACAGCCGCGCGCATGAGTCGCGGCAAGGAGCTACCCCATGCTTAAGATCCAGAACGTCAGCAAGACCTTCAATGCGGGCACGACGAACGAAGTGCGGGCGCTCTGCGATGCCAGCCTGGAGGTCGCGGACGGCACCTTCGTCATCGTCATCGGCACCAATGGCTCCGGAAAATCCACCCTCCAGAACCTGATCGGAGGTAGCTATCCCCCAGATACCGGGCGCATCGAACTCGGCGGGTATGACATCACCCGCTGGCCCGAACACCGCCGGGCAAAGCTCATCGGCCGCGTCTTTCAGAACCCCTTCAGCGGCACCGCCCCAAACATGAGTATCGCCGAAAACCTCGCCCTCGCTTACCGGCGCGGACAACCTCGCGGCCTCGGCTGGTTGATCGGACGACGTCTCCGCGAGGAACTCCGCGATCGCGTCCGACAGCTCGACATGGGCCTCGAGGATCGTCTCGACAATGTCATCGGCAGCCTCTCCGGCGGCCAGCGCCAGGCACTCACCCTCCTCATGGCTACCCTCGTGCGACCGAAACTCCTCCTCCTCGATGAACATACCGCCGCCCTCGATCCAAAGACCGCCGACCAGGTCATTCGCCTCACCCGCGAAATCGTCGCCCGCGAACGCCTTACCACCGTGATGGTCACCCATTCCATGCACCAGGCCGCAACCTTGGGCGATCGCCTGATCATGATGGTACGCGGCCAGATTCTGCACGATATTACAGGTATCGAGAAACGCCGCCTGCGGGTCGAGGATCTGCTCGCCCGCTTCGAAGAAGTACGACGGGCGGATCGCCTTGATACGGCCGCCGCCGAACTGCTGCGAAACTGCTACATCTGAACCAAAGGACATCATCATGAGCCTGACCATTGCCATCGAACCGGGAGTCTCCATCACCGTCGTCTGCCCCAAGGGACGGCTGGATGGAACTGGCGCGCCCCTCCTCGAAAGCCAGTGCACCGAACTGATCGACGGTGGCGCGAGCCGCCTGATCATCGACATGGAAGGGATCGAGTACATCAGCAGCGCTGGCCTGCGCTGCATCCTCATTGTCGCCAAAAAAACCAAGGCCGCCGGCGGAGCCGTCGCCCTCTGCAGCCTCACCGAACTGGTCGGCAACGTCGTGACCATGTCCGGCTTCGACAACTTCCTGACGGTCGCACCCGATCGGGACGCGGCCACGGCGGCACTCGCGAACCCGGCATAAGGAGTCTCCATGGGGAGCGCGCTGCGTCATCTTTATCGCGCCCTGCTGGCCCTCCTTGGCGGCATCGCCGTGTCGGGAGAGCCGGAGCCGGTGCGTCTGGTGCTGCACTGGCTGCCGCAGAGCCAGTTCGCCGGCTATTACATGGCGCGCGACCAGGGCTACTATGAACAGGCCGGGCTGGAGGTGACCTTGCTCCACGCCGGCCCGGGCATGATGTCGTCGGCGGATTTTTTGCGGACCGAGAAGGCGGAGTTCGCCACGATGTTCCTGAGCGATGCGATCGTCCTCCGGGACGAGGGACTGCCCCTGCGTAACGTGGCACAGATCGTCAACCGCTCGAACCTGATGCTCATCGCCTGGAAAGGCCGCGAGATCACCGAGCCGAAGGATCTGCAGGACCAGCCCCTGAGCATGTGGCAGGGCTCCTTCTCCGTCGCCTTCGAGGCCTTCTTCCAGCAGCGGGGGATCGCCCCGCAAATCGTGCCGCAGCACTACAGCATCGACCTCTTCCTCCAGCGCGGTGTGGTCGCCTGCGCCGCCATGGAGTACAACGAGTATCATCGCCTTTATCAGGCAGGAATCGACTATGAACAGATGACGGTCTTCCTCATGCGTGACTATGGCCTCGGTTTCGTCGAGGACGGCCTCTATTGCCTGGATACCTTCCGCGAACTGCATCCGGAACTAACTGCCGCGATGAGGAAGGCCACGCTCCAGGGCTGGGAGCATGTGCAGGCTCACCCAGAGCAGGCGCTCGACACCGTGCTGGCGGAGGCCAGGCAGGCGGGGGTCCCCGTCAACCGACCCCATGCGCGATGGATGCTCGACCACATCCTTGCCTCCGTCTTTCCCACCGAGGCCGACCGCCGCTTCGGCGAGCTGAGCCCGCGGGATTTCTCGACCGCACTGCTGGCCCTGATGGCTGCGGGCAAGGTGCAACAGCGCCTCGAAGCTGCCGACTTTACCCATGCCGGGGAGGAATGATGGGCAACTTCTGGACAATTCGCCGCCGAATGATGGGCTGGGTCCTCGGGGTCGTCAGCCTCATCCTCTTGAGCGTGATTGCATGGAGTTACCTCACCAGCCGGCGACAGGTAGAGCGGGAGGCCGAAGAGAGGGTCAGGTACCTCACGGAAGGTGCCGCCAGCCACATCGAGTCCATCGTCGGCCGCCTCGAAGGCATTGTCGACGGGATGGCTCTGGCGCTGGAAAGCTGCGGCATGCAGCTGCCCTTCGAGCAGGCTCGCACCATGCAGGACGCGTGCCTGCGCGCCAATCCGGAAATCCTCGGCGTCTGCATCGCCGTCGAACCGGAGATGGCGCCGCCCGGCTGGAGCGACCTGTCGCCATGGGCCTACATCGAGCAGGGCGAGCTGCGGTACGAAGATCTGTCCGGCCCCGATCACCGCCACATGGTCGAAGAGTGGTTCAACCTGCCCAAGTACCTCGGCCGCCCGATCTGGAGCGAACCCTACGACTGGCAGGGACTCCTGATGGTCACCTACTCGGTGCCGATCGAGGTCAACGGCACCTTTGCCGCCGTGGTCACCTGCGATGTCAGCCTGGAATGGCTCACCGAGCTGATCTCCGCGCTCCCCCTGGGCGACAACGGCTATGGCTTGCTGACTACCCGCAACGGCACCTACATCAGCCATCCCCTGCCGGAGCTGGTCCTCAACGAATCGATCTTCAGCGTGGCCGAGGAACGAGGCGACCCGGCCATGCGGGAACTCGGCCAGCAGATGGCACGCGGCGAAAGTGGCATCGTCCCCTTTGTCAGCTTCCTCACGGAGGAACCCTCATGGCTCGCCTTTACGCCAGTGCCCTCCACCGGCTGGACCATGACCTGCCTCTTCTCCCAAGCCGAGCTGCGCCAGCGGCTTGTCAGGCTGGCGCGCGAACAGCTCGCCATCGGCGCCTGCGGCCTCCTCCTGCTGTGGCTCGCTGTCTCCCTCATATCGCGCAGCATCACTCGCCCCGTCGGAGCACTCGAAAAGGGTGCCGCACGACTGGCGGGCGGCGATCTCGACGCCGACCTCCCCGCGCCCAAAGGCGAGGACGAAGTGGCCCACCTCACCCGCGCCTTCAACCACATGCGCGACGAACTCAAGAAGCATATCCGCGATCTGGAGGAAACCACCGCCGCGCGCGAACGCATGCAGAGCGAACTGCGCGTCGCCCATGACATCCAGATGAGCCTCGTCCCCAAAACCTTCCCCCCCTTCCCAAGGCGGCACGACCTCGACCTCTTCGCCGTCATCGAGCCCGCCCGCGAGGTAGGCGGCGACTTCTACGACTTCTTCACCCTCGATGACGATCACCTCGTGGTCGCCATCGGCGACGTTTCCGGCAAGGGAGTCCCTGCTGCCCTCTTCATGGCCGTCACCCGCAGCTTCCTGCGCAGCTTCTTCCGCACGACCAGCAATCCCGCGACGGTCATGACACAGGTCAGCGACGAGCTGGCGGACGGAAACGACGCCTGCATGTTCGTCACCCTCTTCTGCGCCGTGATCCAGCTCACCACCGGCAGGATGCGCTATGCCAACGCCGGGCACAACCCGCCTGTCATCCTGAGGCCCGATGGCGACACGCGGCTGATCGAGGCGCCGAGCGGTCCGGTCGCCGGCGCCTTCGTCGGTGCCGCCTACGCCTGCGGCGAGATCGACCTGCCCGACGATCATTCCCTCCTGCTCTATACCGACGGGGTGACGGAGGCCATGAACAAACCGCAGGAACTCTACGGCGAAGAACGACTCCTCGCGGCCATGCCACAGGCTGCCACCCAAAGCTGCCAGGCGCTGATCGAACACCTGGTGACCGAGGTCAAGGCCTTTGTCGATGGCGCGGAACAGTCAGACGATATCACCATGCTGGCCGTCCGGCGTCGGCAGGCCAAGGGATAAGCACCGATGAACGCTACGCTGCATCTCCATGTCGACGCCACCGAAGAGCCCCTCTTTCAGGCCATGAACCAGGTCGAAGCATTCGTCAGCGGGCACGACCTCCCGCCCGGCCTGGCCTTCGCTATCCAGCTCACCGTCGAGGAGCTGGGTACCAATATCGTCAAGTACAGCGGCGCCCCCTCCTTCACCATGGAACTGCAACTTGCCGGCCGCCCCACCCTGACCCTTCGCGATTCCGGCCGCCCCTTCGATCCATGGTCCGATGCTACCTTGCCCGACCTCGATCAGCCCCTCGAAGAACGTCCCATCGGCGGCCTGGGCCTCCACATGATCCGCCAGCTCGCCGCCGCCTGCAACTATCAACGTCTTGACCATCAGAACATCATCACCGTTACCTTCAACACGGAGTAGTACACATGCTTAGTTTCGCCGAAGAGATTTACCTTTTGTCCCTGGACGACACCACCGGCAAGATGGCTGTCGCCGAGGAGCGCGTCGTCTTGGGCGCCGCCCTCGTCGGCGCCGTCCTGGGTGAACTCTCCTTCATGGAACGCATCGACTCCGACAAGGATGACCTGATTCTCCTGGATACCTCGCCCACCGGCAACCCGATTCTCGACTGCGTGCTCACGCCACTGCGCGCCACCGGCTGGGAACGTCTGCCCCTCCGGCAGGCTCTCGATCAACTCCAGGATGTCGGCGGTGAACTCGAGCGCCTGGCGCGCCAGTCGACCATCGCCAAAGGGATCGTCGAGGAAAAGAAGGAACGGCTCTTCTGGGTGATCTCCACCCGCCGGTACCCCGTCATCGACAACCGCGAGCTGGTCGACGTCGAGCGTCGCCTCCGGGCGATCGTGACCGATCCCGAACTCCTGCCCGATCCCCGCGATACGGTGCTCATCGGTCTGGTCGAGATGTGCGGACTCTTCGAAGAGATACTCTCTCCACGCGAGTACCGTCGCCACGCCGAGCGCATCCGCCAACTGGCGCGCCTGGATCTCGTCAGCCAGAAGGTACGGCAGAACGTCGCCGCCTACTACGAAGCGCTGGCGGCACGTGGCTACATCGGCTGAAGAGCTTCATTCATCCAGCGTACTCTTGTCCGGCGGCGGTGCTTTCCGCCGCCGCGAGCTTTCGCTTGATGACAGCCAGCGAACAAAGCCTTCCGCAAGCAGCCCCAGCAAGGCCACCCCGGGCCCCGACTTCGGGGCGCCTGGCCTCTGCTGCCCACATCTGCCCAGACCGCGACCACTTCCCGCTCCGCGCCCACCTGGCCCAGTTCCATCTCGATTTGGCATGATCCTCGTCCTCATGGTTGAGGGTTGTACGTCATACTGCTTCACGAGCAGAAGACGTGCCAAGGGGCGGGAGGCCCGGGCACGTGACTCCGTTTGAGCCTGCAACCACACCCATGCAGCCCGGGCGTTTCCCAGGGGAATTCCCCATACTCATGCAGAATGCACGGTTAATGGCCGGAGGAGGAGCGACCATCCTGCTGGGGCGGCACAATGCCCAACGCCCGAATCTTGCGATAGAGCGTGGTCGGGTGGATCCCCAGATCACGAGCGGTCAACGCACGATTGCCCTTGCGCCGCTGCAGCGCGTCGACAATGGATGCCTTCTCGATGCTTTCCAGGCTCATCGGCTCTCCGGACGAGATGCCGCCCGGAATCTTCGGCCGCAGCTCCGCGGGCAGGTGGTTCAGGTCGATCATCCCGCCTCGACACAGAACGAATGCCTGCTCGATGATATTCTCGAGCTCCCTCACGTTCCCCGGAAAATCATGCTCCATAAGCCGCGCAAGCACATCGGCGGATACGCCCGCTATCTCCTTTCCCTGGAGATGATTGTACTTGGCAACCAGATGGTCGACAAGCAAAGGTATGTCCTCTCGGCGCTGAGCCAGGGTCGGAAGACTCAGGTGAATCACCCGAATACGATAATAGAGATCCTCACGGAAGAGTCCGGCTCGCATCAGCTCCCCAAGATCCTTGTTGGTCGCCGCAATGATCCGCACATCGACCTTAATCGGCTTGATTCCACCCAGCGGCTCGACCACCCTCTCCTGCAGCACCCGCAGCAGGCGCACCTGCATCGCCGTGGAGATGTCGCCGATCTCGTCCAGAAAGAGCGTCCCCCCGTCGGCAAGCACAAATCGCCCAGGCTTGCTTCGCTTGGCATCCGTGAAGGCGCCGGCCTCGAATCCAAAAAGCTCGCTCTCCAGCAGCGTATCCGGCAGGGCAGCGCAGTTGATCGCCACAAACGGCTTTCGCCGTCGCGGTGACAGGTTATGGATCGCCCGCGCGAACAGCTCCTTGCCCGTGCCACTGGGCCCCTCGATCAGTACCGTCGTAGGGCTGGCGGATATCCGCGGCAGAATCTCGAAGAGCTGCACCATCGCCCGACTCCGGCCGATGATGTCTTCAAAACTATAGCGCGCCTGAAGCTCCTTCTGCAGCTGTTCCACCTGCGTCAGGTCCTGAAAAGTCTCAACCCCGCCAACGATGCGCCCATCCTCATCCCGCAACAACGCGGTCGCCAGTCGAATCGGTACCCGTCGTCCATCCCGATTGATGATGTTCGCCGTTGCATTCACGATCGACTTGCCGCTCGAGATTGTCTGCTGAAGCGCACAGTTTGTCTCGCAGATATCCGCGCGAAAGACTTCCGAACACGGCGACCCCAGAGCCTGATCCCGAGTGATGCCCGTCATCCGCTCAGCGGCACGATTGAAGCAGGTGATACGCCACTCGCTGTCAACCGTAAACACCCCCTCGTTGATCGAATCCAGGATGATGCTTTCGCGCGCGTCAAGTTTCATCTCGCCACCCCTCAATCCCGTCGATAAGATTGCGTTTTGCATGAATGACTACGATCAACAGTAGCATTCTGCATGCTTCTCGTCAACCTCAACACACCCCCTCACGCTCGCCGCTCCCCCCTTTCCCAGCTTCAGCTTCATCTGGCATCAGCTGTGCTATCGGGAATCCATGACAAGAATAGCCATACCATTCTGGAAAGGACGTGTAAGCCCGGTCTTCGATGTGGCCGGCAATGTACTCATCGTCGACATCGAAGACGGAGCAGAGCGGTCACGCCGGAATGAGCCCTTTACGGAAATGGACCCTCAACGTCGTGCGGCACATCTGGCCGCCACTGGAGCCAAAACACTCATCTGCGGCGCCATCTCCAAGCCGCTGGAGGTGGCCATCGTATCGGCGGGACTGGAACTGATTGCACAAACCTGCGGCGGCTTGGAGCATGTACTCACCGCCTACATGAATGGCAGCCTCTCCGATGGCGCCTACAGGATGCCCGGGTGCCGCGGACGGCGACGGCGGCGCGGTGCCGCCGGATGGTAATTTCTCAACACCGACAACGAGGCCCAAGTCGGCCTCACACAGACAAAGGAGGCACGAAAATGCCAGCAGGAGATCGAACAGGACCAAGGGGAATGGGAGCGATGACGGGCCGCGCGGCCGGATACTGCGCGGGCAACGCGGTTCCCGGCTACGCGAACACCGGCTGGGGACGCGGTGGCGCGGGTCTGGGGCGAGCCTTCGGGCGCGGTCTGGGCCTTGGATTCCGCGGCGGCCGTGGCAGGGGAGCAGTGGCGTATGCCCCACCCTATGCCATGCCGGCAAGCGAACAGGAACATGCCGCGGTTCAGGATCAGGTTGCCTGCCTGCTGGATGCCCTGGAAGGCATTCGCAAGCGGATCGACGATCTGGAATCGGCGAAACCAGCCGCGCAAGGCTGACGCGACTGAAAGCAAAGCAAGGGGCTGTTGTCGTCTCTGGTTCCATCGGAAGCCAGACCAACTCCAGCCCCATTTCACCGTCAGGCATGAACACCTGGCACCACCTTCACCACGTCAAAGGCACGGCACATGTCGACATCCCACTATAAGTATCTCTTTGGCCCCGTGCCGTCCCGCCGCTTTGGCCGCTCACTGGGCATCGATCTGACCCCATTCAAGACATGCAGCTTCGATTGCATCTTCTGCCAGCTCGGCCCAACCACCAACACGAGCTGCCAACGCCGCGAGTACGTCCCCGTCGATCAGGTAATCGACGAAGTGCAGGACTGGCTCGAGACTGACGGAGCTGCCGACTACATCACCCTGGCCGGTAGCGGCGAACCGACTCTGAACTCGGGCTTCGGTCGTCTTATCGACTTCGTACGCAGCGCTACCACCATCCCCGTGGCCCTGCTCACCAACGGCTCCTTGCTCTCCGACCCGCAAGTCCGCGCTCAATGCGCACGGGCCAACGTCGTCAAGGTATCGCTGAGCGCCTGGGATCAAAGCTCCATGGAGACCATCAATCGCCCCCACCCCCAGATCCGCTTCGACCAACTGGTCGAAGGCCAAAGGCTGCTGAGGAAGGAGTTTTCGGGGCAGCTCTGGATGGAGCTTTTCCTCATGGACAACGTCAATGCGGAGACGACGCAGGTAGCCAGGATCGCCACTCTGGCGCGAAGCATTGCGCCGGACATTGTGCAACTCAACACCGTCGTCCGGCCGCCATGCGAGGACTATGCCACCGCCGTCTCCGAAGACCGAATGCTGGCCCTTGCCGAGCTTTTTCAACCGGCGGCGGAAGTGATCGCCGAGTTCACCGGTACCGCCTCCGGAAGAACCCAGGCAAACGAGGCTGACATTCTTGAAATGGTGCAACGCCGCCCCTGCACCCTCGAAGAGATATGCCAGGTCTTCTCCATGCATCGCAACGAAGCATCGAAGTACCTGGGCAAACTGACCCGTCGCGGCCAGGCAGTCCAGATTCGAAATGCCGGAGCCCTCTACTTCTCCGGCCTTCGCAACAAGCCAACCAGCGCCCAAACGAACAAGGATACGCCCGAATGATCATCACCATTGCCAGCGGAAAAGGAGGCACCGGAAAGACGACCTTCGCCGTCAACCTGGCCCACGTTCTGGCCGAAAGGGAGGCTTCCCGCCCCTCCGAACTGCGCCGTGCCGTCCGCCTGCTCGACTGTGACGTCGAAGAGCCCAATGATCACCTCTTCGTTCACCCCGACTTCTCCGAAGAATCGCCGGTCACCGTCCCCAAGCCGGTCTGGAACGAATCCCTCTGCACCGCCTGCGGTGCGTGTGCCGAGGTCTGCAACTACAACGCCATCGCCGTGCTCAAGAAGAAGGTGCTGATCTTCAACGAGCTTTGTCATTCCTGCGGCGCTTGCACCTACATCTGCCCGGTAGATGCGCTGACGGAAGAGGAGACCACCATCGGCTCCGTCCAGGCAGCTCCCGCCAACCAGCCCTTCTATTTCGCTCACGGACTCCTCAATATCGGCGAATCCCTCGCGCCCAACGTCGTTCATGCCGTTAAGTCCCACCTCGATCCCCAGGCAATCAACATCATCGATGCATCGCCGGGAACCGCCTGCCCGGTGGTCGAAGCTGTACGCGGAGCGGATGTTGTGCTCCTCGTCACGGAGCCGACCCCCTTCGGTCTCAACGACCTCAAGCTCGCCGTAGGCCTGACGCTCAAGCTGGGCGTGCCGACGGCCATCGTCATCAACCGCTCGGATGGCAGCGACGGGATCATTGCCGATTACGCGGCCAGGGTCGGACTCCCCATTGCCGGCCGCATTCCCTTTCGGCGGGACTATGCGGAAGCTTACGCCGAAGGTACCATCCTCGCCACCCGCTTCCCGGAACTGCGCGAGAATCTGCTCGCCATCTTCGACACGCTGGCCGCCGCCTGCCCCCCGGAACCCATATCCGAACCCTTCGAACTCACCCCGGGAAAGCATTCCCCCTTTCAAACCGGCACGGCCGAAAACCACCAGGAAATTGTCGTCATCAGCGGCAAGGGTGGCACCGGCAAGACCACCGTCGTAGCCGCGCTCGCTCACCTCGCCCACAACAAGCTCCTGGCCGACAACGACGTCGACGCCGCCGACCTCCACCTCCTGCTGGAGCCCAACGTGCGGGAAATCCACGATTTCATCGGCGGAACCAAGGCGACCATCGACCCCGAAAAGTGCTTCGCCTGCGGAAAATGCGCCGAAGCATGCCATTTCCACGCCATTCAGCTCGACGGCCCCGCCACGGACGTCGTCGCCAAGACCTATCGCATCGAACCCCTCGCCTGCGAGGGCTGCGGACTCTGCCTGCTCGTCTGCCCGGCGGACGCCATCGAGGGGCATCGCAACATCGCCGGCAAATGGTACGTATCCGGTACCGACCACGGCCCCATGGTACACGCCCGACTCGGCATCGCCGAAGAAAACTCCGGCAGACTCGTTGCTCAGGTTCGCCAACAGGCGCAGGACCTCGCAACCTCCCTTCACCACGGCCTCATCCTCGGTGATGGCCCCCCTGGCACCGGTTGCCCCGTCATCGCCTCCGTCTCCGGAACGGACCTCGTCGTCATCGTCACCGAGCCGACCGTTTCCGGCGTGCATGACCTCGTCCGCGTGATGCAACTGGCCGGACACTTCGGGGTCCCCACCGCAATCGTCATCAACAAGGCGGATCTCAACAGTGACCAAGCCAGACGAATCGAGGAAATCGCCCTGGCGCGGGGCTCGCGCGTCGTCGGCAGAATCCCGTTCGACCGCACCGTCAACGACGCCCTGATGGCAAGCAAGTCGGTCATCGAGTATGGCCCCAGCCTCGCCGCCACCGCCATTCGAGAAGCCTGGCAGATCCTCCAGGATATCCTGGCAAACAGCTCAGAACAACCCTATCCACAACTCAATCAGGAGACAGAACCATGACTATCGCGGTAACAGCCTCAGGAAAAACCATCGACGATCAGATGGACCCCAGATTCGGCCGGTGCGGCTACTTCCTCCTTATCGATCCCGAAACCATGACCGTAACGCCCCTCGCCAATCCCAGTCAATCCATGGGCGGCGGAGCCGGTATTCAAGCCGCGCAGTTGATGGCAGAACGCGGCGTAAAAGCCGTCCTGACCGGTAATTGCGGCCCCAACGCCTACCGCACGCTGGAAGCGGCCGGCATCGAGGTCATCGTCGGCCTCAGCGGCCGCGTCCGCCAGGCCGTCGAGAACTATCGCGCAGGCGCCCTGGCAGCCACCCAAAAACCCAGCGTAGACAGCCACCACGGCAGGAACAGCGGCGCAAATGCAGGCAACTCTTGAGCCTGCGCCAGCCTTAAAGGCCACCCCCATGTCCAATGCCCCCCATCATCTGCTGCCAGTTCAGGAAGATCTGGAGTTCCACGGAACCACGATCTGCCCCGGGATTGTGATCGGCCACGCATATGTGGTGGACATTGATATGTCATGGTCCGGTGAACCCATAGCCGCTGATCAGGTGGAGACTGAACTCCGTCGCTACGCGAATGCCGTCGCCACGGCCAAGGATCGACTTGTCGCACACGTCAGAAACGCCCATGGACACTCCCTTCCCGAAGTGAAGGCCATCCTCGACATTCACCACGCAATGCTCGACGATGACTCGTTTCATGAGCGGGTTCGCAAGTTGATCGCAGATCGGCGAATGACCGCGGAATGGTCTCTGCACGAGGTGACCGTCTCCGTCATGGCACAGTTCAACGCCATGCGAGATCCCTACTTCCAGGCCAGGGGCGAGGACGTTCGTGACATGGCACATCAGTTGATCTCGCTCCTCACGGGCGGGAAGCGTAAAGCCACCTCGCCGGGTAAAGACTCGATCTTCGTCTCCCGCCACCTTCATACATCAGATGCCTTCAACCTGCAGCGTATCCATGGCTTGGCCTTCGTCAGCGAGAGCCGTGCCCTCACCTCCCATGCCGCGATTCTGCTCAAAGGTTTTGGCGTCCCCACCATCGGAAATGCTCAGACGCTCCTGTCGCATGTCTGCAGCGGCACCAGGATGATCGTCGATGGAACTGAAGCCCTCGCCATCCTCAACCCGTCGGCGAAGTCTATCGCGGACTATCAGGCCAAGGCCCGTACCGCCGACACCGTGCCGAAGCGTGCAAAATCCACCTTCCTGCTCGGGGACGGACAACGCATTACTCTGCAAGCCAACATCGAACACCCTGACCAAGTGCAGGCGATGCTGGCCGAGCACCTCCAGGGAATCGGCCTCTTTCGCACCGAGTTTCTGGTTGGGCAGAATGGATCGATTCCACCCGAGGAGGAACAAATCCGTATCTACCGGCAGGTTCTCGAAGCGGCGCATGGAAAAAGGGTGGTCATCCGCACATTCGACCTTGGCGGAGATAAACCACAGAGTCTGGGTGAACGCTGTTCTGGCCGAAACCCCTCCCTCGGATTGCGGGGCATACGCCGTCACCTCGCGGAGCAGAAAAGCGAGCTGCGTACACAACTGCGCGCCATCCTGCGCGCTTCGGTAGCCGGCAAGACGGCAATTCTCTTCCCCATGATCACCACCGTCGACGACGTGGTTGCAGCTTGCAACCAGGCTGACGAGGTGGGTGAGGAACTGACAGCCGCCCACATTCCCTTCTCACGGGACGTCCCATGCGGCGCCATGATCGAAACCCCGGCGGCAGCCCTGGCACTGCCTGAGATCCTCCAACACGCCTCGTTCGTCAGCATCGGCACCAATGATCTGCTTCAGTACTTCATGGCCGCGGACAGAGACAATGAACTCGTGGCTCACTACAACAATCCCGCAAATCCCGCCTTCCTTCGATTCATGAAACACATCATCCAGGATGCCCGCCACGTCGGCCGCGAACGCGATGTGACCGTATGTGGCGAAGTCTCCGCTGACCCGGAGATACTCGCTCACCTCCTGAAGATGGGCTTCCGTACATTCAGCCTGGCTCCGCACTCGGCAACCCGTGTGCGTCAACTCTGTGATACTTTCGCCAAAAGGAGAAGAAAAACATGAGTGACAAGTCTTCCGATCCCATCCTCGCCACCGACGAAGATCCGTACTTCGGCAGGATGAACGACCCTACCTCAGCCGCCATTGTCAAAGGCATTTGCGGCGATCAGATGGAATTCTATCTGGTCATCCGCGACGATAGAATCGAGGACGTCCGCTACTGCTGCCACGGATGCGGCAACACGCGCTCGTGCGGTCGTGCCGTGGCCCGCCGTGCCAAAGGCCAGATGGTCACCGATGCCCTCTCCATCAGCGCCGGAGAGATCATCCGCTCCAGCGAATGCAGGCCGGGCGCGGGAAGGCATTGCGCCATCCTTGCGGTCACCACCCTCTATCGCGCCATCGCCGACTACCTGCTCGCCAACTGAAGCTGACAGCCACACAAGTCAAGACTCCAACCATGCAACGCATCTTCCTCAAATCCAAACTCCACCTCGTCACCCTGACCGACACCCAGTTGAACTATGAGGGCAGTATCTCTCTGGACCGAAATCTGCTCGATGAAGCAGACATCCTGCCCGGCGAGCAGGTACATGTGCTCAACGCCAACACCGGCTCCCGCATCGTCACCTACGCGATCGAAGGGCCGCCCGGCTCTGGAATGGCCATGCTCAATGGACCGGCAGCTCGCGAAGGACAGCCCGGCGACCGCGTGATCGTCATTGCCTATTGCCAACTTACTCACAAGGAAGCCAGGACTCACCGTCCACATGTGGTTCTGGTGGACGAACAAAATCGATCAAGGAGTTGAGGTCGACATCATGGGTCATTATCGGACCACCCACACTGGCTCTTCAGACAGCCCATCGAACCGGCACCAGCCGCTGACACAACTCGGCGACCCGGACGATCTCCATGCCGCTCATTCCCTATACAACTTCGGGCCCATGGCAGCCACCTACGACCAGTGGTATGCGACAGCGGAAGGCAAGCGGCATGACGATGCTCAACGGGCTGCCCTCCGGCGGCTCCTGCCGCCCATGAAGCCGGGCGCCCGGTTGCTGGAGGTGGGGTGCGGTACGGGTCACTGGAGCCGCATCTTCGCCGGACTGGGTTACGAGGTCACGGGAGTCGACATCTCCCCCGAGATGATCCTGACGGCCAGATCCTATCACACACCAAACTGCCAGTTTGAACTCGCGGATGCCTGTCGACTGCCATCCGTGGTGCGCAAGTACAACGTCGTGGCGGCCATGGCGACATTGGAATTCATCGACGATCAGCCGGGCGCGATCGCCGGCATGGCGCGCTGCAGGGCTGACGACGGCATCCTGCTGGTCGGTACCCTCAATGAACGTGCTCCGCTGAACCGCGATCGGGTGGCAAAAGGCATACAGCCCTACGCTTCCGGACACCTGCTCACCCCGGCCGCGCTTTATTCGCTGCTGCGGCCATACGGGCAGGTCAGCTTCGCCGAAGCCGATAGTAGCGCCCCCAGCGCATCCGGCCTCCTGGCCAGAATCCGCAAGTCAATTCGCCTGCATGCGGAGCACTCCTCCGCACCATTCATCATCGCCATGGCACAGCACCGGACAAGAAGATGAACAACAATCGCTGCCTGCTGCACAAACCACACCTCGGTTACGCTTCTGACACGCCACCGCACCAATCCTGGAATACACTCCATGCCTGACACACAATTTCGGGTGACGTTTCAGCCTCAGGGCCGGGCCGTTCACATCCTGCGGAATACCACCCTCATCGAAGCCGCCGCCAGCGCCGGCCTGGTGATCGATACGCCCTGCGGCGGCGCCGGAACATGCGGCAAATGCCGTGTCCAGATTTCCCAAGGGGCAGGCGAGCCAGCCAATGCGGAACGGCGCGCCTTCTCACCCGAGGAACTGGCTCACGGATGGCGCCTCGCGTGCCAGAGCCGTGTCGACTGTGACATGATCGTTCAGGTGCCCGCCAGTTCGCTCTTCGGCGGCGGCCACCAGATTGCCGACGCTTCCACCGTCGGACGACCCACGGAAGTCATGCCGGCGATCCGCAAGGTCTGCGTGCAGCTCGATCCACCTACCCTCCAGGACGATACCCCGGACCTGCTTCGTCTCGAGGAAGCCATTGGCCCATTCAAGGCCGACCTGGCCGTCCTCCGCCGGGTACCCTGCATCTTGCGCTCCCAGCGCTTCCGGGGAACCGCCGTACTGGCAGACCATCGTCTCATCGATTTCGAACCCGGCGACACGTCCGCGCACTGTCTCGGAGTGGCATTCGATATTGGTACAACCACCATGGTCGCCGTCCTCCTGAACCTCTGCACCGGGCAGGAACTGGCGGTCACCTCGGGGATGAACCCCCAGGTGAGCTTCGGCGACGATGTCCTGTCGCGCATTCGCCACGCCTCTTCATGCCCACACTGCCTCGACGAACTCCGGCACATGGTGCTTGAAGAGACCAGAAGGATGATCCACCTCCTCTGCGAAAAGGCCGGCGTCGATGCCAACCATATTTATGAGGCCGCCTTTGCAGGAAACACCACCATGCAACACATTATCTGCGGCGTCGATCCCACCCCGCTCGGAGAAGTACCCTTCGTTCCGGCCTACGCCCGTGGCCTCCTTCTCTCGGCACGCGACATGGAGATCCCCATCAACCCACACGGCATGGCTTATGTCTTCCCAGTCATTGGCGGATTTGTCGGCGGTGACACCGTCGCCGGCATGCTGGCTACCCAGATCGACAAGATGGAGGGCCCAGTCCTGATGGTGGACATCGGCACCAATGGCGA
Organism: Lentisphaeria bacterium; assembly: GCA_041690595.1. Lineage (GTDB taxonomy): Bacteria > Verrucomicrobiota > Lentisphaeria > JABSQK01 > JAWLHB01 > JAWLHB01. The sequence goes on from JAWLHB010000005.1 coordinate 160,638, forward strand.
GATTGTCCTCTTTCATGACAATCAACTCTTCGCTGCCTCCACCGCCGCGGGCCCCGCCTTCGAAGGAGCACGAATCCATTGTGGCATGCGCGGCACACGCGGCGCTATCGAGAAGGTAGTGCTTGACGAGCAGCTCCATTTGGGTGTCATCGGCAACGTAGCACCAATCGGGATCTGCGGTAGCGGCCTGATCGATCTGGTAGGAGAACTGTTGCGCTGCGGCATCGTCACCCGCGAGGGACGTCTCCTCTCACGCAAAGAACTGCCTCCCGGACTCAGCCAGGCGCTGGCGGCTCGCCTCCAACCTGATGCACAGGGGCGCACCGAGTTCGTATTGGCTGATGGCGATGGCGGCTCGGGGCGGCGGGCTATCGCACTCACCCAGCGCGACATTCGGGAGTTGCAGCTTGGCTGTGGAGCCATCCGCGCTGGCATTACCATCCTGTTGAAACAGGCCGGACTGACGCCTCAGGACCTCAAGGCTGTCCAGATTGCCGGTGGCTTCGGCAGTTTTATCCGTCGCAGCCAGGCACAGCGCATTGGCCTCATCCCTCCCGGCGTCGATCACCGCCGTGTGCACTATGTGGGCAATGTCTCCCTCGCCGGCGCCCGCTGGGCCCTGCTTTCCGTCGAGGCACGAAAACATGCCGAAGACTTGGCCCGACGCGCTCGACATGTCGAACTCTCTGTCGATGGCGACTTTCAGGCCGAATTCACCGAAGCAATGATCTTCCCAACTCTCCACGATCACGAAGGAGCAACCCCACTATGCCTGACCTGACCATTACCGTCCTTGTCGAGAACACCGTCGGACGCCCCGGCCTGCTGGGAGAGCACGGCCTCTCCCTCTGGATTGAGCTGGGCGCCATGCGTATTCTCTTCGATACGGGCCAGGGCGCGGTCCTGAAGCACAATGCCGAAAAGCTGGGCGTTCGCCTGGAATCCGCGGATGCCATCGTGCTTAGCCATGGCCACTACGACCATACAGGCGGCCTGCCGGATGCCCTGCGCGCCGCAAACCACCCCCGAATCTATGCTCACCCAGCTGCCTTCGGCGCCAGATTCTCCCGCCATCTCAATGGCAGCGTCGTCGAGATCGGCATGCCCCCGCCGGCACGCCAGGCAATCGAAACCAAGGCGCAACTCATCCCCGTCGAGCGCCCAACCGAAATTGGCGAAGGACTCTGGCTGACCGGGCCGATTCCCCGGCTGAACACCTTCGAAAACACCGGCGGCGCCTTCTACCGCGACCCGAACTGCGAGAAAACCGATGAGTTGCCGGACGACCAGGCTCTCTTCATCGAGACGCCAGCCGGAACCGTGGTGATCCTTGGCTGCGCCCATTCAGGCGTCGTCAACACCCTCGCCTACATCCAGTCACTGACCGCGGATCGGCCGATCCACACGGTGATGGGCGGAATGCACCTGATCAACGCCAGTCCCGAACGGATGGCCGGTACCACGCGCGAGCTGCGAAGCATGGGCGTGCAACGCCTGTTGCCATGCCACTGCACCGGCTTCGAGGCCATGGCTCGCCTCTGGGACGAGTTCTTCGGCAGATGCGCCGCCTGCCCCGTCGGCACCGTCGTCAAACTCCCCCTATGGCAGCCCATGCCATCCATTCCACACCGTTAAGGCGCTCTCCGAGCATGGGAGTCCCCACCCGGCCATTGCCCGGACGTTTCATCGTCCACTTCGTCCACTTCTTCCACTACGCCGCCGCTCCCTCCCCGCGTCCCGCCCTCCTGATCCGTCCGATCCGCCTGATCCGCGTCCCTCCGCCCCCCCCGCCGTTTATCTCTCCACCACAAAACAAAGCCCCATCCTGTCCCCTCTTCGTGCTCTTCGTGTACTTCGTGGTAATATTCTCACCCCTTTAACAACCTTTTGTCCTCCTTCCATCCTCCCTGCACTGAGCCGCCAAAAACCTCTTCCTCAGTGACCTCTGAGACCTCTGTGGCAAACATCCCGCCGTCCCGCCGGGCCACCTATTCCGCGGGAATGTACCCATTCTTCTCCAGGTTCCAGGGATCCGTGTAAGTTCCCTTGATCAGCTTCTCCTCAAATGGTACATAGGCGGGACGCGGAAAAGCACCCTCCCGCAGCTCCGCCGGCGGATCCAGGCCAAGTACGGTCATAAGCCATCGGTCTTGGTATCGAGCATCGTAATTGAGTTGTCCCCATCGATCGCGCGTCTCCTCCGGAATGCCAAATCCGGCCACCATTCTATAGTTGCTGATAGCCCCTGAAACGTGAAACACGTGGAACACCTGGCCGTGGTGATAGGTTGGCAGATCGAGCATGATCAGCTCCACCAGCTTCCTGACCACTGGCACCGACGACTGCTTCTGCTCTATGTACTGGCCATCGAAATAGGCCTGTCGCACCAGCGGTGAATCCAGAATCTCGAGCGCCTGCCGCTCTCCCTCGGTCTCGGCTTCCCGCACCTCTACCTCGACAACATTGGACTTAAGCGTAAGGTCAGGCTTTGCATGATACATCAACTGCAGCTTGTACCTGCCCGAGACAGTAAACCAAGGCTGCCGATCCCGCACGAACGCGCTGGCCACCATGCTGCACGTCCAATAATATTGATCTCCTATAGCGTACCAGCGGAAGTAAGACGTTTGCCGGTTTGGAACCGGCCACGGACGCCCCGCCACGACCTCGCCATCCGGGCGAGTAAGCACGATCCTCAGCGGCTGCTCCGGCGGGTTAGAAGCGGTACCGGAATCAGTTGGAAGCGGCGCGAGGTCCGCGGGTACGCCAGAGGAGCTGATCAGCGCGAAATAGAGACGAACCGGCTCATATCGGAGCAGCGCGCGATCCTCCGCCACCAACATAAGGCGCAGTCCTTGCGTCTCGGGCACGCCCTGCTTATCGGCAATTTCCACCAATCGCGGATATGCCCACGCCTGCCATCGGCGACGATAATCTTCATACGTCAACGGCGGCGGCGGGAGAGGTGGCGGTGGCGTAGCCAGCAGCTCCGCTACGCGCGCTTTCAGCTCGGGCGAAGGCGCAACCGCACGCAGTCCCATGGGCAATGCCGGTTGATCCGAGCCATTGCCGCCTGCCCGCTCCTCGAGCGCCCGCGGCAGCTCCGGCAACTTGTCGCGTGTCTCGTTCTCCGTCCACCAGGTACACATTCGCTGTTGATTCCCGCTCCTCGGCCAGGGATCGAGAAAGAGCGTGCCGCGCTCCTCCTTCAGCCGCGCCTCCCAGTGCTCACGGGCCCGATTCGCCTCCGCGACGAGTTCATCAGAGGTCGCCTTCTCGTTCCAGGACAGTGACTGCCATAGCAACTCCTCGCTGCCATCGGCCAACGTTATCACCAAGTCCAGTTTGTCATCGCCGATCCGCACATCACGCACCATGGGCAGAGAGCGAAGAAATGCCACATAAGCCAGGTTCCGTTCCTCCAGCGGCACGGCCCTCTCCAGGTACGCCCACATTGCATAACGATAGAACCGAGTTTCGTCAAGCTGCGTCATTGTCCCCAGATTTGCTGGCGGCTCCGGCTTCGGGAACTGGATCTCACCCGGAATCCTGCGGTAGAAGCTCTCCGTCAGATAGCCATTGATGTATACCCTCGTGCCGCGTCGGTCCACCCGGTAGGGCGCCTCGAGATAGCGACCCGCCACGAAAACAAAGCCCTTCGGCCAGAAGACCTCCCCCACCCTCTCCCCCATCGCCACCTCGTACTGCTCGACCTCCCCGAGATCCGTCCCGCTCGGCGCGAAGTCACCAAGATGCAGCCCCTCCTCGGCCCCACACCAGCCCACCACCAGAAGCAACGCCGCCAATCCTGGCCAGCCACATCTTCTTACCATGTCCATGAGCAATCATCTCCGTTCTGTAGACGCTGCCATCAGCCGGAATCCCCGCCGTCTACGGATAGAATAGCACCGCCAGAACACGCCTTCCATCTCCGCAATATCAACTCCAGACACTGGCACCAGAACCCACCATCCTGCATTCCCCGCGCCAGAGGTCATCCGGCCTCCCTCTCCGAACGACGCCTCAGGAGACTGTCGAGGTTATCGAATCGATCGACCGTATCGAATCCCTCGATTCCCTCGAGATCCGTCCCCGCTTCCCTCTCCACACGAAACCAAGTTTCATTCTATCCCCTCTTCGTGATCTTCGTGTACTTCGTGGTGATATTCGTTCCCTTTAACAACATTTTGCTCTCCTACATCATCCCCCCTCAGCAGCACCAAAACCGCTTCCTCAGTGACCTCTGAGACCTCTGTGGCAAACACCCCCGCGTCCCTGCCTCCCCGCGACTATACTATTTTCCTCCTCCACTCTTGACGTTGCCCTGGATCACGTGTATACTTAGCCAAACGACGAAATATGGAGGAGCGCCATGCGCAATGTTCTGGCTGTTGCCAAAGGGTTGAGTGATGAAGGCCGTCTGCGAGCCTTGATGGCCCTGCATGCGCACCATGAACTGTGCGTCTGTGATCTGACTTCGCTCCTTGGCCTGGCTACGGCAACCGTCTCACGGCACATGTCAGTCCTGCAACGCGCGGAGCTGGTGGACAATCGCAAGGAAGGCCGCTGGGTCTACTATCGGCTGGCCAGCCCCGCACCCAACACCCCGCAGGCCGAAGCCCTCGCGTGGGTCCGCAAGTGCCTCCACGACGATCCCGTCACCAGGAAGGATCAGGAGAAGCTGAAGACCCTCCTCTGCTCTGCCGCGGATGAATGCTGCGACAAGAAAACACCCAACTGAGAGTCCCCCCACTCCCATGTCCAAAGAAACAGACAAACTGAAGATACTCTTCCTGTGCACGGGCAATTCGTGCCGCAGCCAGATGGCCGAAGGATGGCTTCGCCACCTCAAAGGCGACCACGTCGAGGCCTTCTCCGCCGGTATCGAGACCCACGGCCTCAACCCGAACGCCGCCAAGGTCATGGCTGAAGCAGGCGTGGATATTCGCCGGCAGCGCTCGCAACACATCGACGACTTTGCGGATACCCCCCTCGACCTCGTCATCACCGTTTGCAGCCACGCCCACGAAAGCTGCCCGATCTTTCCCGGAAAGACCAAGGTCGTCCATGTCGGCTTCGATGATCCACCAAAGCTCGCCAAGAGCGCCGCGACCGAAGAGGAAGCCCTCTCCCAATACCGTCGCGTCCGCGATGAGATCCGCCACTTCATCGAGAGCACCGACTTCACGAAACTCGTCAATGGAGAGACAGAATGAGCCAGACATCCCAACCCGATGCAACCCGCGAAACCGTCCGCACCAAGTACGGCGAAATCGCCAGAGGCGCCTCCTCATGCTGCGGCCCAACCGCCTGCTGTGGCGGCGCTGACGCCGACAAGCTCGCCGCCCAGCTCGGCTACGACCCCAACGACCTCTCCCAGATTCCGCCTGAGGCCAATCTGGGCCTCTCGTGCGGCAACCCCACCGCCATCGCCTCACTCCGCGAAGGCGAAATCGTCCTCGATCTCGGCAGCGGCGCCGGCTTCGATGCCTTCGTCGCAGGCCCCGCCGTCGGCGCAACCGGCCGCGTCATCGGCGTTGACATGACCCCCGACATGCTGAACCGCGCCCGCCGCAACCTCGCCGCCTATCGCGACCGCACCGGCCTGGACAACGTCGAGTTCCGCCTCGGCGAGATCGAACACCTCCCCGTCGCCGATGCCAGCGTCGATGTCGTCATCAGCAACTGCGTCATCAACCTCTCCCCCGACAAGCCTCAGGTCTGGCGCGAAATCGCCCGCGTCCTCAAGCCCGGCGGACGCGTCGCCGTCTCGGACATGGCCCTCAGAAAGCCACTTCCCGAGGCCGTCCGCGAATCCGTCGAGGCTCTGGTCGGCTGCATCGCCGGCGCCTCCCTCCTCGACGAGATCCGCGCCATGGCAGCCGAGGCCGGCTTGATCGCCGTCAACGTCGAGGTCAAGAGCGGCAACCTTGCCGCCATGATCGACACCAACGACGCCCTCTACCACGAGATGCTGGCCGCCCTGCCCGCCGGCGCCACCGCCGATGACTACGTCGTCAGCGCCAACATCACCGCCACCCGCAAGGCCGGCTGCTGCTGTTGCTGAACCATCCGCCGCCGCGTCCTGGGCCTCGCTCCCGGACGCGGCAGCCATCCAACACCCCGGGGAACAAGATCGATGAGCCATCCGCACGACCCAACCAACGACCGTAAACTGACCAACCTCTTCGAACGCTATCTGACCCTCTGGGTCGCCCTCTGCATTGTCGCGGGCATACTCCTGGGCAAGTTTGCCCCCGGCCTGGCCAGATCCCTGGACGGCATGGCCATCTTCGTCAACGACGCCCCGGTCATCTCCATCCCCATCGCCATCTGTCTCTTCTTCATGATGTATCCCATCATGGTCAAGATCGACTTTGCCACCGTCGTCAAAGCCGGCCGCAGCGGCAAACCCGTCTGGCTCACCCTCTTCCTCAACTGGTGCGTCAAACCCTTCACCATGTACGCGATCGCCATCTTCTTCCTCGGATTCCTCTTTCGCGGCCTCATCGGCACCGACGCAACCGACCTGGTGAAGATGCCCTTTGGCCTCGACCTCCCCGTCGGCGGCGTCCATGGCGCAGGCACCGTCGTCCTTCAGGACGGCGTCAAGATGCTCCAGATCCCCCTCTGGCGCAGCTACTTCGCCGGATGCATTCTCCTCGGCATCGCCCCATGCACCGCCATGGTCCTGGTCTGGAGCTTTCTCGCCAGAGGCAACGACGGGCTCACCCTCATCATGGTCGCCATCAACTCCCTCACCATGCTCGTCCTCTATGGACTGCTCGGCGGCTTTCTCCTCGGCGTCGGCAAACTGCCCGTCCCCTGGCAGGCCCTCCTCCTCTCCATCCTCATCTACGTCGCCCTGCCGCTCGTGGCAGGCTACCTCTCCCGCAAATGGATTATCGCCGCCAAAGGCGAGGAGTGGTTCAAGCAGAAGTTCCTCCACATCCTGACTCCCGTCACCATTATCGCCCTCCTGACCACCTTGGTCCTCCTCTTCAGCTTCAAGGGCGAAACCATCCTCGCCAACCCCCTGACCATCCTCTGGATTGCCATCCCCCTCTTCATCCAGACCATGCTCATCTTCTGGATGGGCTATGGCGCCGCCAGACTCCTCAAGCTCTCCTACCGCGATGCCGCCCCCGCCGCCATGATCGGCGCCAGCAATCACTTCGAGGTCGCCATCGCCACCGCAACCATGCTCTTCGGCCTCTCCTCCGGCGCCGCCCTCGCCACCGTCGTCGGCGTCCTCATCGAGGTGCCCCTCATGCTCTGGCTCGTCCGCATCTGCCTCCGCACTAAGCACTGGTTTCCCGCGGATCAGGACGCGGCAGCCGGCAACGCATGAATCCCCATAACACCCCATGGAAGGTATGATGACTTACGCCATTCTGGCTATCGTCGCGGTTCTCCTCGTCTTTGGCTCATGGCGCCTGGCATCCCGTCGCCATTCGCTTCCATGCCCGGTATGGCTGCGCTGGATGGTCGAACTGGACAACCCCTTCACCAGCACCAATCGAGCGGCGGTGATCGTGGCCCAGCTCGACCTCCAGCCGGGCATGACCGTCCTCGATGCCGGTTGCGGCCCCGGTCGCGTCACCATACCGCTCGCCAGGCAGACTGGCCCGACCGGCTGTGTAGTCGCCATGGACATTCAGCCCGGCATGCTGGCACGCGCCCGGGAAAAGGCCCAGGCGGCAGGCCTCTCAAACATCCACTTCCTCCACGCCGGCGCCGGCGATGGAAAGCTCGGAACGGACCGCTTCGACCGCGCCCTGCTGGTGACCGTCCTTGGCGAAATCCCCAACCGCGAAGCCGCGCTCAAGGAGATCTTTCTCGCTCTCAAGCTCAACGGCATCCTCTCCGTCACCGAGGTCATCTTCGATCCCCATTTCCAGCGCCGCCAAACCGTCGTGTCACTCGCCACTGCCGCTGGCTTTCAGCTCACGGCGACCTTTGGCCATCCCTTCGCCTATACCCTGCACCTCGTCAAGCCACGGCAGGAAGCCCACACCGCAACATAGCCCGATCACCAGCCCCCTTTACCGCTCGGCCAACTCCGCGGCGACAGCCTGCCAGCTCTCGGCCGAAGCCGTGAAGGGACGCGAACGAAGGCGAAGGCGCGCCGTATCCCCCGGCGCAATGGTGCGCCTGCTCCAGATCTGCAGATAGTGCTTCTTGTAGGGGCTCGTCCGGTCCCAGATCCGCGTCCGCAGACCGACCTCCACGGGAGCATCCACCAGCGTCATCACCACCCCGTGGCCATTTTCCCGGTTGTACAGCGCCACCCAGCGTACCTGCCGCTCCAGCCGGAAACCGTTGTCATTCACGAACGCCATCGCGATCGTCTCCCCCTCAGCCGTGACCGCCATATAGTCGGTCATCTCCTTGCCCCACGGATACATGAAGACGTACAGCAGGTCGAGCGGCTCCGGGGACTCCGCCCGCAGCCAGACCTCCTCCTCGACCACCCCATCCGCGGTCAGCCACCGATCCCGCAGGCGCAGATGGTGCATCCGCGACTCCTTGACCAGCTCCAGCCGTTCGCACGAATAGCTCGCCACGGGCTCCGCCACCACCTCGCCATCGACGCGAAGGCGCAGCCCCAGCACCTCCTCCTGCTGCCCCGTCTCCTTGTGCGCCGCCCCGATGAAGCCAATATCCTTGACCTTCGCCACGCTCCCGTAACTCGCCCCCGGCGTGTCGATGCAGATTCGCTCCCCCTCATGGTCGACGCGACTGAGCGTCCAGTTCTTCCCCGCGTCGAAACGAACCCCAAGATCGCCGACCGTCGCGGCAATCTCCGTCGGCCAGCTCGCCGGCGACTGCCACTCGGGCACCGTCACCTGCCGCCCCTGGCTGTCGCTGAAGACCAGCGGCGTGCAGCCCCAGAACATCAGCTCCTCCACCCGCTCCTGCCAGTTCAGATTCATATCACTGATGCGCGGCTCCGACTGCTTCAGCGCCACCACGATCTCCTGCCCCGGCGCCAGATACTCCGCAAACTCGAACGGCTGACCAATGTTCTTCTCCCAGATGAAGGACGACCCCCATAGATGGAGAAAATCGCAGGCAGCCGGTTCGATGATCCAGCGCATCTCCGGATACCGCTCATGAAGCATCGGCATCAACCGCGTGAAAACCGTCATCGCGTCCGGTCGCCCGCCCTTGCTCGCCAGCCCCGAGAGTGTCGCATCCAGCCCGATCAGCCTCGCGCCGCGATCCCGCGCCAGATCCAGCTCCCGGAAGATCGCCGCGGTGTCCGCCGTGTTATCCGGATCCCAGGGATGCCGACGCCCTGTATCCCACCCCTCCGAGATCGAAAAAGCAATGCCGCACCAGAGCCCCACCTGCAAGCCCAGCTCCTCGCTCAACCGCCGAAACTCACCTTCCGTCGCCACCTGCTCCGGCACCCACCCCGAGCCGATCTCCCAGGCCATGTTGCTTCCCGGATGCTCACGATAGCGCCCCACCGATCCCCAGATCATCAGCCGCTCGAAGTTGTGCGCCACTCCCTTCTCGCGAATCAACTCCGGAAAGCCCTTCCAGCCATCCACCTGTACCGGCAGCGGATTGAACCCCCGCGGATTCTCCTCCGTCACAATCTGCGCCTGCGGCCCGCTCGAAAGCGACCACGCAAAAATCGGGCGAAGATCCACCTGTTGACGGCGCTCGCCGTACCGCTTCCGGAAGAACTCGCGATATTCACTGAAGCTGCTCAACCACTCCGCCGCCGGCGTCACCTGCAGCGTGATGGCAAAGCTCGCCGTCTCGCCCGCCGCAAGCTCCTTCGTATCAAGGCGTCGCGCACCACCCTCGTCGGTGATCACCTCCGCCGAACTGGGCTGAAAGATCAGCGTCCACATGCCACTCGCCGCATCGTACCGGTAGTTCGTATGGATCTCCCATTTCAGGCCAAACGCATCATAGAGCATCGCCGCGCCGATCGCCACATCGCCGCTGCGCAGCCCCAGGACGGGCGAATAACATTGCCAGGGATACGTCCGCAGCGGATGCAGCCCCACGCGCGGCCCCTCCTCCGTCAGCGCCGGCAGCCATTGCACAACCTTCCAGTTGTCGAGCCGCCGCGTCCCCTTCGCCGGCAGCCGGATCCCCGGCACCTGAAACGCCGGCAACGCCACCGCCGCATCTCCCGGATTGCTCACGCTGATCCGCAGGGCCACGCCATCCTCGATCCCTTCCGCCGCCACCCGCACCTCGCAGGCGCTCTCCGTGTGCCACGCCAGCTCCCCGCTGTCGATGATCGTCTTGTCGCCCCGCATCACCGTCAGGCGCGGCGGCGAACTCTCCCCGTCAAAAGTGTAGCTCACCTCGTTCACTCCACGAACCTCCTCTCCCTGTCCCCACGTGGTGCTGCCGCTCAAGATGCCCACCGCCAGCAATATCGTGACTATACGGATCCCCATGCTTATCCTCCCCTTGCGTTTCCCCTGAACATAGCCGCCACTCCGCTACCTGGCAACCGGCACGTCAAGAGGAATCGGCAAGAGCAGGTAACTCCCACGATCCGGCCCGACATGAAGCACATTGGTTGCTATCGCGGATCCGCTCTCTTCCCCCGACGCCCGCGGTACCTCCCCGTGAAAACGCTCCTTCAGCAGCTTCCGTGTCAGTTCCTGCTCCTCGTAAGCATCGCCCGTATTCAGATTGATGTCGAACCGGTCGAAATTGCTGCTCGAAATCGCCAGCCTCACGCGATGCTCCCGGCCAAAAGCCAACGCCGTATACCCGAGATCGATCTCGATCTCCACCACCTTCCCCGCCTCCAGAAACTCCTCCTCGAAGCCATTGCGGTAGCGCCCCTTCACGATGCTGTCGCTCACCCACATCGACCGCCCATCCGGGTAGACATCCGTCAGCTTCGCCGTGAAATCCGTATCCCGGCAGTCCGACGATACCCACAGTCGCACCAGCACCCGCCCCACCACGATCAGCGGCTCCACCAGGGGAGCCGTCGTGAAGATCAACACGTCGGCACGATCCTCCACCGGTCGTTGATCGTAAGGCCCCTTTACCGGCAGACGCACGTGCCGCCGCCCCACTGTCGGCACCGGATCCCGCGGATCGTACCTGTACGTGAACGCATGATCCTCATGCGGAGCCTCCTCTCTCAGGGAGAAGTCCGCCCGCGGGTATAGCCGCATCTCCTTGCACGCCGGCGGAAAGCTCTCCGCCGCAATCCACCGGTTCCCCACCCCATCCGGATCATCCGCATCCCCCATCAGAAAGTAGCGTACCGCCGCCTCCTCCATGTGTCCGTTCTCCTTCCCCTTCAGCCAGTGGTCGAACCACGGCAACCATACCTCCCCCTCCCAATCAGGTTTGGCATGCTCCGGATACGCCAGCCCCCCATCCAACACCAGCGCTCCGCCCGCCTCCTCCTGCACCACGCCATGCCCCCATGGCCCGATCAGAAGCTTCTGATTCCCCCGCGCCATCGCTCCGCCATCGCGCTGACACGCCTCGAACATCTCGATCGCTCCTTCCGTGTAAAAGTCATACCAGCCCGCGCTGTGCAGCATGGGCACGTTGAAGCGCCCAACCACATGCCGCGCACCATGCCGGCTCCGGCGCTTGATGAGCTGCTCCGTCTGCGCTGTGAAAGCTCCGCGCCAGATCGTCTCCATGTCCGCCTTCCGGAAGCGCGCCGGATAGTAGGCGTCGGTATAGTAGTTGCCCGGCGCCTGGGCCGGGATCACGGCGGCAAGATGCGGCGGTCCGGTAAGCGCCGTCTCATACTGCACCGCTCCAGGATGCGAATAGCCGATCATCCCCACCTTGCCGTTGCACCAGGGCTGACCCGCCAGCCACTCCACCGTATCATAGCCATCATGATGCCGCGCCGCACCCCGTCCCGCCTCCACCGAACCATGAAAGCCGCGCATGTCCTGCACCGCAAAGGCATAGCCATTCCGCAGAAAGCAATCCCGCCACACGCCCACCGGCCGTTCTCGCGTGCGATCGTAAGGCGTGCAGACCAGAATCACCGGCACCCCCTGCTCCCCCATCAGATCCGGCTCCGGCAGATAGAGATTCGTCGCCAGCCTCGCCCCATCCCGCATGGGTACGGCTATCTCTTGCCCCGAGACCGTCCGCACTGCCGCAATCAGGACAAGCAGACAGCAGATCACTATGGCTCCTGATGATTTCATGACCATGAAACGACGCCACGAAAGCAGATATTGTCACATCCGGGGGAATCGCCGAGCCCCTTCCGCCTCACCCTCAGAAAGCCATGCGTGCCCACCCCTTCCGCTCCGGCGAAAGCGGCGGCAGCCCCAGAATCTCCCGCGCCGTCGATACATAGTATCGATAAGCTTCGAGTGGTGTCCCGTTCGGTATCCGGTGGTCCAGACTGAAGACAATCCCGCCGCTCTCCCGCATCAGTGGCTGCAGCTTATACGCAAGCTCCCGGTCGATCGCCTCCCTGCCCTGCCGCAGCACATGCTTGTCGATGCCGCCAAGCATCATCAGCCGCTTGCCGTACTGCTTGCGCAACTGTACGATGTCCATCCCCGCGGCCGGCTCCATCGGCAGGATGCTCGTCAACCCGCAGGCAAGCAGCTCCTCCATCACCGCATTCACATTGCCGTCCGTATCCTGCTGAAAGATCCTGCCGCCGCTTTCCCGCACCAGATTCCAGCTCGCCAGATAATACGGCCGCAGATGCTCGCGTATCTGCTTTGGACCGATCAACGGACCCGACTTCCCCGCGAAATCCTCATGCACCGACAGCGAGTCGATGGAGATCTCCCGGCACACCTGCTCCAGAACCCGCACACATGTGTCCGTCAGCGTGGCCATGATGTCCGCAATCAGCTCCGGCTGCTCATAATACGCCACGCAGCCCAACTCCTCCCCCATCAGCTCGCGCACCATGTCATAGCCGCCCGGAATTCCCGCGCAGAGCAACTTGCCCGCCTTCTGTTCCTGCTTCGCCCGCTCCACCTGCGGCCAGTCGATACGGTCATCGCTGTACGTGAACATCGGCTTCAGCTTCAGCCAGTCATCCATGCTCTTCACCGGGAAATCCAGCGGCAGGGAGATGGTGGCAACCCGCTTGGCCAGCTTCAGCGTCCGCCCAAGATGATCCCGCTCGATCCGATACTCATCGGTCTCCTCGATCACCACTCGCGGCTGCCCACCCCGCGCCCCGCAGTGCACCCCCGCATGCACCCGAGAGACATAGTCGAAGTCGAACGCCACCATCTCGATCTCATCCTCGCTCGCCCCCTGCGCCCGCCATTCCTCCGCCAGTCCGATCAACGGACCAAACAGCTCCGAAAACATCGGACGCTCAAAGTCGCCAAAGCTCATCAACTCGAGATATGCTTCCCGGGTGAATTCCATACTACTTCCCTCCCCCCTTTCGTGTCGTTACGTCCGAGCCGCCGCACACGAGGCCGGCTCGCCATGATCGTTGAAGATGGTGTCGTAAACCTCGCGGCTCACGGTCGTGGTATCGGCGCCACGATAGTGAAACTGCAGCGCCCGCCGCCGATGCGACGAACGGTTCGGCGGCGTCTGATGCGGCAGCATGCCCATGAAAAAGAGCACCCCACCCGCCGGCAGCGGAATCGGAACCGCCTGCCCCGCATCCAGCCGCTCCGGCACAATCGTGCAATCCGTCGTGTGGTGATGCCGGCGCGCTCCCTCCCGATGCCCACCGGGGATCACGTGCATGCAGCCGTTCTCCACCGTCGCCGCATCCAGCGCAATCCACACCCCCACCACCTGCTCCAGCGGCGTCACCGCAAAGTACGCATTGTCCTGGTGCCACGGCTTCTCCGACCCGATCAAAGGCGGCTTCACCAGTGCCATGTCCTGAAAGAGCATGGCGCCCGCCCCCAGCAGCGACTCCAGCACCCCGCGCAACCGTGGATGTCCCTCCGCAAGCCTCGAAAAGAAGGGATCCACATCGCAATACCACATGAGCTTGCGTACCTTCAGCTCCACCTCCTCCGCGGACAGCGTTGAACAATCCGTTCCCGGCTCCAGTTGCACGTGAAAGCGACCGCCATCCCGACGCGTCAGCACCGAGCCCTGCGCCGACTCCGCCGCCGTCTCCCGCACCAACTCCTTCAGTCGCTCCCGCGCGGTCTCCAGCTCCTCCCTGGAGAGCAATCCATCGAAAGCAAGATACCCCTCCTCCCGAAAGCGGTTTATCTCGTCGGTCGTCAGGCGTTCAGGGCAGGAAGGCAAGAGAGTAAGCTTGGTTGTCATCACACGATCTCCGGTTAGTTGCGGAAAGCAGTTCTTGTGCATATACTATACGCGCACCGCCTCCACCACTCCATGGATAAAAACACCGAACCTTTGTACTATACACGCATCGTGACCGATCCCTTCCCCTCCCTCCAGCTCCACGGACTGCCACACATCTACTGGTGCGAACCTCATTGGGAATGGCGCCCGCCGGCCCCCTTTGCCGATCACGACCTATGGTGTGTCATGGATGGCGACGGCTCCCTCGACCTCAACGGCAGGAATCACCACCTGCAGGCAGGCATCTGCTTCGTCTTTCACCCGGGAGATCGCGTGCACGGCCGCCAGAATCCCGATCACCGCCTGCGCGTCTTTGCCTGCCACTTCGACATCGACGAAGCAGCCGAAGCCGGTCTCCTGCCCCACGTGACGCGCCTGCACGACCTCCCTCTCCTTTCCACCCTGGCGCGCGACTGCGAGGCTGCCGCCCATGCCCGCGACAAGCTCGCCCCCCTGCGTACCCAGCTGACCTTCCGTCTCCTCCTTCTGCATCTCGCCGCCCAGGCACAGGGAACCGGCGATCAGCCCGGCGATCCCCTCATCGCTCGCCTCTACCATGCCATTCGAGAAGATCCCGGACAGCCATGGACCGTCGAACGCCTCGCCCGGCGCGCCAACCTCTCCCATTCCCAGCTCACCCGCCGCTTTGTCGCCGAAACCGGCATGTCACCCATTCGCTGCGTCACCACCGCCCGCATCGACCGCGCGCAACGTCTCCTCCGCGAATCCCGCCTCACCGTCAGTCAGATCGCCGATGCCCTCGGTTATCGCGACGTCTTCTACTTCAGCCGTCAGTTCAAGCAACTGACCGGCCTCCCCCCCACCCACCGCCGCCGCTGAAGCCTCTCCCCCCGTCCCCGCGCGTCTGCGTTCCCTCGTCCCGCTCGCCCGTTCCGTCCGATCCGCCTGATCCGTCCGATCCGCCTGATCCGTCCGATCCGCCTGCCCCGCGTCCAGTCTCTTACCCGCTGCGTTTATACAGGCATCTCTTGTAATGATCCAAGCATGCCGGTAGAATACTCTCGGACTGGCGGAACTTCGACAGATCTGTCCATTGGATGGTTGGCAACGGCGACCCTTATCCAGGTGCAAGAATGAAGGTCTTATTGTTGGGGCTGCTCACTGCTCTTGCGGCAACTATGGTTGGTCATGGTGAGGACAAAACCGAGCTTCGGCCCACCGCTGCTGTGATCGTACCTGTCGCGTCGGAGCTGGACGAGACCATCGCGCAGATCCGCCGTGATTTCAATGCCGACATGGGTACCGCGTGGGAGATGCTTGCTCGCCTGGTCAAACCCGGCATGAGACGCGCCGACGTCGAGAAGATTCTTCCGCCATTCAATGATCGAAAGTTTATGTGCTATGTGATTACGAACGGGAGCGGCGGCGCCCAGTGCGTCTTCTACTGGGTTGACCCCGATTGGCGCGTCTCCATCTTCTACGACCGCACGGGTGTCCAACGAGACGCGGCCGGTAACTCACTGTCGGATAGCAGCCCGGACAACAGAGTGTTAGATGAGGTGAAAGTAGAGAAGTTGCCGTGCCCGCCACGGAAGGAGTGGAGGTCACTCGCCCCGCCGGAATAACCGTCCGACTCGTCCGACCCCGTCAGCCTCGTCCGACCTTCACGGCCCCGTCAGACGCTCTCACCCGCGCTACAGGCCGAAGAGGCGGGCGGCATTGCCACCCAGCAGCGCGGCTTCCCGCTCTGCCGGCAGATCCAACTCGCGGATCTGCCTCAGCACCTCTGCCTGATCGTCCCACGGCGAATCCGTCCCGAAGAGGATGTACTCGGCCGGGTGTTCCATCAGCAGCCGTCGCAGCCGCTCCGGCCCAATCCAGTGATAGACGAAAGCAGTATCGAGGTAGACGGAGCGCCCGATGAGCAACGCTTCCACCTCATCCCAATCTTCCCAGGCGCCCATGTGACTGGCGATAAGCTTCAGCCGTGGAAAGGAATCGAGCACCGCCGCGATACGCACCGGATCGCAGATGCGATCACGCGGATAGGCGATGTCGAAGCCCGTGTGCGCCAGCAGCACCAGCCCCCTCTCCTGCATCACCTCGTACAGCGCCCACATGCGCGGCTCGTCCAGCAGGAAGCGCTGATAGTAAGGATGCAGCTTCACGCCCTTGAAGCCCGCGTCCGCGATGATGCCGATCCGTGCCATCGCCTCAGGGTCGTCCGGATGCACCGACGGCAGGGGAATCACCCGCCCGCCTTGCAGGCTCTTCGACCACTCCAGGATCGGCCCGAACTGCTTGGGCTGGGTCGCGATGCTGGCCACCACCGTGGCATCGATCCCAGCCCGGTCCATCGATCCGATCAGGCTGGCGATCGTGCCATCCAGTTTGGCGCGTACATCGTCTTCCACCAGCTCAGCCGTCAGCGCCGCGATAGCCCGCTCAGCCAGGCTGTCCGGAAAGGCGTGGCCATGTGCATCAACGATCATTGGCCCGTCAATTCCCTTACCAGTTGGCGTGCGGCGCGATAGACCGCCAGATTGACGGCAATCACCTGCTCCCCTTTCTCCGCGAACTGGTCATGAATCGCCTCCTCCAGCCGCGCTTCCGGCAGGCCGATGAACGGCGTGGCGGCGCCAAGCATCGCCACATTCATGCACCGACGCGTCCCGTGCTCCGCGGCCAGCGCATCCGCATCGAACAGCACGTGACGTTCCACCTGCTCGATCGCCTCCTGCACCTCGATGATATCCGGGTACTTGTCGATGTTCTCCACCGGCCGCGAATTCGTCACCAGCCATCCGTCTCGGGAAAGAAAAGGCAGGTACCGCAACGATTCCATCGGCTCGACGGCCAATATCAGCGATGCACTACCCTGCCGGATCAGATCCGAATGGATCGGCCTGTCCGAGAGGCGAAGGTGCGACTGCACCGCCCCACCCCGTTGGGCCATTCCATGCACTTCCGCCTGCTTCATGTGCAGGCCATCTTTGAGCGCGGCGCGCGCGATGATCGCGGAGATCGACAGGATTCCCTGTCCGCCCACGCCGGCTATAATCATGTCTAGTTTCATGCTTGGAGCTTGGCTTCCTTTTTGCGTTTGTTCATGGCCTGGATGCAAACGCGGCGACAGATGACCACCGAGACGCCCCGATAGTCCAGCTCGCGCACCAGCACCTCCGCATTCTCGTCCGCCAGCCGCGGCAGCGGATCGATCACATGCAGATGCTCCGGTTCCACCCCAAGCCCCAGGCAGATCTGGTCGATGCGTCCACTCATGCCCGCCGAATCCTGCCCCCCGGTCATCGCGGTCGTATCGTTGTCGAGAATCAGAATCGTCACGTTGGAACCTTCCAGCACGCAGTCGAGCAAACCGGTGATGCCGGAATGGGTGAAGGTGGAGTCGCCGATAACGGCAATGGCGGGATGCACCCCGGCGTCGGAGGCGCCCTTGGCCATGGTGATCGAAGCCCCCATGTCGACGCAACTGTCGATAGCCTCGTAAGGCGAGAGCGCGCCGAGCGTGTAGCAGCCGATATCACTCAGAACCCGAGGATCTTCGTACCGCGCCAACGCCTGCTTGAGAAAGGTGTACGTGCCGGCATGCGCGCAACCCGTACACAGCTTCGGCGGCCGCATCGCCACCACGCCGGGCACCGTGAATGCCGGTTCGGTACCCAGACCAAGCGCCGTGCCGACCACATCCGGCGACAACTCGCCCGTTCGCGGCAGGCTTCCGTCCAGCCGTCCATGGATCGCCTTGGCCGGCGGCAGCAGCCCGACCAGCTGCTCTTCCAGCAGCGGCATCCCCTCTTCCATTACCAGAATCTCGTCGCATTCCTCAAAAAGTCTCCGAATCAGCCCGACTGGCACCGGATACTGGCGAAGGCTCAGCACGGGATGAGGCGACTCTCCATCGCAGACCTCCCGCAGGTAATTCACCGCGATCCCCGTCGCCAGGATACCCAGCCGCTTGTCCGCTCCATCGATGTACTCGTTGTAGCGACTGCTCTCCGAGCGTTCCACCAGCGCCGGTTGCCGCGCTATCAGCGCCGCATAGTTGCGCCGCGCGTTACCGGGCAGCAGAATGAACTGAGCGCGGTCCGCCGACAGCGACAGGGGCTTCTCCGGAAGCACCTCGCCACGGACCACATCCGCCCGCGAATGGCAAAGACGCGTTGTAACCCGAACCATGACCGGCAGCTTCACGGCCTCCGAAAGCTCGAAGCCATAGCGCATCATGTCATACGCTTCCTGCTGCGTGTGCGGCTCGAGCAGCGGGATCATCGCGAACTTCGCGAAGAAGCGGCTGTCCTGCTCGTTCTGGCTCGAATGCATCGACGGATCGTCCGCCACCAGGATCAGCAGGCCGCCGTTCACCCCGGTGATCGCCGCGTTCATGAAGCAGTCCGCCGCCACATTCAGCCCCACGTGCTTCATGGTGACAAGCGCCCGCTTGCCCGCATAGGACATGCCGAGTCCTTCTTCCAGCGCGGTCTTTTCGTTGGTGCTCCAGATGTCATGCACCTTGCGCCCCTGATCGGCGCCGACTTCCTGAATATACGTGATGATCTCGGTCGAAGGCGTCCCGGGGTAACCGTAGGCACCGGAAATACCGGCATCCAGAGCTCCCTGCGCTATCGCCTCATCCCCGAGGAGAAGCAACTTTGTCATGGTAGGTTGATATCCACAAGTATGGTGTTGGGCATCGCTCAGCAACTGAAGATACGTGCCTTCAGCCCCTTCCGCTACTGCACATTGTTCTCAGTCCACTCAAAAAACCCGCTGATCGACGACTCGCTTCGCCTTCCCCTGAAAGCGGACCATCGATCCCGGCTCCACAAGGGTAAGTTTCACCTTGAGACCAAGCGCATTCTTGAGACGTTCCTGAAGCTCGTCACGCAACTGCGTCATCCGCTTCATCTGATCCGAGAAAAGCTTCTCCGACGCTTCCACCTGCACCTCCAGTTGATCCATCGCCCCCTGGCGCGTGCAGATGAGCTGATAATGCGGCGCGGTATCCTGGAACTGCAGCAGCACCTCCTCCACCTGCGAAGGAAAGATGTTGACGCCGCGCACGATCAGCATGTCGTCCGTGCGACCGGTCACCTTCTGCATGCGCCGCGTCGTTCTTCCGCACGCGCATTCGCCCGGTATGATGCGGGTGATGTCGCGGGTTCGATACCGGATTACCGGTATCGCCTCCTTGGTCAGAGGGGTGATGATCACCTCGCCCACTTCCCCATCGGGCAGCGGTTCCAGCGTCTCCGGATCCACGATCTCGAAAAGAAAATGATCCTCGCTCACATGCAGGCCGTTCTGCTGAAGGCATTCGCCGCTGACCCCGGGGCCGACCACCTCCGAAAGCCCGTAGTTGTCCGTCGCGGTAATGCCCAGCAGGCTCTCGATCTTCGCCCGGATGGCATCCGTCCAGAACTCGCCCCCGAAGAAGCCGTACCGCAGCTTCAGATCGGCCAGCTCCAGCCCTTCCCGCTGCAGGCTTTCCCCAAGAAAAACTGCGTACGTCGGCGTGCAGACCAGTGCCGTCGTCCCGAGATCCTGCATCAGCATCAACTGCTTTTCCGTATTCCCGCTGGAAGCAGGGATCACGGTCGCCCCCACCCGTTCGCAGCCGTAGTGCAGGCCGAAGCCGCCCGTGAAGAGGCCGTAGCCGAAGGCAATCTGCACGATATCGTCGTCGGTCAGTCCGCCAGCCACCAGGAATCGCGCGACCACCTCGGTCCAGTTCTCCATATCGCCGCGCGTATAGCCGACGACCGTCGGTTTGCCCGTGGTGCCCGTGGAGGCATGCAGCCGCACCACCTCCTTGAGCGGCACCGCGAAAGCCCCGTAAGGATACGTATCCCGCAGGTCGTCCTTCAGCGTCAGCGGCAGCAGCCGGCAATCCTCCAGACAACGGATATCGCCGGGTGCAATGCCCGCCGCTTCCATCTTCGCGCGATAGTAGGGCAGCTTCTTCCAGGCGATATCCACCTGCCGGCGCAATCGCTCGTACTGCAGCTCTCGCATCGCCGCGGCAGGCAGGCATTCCACCTCGGGCGAGCGGATTTGGGAGGAGGTCGTGGCAAGGGCATTCACAGCTTCAATACGTCCTCATTGGCCAGGACGGTGATGCCGCCCTTCTTGAGTACCTCGATCGCGGCATCCACATCGTCAAAGCGAAATACCAGCGCCGCCTTCTCCGTCGCTTTCTCCACGAAGGCGTACATGTACTCGACATTGACTTTGGCGTTCGAAAGCACGTCCAGCACGCTCGCCAGTCCGCCGGGCGTGTCCGGCACCTCGACCGCCACCACATCCGTCTGCGACAACGTGAAATTGTAATACTTGAGCACCTCGGTCGCCCGATCCGGCTTGTCGACGATCAGGCGAAGAATGCCGAAGTCACTGGTATCCGCCAGCGAAAGCGCCCGGATGTTGATCTCATTCTCACCCAGCAGCTTGGCGACCGTATCCAGACGGCCCGCGCGATTCTCCAGAAAGATGCTGATCTGCTTCACTTTCATGGGAGGTTCCTCCTTGGTTCAATGTCAAAGTTGACGCTTGTCGATGACGCGTTTCGACTTGCCTTCGCTGCGCACGATGCTGAAGGGCTCCACCAGCGTGATCTTCGCGCTCAGCCCCAGCGTCGTATGAATCGCCTCGCCTATCCGGTTGCGAAGCTGCTCCAGCTGTTTGATCTCGTCCGAGAATACGTCCGAACTGACCTCCACCTGGACCTCCAGCTCGTCCAGCGCTCCCCGCTTGTCCACGATGATCATGTAATGCGGTTCCGTCTTCTCCACCGACAGCAGCGCACTCTCGATCTGCGACGGAAAGACATTGACGCCGCGGATGATCAGCATGTCATCCGTGCGTCCCGAGACCCGCCGCATCCGCGCCAGCGTGCGCCCGCAGGCGCAAGTCTCGTGGTTCAAGGTCGT
Source organism: Lentisphaeria bacterium (assembly GCA_041690595.1). GTDB lineage: Bacteria > Verrucomicrobiota > Lentisphaeria > JABSQK01 > JAWLHB01 > JAWLHB01. The sequence continues at coordinate 181,835 of JAWLHB010000005.1, forward strand.
GATGTCCCGCGTCCGATAGCGGATCAGCGGCAGGCATTCCTTGGTGAAACAGGTGAAGACCAGCTCTCCGTACTCGCCATCCGGCAGAACCTTGCCGCTATTCGGATCGATGATCTCGGGAAAGAAATGGTCCTCGAAGACATGCAGCCCCTCGTGCGCCAGGCATTCGCTCGAAACGCCTGGCCCGATCACCTCGCTGAGCCCATAGATGTCGAGTGCCTCCAGATTCAGCCGCTGCGAGATCACCTTGCGCATCGTATCCGACCACGGCTCCGCGCCGAAGAAACCCGCCTTGATCGGCAGATTCGCCAGGTCGATCCCCTGCGCATCGGCAACTTCCGCCATCTGCAGCGCGTACGATGGCGTGCAGCAGATCAGCGTCGTCCCGAAATCCTGCATCAGCATCAGCTGTCGGCCCGTGTTGCCGCCGGACATCGGGATCACCATCGCCCCCAGCTTCTCGGCGCCATAGTGCATCCCCAATCCACCGGTAAACAGACCATACCCGTAGGCAATCTGGATGACATCCTTTGAAGTGCCGCCGCCGCAGGCCAGCGTCCGCGCGCAGACTCCCGCCCAGAGGTCGATGTCGTTGCGCGTATAGCCCACCACCGTCGGCCGCCCCGTCGTCCCGGACGACGCATGCACCCGCACCACGTCGTCCCGCGAAACCGCAAAGAGGCCGAACGGATACGTATCGCGAAACTCTTCCTTCGTCGTGAATGGCAGCTTCACCAGATCATCGATCGAACGAATGTCGCTTGGCGCAATTCCCGCCTCATCCAGCTTCCGGCGGTAGAAGGGCACACGCTCGTACACCCGTTCCACCATCTCGCGAAGCCGTTTACCCTGCAAGGCGCTCAATTGGTCGCGCCCCATTGTCTCATGCTCTTTGTCGAAGTAGCCGGTCATGGCCATGCTCCCCCTCTTACTGCGTTCGATGATCGGTGACGATGAGCTTGCGTTTCCCGGCCGCTCGCGTCAGCGTCCCGTGCTCGACAAGCACGATCCGCGCTTCAAGCCCCAGCACCGCCGCTAATGCCGACGACACCTGCCGCTTCAGACGCTCGAGATTCTTGATCTCGTCAAGTAACGGAAAACCCTGTTCCACTTCCGTTCGGATCTGGAGATGGTCACCCCGCGCATCTCGTTCCAGAATCAGCTCCGCGCGTGAGCCCAGCCCTTCCGTCGCCAGCAGAATCTCCTCGATTCGGCCTGGAAAAAACTTGTTGCCGTTAACGATCAGAAGATCGTCACAGCGGCCGCTGACGCGACTCATCCGCATCAGCGTGCGGCCGCACCGGCACGGCTCCGGCATCAGGTGCGCAAGATCTCCCGTACGGTAGCGGATCAGCGGGAAACCTTCCTTCGTCAGCGTCGTGAAGACCAGCTCCCCCTGCTCGCCCATCGCTCGTGGCTCCAGCGTCACCGGATCGATCACCTCCACCAGAAAATGGTCTTCGTTGACATGAAGGCCGTCCTTGCATTCGCACTCCGCCGAAACGCCTGGCCCCATGATCTCGCTCAGGCCATAATTGTCGTAAGCGACGATCTGCAGATCTTCCTCGATCTTCGCCCGCAGCGCCTCGCTCCACGGCTCGCCGCCGAGCAGCGCGCAACGCAGGTTCAGCTCCTGGGGCCGAATCTCCATCTCCTGCAGGGCCCGGGCTATCCGCAACGCGTAGGTGGGTGAGCTGAGCAGCGCCGTCGTCTTGTAGTCGCGCATGATCCGGATCTGCTCGTGAAGATCGCTTATCGAGGCCGGTATCACGCTGGCCCCTACCCGTTCCGCCCCGTAATGAAAACCGAAGGTCCCCGTCGCCAGATTGGTGAAGGCGATCTGGACAAAGTCCCGGTCCGAAATATCCACCCCCGTCAGCACGCGGGCGATCAGCGTGGTCCAGTGCCCGATATCGTTATGCGTGTAGCCGACGCCGATGGGGCGCCCCGTCGTCCCAGACGTCGAGTGAATCCGCACAATGTCCCGCAACGGCACCGCAAACATGTCGTAGGGATAGCTCGCATGCAGATCGTGCCGGGTCGTCAGCGGAATCTGCCGCAATGCGTCGATGGAACGGATCCGGGCAAGGTCGATCCGCTGCTCGTCGAAGCGCTGGCGATAGAAGGCGACGTTGCGGTAGACGCGGCGCAGTGTCGCCTGCAGGCGCTCGACCTGCAGCTGCTCCAGCTCCGCCCGTGGCATGGTTTCGGTGTCGCGATCGTAGATCGGCATCCTCTCTATCTCCCAAGTTCGTCGATGCGACGGTAGTCTTTGCCCAGATAGGCACGTTGCACGTCGTTGTTGTGCAACAGCTCACTGGATGAACCTCCAAGGGTGACCTGGCCCGTCTCCACCACATATCCCCGATCGGCGATGGCCAGTGCCGCTTTGGCATTCTGTTCGACCAGCAGGACTGTAATACCTTGCTCCCGAAGTTTCACGATGATCTGGAAAATATTGCGCACAATGAGCGGCGCCAGCCCCATCGACGGCTCGTCCAGCATGACCAGGCGCGGCTTCGCCATCAGCGCCCGGGCGATCGCCAGCATCTGCTGTTCGCCGCCCGACAACGTCCCCGCGTACTGGTTGCGACGCTCCCGAAGAATCGGGAACAAGTCGTAGTTGCTCTCCAGCGACTCCTGAACCTGCTGCTTCCGACGCCGCTTGTACTGCGAATATCCCCCGAGCAGCAGATTCTCGTGCACCGTCATCGGCGGGAAGAGTTGCCGCCCCTCCGGCACCAGCACACACCCTCCGAATACCCGGTCCGCCGGACTCATCTTTGCCGCATCCTGATCGAAAAGGGTGATCGAACCTCCCCGCGGCTTCAGCAGCCCCGCCAGCGTCTTCAGCAGTGTCGATTTTCCCGCCCCATTGGCCCCGATGATCGTCACGATCTCCCCCGCCCGAACGTGCAGCGATACCCCCTCCAGCACGCGAAGCTTTCCATACGCCACATCCAGATTCCTAACCGTCAACATCGTCATCTCCCAGGTAGATGCGAATCACGTCCGGATTTCGCTGCACCGCTTCCGGAATGCCGTCCGCTATCTTGCTGCCCCGATCCAGCACCACGATCTCGTCGCAGATCTCCATTACCAGTGACATGTCATGCTCGACGATCAGAATCGTGATACCCAGATCCCGGATCGCCCGAATGGTCTCCCCGAGCGCCGCGGTCTCATGCATGTTGAGGCCGCTGGCGGGTTCGTCCAGCAGGAGCAGCCGCGGTTCCGTCGCCAGCGCCCGCACCAGCTCCACTGCCCGCTGCTGCCCGAACGGCAGACTGTTCGCATCCACATCCGCCAGGTGGCGGATCTCCAGCAACTCCATGAGCGCCAGTGAGCGCTCCCGGATCTCCGTCTCTTCCAGCCAGGTCCACGGCAGATTCAGCATCGCCGAGAAGAAGCCCGCCCGCGTTCGCGGATGGCGCCCCACCATCACATTTTCCAGCGCCGTCATGCCGTGAAAGAGGTGAATCTGCTGATACGTTCGGGAAAGTCCCCGCTCCGCGATCCGGTAGGGACGCAGCCCCGCCACGTTGCCGTCATCGATGCAGACACGGCCGCTGTCCGGCTGAATGCTTCCCGCGATCAAGTTGAAAAGCGTCGTCTTGCCGGCGCCGTTCGGCCCGATCAGTCCCTTGATCTGGCGGGGCATCACCGTAAAACTCACGCGGTTGGTCACGTGCAGGCCACCGAAGTGGTGATCGAGTTCCTGGATGTCCAGACGGGCTGCCATCTATGCATCTCCCGAGGACGGGGCATCGCCGGAGCGACACCGGTTACAGAGACTCCTCACCCGTTGCGTCACCCCTCGCACCACCTGCCGATTGATCAGCCCATTCGGCGCGAAAAGCATGATGACGATCAAAATTGCACCGAAGACCGCGTCGTCGTACCAGCCAAAATAGCCTCGCAGCGAAAGGAAGGTCAGCACCAGCGCCATCACCACCGCGCCCCACAGATTGGCCATGCCACCCACCGCCACCAGTGCCACGTAACGAACCGACTTCATGATGCTCGCCTCCGATGGATCGATTCCGCCGTTGAAGTGGGTCAGAAAGACCCCCGCCACCGCCGCCATCCCCGCGCTGATCACGAAGGTCATCACCTTGTAGCGGCTGATGTTCACCCCCATTGCCTCCGCCGCCTCTGGCGCGCCATGGATCGCCCGCAACGCCCGCCCTACCCGCGAATGAATCAGATTCACCGCCAGGATCAACGACACCAGCACCAGCCCCCACGCAATATAGAAATTTCGTATCCGCTCATCCGTGGCATATGCGCTCTGAATGACCAACCCCGGAACCAGTTCGAAGGGCGGCACCCCCGACAGACCATCCGCTCCACCCAGAAAGCGGCTCGCCACCGCGATCTTCTGGACGATCAGGCCGAAGCCGAGCGTGGCCATCGCCAGGTAATGGCCGCGCAACCGCAGCACCGGCATGCCGATCAACCAGGCGACCACCACCGTGGCCAGCAGCGCCCCGCCACACGCCAGCCAGGGTGAAACATAAAGCAGAGACTCCCCGTAGATCGTCTCGCGCTCCGCCAGCAACCGCAGCCCCCCAAGCAGCCGCACCACCACGTGCTCCTGGTGAGCCACCAGATTGAGCGTCGTCAGCCGCGCCGACACATACCCGCCTATGGCAAAAAATCCAGCATGCCCGATCGAGATCTGGCCGGCATATCCCATCAGCAGGCAGAGCCCGATGACCACCACCGCATAGTAGCTCGCCATCGTCAACTGCGTCAGATAGAAGCTCTTGCCCGCCGCCGTCGCCGATATCTGAATCGCCACGCCGAAGACCAGCGTCAGCAGCAGCGGCAGGTACTTGCGAAATCCTCTCATCAGAATTCCTTCAGTTTCCCGGCTGCGCTCGAGCCGAAAATGCCGCTTGGACGGATGCACAGCACGATCAGCAGCAGCGCCAGCGCCGTCACTTCCTTGTACGCGCCACCGACAACTGAAACGCTGAACGCTTCCAGGATGCCAAGGATCATCCCCGCCGCCACTGCCCCACCGCTGTTACCCAGCCCCCCCAGGATCGCCACCGTGAAGCCTTTGATCGCCAGCGGCGTACCAGCATCGTACTGCGCGCCGCCGATCGGACACAGCACACTCCCCGCCAAACCACCGATCGCCGCCGACAGCATGAACGAGAGCGTCACCAGACGGCTCGTGTTGATCCCGCAAAGGATCGCACCCGTCCGATTCGCTGCACATGCCCGCATCTCGCGACCAAGATTACTCAGGCGGAAGAAGAGAGACAGCGCCACCACGATCACCAGGCAGATGCCCAACACCCATAGCACCTGCGGCGATACGTGCGCTCCGAAAACACTAACTGAACTCGTGCTCGTCCCCGACCATGGCGGAAGAAAGTGGGGCTTCTCGTCCCATACGTGCAGCGCCGCTTCTCGAATAAGAATAGAGACACCAATTGTGATGACGATCATCCGCAGCACCGACGGCGACTTCAGCCACCGAATGAAAACCAACTCCACCATCCCCCCCACCAGGGCCACGATCACCACCGCGATGACGATCGCAAGAACCAGCGGCACACGCGCGCCATCCGAACCCGGCACATACAGCGTCGCCGAGATCATCGCACCCAGCATCACAAACTCCCCCTGCGCGAAGTTGATGATCCCAGTCGTGTTATAGATGATGTTGAAGCCGATGGCGACGATCGCATAAATGCTCCCGTACGTGATGCCATCAAGCAGAAAATTGAGAAACTGGTTCACGCGAGTCCTTGGCGGAACAAAACAAGGTAAAGAAAGGGGCGGTACAGCCTCATGGCCGGCACCGCCCCCCGTAAGCAGGAGTCGTCAGGGCGCCGGCGCGAACTTGCCGTCCTTCACGGTCAGCATTTCGAACGCGTCGATCTGCAGCCCGTTGTGATCCTCGGCCGACATGTTGAAAATGCCCGCCGTCCCGACAAAGCCCTTCGTCGATTCGAGCGCATCGCGGACCTTCTCCTTGTCCAGCGAATCCGCCACGGTGATGGCGTTGACCAGAAGCATCAGCGCGTCGTACGCATGCCCGCCGAAGGTGCTGGCCGCCTCGCCGAACTTCTCTTCATACGCTTTCTTGTATGCCATCAGCACCTGCTTCTGGGGATGATCCTCAGGAAGGGCTTCCGCGATCAGCAGCCGACCGCAGGGGAAGAGGGTCCCTTCCGACGCTTCCGGCGCCTGCTCGACATACTTGATGTTGCCGTAGCCATGGCTCTGGAAGAGCGGGATCTCCAGCTGCTTCTGGCGCATGTTGCTCGCAATGATTCCTTGCGCCGACACGATGCTCCAGTTGACTACCGCGTCGACATTCGCCCCCTTGACCTTCGTCACCAGATCGGAAAGATTGATCGCCGCCGGGTCATACATTTCGAGCATGACCAGCTCGATCCCGTAGTCTGGAGCATACTTCGTCAACTGCTCCGCGCCACCCTTGCCGAAGCCGGTGCCGCCATAGAGCGCCGCAACCCGCTTGATGCCCATCGTCCGCATCCGGTCGAAGATCATCTGCGCGGCAAAGCTGTCCTTCTGCGGAGTCTTGAAGACGTAACGAGCTACCGGGTTGACGATCTCTTCCGCCGCCGCACACGACAGCATCAGCGTCTGGGTCTGCTCACAGATATCCTTCACTTTCATCGATGGGCCGCTGCGCGTCGGACCGATTATCGCAAAGACCTGCTCTTCCTCGATCAACTGCTTCGCCGCCGAGACAGCCTTCGTGGCATCGCCGACCGAATCCATCACGATCAATTCGATTGGGTGGCCGTTGACGCCCCCTTGTGCGTTGATCTGTTCGACCAGCATCTCCGCGGTCCGTTTCTCTGGTGCGCCCAGAAAGCCGGCCGGCCCGGTTACCGCGAATATCGCGCCGATCTTGATGGGTGGCTTCTGTGCCGCGGCCGCCGTGTCGGAAGCGGCATCAACCGGATCGCTCTTGCTGCAGGAAACCAGCAGCCAACCCGAAAGCAGCAACAGCAGCGTGGCAAGACATGTACGTTGAAGTTTCAGCATGGGAATTGCTCCTTGGCAGGGTAATGATGACGCCGGCACAACAGCGCTGTGCCGGCGTCGCCACGAATGGTCGTTAGAACGTGAAGACGGTCTCGAAGCGCACCCACTCCGCGTTGTCGCCTTGCGCATAGTAGTCGCCGGCATCGAAGTAGGAGCCTTCCAGACGGAAGATCAGATTCTTGGTGGGATAGTAGTCGAGGAACATGCTGTACAGGTGACCGTATTCGTCGCCGAAAGCACTCCCTTCGTCCGCCATCAGGTAATGATACTGAGCCGTGTACTTCAGGAGCGGCTTGTCCTGCGCATCAACCAGCAGGTTGACATCGCCCGCAATGCGGTACTGGTGCAGATTGGTCCAGTTGCCCCGGGTCATGTGAAGATAAAGCTCTTCACGATAGATCGGGTAGGCGCTGCCCAGCCACGGATAGAAGCCTTCATAGTCGCTGGAACTCGCATCGTCGCCGCTGAAGTACGTGTACTGGAGTTGCACGTGCGGCTTGTAGCTGCTCTCGGTCTTCGAGAAGTAGTCCAGACGCGCATCGATTATCCAGGTTTCGACGTCGACGGTACCTTCCATTTCCCCACGCTGCGTCGCCGCTTCCAGGCTGTAGCGGAAGGGGCTGTCACCGATCGCGCCAAAGAGACGCACGCCGGGAATGAACGCTTCCAGATCGCTGGAGTTATCCGTGTCGTTGACATCCGCATACAGGAGATAGATGTCGGTGTTGAAGGAAGCATCGAAGCAATGCGTCCAGTAGGCGCCCGCGATCTGCCATTCGCCCGGACGCAGCTGCCGATCCTGATCGTGCAGCAGCACGAAGTCGTCCAGTTCCCGGTTGTACAGGTAGAGCAGCGTCGTGGTATCCGCTTCGCCACGGTAACGCATCACCACGCCGTCGTAGTAGATCGTCCGGCCGACATCCATGGGCGTCCCTTCCAGGATGAGCATGCCATTGCCGAGGATAACTTCCTGGCGGCCGATGACAATATCCAACGGCAGGTCGCCGACATTGGAGAGCGTCAGCCGGAAGCGATCCAGGATCAGCTCATCCGGAAACTTGTAGTTGTAAGCGCCGCTGTCGTCAGGATTGTTCGGATCGCGTGCCGAGGTGCTGTACTCACGCCATTTGTTGGTCAGCTGCAAGTCGAAGCGCACATCGTCGGTGAAGGCGTAACCAACACGCAGACGCTCGCGAACCCGAATGTAGTTGTCTTTCTGCGAATTCTGCACGTCGACATGCGTCAAGCGCAAGCGAACATCCCCTCCGAACGACCACTTGCTCTCGGCTTCCTCGGCGTCCTGTGCAAACGCGCGAGGCGCCAGCAAGCATGCCGTGAGCACCACCATTGTCCAGCTGTAGAAACAGGATTTCATTACAGTCCCCCTGATTTTTCCAAAACTTGATAAGAGCAGCCAGACGATGGCCACTCCATCTGTGTAAGATCCACCCTGCCCGACTTTCGCAAAACACGTCCCCTCCCCCTTATGGAGGCAGACCAGACCGGGCACAACAACCGGCCTGCCCCACGTTGAATTTCCCACATTCACGTCACGATGACCAACAATGTATAAAAACAATCGACGCTTGCAACTCCATTTGCGCAAATTCCGTGACATCCGTCACAAGACTTCTTGGCCGTTCCCAGTTTGACAGCAGCACAACCCGCGGTTACTCCTATTCCCGACTTTTTTTGTCTCACCATCTTTCGCATCCACCGCAACGTACGCCCGCCGGAAGATGCACTCACCGCAAAGGAGCAACCAGACTGATGATAATCCACATGTTCCCCGGCCAAGGCTCACAGAAGATCGGCATGGGCGAAGGCTTGTTCGACCGCTACCCGGACCTGGTCGAGCAGGCCGATTCTCAGTTGGGCTATTCCCTTCGTCAACTCTGCCTGGAAGATCCCGATGGCAAACTGGCCCTGACCTACTACACCCAACCCGCCCTCTACGCCGTCAACGCGCTCAGCTATCTTGCCCGCATGGACGACGGCGCCGCCTCAGCCGATTACCTCATCGGCCACAGTCTCGGCGAATACAATGCCCTCCATGCCGCCGGCGCCTATGACTTCCTGACCGGCCTGAAGTTGGTCCAGCGCCGTGGCGAGATCATGAGCAAGGCCCACGGCGGCGGCATGGCCGCCGTCCTTGGCATGAGCGGCGATGAGGTGCGGGAAGCCCTCCGCGACAGTGCCATCGACACCGTCGACATCGCCAACTACAATTCGCCCGGACAGATTGTCATCAGCGGCCTCAAAGCGGACGTCGAAGCCGCCGTTCCCGCCCTCGAAGCGGCCGGCGCCAAGCGCGTCATCCTGCTCAATGTCAGTGGCGCCTTCCATTCCCGCTACATGCAGGATGCCGCCAGCGAATTTGCCGCCTACATCGGCCAGTTCTCCTTTAATCCCCTGCGCGTCCCCGTCATCGCCAACCTCACCGCCAGTGAGTATGACGACGACCATGTCGCCGATACGCTGGTCGCCCAGATCGATCATTCCGTTCGCTGGACCGATACCATCCTCTACCTCAGAACCAAGGGCGATGCCGAGTTCGAAGAAATCGGCCCCGGCAAAGTGCTCACCGGCCTCCTGCGCCAGATCAGGTAAGCACCTTCACGCGGCGAGGCATGGCAGTTCATGCTATCGCCGAAAAAGGAGCCAGGCGGTGGCGAGCACGGTCTCCGGCCCCCACCGCGGTTCCTTCGCCATCACCTCCGCCAGTGTGGCGCCGACGGCGTCGTGATGCGTTTCCAGGTAATGCTGAAGCGTCTGCCGTATGCCCTCCTGATCGCGCTCGCGGAAGGCCTCGATGACTGGCGCGTGTGAACGTTGCCACAGCGCCGAGCGGCGGTTGATCTCCTCATTGAGCATCTCCGAAATGCTGATCTTCGTCGTCGAGCGCAACAGCCAGCCGTTCGGAATCAGCAGCCAGCCGCAGAGCACGTTGAGCAGCTCGTAATACTCCTCGCGGCTCGTCAACCGCTCCAGGCTTGCAAAGACAACCGGAGCCGCGCTGTACGCTTCCAGCCGCAGCAAAGCCCGGCAGCACGATGCGATCACCTGCAGGTTCTCTTCGTCGCTGCACGCCAGCAGCTCCGCCAGCGGCCCGCTGGCCGCGGCATTCCCCACCTTTCCCAGCGCCCGCGCCGACATCGCCCGCACCCGTGCGGACGAACTGTGCGTGAACCGATCGATCAACGCCTCATAGGCCGGCGCAAACTTCAGCTCCCCCAGCGCCCAGGCAAGGTGGTCGCTCAGGTGCTCGCTGCGCGGATCCTCGAACAGGCGCAGCAACGCCTCCCCCGCCACCGGCGAACCTGTGCGCGCCAGGCTGCGGATCGCCTCCACCTTCACGTCGTACTCTGGATCACCAAGCAGTTCCAGGAGCGGATCGATCACCATCGGATTCTTCTGCCATCCCAGCCACCGCGCCAGCTCTTCCCGCCGCCCCTCGTCCTCATGATAGAGATGGCGCTGTGCCGCGATCGTCCGCACCGGCCCGTACAGAATCGACGTGAAGAAATCGCCCACCCCGAAGTAAGGACGCGCATTCGGCAACCGCCGGGCCAGCAGGATCGTCACCAGCGCAATGATCGGCACCGCGATGCACAGGTACCCCTTCATCCAGTCGAAGTGAAAGACTCCCCCCGCAAACGGCATCGTTCCCCTCGGCATCGCCAGATCCTCCAACAACTTGCCCCCCAGCAACGCCACCAGCGCGATCACCACAAACGAACAGAGGCTGACGATATTCATCGCCGGCAGCGAATCCCGGTGGCGCACGTGAAAATGCTGGATCGAGGTGTTGGCAATGCCCATCCCCGCCACCAGCGCCCCATTGAAGAGGCCGAATACCCCCAGCAGCACCAGCGTCAGCCAGTCGGTCTCCGTGAAGGCGCTCAACTCCGCCGCCATAGGCGTCAGCGGGCGCATCGGCAGCAGCAAGACCGGCTGCACGAAGACGCAGAGTGCCAGCAACCCGATCAGCATCGGCCGGAAGCCCACCGTATCCGCCACCCGCCCCCAGAGCAGATACGACAGCGCTCCGCCCACCGTCACGCACAGCACATAAAGGGAAACCATGTTCGACGGCACCAGCAGCATCCGCCGAAGATAGATGACGAAGATCGGCATGTTGATCAGCGCCAGCAGCAGAATAATCAGCAGCGGCAGCCGCAGCAACCGTGAACTCCGCAGAACGACCCAGAAGCTGGCCCCCTCCCCTTCCCCATCGCCGCTTTCCTGTGATCGCGTCGGAATCAGCCGCAACCAGAAAATCTGATTCAGCGCCCCCAGCGCCGCGATTACCAGCAGCAGCTTGTATTGCATTTCCGTGATCTCCTGGCCCACGATCACCGCCACCAGCAGGCTCACCAGTGCCGTCATCGAGCTGAACCAGAAGCGCATCGTCGCAAAGAAGCTGCCACGATCCGCGGTCGTCGTCAGATCCCGCAACATCGGCTGCCACACCGTGATCGCCCCAAGCTGCTGCCCTCCCACAAAGGTCATCAGCAAGCCCAGGTAAAGTGGAAAGGTGAGCGCCGATGCAGGCAGAAAAAGGAGCACCAGAATCACCCCCAGGCGCACCATCAGGCTCGCCAGCAAGGTCCGCTTAAGCCCGAACCGACGCACCGGGCCCAGCAACGGTATGCGCAGAATCCCCACCATCGGCGCCACCGCCAGAATCGTCGCGATGCGCTTTGGCGAATACCCGAGCACGTCGTTCGCAAAGACCTGCATCATCGCGCCTGCACAGATAAAGGTGGCCGTGTTCGCAAAGCTGTTCCCCAAGATCACGTACCGCTGCGCCCGCTGCCGCTCCGCCGGCGTCAGCGACCACGTTTTTCTATCTTTCAAATCCAGGTTGAACATAGATCCCATCCTTCTCGCTGCAAAAACTGCCGCCTCCACAGCCAATGTCAATCCACAATTTTCCATTGGCAACGACTCGCCAGCCGGGCAGAATGACGCTACACTTGATGCTGACGGATGTAAACCCGACCTTCACACGAAAGGTAGCTGCCATGCCTGACACCGCAACAAGACCCAACATCGTCTACTTCTTCGTGGATGACATGGGCTATGGCGACGCCTCCTGCCTCAACCCCAACGGCAAGATCCCCACGCCCAATATCGACCGACTCGCCCGCGAGGGGATGACCTTTACCGACGCCCACTCCAGCTCCGCCGTCTGTTCCCCCTCCCGCTACAGCGTGCTCACCGGTCGCTACAACTGGCGCTCCTCCCTCCAGGCCGGCATCGTCGGTATCTATGGCGCCCCGCTCATTGCCGCCGATCGCCTCACCGTCCCCGCCTACCTGCGAAAGCACGGCTACCAGACCGCCTGCATCGGCAAGTGGCACCTCGGCCAAGGCTGGCCGTTCAAAGCCGACGAGGAGACCTTCTACCCGCGCCCCGGCGAAGATGGCGATCCGGAAGCCACCCCCGAGCAACTCCAGCGGTGGCGGGATGCCTTCTCGCAACCCACCACCGGTGGGCCCACCACCCGCGGTTTCGACTCCTATTTCGGCGTCGACGTGCCGAACTGGCCCCCCTACTGCTTCATCGAGGATGACCACACCGTCGGCATTCCCTCCGACTTTCTGCCGGCCCGCCTGGTGGGCGACAACCTAGCCAGCTACTCCGGTCCCGCCATGCCCTACTGGCACTTCGAGCAGCTCCTCCCGACCTGGGCCAGAAAGGCCGAGCAGCTAATCGCCGCCCGCGCCGCCGACGCCGAGCCCTTCTTCCTCTATCTGCCCATGACCTCGCCACACACCCCACTCTCCGTCAACAAACCCTTCATCGGCAAGAGTGGACTCGACAATCTCTATGCCGACCTGGTCATGGAAACCGACCACATCTTCGGCCGGGTCCTCGCCGCCCTCGACCGGCACGGCCTCACCGACAACACCCTCGTCATCTTCGCCAGCGACAATGGCTGCGCCCACTACATCGGCGCCAATGAGATGGAAGCCAAAGGCCATTTTCCCAGCGGCCCCTACCGCGGCTACAAATCCGATATCTGGGATGGCGGCCACCGCATCCCCTGCATCGCCCGCTGGCCCCGCCTCATCCGCCCCGGCACCACCTGCGACCAGCTCGTCTGCCTGGCCGACCTCATGGCCACCTGCGCTGAGATCATCGGCGATCCGCTCCCCGACGCCGCCGGCGAAGACAGCGTCAGCATGCTCCCCCTCTTCCACGGCAGCCGCAAGCCCACCCGCGATCATGTCGTTCATCATTCCATCGCCGGTAAGTTTGCCATCCGTGACAGCCGGTGGAAGCTCGTCCTCTGCCCGGGCTCAGGCGGCTGGACCCACAACGATGCCAAGGCCGCCGCCGAGGGGCTACCCCTCGTTCAGCTCTACGACATGCAAGCCGATCCCGGCGAGAAGCACAACCTCGCCAAACGCCATCCAGAGCAGCTCCGCTCCATGCTCGCCCTCCTCAAACAGCTCGTCGCCGACGGTCGCAGCACCCCCGGCCAGCCACAGGCCAACGACGTGCCCGTCGACATCTGGAAGCTCAACACCATGCCCGGCGTCGACTCCAGCATTCTCGACGATTACTGATCGCCATCCCTATTTCTTCATCTCCTTCCCCACCTCTACGGAATCCACCATGCCCAAGCTCCTCGACACCTACCAGCCCCCCACCCTCCCCGCCGCCGAGATCCACCATCTGCGCTCCCTCGCCCGCCAGATGACCGAGATTGCCGCCTTGCCCGTCATGGCTGAACGGCGCCAGCTCTGGACCGACATGAACGACGCCCGCCCTCATACCCGTCCCCCCTTCGCCATCGAAAGCTGGACCTTCGACCGCGACTTCATGCCCGACTCCATCTACCAGTGCGCCAGCGATCAGGGCCGCCGGCTCGAGAAGTACTTCCTGCGCCACATCCGCCATCACCAGCTCCTCGATGACGATCACGTCTGCCCCGATACCTACGACATGGGATGGCATGTCTGGCACGATGAGTACGGCATCGAGATCCCCACCCAGTACATCAAGGACTCCGAGGGCATCGTCACCGGCTATCACTTCGACTGCCCCATCAAGGATCTCGACCGCGATGGCTTCGCCATGGTCAAGCCCGCCGAGTTTGGCGTCGATCGCGAGGGTACCATGGCCGAGAAAGCCTTTCTCGAATCTCTCTTCGGCGACATCCTTCCCGTCGTCATCCGCTCCGGCACCTATGCCCACACCTGCCTCACCCAGCGTCTCATGCGCCTGATGAGCCAGGAAAGCATGTTCATGGCCATCTACGACTGCCCCGACAAGCTCCGCGGCCTCCTCCAACTCCTCCACGACAACGCCAAGCGCATGGCCCAGTGGGCGGAGCGCGAAGGGCTCCTCGTCGTCAACAACGGCAATCAATGCACCTGCGGCACCTGTTTCAACTTCACCACCCTCCTCCCCAGACAGCCCGTCGTCCCCGGCCAGGTCAAGCTCAAGGACATGTGGGCCGGCATGGACAGCCAGGAGACCGTCGGCGTCTCACCCCAAGCATTCCACGACATCTTCTTCCCCTTCTACAGCGACCTCGCCGACATGTTCGGCTTCGTCTATTGGGGCTGTTGCGAACCGGCCGATCCCCTCTGGGAGAAATCCCTCAGCAAACTGCCCAACCTGAAAGCCATCTCCATTTCCCGCTGGGCAAACCAGGCCCGCATGGCGGAAGCCCTCGCCGGCACCGGCATGGTCTTCTCCCGCAAGCCCAACCCCAATCTCCTCGGCGTCGACAGAGTCCTCGACGAAGAAGCCTGGGCAAAAGAGATCCGCGACACCCTCGAGCAGACCGTAAAGTACGACCTCCCCACCGAGTTCGTCGTGCGCGACGTCTACTCCATGCACGGCAACCTCGACAAAGCCCGCCGTGCCGTCCAGATCGCCAGGAGCGAGATCGACCGCCACTACGCCAGCTAAGGCGGAACTCCCATTCGAGCAAGCTCCATGCGCTGCCGCTCGCCGAGGCAAAATGGACGGCATCAACTGAACAGTCCACCCAACCTTCTCAGCACCCATGTCAGGATGGCATCGGATCCGGTGAAGGCCAGCCAATACGTAAGGAAGGCGGCAGACAACGCAAGACTGAAGACCAAGCCTTCGGTGCCAATGGTGACGGTAACGGAGATGATTGCGGTGAAGACCACCACAGCCGCGACCCATGCCGATACTTTCAGCATGCGGCATAGCAAATGGAGGCCCCCCGTAACGAGGAAGAGAAACAGGCCGAAAGCCGCAACGCAGATGGCATAGAGGAGCACACCGAGGATCATGATGGGAAAAAGGAGAGGCCCACCCATGTCGCCGGTAACGAGGCAACTTATAAACAAGAAGATGATCGCAGCGAAGGCCAGAACCACCGGCACGGCGAGAAACAACACGAGATAGACTCCCGCCGCGACCGCGTGAGCAATCAGGAACGTTGCGGTGTCAGGCCATCTTGTCATCTTGAACCATAACGAAGTGAGCGGGTGGCAGCCACAGTGATTCTCCTTTGCGCCCGTCTCTTGGCACCTTCGATAGCATGTGAAGACCGAACTTGAGGGTCGTGCGTATGCAGAATTCGCGATCCAGCGGGTCTTTGCATTTGCTCATGATGACCAGATTGTGAGCCCAGGAAAATTCCTCCAACCAGCAGTTGGAGTCTTCTAACCGCTGATGACTCTGGTTGCGAGACTGGGTTGAAGCCTAAGGTTCGAGGGTGAAGGGGATGTCGGGAGGGGTGGGCTGGCTGGCGAGGAGTTCTTTGCAGCGGCGGGCCTTGGCGGTCATGCGGCATTGCTCGTACCAGGTGATGGCTTCGGCGTACTCCCCGCGGGCTTCGGCGTCGGCGCCCATGCTCTTGCAGTAGTCGCGGCGATTGCCGGCGGCAAGATAATGCTGGGCGGCATCCGTGAAACGCTCTTCGGATTCAGCCAAGGCGGCGCGACAGCGGTGGACGCGCGCTTTGTCGCCGCTCGCCTCGAAGCATCTGGCGGCGTCGGCGAAGAGCTGAATCCTCTGGTAGAGCGCCCCGGCGCGCGTGATCTCGCCGGCACGTTCCAGCTCTTCGGCAAAGATAGGGCGATCTTTGTAATTGCGATTCATGTAGGTATCAATCCCCGACATCCCATGCTGCGCGATGCGTCGGCGGAATCTGATGCGGATCAGGAGGCGGTTGATCTGCTCTTCCTGTGCCAAGTATACTGCTCTGGAGGAGGATGAGAGTAGACGAAGACAGATCTCCTCGGCCAACGCATCGCGGCCAATCTCGAGAAAACTGGTGGCGGATGCAACGGGATCGGAGTTTCGCGTTTCGAGGGCATGCAGCCAGAGAGCTGCGTCGGCATGGGAAGAGCGGCGGAGGCAATGCATCAGTTGACGGGTCTGCCCCAGGCGTTCATAGAGGCGGGCGGCGTCGAGCCACTTCTGCTGGGATTCGAAACTCTTCGCTTCATGAGCGAGCGCGCGATCGGAGTCGCCAACCGAGCGCCAGTGTTCGGCGGCGCCGGCGTGGTCGCCGCTGCGTTCGGCAGCCAGGGCGGCGGCGCGTGCCGCCTTCTGGTGAGAGCCAGCCTGCCGCCAGACCTGAGCGGCTTCGCCGTGCTGTCCGCTCTCCTCCAGCAGGGAGGCAACCTTGGCCAGATCGCCCTCCTGCCTGGCCATCTGGATGCGCAGGACGAGGACCTGATCTCGCATGCCGGCACGCATGTACAGGTCGATCGCCCCCTTGAGATCGTTCTGCTTGACGGCAATGCGGGCGGCATCGACGAAGTTGCGGTTGCGCTCGTGGAGCTGGCGCATGCAGCGGCGGTAGCCGTCGGTGTCGTTGGCCTTCTGCCAGGCTTCGGCAGCTTGGCGAATCATGCCGGCGGCCTCGTAATTGGTGGCGGCGGCCTGCCATTCGCGTACGCTGTTGTAGGCTTCGGCGGCATCTCTATAATTGCCGATGCGGGCAAGGCAGGGGGCGGCGCGGCCAAGCTCTTCCAGAGCGATGAAGAGATCGGCGGCGCGGCGATCGCGGCCGACGCTCTCCTCGAAGGCGGCCATGGCCAGTTGCTCCTGGCGACGGCTTCCGGCGCGGCGATAGCATTCGGCGGCCTGGCGAAAACGGCCGCGCTCCAGAAAGTAGTTACCTTCCGCCGCCCATTGATCCGGCGACGTGGCAAAGAGCATGAACTTGGCGAGCGCATCCGGGGCATCCTGCTCGATAAAGGCGCGAAACTGGGGGCCCTGCCAGAGTTCGACAGCGGCCGGATCGGCCTCGTAGACGCCCAAATAGCGGCGCGCGCGGGTGATGGCGACATAGGCATGACGAAGCACCCGCCGGGCACCCGGATCTTCCTTCAACTCGGCATCGTCCTGGAGGATCTTCGCCCACAACTTGATGTCGCCGCCGAAGAGGTTCCAGATGACGCAACCGTCGAATTCGAGTCCCTTGGCGCCGGCGATGTCGAAGACGCGCTCGCTTTCGAGGTGTCGGCTCAGCCGCTCGGCATCCTCAACGGTGGGGACGATGATGGCGCAGCGGGGGCCGAAGCCCTTAACCTGTTCGATGACCTGCGCTTCCGCGCCGGTCACCAGGATGGGGGTGGAGCCGCGAAGGGTGGTCTCCTGAAGGTAGTCGTCGTCACTGCGGCCGGTACGATCGCGCTGCACGCGGACAAAGGCGTTGGCGATGCCGACGATGCTCTGTACGCTGCGATAGTTGCGGGTGAGGCTGCTGATCTCGGGCGCGGCAGAGCCGGGGGTGAGGTCGCGCAGGAGGGAGCGCAGCTCCGCCCAGCGGAAGCCGCTGGGATTGACGATCTGCTGCGGGTCGGCGGCGAAGAAGAGCCCGGAGAGATCGTGAACAAGCTCCAGGAGGAAGCGCATCTCGAGTTCCGTGAGGTCCTGCCCCTCATCGCAGATGACCTGGTGGTAACGCAGCTCGGGATGGTCGCGCAAGGTGCGGAGAGCGCGACGCGCAAGGTCGATGTCGTCCATGCGGCCGCCGTCGCGGCACCACTCCTGATACTTGAGGAAGACCTGGTAGAGCCGGGGGCGCTCATGCGAGAAGAGGGGAGCCCGCTTGCGGCCGAGCTGCTCGTACTCTTCGCGGCTCAGGTGTTCGCGGGTAAGGTCGAGGCAGGAACCCTTGATGATGCCGCGAATCTCCTCCCAGGCCAGGGCGGCGTCGTTGCGCCGGTAGATCATCCTGTACCACTGCTCGAAGTGGGGATAGCGCAGGAGCTGACGTCGCTCGACATGGCGACCGGCCAATTCTTCGAAGAGCTGGGGAAAGGTCTTGAAGTCGGGCAGGCTTCCGGGAAGTGGCTTACGGCGCGCGTGAAAGAGATCGCGAAAGAGCTGCCTGGCGGCGTTGAGCAGGGGCTCGCTGTAGGTGACCAGCAGGAGGCGGCTGCCCGGCTGCTCGCAGACGGCGCGGGCGAGACGATAGACGCTGACGGTGGTCTTGCCGGAACCGGCGGTGCCGCGCAGCAGTAGCGGGCCTGGCCGGTAGAGAGTGAGCGCCTGTTCGCGGCTGAGCTTGAGTTCGAGATCGCTGACGCCCGGGTCGTCGAGCAAGGCCTGCCATTCCTCTTCATCGGTGATGATGTCGGGATCGACCTCGAACCAGCGGATGGACTCGGTCAGTTCATCAGTAGTAGTGTTGATATGACCGGGGTCGTTGATCCAGGCGCTGAGTTGGGCGGTGTCGCTGGTCTCGTAGTCGGCGGCGGCTTCGGGCGCGACAGGCGGCTCGTCAATCTCCATGTCGGCGATGACGTCGAAGTCGAGGAAGCCCGTTTCGGGCTGCAAGTTCATGCGGCGGGCGCGATCGATGTGATCGTGATCGACGATATCCCAAGCGAGAAGATAATGCTCGAGGGCGTGCGGAGGATGCGGCGAATAGGCGCGGCTGACGGTGAAGAGGAGACGCAGCGATCGGTCGACCCTTGCCTCGTACACGAACTTCGAGATCCCCTTGAGGAGCTTGACGCGCGTACCACCTCCCCAACTGCCCAGCTGAAGACGCTCGAGGGTCTTCTGCAACAGCCCGCGAACGCTCTTCTGCTCGCCGCGCAGCACGGGAACGAGGGTATGGTGCACCAGGATGTTGAAGAAGGGAGAAGCCATGAAACCTCAGGTGGCGGCATAGCTGTACGTGGTGTCGATCTCGATGGTTCTGGAAATCCGGTGCTGTTCGGCGACGATCATCTCGACATCTCCACGCTCCATCTCGGCCAGGCGGCCGGCCATGAGATCATGCACGAGCCGCGGCCGATTGCATTCTTCGCTGAGGTGCGCGAGAATCAGGTGCCGGGTGCGGGAGCCGACGATATTGGGTACCAGTTGCGCCGCCAACTGGTTACTCAAATGGCCTCGCCGGCTGAGGATGCGGTTCTGCAGCCGAATCGGGCGACGGGACTGGCGCAGCAGCTCGGGATCGTGGTTACTCTCCAGAATGATCGCTTCGCAATCCTTCAGCTTGAAGGGAACGGCCGCTCCCGGATGGCCAAAATCCGTCGCGATCCCGATGCGGCAGCCTCCCGCATGAACGATGAATCCAACCGGATCGACCGCGTCGTGGCAGATCGAGAAGGCATCGACGCGAAAAGGGCCGACATCGAATGGAGCACCATTGGCAAAGATGCTCAGCCTCTCGGGAGCATTTTCCTTATACCTCAGCCGCTCGGCTGTCAGGGCATTCGTGTAGACCGGCGCATCGGTATGGCGGTCGGCAAAGACGCGGAGGCCTTTGATATGATCGGCATGCTCGTGGGTAACGAGCAGACCGCGGATACTATCGGGGGGGATGGCAGCGTCCATCATGCGGCGCTTGATTTCAACTCCGGAAAAACCCGCGTCGATCATCAACGAATGATCGCCGAACCGGAGCACCATGCAGTTGCCGTCACTGCCGCTGCCGAGAATCGTCACATTGAGCATCAGTCACCTCTTGTTGCACGATGCAATGTAGATGGCTCCCAGCCGATTTAAACTGGCCTTCAGAGAATTGGTGGCGTATAGTAAGGCATCAGCTACAGTGATATGGATATGGTAATCAGAGGAACGATCATATGGTACAGCATGGCTTGCATCTGAGCCAGGATTTGAGCCTGCGGCAAGAGCAGATTATTGCGCCGCATCAGATCCAGTCGCTGGAAATTCTGGCGATCCCCCTGCTGGACCTGCAGGCCCGCGTCAATCAGGAGATGGAAGACAATCCCACCCTCGAGTTAATGGACTCCGAGAGCGAGCAGTTGATCGGCGATCCCATGGAAGAACTGTCAGATCCACAGTCGGACAACCGGGAGCTCGCCGGTGATGTCGCCGAAAAGGACGAGTACCTCGCCAACCTCATGCAGATTGACGACATGTGGCGCGAGTACGTCCCCCCCAACCATGCCAAGCAGTACGCCACCGCGGATGACGAGGAAAAGCGGCGCTACTTCTTCGATTCGCTGACTACGGAAAAGACCCTCGCGGATGACCTCCTCGAGCAATTACGCCTGAGCGATACCGATGACGAAACGGCCATGCTCGCCGAGCAGATCATCGGCAGTCTGGACGAGGCCGGCTACCTGCGCGCCACGCTCGAAGAGCTGGCCACAAGCATGGCGGCCGATACGGCGGCCGTAAAGAAGGCTCTCGATCTGGTGCAGACCTTCGAGCCTCCCGGCATCGGCGCCCGCGATCTGCGCGAATGCCTCCTTATCCAGCTTCGTCACAATGGCCGCGAAAACTCACTCACCTACAAGGTGGTCGACAAACACCTCGAGGACATCGCGCGCAACCGCATCCCGCAGATGGCGAAGGCGCTGAAGACCTCCCCGCCGGCGCTCTATGAGGTCATCGAAGAGATCAAGCGGCTGCAGCCACGTCCCGGCAGCGCCTCGGAAAACAATCACGTCCAGTATGTACTGCCGGAACTTGAGGTGGAACTGGACGAGGAGCAGAACAACTACGTGGTGAAGTCGCAGCGCGACTATCTTCCCCGGCTGCGCATCTCCCCCCACTATCTGCGCATCCTCGAGGATCCCTCGGTGCCCAAAGAGGTGAAGCAGTACGTGCGGGAGAAGATCACCGGCGGCAATTTCCTGATCAAGAGCATCGCCCAGCGTCAATCGACGCTGCAGACAATCACGCAGATCATCGTGGCGCGGCAACGCGCCTTTCTGGAAGAGGGCGAGGAGGCGCTGCACCCCTTGACCATGAGCCAGGTGGCGGATGAGATCGGTGTGCACGAGACCACGGTCAGTCGTGCCATCGCCAACAAGTTTGTCCAGACACCGCGCGGTCTCTACCCCCTGAAGTTCTTCTTTGCCGGCGGCTATGAGACGGAAGATGGCGAGATGCTCAGCAGTCACAGCATCAAGCACAAGTTGCAGACGCTGATCACCGAGGAGAATCCCAACAAGCCCCTGAGCGATCAGAAGCTGGTGAACCTGCTCAAGCAGGATGGCTTGAATGTTGCGCGGCGCACCGTCGCCAAGTACCGGGAAGAGCTGGGGATACCCTCCTCTCACCTGCGCAAGAACCACTCAAGCTAACCGCAGGAAGGGACGCTGATGGCGGGGGAGCAGGTACGAACCGGCGATGCGATGCCCGTTGCCCGGCCGCCGCACCCCATTGTGCTGGTTCTCGACCGCCTGCGCAGCGCCTTCAACGTCGGCAACCTCTTTCGCCTCGCGGAAGTCTGTCGGCTCGACCATATCGTCACCTGCGGCTACACCGCCACGCCACCGCATCCCAAGCTGGAAAAGACGGCTCGCGGGTGCGACAGCCTCGTCCCCTGCCGCCACGTGGAGAGCGCACGCGAAGCCGTCGCCCAACTACATGCGGAAGGCTATCATGTGGTAGGCGTGGAGACGGTGCATGGCGCGCCCATGTTATGGGAAGGTGAGTGGTCGTACCCGGTCGCCTTCGTCTTCGGCAATGAAGCACTGGGCGTCAGCGAAGAGTCGCTGTCGGTCTGCGACAGCTATGTGCAACTGCCCGTCTATGGGTCCAAGAACAGCCTCAATGTCGCCAACTGCGCCGCCGTGGTTATTTATGAGGCCATACGCCGCCTGGAGCAGCAAAGCCTGCCCACGAGCGATTGATCCTCTCATTGCAGAGCCCTATATTGGATTTCATGACCAAGAGCGGACAACCACCACAAAGGAAACCTCCGACCGATGACTTGGGAAGACTTGAAAGCTCATAAGGTGAAGGTGTACAGCACCCCATGGTGCGGCGACTGCCGCCGACTCAAGACCATTCTTGCGGAACATGGGGTCGACTTCGAAGAGATCGATATCGATGCCAAGCCGGAAGCAGCCGACTACCTGGCGAAACGAACTGGCCACAAAGCCATTCCGTACGCCGAGATTGACGACAAGGTAATCGTCAAGGGATGGCACAAGGATAAACCCGGACGTTGGGACGACACCCTCTTCCTCGAAGAGATTGAAACTGGACTGAAGTGAAGTGAGTCGAGAGCTTGTAAACTTTCGTAAATCCTTACATAGTATATAGGTTTTTATCCGAAATCGCCGTATCACCGCGCTGAGGGTGCGGCGCAGCATCACAGGAGAGAAGCGAATCATGGGTCATATCTACGACGACAACTCGCTGGCGATCGGCAACACGCCATTGGTGAAGATCAACCATCTGACGAAAGGGCTGAAGGCGACGGTGCTGGCAAAAATCGAAGGCCGCAATCCTGCCTATTCGGTGAAGTGCCGGATCGGCGCCAACATGATCTGGGATGCGGAGAAACGGGGTTTGCTGAAACCCGGCGGCATGATCGTCGAACCGACGAGCGGTAATACTGGCATCGCTCTGGCTTTCGTCGCTGCCGCCCGCGGTTACAAGCTCACCGTGACCATGCCGGAGTCGATGAGTCTGGAGCGGCGCAAAGTGCTGGTCGCGCTTGGAGCCCATATCGAGTTGACCCCAGCCGCGGACGGCATGAAGGGCGCCGTTCGGCGTGCAGAGGAGCTGGCCGAAGAGAAAGGCTGGTTCATGCCCCAGCAGTTCAAGAGCCCGGCCAATCCGGAAATTCACTTCAAGACGACCGGGCCGGAGATCTGGGAACAGACTGACGGCAAGATCGACGTGCTGGTGGCCGGCGTGGGCACGGGCGGCACCATCACCGGCGTGAGCCGTTACATCAAGCAGGAAAAAGGGCGCAAGATTCTCAGTGTGGCAGTGGAGCCGACGGAGAGTCCCGTCATCCGCCAGCAGATGGCGGGTGAAAAGCTGAAGCCGGGCCCCCACAAGATTCAGGGCATCGGCGCCGGCTTCATTCCGGACACCCTCGACCTGGCCATGGTCGATCGCGTGGAAGGTGTCGACAGCGACTCCGCCATCGAGATGGCCCGGCGTCTCTCGCGGGAAGAGGGCATTCTATGCGGCATCAGCTGCGGAGCCGCCATGGCCGTGGCGGTGCGTCTGGCCGCCCAGGAGGAGTTCGCCGGCAAGGTGATCGTCGTGGTACTGCCGGACTCTGCGGAACGCTATCTGAGCAGCGTCCTGTTCTCCGGCATCTTCAACGAAGTTGGGATGGCGACCTAAGGCCGTTCCAGCCCCCATGTCGATCAGGAGGCCGGTCCAGCGTCGAACAGGCGCGGGCCGGCCTTCCGCGTTTCAGGCGCCGACGCTGCCGAGCAGTCTCTCCAACTCCGCGGGAGTTGAAACGATGAAGTCTGGTTCCGCTGTTGATATCTTTTCCCTGGAGTGCCAACCCCAATCGACAGCGACGGTTTCGATGCCGGCTTCGCGCCCTTCGAGAATGTCACCGGCGGTATCGCCGATGTAGAAGGCGCGATTGAATCCCGCGGTGGCGGCAACAGTGGCGCGGATCTTCCGGGTCTTGCTGTCGTCGCTGTCGCCGCCGAGAATGGCGGCGAAACAATCCTCCAGGTGGTGAGCCCGCAGATAATGGCGTACAAACGCGGCGCTGTTCGAGGAGATGATATGGAGAGGATGGGCGGCGGCAAGGCGGCGCAATGCCGCCGGCATACCCGCGACCGGCGCGATCGACCGCGCCCCGGATTGGCTTGCGGCAGTCACGGCGGCCAGGACGGCGGCGCGCTCCGGCGGTGAAAGACCATGAGATGCCAGTCCTTCATAGACGTTTACAGAGAATAATTCGAGGACCTCCACCGGCGTGTTGATGGTGTCGCAACCTACAGATTTGCAGGCACTTATGATCACTTCTACCATGAAGTCCCGGGAGTCCACGAGGACCCCATCGAAGTCGAACATCAACAAATTAGTCATGACTGGAGTTGTCGAAAAGGGTTCTGGACGCCATAGTGATAGAGTTGACCCTGCCACCATACCACGGGCAGGACACAGTGACAGCCCTCGCACGGAAATATGGGGAAGTTATGTGTCCAGACCGGTTCCTTGAAAGGGGAAATAAAGGTGGTGTTGGCAGGGCATGAGAGGGACAATTTTCGGCTGGCTCCAAGGCTTGGCAGTTTCGGGCTCAACTAGGGAAGGTCAGGACTTGATGCCGAAGATCGTGTCGCTCGTCAACACCAGATTAACGCCGCATTTGCCACTTGAGGAATGCTTTCCGACGATACGACGCAATATCTTGGTCGCATGCTCCAAGGCTGCCAGCTATCTGGCGCCCCCCGAGCAAAAACGCGGCGAGCGGCTGTTAATAACTTGTCAGTAAATTTGTCAGTTTTCGATTGAGGGTGGACAACGTCAATGCAACAGGCACAAAATCTTTGGAACGCGGCGCTGGTCAAACTGCGCGAATTGGTGGATGCGGATTCTTTCGAGCGATATTTCGCCGAGATTGTCCCCGTCACGTTGGATGAGAGCCGTGACACGCTGATCCTTGGCGTCACGAGTGACTTGATCGCCTTCTGGCTCAGCGACAACTATGGCGGAGTCGTGGAAGAAGCCTTGCGGGAAGTCTGTGACGATTCGCTGGAAGTTGTGTTCGAGAGCGGTCATCAGCTTGCCAGCCTGACGACGCCGGCGGTGCGAAAACGGGTGGAAGGCGATAAGGACGAGACATCGACCGCCACCGCCACCGCGGTTGCCGTCGAGGAACGGCCGCGGCCGCGAGTGCGGTCACGGGAGAGCCATGACGACCACGATGGTGGCGACTACAACTCGAACTTCCCGTATCGGGGTGACTTCTCATTCGACAACTTTGTGGTAGGGAACTGCAACAAGATCTGTTTTGCGGCCGCGCAGGCCGTGAGTGAGAAACCGGGGCGTGCCTATAATCCGCTGCTCATTTTCGGCGGTGTAGCCCTTGGCAAGACGCACCTGCTGCAGGCCATCGCGACCAATGTGATTGCTCGCAAGAAACGGGCCAAGGTGCAGTACGTCACCAGCGAGGAATTCGTCAACCAGTACGTGGAAGCGCTGCAGTCAAAGAAGCTCGGCAGTTTCCGCCGCCGCTTTCGCAGCCTGGATCTGTTGTTGATCGACGACATCCAGTTCTTCGAGGGCAAGGTCGGTTCGCAGGAAGAGTTCTTCCACACTTTCAATGCGCTCCACAACAGCCATAAGCAGATCGTGCTGGCGAGTGACCGTACCCCGCAGCAGATCGCCGGGCTGGAGCAACGCCTGGTCTCCCGGTTCGAGTGGGGACTGAGCGCCGAAATGCTCCCCCCGGATTTCGAAACGCGCCTGGCCATTCTCCGCAACAAGCAGGAGAAGCAGCAGATCAAGCTGAGCGACGAGGTCATGACCCTCATCGCCAACCGCATCCACAGCAACATCCGCAACCTGGAATCGGCACTGACCCGCCTCGTCATGAACATCTCCGCCTTCAGTGACAACATGACAGTCGAACGCGCGGAGATGCTGCTGAAGGACAAGTTCGAGCAGGAACGCAAGCCGACAATCAACATCGAACTGATCCAGCGCCAGGTCGCGGACCATTTCGATATCAGCCGTTCAGACATGATGAGCAAGAAGCGGCCGCGCAAGATCGCCCTGCCGCGCATGGTCGCCATGTATCTGAGCCGAAAGTTGACGTCAGATTCCTTGCCTGCCATTGGTGATGCCTTCAACCGGAATCATGCCACCGTCATTCACGCGGTGGACAAGGTGGAACAGCTCATGAGCGCCGACGATTCGCTGCGCAATTCCGTAAGCATCCTGAAGCGGGACCTGGAAAGCTGACGATGCGAGTACCCGCGAGCCTTTTCCTCGCCTTCCGTTATCTGCGGCCCCAGTGGTCCTTCGTCTCCCTCATCAGCTTTCTCTCCGTACTTGGGCCGACCCTTGGCGTTGCGGTGCTGATCGTGGTGATGGCGGTGATGGCGGGTTTCGGGCAGGATATACGCAGCCGCATTTTCGGCATGCAGGCTCACATCACCCTTCAGCCGGCCTTGACGGACTACATCGACTCCCCGGATGTCTACGTCAAGAAGCTGCAGGAGATGGGTCTCAAGGCCACGGCGACCGCGCAGGGACCGGTGCTCATCCAGACCCGGCGACAGATCATTGCCAAGTTCATCAAGGGTATCGATCCGAGAACTGATAGTGACGTGACCATCATCCGCGAGAGCACCACCGGGACTTACGACGTGAGCGGCGAGGAAGCCATCGTCGGTTCGGATCTCGCCTTTTCACTCGGCATCGGCATCGGCGACACGCTCGTGGTCCATTCGACCGGCAAGCTGCAGAGCATGGTGAAGTTCGACGAGGACGATCAGATCTACTTCGCCGAATCGGACGAAGTCTATCTGCCCGAGGAGCTGGAGGTCGTTGGCATCTTCGACCTGGGCATGTATGACTACGATTCAAACTTCATCCTTGTGCATCTGGAAAAGGCCAACGAGATCTTCAACCGCCCCTGGGAGTCGGCTGGTTCGATCCAGGTGTGGACGGACGACCCGGACAATCTGGACCCCATCGTCGACCAGCTCTTTGCGAACAGCTCCTTCTTCGCCGGCCTCGGAATGCTGACCTGGCAGCAGGTGAACCGGCAGCTCTTTGGAGCGCTCAAGGTGGAGAAGAACATGCAGTTTTTCCTGCTGACCATCATCGTCGGGGTCGCGGCCTTCAGCATAACAGGCACGCTGATCACCATCGTGGTGCAGAAGACGCGGGAGATCGGGGTCCTGAAGGCCATGGGCGCCACGCCGCTGACGATCCAGGCGATCTTCATGCTGCAGGGGGCGGTGGTCGGGCTGCTGGGGGTCCTGCTCGGGCTGGGACTGGGACTGCTGATCCTCACGTATCGAAACCATATCGCCGCCTTCCTGGGCAACGTCATGGGGGTGGAGGTTTTCCCGGCGGAACTCTATCAGCTGCCCCAGATACCCGCGCACGTGGACCGGCTCGACGTCCTGGCCATCGCGGTATCTACCTTTCTCATCTGTGTTCTGGCAGCCGCCATTCCGGCGCTGTATGCAGGAGCCATGACGCCGTCCAATGCCCTGCGCGTGGAAACCGGTTAACCAGTGAGGTGGCGGGTGACTGCCGCATTGACAGTAGAAAATCTGGTGAAGAGCTATCGCCGACGCAAGCATACCATCGAGGTCCTGAAAGGGATCGACCTGCAGGTGGACACCGGTGAATGGGTAGCACTCACCGGTCCTTCCGGATGCGGCAAAACGACGTTGCTTCACGTCCTCGGCGTCCTCGACAAGCCCACTTCCGGCCGGATTCTCTACTTCGACAAGAATACCACCGGCATGGGGTCACTCCGGCAGGCCAAGCTCCGGCGAACCCAGATCGGCTTTGTCTTCCAGTCCTCCCAGCTCTTTCCGGAGCTGACCGCCCTGGAGAATGTCATGCTGGCCGGCCGCCTGAACCGCCAGAGCGATACAGCCTGCCGGGCCGCGGCATTGGCCTTGATCGAGCAGATGGGCGTCGCGCACCGGTTGCAGCACCGGCCAGCGGAGCTTTCCGGCGGCGAGCAGCAGCGCCTGGCCATCGCCCGCGCCCTGATCAACAAGCCCAGGATCATTCTGGCCGATGAACCGACCGGCAATCTCGACGCGAGCAATGCCGGCGAGATCATCCGCCTCCTCGAGGAACTTCGAGAACGCGAAAAGCTGACCGTCGTCATGGTGACCCATGATCGGGATCTCGCCCGGCGCGCCGATCGCACGATGATCATGCAGGATGGAAAGCTGCGACGGCTGTAGTGCTATAGTAAGGCACCCACCACGATCAGCAGCAGGCCCGTCAATGAAAGCAATGGTATGGCACGGCCATGGAGAGCCCCCGCGGCTCATGGAAGTGGAATGCCCGGAACCCGGCCCGGGGGACGTGCAGGTGCGGGTGCTCACCTGCGGCGTCTGTCGTACCGATCTGCATCTGCTCGATGGCGACCTGACGGCACCCGCCCTGCCCCTCATCCCCGGGCACCAGATTGTCGGCACGGTCAGCAAACTCGGCCCTGATGCAAGCCGCCTTCAGGTGGGCGATCGGGTCGGGATTGGCTGGCTGGGCGGCGCCTGCGGCGCCTGCCGCTACTGTCGCGCCGAGCGGGAGAACCTCTGCGACCAGCCGGAGTTCACGGGCTACACGAGAAACGGCGGCTTCGCGGAGTATACCGTCGCCCATGAAGATTACTGCTTTCCACTGGCCGACGACTATCCGGCTGAGCTGGCCGCGCCGCTGCTTTGCGCGGGGCTGATCGGCTATCGTTCGCTGAACATGACCGACGGGGCGCGGCGTCTGGGCTTCTACGGCTTCGGCTCGTCCGCGCACATCCTCATCCAGGTGGCGCTCTGGCAGCAGCGAGAGGTCTATGTCTTCACGCGCGACGGAGATCGCGATGGGCAGAGCTTCGCCCGCGAGCTTGGCGCGTCCTGGGCAGGAGGCAGCTCCGATCAGCCACCCGAACGACTCGACGCCGCCATTATCTTCGCGCCTGTCGGCGAGCTGGTGGTCTCCGCCTTGAAGGCATCGGCGAAGGGGGCCATCATCGTCTGCGCCGGTATCCACATGAGCGATATCCCCTCCTTCCCGTATTCTCTGCTCTGGGAGGAGCGGCAGCTCCGTTCCGTCGCCAACCTGACGCGACGCGATGGTGCGGAGTTTCTCGACCTGGCCCCACGAATCCCGATCCAAACCCGCGTCACCACCTTTCCCTTGAGCGAGGCTAACCAGGCGCTGGAAGCCGTCCGCCAGGGAGACATCACCGGCTCGGCGGTGCTGCGGATCACCAAACCGACGGAGAACGAACCATGCGTGTAATCGTGACTGGCAGCGGCGGTAATCTGGGAACGCACCTGATGCGACAGGCCATAGCCGGCTGGGAGATCCACGGCACCTGGCATCGCCGCGAACCTTCCTGGCCGCTTGGGCATCAAGTCGATCTGGCTGCTCCGGGCGCCATGGCCGCACTCTGCCAGAAGGTGCGCCCGGAGCTGATCGTCCACACCGCCTTCAGCCAGCAGGATATGGATCGCAACATTGTTCAGGCCACTGAACAGGTTGCTTCAGCCGCCCGCGATCAGGGTGCGGCCTTGATCCACATGAGCACCGATATGGTCTTCGACGGCAATTCTGGTCCCTACTCCGAAGCTGACGAGCCGCGGCCGATCTTCCCCTACGGCCAGGCCAAGGCTGCTGCCGAGCGGATTGTCCGCGAACTCCTGCCGGGGGCGGCGATCGTCCGCGCCTCGCTGATCATCGGCCTGGAACCTCTCAACCACAGCAGCGCCTGGCTGATCGACGCTCTGCGCAAGGGCGCGCGGGCAATGCTCTTCGTGGACGAAGTGCGCACGCCGATTGCGGCGGACGACCTTGCCGCCATGCTCTGGGAAATCGCCGCCCTGCCGTCCGCCCGCCAAGGGGGCGTGTGGCATCTGGCCGGGCCGGAATCGTTGAGCCGCTTTGCGCTCGGGCTGCTGCTGGCACGCCATTTCGGTCTCGATCCATCCCTGCTTCAGCCCGTCCTCAACCGAGAGCTGGCGGAGCCACGACCGCGCGACCTGCGGATCAATACGCGGCGAGCGGATGCGGAGCTGCGTCATCGGCCACGAAGCGTAAGCGAGGTCCTGGCATTGGGCAGCGCCGTGGCAGGCTGAAGGACTGGACATTTGCCCCGGACAGGGCAGTGTACACGCATCGTCAAACCCGAGCTTAACCCGAGGTGAACCCGATGCGAACCGCCCTGTTTCTCTGCCTGTTGCCCCTGGTGCTGAGTGCCGCCGAACCGGTGATTTTCGGCATTCTCGAACGCGACGCGGAAAAGCACGATGTCGAGTTTCAGCACTACGATTCCTTGAAGAAAGAGCTGAAGGCCGTGGGCATCGAGGCGCTGCTGGCACCAATCGAGAGCGTCACCCAGGGTGGCTGGACGGAGGAGCGGATTTACCAACGGCTCAAGGCCTGCCACGTGGTGGCGCTGAGTCCCCATCCCGAGGGTTTTCACCAGCTCAATGACGAGTTGCGCGACCGCGCCGCCATGGTCGGCCGCGCTCTGCACCGCTACGTGTCGGAGGGCGGCGGCCTCTTCCTCAACCTCCGTGGCGTGCGTTATCCCGGCGACGAGGACGAGAAGTACTGGAACCTGGTGATCGCGCCGCTCGGGCTGGAGCTGCTGCACGAAGGGACGTTTGACAAGAGCCGCGAGTTCAAGGCGGTTCGCGGCCGGGCGACGGACCTGGCGCCCTACTGGTACACCCAGAACATCACGCCGCACCCGATCACCGAAGGCATCGGCCGGCTGGTGCTGCCGCTTTACGATTTCGGCCACTGGCCGGGGTTGCCCGCCTGCCGCTATGACGACTCCTGGCAGGTGATCGTTCGCGGTGAGGCGGAGGCCGGCAGTTTCAAGTCCGGGGTCGTGGACAACATAGTCAACCTCGACGATCCCGGCACCTATGCGAGCGCCCCGCCGGTGGTGGCGGTGCGGACCCTGGGCAAGGGGCGCATCCTCTCTTATCCACTGACGCCTATCCACTGGCGCCTGAACATCAACAATCCTCTGTGGGCGGAAACGGTCGAACGGAGTGGCGATCCGGGCCGGGGCCTGCGTAGCGACAGCCAGCAATTGATCGTCAATGGCATCAAGTGGCTGGGCGAACCGGCGCAGGCCGAGCCGGGCTTCGGGACGCATGCGTTTGTACCCTACGAACCCATCCGCTACCCGCCCCGGGTCGAGTGGGATGGCCGGCCGTACTCGCCGCCCGCCACGACCGACCAGGTGCGGGGCATTTTCGGGGCGATCAGCAATCATGCGGGCGGCGCGGGAACAGTCGCCGAGTACGCCGCCTCGGCGCGGGCCGCCGGGCTCGCCTTCGTGGTCTTCGCCGACCCTCTCGAACAGCTCACTCCGGAAAGCCTCGAACAGCTCAAGGCCGATTGTCTGGCGGTGAGCGACGAGACGTTTTACGCCTGCCCCGGCCTGCAATTCACCACCGGCGTGGAGATGCGCTGGGCCATCTGGGGCGAAAAGCTCATTTTCCCGCAGGAGACCAAGGAATCCCCGGGCAAGCCCTTTGTTTACAAGCAGTGGGAAAACGGCCGGATCAATCATCGTGGCTGGTACGCGGCGGATTGCGGCTTCCCCGGTACCGCGCTGCTCGATTATCGAGAGCTGCGCGACAAGGGCGGCCATCCCGAAAATCTCTGGTGGTTCTATCATTATCTGCCCTGGGTTTACGATCGCGACCAGCTTGCCGCCGATAATCAGCGGGATTACCTCGATGGTCTGGCCGATCTGCGCTGGGCGGCGCTGACCAGCTACACCCGCATCACCAGCCCCGCCGACGTGGCGTTGGCCGCCGCGACCTGCTGGACCGCCTTCGCCGATCTCGAGGCGGCCCGCAAGGGGCTCAACACCCGATGCGCCGCGTACTGGCAGGCACTGGGCGGCCGCCAATATGTGAGCCAGGGGCCAGTGATCACGGCTTGGCAAGTGGTCAACAACCAGATGGAGGAGAACTGGCGCTATACCCGAGGCGGCCAACGGGTGCAACTGCGCTTCGCCGTCACCAGCCCCGCCGGCATCCGCGAAGTCATCGTCCACGACGCCAATGAAGGGCCGATCCGCCGCTATCTCGGTCACGGCGCGGCCGAACTCAGCCGCGAGTTCGAGGTGGTGCATGACAAACAGCACTGGCTGGCCCTCGAGGTGATAGACGGCGACGGCAAACGCGCCTGGTCGTGGAATATCCTGGTCTACGCCTACAAGGGCGGGCTGTTCCGTTGCGGCGACAACCTGAACATCCTCGGGCCGACCGGCATCCTCTGGCACCCGGACCGCAGCGAGATGTTTCCGATGACCAAGATGCTTCAGAATGCGGAGAAATACTCGCTCCAAGGCTGGGACCGCGGCGGCCCGATGTGCCCGCTGCCCGAACTGGGGAGCCGTCAACTCGTCAATGTAGCCGGCCGCGGCTGGTACCCCACCCGCGAACGGGAATATGCCTATGTCGGCAATGTCATGAAGGTGCACATGAGTTCGCACAACATCCACCTGGCGAGCATGCGCCTCGATTTCCTGGCGCAGATGCATGACACCCCGGAGCGCCCCGGCCCCGCCTTGGCAAGCATCCCTCTGGACCTCGGCCCCACCGACTACTTTGCGCGCAATCACACGATGCACGCGTTCACCTCGCGCAAGGACATGTACACCACTTGGAACCACCGGCGCTGGCACGAAGGTTTCCAGAACTATCGCGGCGGTCTGCTCTACCATGAGGGCGAATTCCGCATCAAGGAGGATTTCACCCTCGGCCAGACCCCGGGCTTCCTGATGATGGATATGCGCGTGCCCGTCGAGGTGGACCGCGGCTGGGGCACCACCGCCATCGCCACCGATGCCGACGGCAGCACCAAGGTTGTCACCTGGGACGGCACCGCCAAACGCCTCCAGGCCGCGGGCGACGTTCGCCCCGGCGGGTATGTCGCCTGGTTACCCAACCTTGCGGGCTTCCACGCCGTCATGCTTCCCCACGACGCGACGCTCTCCTACAGCATGGATCTGCCACGTTCCATCAGCATCGGCATCGGCCGCCAGGGCCAGGAGTTCAAGGCCGGCGACGTCATCAAGTACCGTTTTGCCGTCGCCAACTTCGCCGATGCCCGCGACGGCAACCGGCTGGCCGAGCATCACTGCCGCATCCTCAATCTGGCTGGCGGCAGCGACGGCTATCCCTACACCATGAAAGCGGGCCAGCTGACGGACGCGACCGTCTACTTCACCGCCGCCGCCGAGGACGGCGAAGCGGCGATGAGCATCGGCCCCGTCCCCGACCTGGTGCTCGACCTGCCGATCCGGGTCACCGGCCTGGAGAATAACGGCTGCGCCGCGGTCCACACCCGCCGCCGTCCCTGGTTCCGCTTCATTCCCGTGGTCGGCGACACCGCCTACGTCCAGGAAGACGTGGACCAGAGCAACGATATCTGGGTCGGCAACATCTTCCGCTGCGACCGCCCTGAGGTCAAGCTGACGGTGGTGGCCGACGGCCAGGCCGATGGTGTCCCTCCGCGGGTCGAGGTCCACAACCCGACCGACGCCGCGCTACGGGCGGTCCTGCACTCGCCGGCCGGCACCCCGGTGTTCGGCGGCAAGACCGCGACCGTTGACGTTGCCGCCGGCGCCAGCGTCTGGCTGCGGCTCGATGCCGATGGGGCGCTCGAAATCATGCCGTAAGCCGTTACCTTATCCGACTATGCTCGAAGCACCAATTCCGTTACCCCACGAAGCTTAATGACCGTAAATACGATCGTGTGCCGCTATGGCGAACTGGCCCTCAAGGGCGGCAATCG
Source organism: Lentisphaeria bacterium (assembly GCA_041690595.1). Taxonomy (GTDB): domain Bacteria; phylum Verrucomicrobiota; class Lentisphaeria; order JABSQK01; family JAWLHB01; genus JAWLHB01. The sequence goes on from JAWLHB010000005.1 coordinate 215,555, forward strand.
CCGCCATTTCGAACGCCTCCAGGTGAAGGCCATACGTCGCGCTCTGGTGGATCTGGAAGGACTGGTCATCGACCGCGAGCGGGGCAGGATCCTCCTGCGCCGAAAGGGGCGGGCGCCATTCAGCGACGCTGATCTCAAGCTCGTGCGCGACCGTCTCAGCCAGCTGTTTGGCCTTGTAACCTTCTCGCCTTCATTTCAGATACCGTCAGAGCTTGCCGACATCGAACGATGCTCCCTCGAGCTCTTTGCCCAAGCCTATGCGGAAGCCGAAGCGTCTATTCCCGGCAGCCGGCCGATCTCCTTCCGGGTTCGCATACGACGCGCCGACAAGTCTTTCCCCATGGAATCCGTCGAGCTGGGGCGATACCTCGCCGACAAGATCATTCCCCATTACCCGCGCCTGACCGTTGACCTGAGCGAGCGCGCTGAGCTGACGCTGGCGGTCGAGCTGCGCGAACGGCACAGCTTCATCTACAGTCATCGCTACAGCGCACCGGGTGGGTTGCCGGCAGACAGCGCGGAGCCTGGCCTCGCCCTCCTTTCCGGCGGCATCGATTCACCCGTTGCCTGCTATCTGGCCATGAAACGAGGTGTGCATCTCGACTTCGTCACCTTCCACAGCCATCCCTATACGCCCATGGACAGCGTGCACAAAGTCGCCCGCCTGGTCCAACGGCTCAACACCTTCCAACGGCCCGGACGATACTTCGCCTGCAACATGTCCGAAGCCCAGAAGATCATCCGCGATCAATGCACCGAAAGCTATCGCACCATCTTCTACCGCCGTCTCATGATGCGCATTGCGTCGGCCATGACCAAGAGACTGCGTGGGCAGTTGCTGGTGACGGGGGAAGTCATCGGCCAGGTTGCCAGTCAGACCGTCCCAAATCTGAACGCCATCGATGAGAGCGCGGGCCCCATCGTCATCCGGCCACTGATCTGCATGGACAAAGACGAGACCGTCGCCATCGCCAGAAGAATCGGCACCTTCGACATCTCCGCCGAACCATGCGCTGACAGCTGCACCGTCTTCGCGCCGGACAATCCCGCCACTGGCGTGAAGATGTACCGGGTTCATGAAGACGAGGCGGCCCTTGACATGGATGCCATGGTTGCCCAGTGCCTCGCCGCAACCGTCGAGGTCGACCCGGAGAGTCTGGCGGAAAGCCCCTGGCGCATGTAAACGCGACTATCTCGCCGGCGGCGGAAGGAGCGGGCCGGCGCTGCATTCACTGCCTCGCCGGCCCGAAAACTACTTAGACGATGCTCAACTCTGTTTCGCCATCGTAGAAGTGCGCCTTCTCGATATAGATGGGCAGTTCGAGCTGCTCGCCGACGCTGGTGCGCACGTGCGATTCCGTCCGGGCAATGAAGCTGTGCTTGCCGGTATTGAGGTAGAGATAGGTCTCGGATCCCATCGGCTCGATCACTTCCACCGAGGCCTTGATCTTGGCCGGATTGGTCAATTGACGGGCCTGCTGGCTGCCCACGTCTTCAGGCCGGATGCCGAACCAGATCGGCTTGTCGATGTGCGGCCCCAGCTTGTCCTTCCACATCTCCGGAACGACAACGGCAAAGCTCTCTTCCTTGAAGATCAAATTGCCGCCTTCGGACAACAGCATTCCCTTGAAGAAGTTCATGGGAGGTGTGCCGATGAAGCCCGCCACAAAGCGATTGACCGGCTTGTCGTACAGCTCGGTGGGAGGAGCTACCTGTTGAATGAGGCCGTCCTTCATGACGACGATACGGTCGCCCATCGTCATCGCTTCCACCTGGTCATGCGTGACGTAGATCATCGTCGTTTCCAGCCGCGTGTGCAGCTTGCTGATCTCCACGCGCATCTGCACACGCATCTTCGCGTCCAGGTTCGAGAGGGGCTCGTCAAAGAGAAAGGCTTCCGGCTTGCGCACAATGGCACGTCCCACGGCGACGCGCTGGCGCTGACCGCCCGAGAGGGCTTTCGGGCGCCGATCGAGCAGTTCGCTGATGCCGAGGATATCCCCGGCGTCGCGGACGCGCTTGTCGATCTCGCTCTTCTTGAACTTACGAAGCTTCAGCCCGAAAGCCATGTTGTCGTAGACAGTCATGTGCGGATAAAGCGCGTAGTTCTGGAAAACCATGGCGATGTCGCGATCTTTAGGCGGCACATCGTTGACGACCCGCTCCCCGATGCGCACGGTGCCCTTGGAGATTTCCTCCAGGCCCGCGATCATCCGCAAGGTTGTCGACTTGCCGCAACCGGACGGACCGACGAGGACGATGAACTCGTGGTTGTTGATGTCCAGATTGAAATCTTCCACGGCCATGACGTTGCCCGGGTAGATCTTGTAGACTTTATCCAGCTTTACCTCTGCCATGCGCTTTCCCTGCCTTTGTCGAGTGATCTTTAAGATGTGCCGGGCATGCCGAAACGCTGCAACGGCTTACCCCTCCCCCATTCCAGTCGCCGACAGCGATGGCCACCCATGCGCGGCGCCCTTTCTGCCGCCGGACGACAAACTCGTATTTATTCACTTTGAAGTCGATAATATTCCGCCGGAGCACCAGTTGTCAAGTTTTTTCAAGGTGGAGGCAGCGCTTTTGGCGGGAATCCCTGAAGGGTTCGCCGACTCTCGATTGGCGCTTTCCACGCAGTTTGCCTTTTCAGCGACAAGCATACATAGTAAGTAATATTTTGCGGCTCTTGCGATTAAGTGTTTGTACGTTATTTAATGAGGACATCCCCTTTCCATGCCGAAGATTATGTTGTTTATCGATGGTACCTGGCTCTACTTCAGCAAGGCGCGCCTCGGTGATCCCAACGCTCCCGACGACTTTCATCTCGACTACGGCAAACTGCCGGATGTGCTCCGCCAGCAGGTGAGCGATCAGCTCGGTTCATCCACCGAAGTGGAGGTGGTTCGCACGCATCTCTTCGGCAGCTATGCCTGGAACTACGATCTTCGCGACGACGAAGCCGCCCAGCGGCAGCGCGACTTCTTCTCCATGCTCAAGGAGAAATACCATTACGAGGTAGAGGTTTTCCCCATCGACTTCCGCGGCCGACGTCTGCGGCGAGCGGATCGCAAGCCCGAAGATCCCTTCGAGCCCAAGGAAAAATGCGTCGACATCGCACTTGCCACCTGCATCATGTACTATGCGGCCATTCCCAACGTCTACGACATTGCCGTAACCGTCGTGGGCGATCAGGATTACGTGCCCGTTCTGCAGTCCGTACGGCGTCTCGGCAAGCGGGTCTGCATTGCCAGTATTCAGAATTGCTGCTGCCCGGAATTTTCGGATCCATATGACGAAGCGCGGGTGAAGGACTTCGACATCCTCTGGCTGGACGACCTTCTGGACAACCTGGAACTCTCTTTCAAGCGCCACAAGGAGTATTGCCAAAGCCCTCTGCACAAGGGCAACCGGATGGTGATGACGACCTATTATCCCAGCCGCGGCGAGAAGTTCTACTGCGACGAGTGCCGCCACCTCTTCTCCCAGCAGAAAGAGCAGGCCATGGCCGAAGTCATGGGGCTCCAAGACGGGACACAGGATGAGCAGGATGAGGATGAGGACGATCTCATCATGCTGGAAAGCACCCGCACCGGGCAGTACCTGACTGGCTTCGTGAAGACCACCTTCGACGATCGCGGCTATGGCTTCATCCATGGCGCCGACGGCAAGGATTACTTCTTTCATCTCACGGATCTTCGCGACCTCGAATTCGAAAGCGTGGTGGATGGACTGAAAGTCTTGTTCGAGATCAAGCGGGAGCCGAGCCATGGGCGAGCCGGCGCCGCACAGAATGTACGTGCCCGTTCCGCGTCATCGTCCTGAGCGCTGATAGCGCCAAGGATGACAAGGGGAGCCCGCGGACCAGCCAGCAGAGCGTTGCGCTCGACGGCTGTTTATCAATTCCTGTGACGCCGAGGGTTCCGAGATGGATGACAACGACGAAAGGGATGCACTGCCGAATGCACTTCGGCACCAGGCAGAGGTGGCCCACCAGGCTCTGCACGAGCTGCTGCGGCAGGCCCTACGCCTCTATTCGGCCAATCCGTTGGAGCCCCTCTCCGGGGAGCTGAAGCTGGACTGGTCCTCGTCCATGTCCATGGAGGATCTGGCGCAGCAGGTCCTGCAGCGCGTCAAGCTATCCGAAGCGTCCCGTGCCGTCATTCAGCCGGGGCGGGTCTACTGCTACAATTGCGCTTCTTCGAGCTGCGAACATGCGCAGCCGCCCACGCCGGGTCAAGTCTTCGCCGGCTACGCCAATACTGGCCGGCCCCGTTGGGAAGAGCTGCACAACGAGCTTGTCAGTCTGGGCGACGATCGGGTGGCGCAGCTCTTCGACAGCCGCCCCCGCCTTCTTGCGAGCATACTCGGCCGCAAACGCATCATCGCCGAACAGACGGTCGCCTACGGCCGCAACAGCATGCTCTATCGAATCATCGCCCAGCTGGTCAGCGGCTATGTCATGCTCGACGGCATTCGCCACGCCTTCACCGTACAGATCGTCGAAACCGCCGATCGCTCTCTCCATGTGCAGACCCTGATGGACGACCGCCTGCGCGTCGGGCTGGCCGATGCCACGCCCGCCTCTCATGCCGCCTGCTACCGCATCAATGACGCCATCAGCAAGCTGCGCCGCGACGTACGCAACCTCGTCGGTGAATGGCAAAACAGCCGAACCCGCGCGCAGCGCAAACAACAGCAGGAGCTTCTTTTCGGCATGCTGCTGCATCTGACCAACTCGATCGAGCAGAAGGGGCGCCAGGCACGACGGCGCACCACCCATGCCGAGGAGCGATCACAGGACAAACGTCCCGTGCACAAGGCAGCGCAGGACGTGGTCGATGCACAGCCACATGACTTCTATCGGGATACGGTCCGCGAATCCAATGTGGTGGTCGGCAAGAACGGCCGCTGCCATGTCTTCAGCGACAGGGGCAAGCACATTACTTCGCTGCTTCTTACCGGGGACAAGCTGGAACGCCGCAAGCGCACCAATCGCTATGTGCGGTTGGAGTCCTCCGCCGTCCAGGAACTCCGCCCCCTGATGCTCGATCACGTCAACGATATCGAGGTCGACAGCACCTGAACCGGAAACGGTAACGTTGCAACGATTGGCGAACTGCCCCTATGGTAGCAGCATGGGCGCAATGCGTGCGCGTCCCCCCTCAATCTTGTATCAGAACCAGCAGGAGCATAACCATGGCACTACGCAAAGCCAGCGCCACGTGGCGCGGCAATCTCAAAGACGGCAACGGCACGATCAGCACCAACAGCGGCGGCATACAGGGAGCCTACTCCTTCAGCTCACGCTTTGAAGAAGGCGGCGGCACCAACCCGGAGGAGCTTATCGCGGCGGCGCATGCCGGCTGCTACTCCATGGCTCTGGCACATATGCTCAGCGAAGAAGGCTTCGAGCCCACCCGCGTCAAGACCGAAGCAAGCGTCAAGCTGGAGAAGAAGGGCGATGGCTTCGAGATCACCCATATCCAACTCGACACGGAGGCAGAGATCGATGACATCGAAGAGGATGATTTCCAGAAATTCGCCAAGAAGGCGAGCAAGGAATGCCCGGTCTCCAAGGCTTTGAAAGCAGTCTCCATTGACTTGACCGCGAAGCTGCTCTGACCCAGTATCGTGCCTCCCCGGGAAAACGTCCAGTTACCCGCCCGGGGAGGCGATGCCCTGCTGACTCTCCTCGGGCAGCTTGACAGCAACGGTTTGCGATGTACAAGCTGTGGCGAAGGCGAGCGATACTTGAGCACCGGAGGATAACGACATGCTGCATGTGCACTGCGGGGATTGTTCCGCGGATGTTCAACGTCAAAGCGATTTGCCGGGCGACATCATCGTCTGGTGTGATCCCGTGAGCGCGGGACCTGCCCCCCGGGGCCTCAGCCTGGAGCAGTGGCGGGAGCTGCGCGCAGAGTATCTGGTGGAGTCCACCGGCCATGCCATGACCCGAGAAGCGTGCATCGCCTGGCAGGCACGGCAGGACGCGGCGCTCGAACGTTTGGTCGATCACGAGGAGGTCGTCTTCTGGTTCGATGGATGCATGTACGATCAGACGATTCTCATTCGTCATCTTGACTGGCTTTCGCGGCGAGAGCGCGGCGTGACGACGTTGAGCCTGATCGACATCGGCGAGTTCCCGGGAAAGCCCGATTTCGTCGGGCTGGGAGAGTTGAACGCGCAGGAGCTGGCCAGCCTCTTTCCGAAGCGCGTCCCCATCGACGAGGAGTGCCTCAGTCTGGGACGCGACGCGTGGGAGGCATACGGCAGCCCCGACCCGAGGGAGATCGAAAGCCTTCTTGCCAGTCACGACATCAGCCCGCTGCCCCACCTGCCGGATGCATTGTGGCGCCATCTGCAGCAGTTTCCCGCGCTGGCCAACGGCCTGAACAGGCTTGAAAGTGAGGCCTTGCAGGCCATTCGCGACGGCCACCGGCGCCTGCGTGAGATCTTCCGGTATGCCTCTCAACAGGAAGAACGCCCCTTCTTCGGTGACACGACCCTGTGGTGGACTCTGCATCAGCTGGCAGACTGCGCGATCCCTCTGGTGTCGATTGACGACGGCCAGCCGCTTCCCCTGTGGCAACCGCCGGCTCAAACAGCCGATCGCACCGTCACGCTCACCGAAACCGGAGTGGCAGTCCTGGAAAAGCAGGCCGACTTCGTCGTCTTGAACGGCATCGATCGGTGGATTGGCGGCGTCCATCTGCGGGGACAGAGCATTCCCTGGCGTTTCGACAATGCCCACTCCCGTCTCGAACATCTCTGATGCGACCTTTGGCGCTCCTCGGAAGTCCGTGCTACACTAATGAACCGAGACGTCTGCAGAGGTCGCCAGTCAATATTACATATGTCATGGGAGACGGAACCGCATGAAGAGCATGATGCTTACCGGCATTCGCCAGATGGAGATGGCGGAGCGCCGCGAACCGGCAATTTCCAGGCCCGATGATGTCATGCTGGTTATAGATACCGTCGGGGTCTGCGGCTCCGATATCCACTATTACGCGACTGGGCGCATCGGCAGCCAGGTGGTGCACTTTCCCTTTCCAGTGGGGCATGAGTGCAGTGCACGGGTTCTGGAGGTTGGCCCCGCGGTCAGAGAGCTGAAGCCGGGCGATCGCGTGGCCGTGGACCCGGCCATAAGCTGCGGCGAGTGCGACCAATGCCGTGCCAACCGCCGGCATACCTGCCGCAACCTCCTCTTCATGGGCTGCCCCGGGCAGATCGACGGCTGCCTATGCGAGCGTTACGTCATGCCCGCCGAATCGCTCTACCGGATCCCGGACGCGATGAGCATGGAGCAGGCAGCGCTGGTGGAGCCACTGAGCATCGGACTCTATGCCGTCAAGCTCTCGATCCCCATGCGCGGCGCCAGAATCGGCATTCTCGGAGCCGGTCCCATCGGCTTGTCGGTGATGACCGCGGCCCGTTATCTCGGCGCGGACACCGTCTACCTGACGGAGCCGGTGGCCAGTCGCCGGGAGCTTGCCGCGGAACACGGGGCCGATCTTGCGCTCGATCCGAGCGAGGGAAATGACCCCATCCTCGCGCGAGAGCCCGGACTATTGGATGTCGTTTTCGAGTGCAGCGGGGAACAGGCCGCCGTCGACCAGGGGCTGGCCCTGCTCAAGCCTGGCGGCAAGTTCATGATCATCGGCATCCCCGAGGTCGATCGCATCAGCTTTGAAGCCGATACCATGCGACGACGCGAGATATGCGTTCAGAACGTGCGACGACAGAATGAGTGCATGCAGGGCGCCATCGACATGGTCATGCATCCCGATGTCGACGTCGACTTCATGATCACGCACCGCATGACGCTCAACGAGAGCAAGGCCGCTTTCGACATGGTCGACCAGAAGGCCGACGGCGTCGTCAAGGTCATGCTTCGCATCGACGGCTGAGTCCGGGCGTCAGGCCATCACAGGTCGATGATCTGAGAGCTGCCCGCTTGCAGCACGATGGGCTGGGGCGGGAGTGTCACGCCGGCCAGTGGCGGGAAGGCGGGATTCACCTTCAGGCCAACCTCGAGCGCACCATTGGTTGGATTGTGAAGCTCCAGCCGCCACGCCTCTTCCCCAACTTGGGTCAACAGCAGAAAAACATCGGGTTGACTGGCGGTGACGGGCTGACCGATGAAGAGATCGCTGCCCTCGCCGACGACCACGGTCGCCCATGCTTTCCTCTCGAAGGTGGCCAACGGTCGAGCCTTGCCCACGGTGCCATCGTACAGGAAGGAACTCCAGCGGTCATTGAGACCCTGCACCAGGATCGGCAGGCTGGAGACCAGCTTGCCGGACAGCCGTCCCACCATCGCGCCGCTCTCGCTGCCGTCCACGATCAGCGGATACATGCGACTGATCGCTCTGCCGCTCCGCAGGTCGGCACGATAGCGCGGCTGATCGACCCCGATGCCGAAGTCGAGTCGGAAGTTTTCGAATGTTTCGGTGCTGGCGGCGCTGATATTTGCGGTGACGGGGGTCAACCGCGGCACACCCACCAGCAGGAGATCGATGCGGGCCGTCTCTCCTGCCCGGCGCGGGATCTTGTCTTCATCCAGCCAGAAGACGATATTGCCATGTCCCGGCAGGCTCATTTCGGCGCTCACTCCTTCGGTCAACGGAAAGACAGCGCCGCTGCCGAGGCTTGAATCGAGCAGGGCCGCGTACCCGCCCACCCCCAACGGCACGCGTAGTGAACGCCGCTGCGACAGCATGTTCTCCGCCTCGTGAAGCCCTGCACGCAACCCCCCATCGGCTCCACGTATTGCCCACAGGCGATCGTCCCCGGCGCGTATGAAGCCGACCTGGCAGGAGGACGCATCCAAGTCGCGCTTCGCCGTCAGCTCCAGTTGCCACAGAAAGACCGCCACCGGGCTGTCCGGGTCGATCTGAAAGAAATGGTTGCGCTTGATGACGGTGAAATCGTCTGCTTCCGTCACCTTCCAGAGGGTGTGCCAGACATTGGCGACTCGTATGTCATCCTCAAAACGCCAACGGAACTCGCCCTGACCGATATTGGCGTCGCGGCTGTGCATCAGCCGGAAGGCCTGAAGGCCGCCCGGCGAGGAGACCAAGCCATCGCCAATCTTCAGTTGCGGATTCATGAAAACCATCGGTTCGGTGAAGGCACCGCCATCGAAGGCAGGCGCTCCCAGGCGAGGGTCGTTCTTGAAGGTGCCCGATGGGGAGATCGCCATTCCCGCAATGCGCTTGTTGGGGGTAGCCAGCGGCTGATTTCCGCCCAGCATGAGGAAAGTCCCGTCCGAGCGCGGTACAAAGCCGTAGCTGAGTTGGTTGTTGCGATCGCTGCACATGAACTCTTCGATGCGATGGTTGCGGTCCCATTGATCGCCGGATATGGCCCGCCGATTGTTCACGTCCGTCGCGATCAGGACCAGGTTGTGCTGTTCGTCATGGCTCATATCCAGCGTGAAGGTGAAGCTCTTTTCGCCACCACAGAGAAAGCGCCGGAAGAGATGAGGACCGTCGTAGACCGCGACTTCATGCAGCCCCACCTCTGACGCCACCGTGCCGCGAACCAACCAGCGATAGTTCTGCCAGACAAAGTCGCCCCGATTGTTGCCCTCGTAGTCACGCGTCCCCACGAAGCTCCAGTCGACAATGTCCGGCCCTTCGGTGATGTGAATGCGCACCGGATTGGCAGGATAGAACTGGCGTTGATTGAAGTAGGCAGGGACTGGCGACTCAGCCGCATCCGGCGCCGCCGGTGGCAGCCGCAAGACCGTCTGCCAGCGCAGATCGGCCAACTGCGCCGGGTCATCCATGAGTTCGATCGCCAGGGGGAGCGGCCCCTGACCGGAGTCGACCATGTCGAGATAGCCGGAAGTGATATCTTCGAGCAGCTCCCCGTTTTGCCGGGTGATGACGCCGACTGCGGTATAGTTGGAGAACCAGTCATCGACGGGGGCGGCGTCCTGGCGGAAGAGGTAATTGCCCGGGGTGAAGGCATGGTTATAACTGAGAACATAGTGGAGGATGGTCATGGACAACTGCCCGCGCGGCTCACGCGGGTCGGCCGGATTCAAGCCTGGATCATACGAGACAAAGCGTTTCCCATCCTCCGAGAGCATTTTCTCCGGTGGATAGAGGAAGTTGGTGCCGCAGAAGAAGTAGTGGTTACCGATCTCATCCATGGCGGTGATACCGGGGATGGCGGCAAAGTCGGCGGAGCTGGCGGCCGCGCAGGCCTGCTTGAGCGCCTCGAACTCGGCCGGCGAGATTTCGGTCATCTCCTCCAGGAAGATCAGGTAGTCGAGTCCCTGTTCCTTGGCGGCCTGAACCCACTGCTCCACGCTTCCAGAACCTGACGATGCCGCCGTACGCGCGCCGATGGCCCCACGTAATGCGGGAAAGGGCCGCGGCTCCGGAATCGGCTTCGACCAATCGGTGGGTCCGACCCACTTCACCTTATAGGGATCCTCCAGAAGCTGTGCCTGCATGGTGGCTCCCCCCAAGGTCTCTTCCTTCAGCGCCGGTTCCGCCAGCCAGCGCAGCGCATCGCGTACCAGCAGATAACCATCGCTCTTGACCCCCTTCAGTCCGCGCTTCCGCACAATCTCCTCCAGCGTGGTGCCCGCCACATCCTCGATCAGGTACTCCGGTGTGATACTCAGGACAACCACCCGCCCCTTGCCCCATTCTCGATAGGCAACAAGCGGCACGGAAGCATCGAAACGCCCCTCGCTGAACGAACCGAAATCATGACGATCCAGCGGTACGGTGCGCGAGTAGCTGCTGGCTGAGCCCTTCACGGCAAGCTTCCACGCCTCATCCTGGATGCCGAAGAGGCACGTATGCACCTGGTGGCCGGCGCGCGTGCTCGACGGATACCAGAGGGAGGTGACGTTACCGGTGAAAGGTGACGGCTGGATCTGGTTCGTATGCGCGAATGGAATCCGCCAGGCGGTGGCGGCAACCTCCGTTCCCGGATCCATCACCTGCTCGTCAAAAAGGATCTCCAGGCCGAGCGGCCCGGCAAAAGCCCGCTGAGCCGCGAAACCTTCCGGATCCTGGCACCACGTCGGCACAAAGAGGATACCCCCGCCTTCCCGCAAAAAACGATGCAGGAGTTCCACGTTGTTGCGGTTCTGTGGCGTCAGGCTCTGGTCCGCCAGCGATAGCCCCATTCCCATGAGCACGATCGTATGATACTGACGCAGCTCATCCCATGTCAGTTCCGCCCCCATCAGCCCCCTGCTCACGGTGCGCGTGTTAACGGCAAATCCATCGGCATGCAGGGCCTTGGCCATTTCGTATCCGCAGCGATGATGACGGTGACCCGTGAAGAGCACGCCGGTCTCGCCGGCTTGTGCCTGGTCCGAAAGAAGAAACAACATGAGCAGCGAACAGAGAAGTGCTTTCATGGGCAGGCAACGATTCCTCGATTCAGTTATTCGGTTACTGGTACAGCTTACTGGCCAGTCAGAAGACGATATTCGCCAGGCTGAATGGTCAGTTGCTGCTCGGCTATCCGCAGGCCGGGCAACTCCATCACCTGGCGAATGGTGGTGGTGATCGGCAACGCGGTGGGGTTGTTCACTGAGGCATGCCAGAGCGCCTCCTGCTCCCCGACAGCATCACGCAGGCAGGTTACCTGGATGAGAAGATCGCTCCCGGCCGCGTCGGCGATGAGCGGATGGCCGATGCGCATGTGCGTCTGCGGCGACATGCTGGCGAAGACGGGTACATGGACGGCACCAGCAAAGTCCACGCCCAGCTCCGTCCAACCGGTGTTCTCTTTGGAATAATAGTGGGTGCGGAAGCCGTCGAGCTGATAGAGCCCTGCCGTCCAACCGCGGTTCATGCCGTTCACGCGCACCGGCAGATTGACGCTGAACCGTGTCTCCTGAGGCAGCGCGAACTCCACGGCGCCATTCTCCAGCTCCAGCTCGAAGAGACCGCCCCGCCGCTCACCGCGCGTGCCGCGGAGGAGTTCCATGCCGACGGGTTCGTTCAGCCAGCGCACGACATCTGCCAGTTGCGCAGCCTGCGACAGGCTCTGATCGAGGGGCCAGATCATGCTGAACATCTCTTTCCAATAGGTTTCGCCCGGCTGCACCTGCCGTCCCTCGATGTCCGCCCAGAGTCGCAACCAGTAGGCGGTGGGTGGATTGAGTTCGAGGAAGAGCCTCTCGCCGCGATTGATGAGCAGGGCGGTATTGGTAGGGTCGGAGCTGAAAACGGCAAACCAGCCGCCGGGCTCGATGGTCATGCGGATCGGCTTCGCCGGCAGTGTCGTCGCGTCGATGACGTTCTGAATATCCCCGTTGGGTGTACCGCAGGCGACAATCATGGTGTAGTCGGGGCGTCCGCGCCGCCAGCCGCTCATCCAGGTATGGAGGCGGTTGATGGTCATGGGCTGCTTCCAGGTAAACTCCTCGGTGAAGACGCCGGTGATCGGGCCGCCAAAAAGGCCCGGGCCACCATACCCCATCGGTTCGACGCCGGTGGTGTACTGGCCGTAGAAGGTGTGGCTGGCCCATAGATCGAAGCGTTCCTCGGGCACCAGAGGGCCGTATCCCGTCCAGGCATTGGTCCAGCCGCGAAGAAACTCCGGTTCCAGCCGTCGTCCGCCGATCATGCGGCAGCGCGTCATCCCCTCATCGGAGCTTTCCACGAGGGGGATCTGGTACGGCATTTCGTGGTAGCGCCCCAGCGATGTCTCCAGCCAGGGATGGGTGAAATGGGGCGTGATCAGGGGCCGCTGCGCCAGGTGGGCGCCGCCGTCCCAGGAAGCGCCGGCCTGGAAGTCGGGCATGGTCGGTGTCTTCCCCATTGCCGGCCAGTGAGGCCCGTGTGCCAGCAGCATGTGGCCGCAGTCGTTGACGTGGTCGCTGCAGAAGACTGGGCAGAGGCTCGAGTCCTTATAGGTTCGGTGCGCAAAGGTGGTCGCCTTGCCCCCCTCCAGATCCTCCGCAATCAGCACCAGGCTGCGCTGCACGATGCCGGAGAGAAAGAGGGTAGTTGCAAACTCCTTCTCGCCGTGGCAGTCAAAGCGGCGGAATAGCTCCTGGCCGTTGTAGATGCGGATCTCCTTCAAGCCCTTCTCGCTGGTGACATGAATGGGGATGACGTCCAGCGACCGACCGCTTACAAAGCGTTCGGCGCCAAAGGTGACGACCCGCCGCTGCCCAAACCATTGATGAACCAGCGGCCCATCCGAGATGAAGAGGGGCAACCCGTCGTACGAATGCGACCAGCGCAGCGCGCGAGGCAGCAGGTGGTCGTGGCTGTAGACCGCCGCGCGAGTCAGCGCCTGCGTCTCCGCCGCCTGACGCATCTCCGCCGGCGACTTGACTATGTTGACCACAACCGGGCTCGGCACCGCGAAGCTCTGGCAGGTGGTCAGGTACTCGTCCGTCATGTCTTCGAGCAGTTGACCGTTCTCATAGGTTCTGACGGCCGCCGCGCTGTACGGGCGCAGGTCGTACATGCGCATCCCCTTGCCGGAATCCGAGAAACGGTAGAAGCCGACGTTGCCGCTATGGTGCCATTGCAGGAGCCAGTCGAGGGCATAGTTGCCGCGCGCCCACTCGCCGGCTTCATCCTGATACTGCATGTTGAAGAGCTTGCCATCGGGTCCGGCGAGGAGCCGCTCGTCGGGCCATAGCGGCTTGGGTCCGTACATGAAGATATGGTTGCCGATATTGGTGACCATCGCATAGCCGGGCAGCAGCAGCAGATCCTCGCCGGAGAGGGCGCTTGTCTCGGCGGTGAGTTGGGCCAGGCGCTCCTCAGTCAGCTGGGTGAACTCTTCCAGGAAGATCACGAAGTCGATCCCGGCGTCGCGTGCCGCGGCCGCGTACTCGGCCACGGTGCCGGAGCCGCCGCTGTGGGCGGTTTGGGCGCCGATGATGCCGCGATAGACTTTGCGGGGCGCCGCGGGAGGCTTGAAAGTGAGGGCCGCTTCGCTCTCGTGAACCGGCTCCTTCCACGGGGTGAAGGCGTCTTCCCGAAGCTGAGTCTCCAGAAGCCGCTGCGGGTCGGTGACGAAGCCACCGAGGGTGCCCTTGCCCAGACTCTCGTCGGCCAGCCAGCGATAAGTATTCCGCAGGAGAAGTCCATAGTCGCTACGCCGGTTGCCAAGCCCTTTATCGAGGATTTCGCTCTGATAGAGCCACTTGCGGCCGGAACCGATCGAAAACTGGTGCCAGGTGTGGGCGGCAGCCAGTCGCCCGCCATTGGGCAGATCGCGGATCGCGAAGAGCGGGGCATGCTTCAGGGTTTCAGTTGGCATGGGCAAGTCGGGGCGCGGATGTATACCGCCGCGGTCGAAGGATGGCGGCGCGGTAAAGGCCGAATCGCCCATGCGGGCGACAACCTGCCAGCTTTCATCCACGGTTACCGGCATGGTATGCGCGCCAAGGTAGTGCTGACCAAGCGGATACCAGTAGCCGGTGACACCTTCGCTGACTGGAGTCGGGGCGATCTTGTCCGTGTAGGCTGCCTTGATGTTGGGGAGGTTGGTGAAGGGCAGCGCCATGGGATCGTCGATGACCGCCAAGGGGAACTCCAGCCCCCACTCCTTCTTCAGAAAGTCATTCGGGATATGGCTCATCCCTGCGTTGGTGATCTGCATCAGCAAGCCGCCGCCGGCCTGCACGAAACGGTGCAGCACCTCCATGTAGGCATCGGCAAAGGGTGGCCGCGGAGCATGCAGCCACTGCGCGTCGTGTTCGTCCACCGGCGGAAAGGTGACAATGACCACGACGTTGTAGGCCTGTACTTTCTCCCAGGTGAGTTGGGCGCTGCCTTCGGTGTAATCCACTTCAAATCCCGCCGCGGCCAGCTCACGGAGATAATCGAAGCCGACGCTCGCATACCGCATCTCGCCTGGACTGGCGAAGAGTATCGCCGGCTTGGCCTCCTGCGCTTGGGTGAGGGGGATGAGGGAGGTGACCAGGGCAAGTGTCAGCGCCATCACTGCGCAGCGGTGTCTCATGATGATCCTGCTGGTTCTGGATTCTCGGAATCGTGATCAGGGAAAGGGATACGGGCTGTTGCGGACATACTTCTGGTAGCTCCAGCCAAGCAGCTTGGTGTGGTACCAGTAGACTCCGTTGGAGTCGTTGGGCGACCAGGGCTTGTCGAAGCTGCTGGTTGTAAAGGCCACCTCGACAAAGTTGCTCGGATCCGTCACCCACGTTGCCGAGCCGTCGAAGAGACCCGTATTATAGCCGAGCCCGTGTTTATGGCGCGATGTGCCAAAGGGCGCCTGGGCATAGCCGAGGGCAGGATCGGAATCGGTGAAACAGATCTCGAAGGTCAGAACCTTGTCTGGATCGGTTTGCCCAAAGCGATGCCACTTCGCGTAGTTGAAGTTCTCGTTGCTGGAGTAGCTTGAGGTGGCGACCTGATAGCTGGTCTCCGCCCAGCTGGAGCCGAAATTGCTCCAGGCACCCCACCCATAGCGGGTATAGCGATCGCCGCTGTCGCGGCCTGGACAGTAGAAGGTATCGGGCTCATTGATGTAACCTTCCCGGACGCAGATGCCGAGTCCGGTTGGTCCGTTGTAGTCGCCCCGGGCCCACCACGCCACCTTGACGTACTCGCGCCGCCACTCCGAGCGGCCGCTCGGGAGCATCCCGTCAAAGTCCCCGCCATACAAAGCGAGAACGAGGCCCACCTGCTTCATGTTGTTGAGGCAACTTGCCTTTCGTGCCATATTGCGCGCCTTGCTGAGGGCGGGCAAGAGCATACTGGCGAGAATAGCTATGATGGACACGACTACCAGCAACTCGATCAGGGTGAAATTACGGTGCTGTCTGATCATGGTATTATCTCCATTGTGGGGTTATCGATTCGGTGTTCACGACGTAGTTTCGTTCTGCTTTTTCCGGTAGACAGTCATGAGAAAGCCAATCGGGATGATCAAGTTGCGGCACCGGCACGGAGGCCGGCAGGAAGGTCGGTGCGAGCAGCTCGCGCAAAGGCTGATCATCCCTGTTGTTCACGGCATTCCAGATACGATCGTGCATGTCGATCGTATCGAACTGAAATCTGTCGATCCATGGGCAGCTTCCCTTCAGCGTGTCACTGAGCGCAACGACCTTGATGGTATCCGGCTTCTTGTGGTTGCTGCGCAGGAGCCAAATGGCCTTGGCGCCACTCTCCAGCGCGGGATAAATCAGCCCCGTTTGTGCCGGCAATGCGGCCAGACGCCGTGCCACCAGCCCGGATTCATAATCGGGGGCGGTGGCCAGAAGCATGCGCTCGGCAGGCCGCGCACCGGCTTCTGCTATCCCCTGAGCAACGCCGATCTCCGTCAGCAGCGACGATGGGGAAGGCCTGGTCCAATGGCCCAGCACGCGCAGTGAGGTGCACCCCGATTCGAGCAGATACCGAGCTGCCAGTCGCCCGGCTGCCGCGTAGTCGGGCATGAGATATTCCTGATCCGGCGGCTCAATGCGGTAATGCTCCGTATGGATCACGCGAACACCGGAGTCGGCCACCGCCTGCAGCATGTCGTCGTTGGCAGGCTTCAGCGGTGAACAGAAAGCGAGCAGCGCGTGGCTTTTCTGCTCGCGCACGCGCTCGAGAAAGCGCCGCTCGATCCGCGGATCCCACTCGGTCTCCTGGTGCAGAAAGATGTTGAGCACATAGCCAAGTTCCAAGGCGCGGTGCTGCGCGTGCATCACCAGCGCATTGTTCATAATGGCCATGCACGAGACGATGTGCGCACGCTCCCTCCGTGAATGGGGGAGAACGATGGTGCCTGCGCCCTGCCGGCTCTGGAGCCGATCTTCCTGGACCAGCAGAGAAATGGCCTTGCCTAAAGTTGGGCGACTGACATCGTACTTGCCGCACAATTCGCGACTTGGCGGCAAGAGACTTCGAGGGGGGAAATGGCAGGTGTCAAGATCCCTCAGCAGCAGCCGATAGGCCTTCTGCACGCGGGGCGACATGCCATGTGTACCGCTTGCCTTCATATACTCAGTATAGAGGCACGGCAGCCTTTTTGCAAGTGCGGCTTTTTACCGATTTTTTACCAATTCCGGACCTATCAGGAAGGCGGTGCATCGCGCTGATCGACCAGGCCGAGACCGCGCAGATCGGCAACTTTTCCGGCGCGTTCGGCCTCATAGAGGCGCCAGATCACACGCAGGCTCTGGAGGCTGTCGCGGGCGCTTGTCAATGGCGGAGTGCCCTTCTGCACGCAGTCGAGGAAATGGCTCATCTGGCAGGCAGTATTCTTGCCGATCGGCGCCTGGAAGATGAGCTCTTCCGGTTCGGTGCGCTCAGGCTCTCCCGGTTTGTGCAGACCGATGTGCCGATGGAGGATGAGGCTTCCGTTGCGGATGTCGGCTTCGAGCATGCCTTCGGTGCAGTGCGCATGAAAGGCATAGCCCAAGCGGCTGCCTCGTGCTCCCCAGGTTCCCATGTGATAACCGATGCTGCCATTCTCGAACTTGATCGAGACGTCGCTCGTTCCTTCCCAATCCATCCACGGCGTGCCGAAATTGGTTCCCAAGTGTGTACCTTCGACGGGATTGCCGAGATACCAGAGGAGCAGATCGATGTAGTGGCAGCCGTGGCTGAAGAGCTGACCGCCGCCAAGGAGACGATGATCCGCTGCCCAAGGCATCCGCTCCTTGTTGACAATGGTCAACTGCTCCGTCCACAGAGAGACGTGAAAGACGTCACCGTACGTCTTCGCCTGCAGCACTCGCTTCATCTCGACCGCGAGGGCGTTATAGCGCATCACGTAGCCGACCAGCAGTACAAGGTTCCTTGCCTCCGCCAACTCGATCAATTCGAGGCATTCCGCCTCGCTGTTGGCCAGCGGCTTCTCCATCAAAACATGCTTACCCGCGTTCAGGCAATCCATGCCGATGGGATGATGCAGGTGATGCGGGAGGCTGAGAAGAACCGCATCCACCTCCGTCAGGATGTCGTGGTAATCCGAGACAACGCGTGCTTCCGGGAAGAGCTCGCTTGCCCCGGCGGCGCGCTCCGGCACCACGTCCACAAGGGCTGCGATCCGCAGCCGATCGCCAAGATCCTTGAATCCCTGCAGATGAGAGCGACTCATCCCGCCACATCCGATCACGGCCAGCTTCATGACTGCCATAGTCAGCTCCTCAGTAAGGCTGAAGGTTTCCCGGCAGTATACGTCAGAATCCGAGGATCGCAAGCTGTTCAATCAGTTCGGAACGCTCCGCGGCGTGCCATTGAGCAGGGCCATCAGCCGCTCCCCCTCCAGCGTCTCCTCGGCCTCGAGTGCATCGGCGATCGCCTGGAGACGTTCTCGGTTTTCCGAGAGCATGTGCATGGCTTCGTCATAGCAGAGATCGATGATCTTCTTCACGGCCAAGTCGATCTCGCGGGCGGTCTCTTCGCTGTACTCGCGGCGCTGGGCGAGCTGTTCGCCGAGGAAGATCTCCTGATCGCCGTCACCGAAAGCGACATTCTGGAGGCTTTCACTCATTCCCCACTGGTTGACCATGCGTCGCGCCAGGCGGGTTGCCTGGTTGAGGTCATCGGCGGCGCCGGTGCTGATGTCGTCGAGCATGATCTGTTCGCTGGCGCGTCCCCCGAGCATGACCTTGAGCTTGGCGATGAGGTAGCCGCGGGTGAGCGTGTAATGTTCTTCGGGAAGCTGCTGGGTGACGCCGAGGGCACGTCCACGGGGAATGATGCTCACCTTGCTGACGATATCCGCCTCATGGCAGAGGTGGGCGACGAGGGCGTGGCCCGCTTCGTGCAGGGCAATGGCGGTCCGCTCGCGGCCCTCCAGCACGATGCCCCCGCGCGACTGTCCCATGAGAATTTTGTCCCGCGCCTCACTGAACTCCGCCATCCCGACCGAGTCCTTGTTGCCCTTTGCCGCCAGCAGTGCCGCTTCGTTGACGAGGTTCGCCAGGTCGGCGCCCGATCTCCCGGGCATTCCTTTGGCCAGGGACCGCAGATCCACGTCGTCCAGGAGGGGAACTCTGCGGGTATGCACGGCGAGGATCTGTTCGCGCTCGGACAAGGTTGGCAGATCGACGACGACCTGGCGGTCGAAGCGTCCAGGGCGGAGCAGTGCCGGATCCAGGACGTCGGGACGATTGCTGGCGGCCATGACCACGATATCATCATTGGGCTCGAAGCCGTCGATCTCGGAGAGCAGCTGGTTGAGGGTTTGTTCGCGTTCGTCATGGCCACCACCCAGCCCCGCGCCCCGGTGGCGCCCAACGGAATCGAGTTCGTCGAGAAAGATGATGCATGGGGAGTTGCGTTTGGCGGTGGCAAAGAGATCGCGCACACGAGAGGCGCCAACGCCGACAAACATCTCCATGAAGTCGGAACCGGTGATGCTGAAGAAGGGGACTCCGGCTTCCCCGGCCACGGCTCGCGCGAGGAGGGTCTTGCCCGTTCCGGGCGGCCCCACCAGGAGAACGCCCTTCGGAACGCGGCAGCCCAGGCGAGTGAAGTCGCCCGGTCGCGTGAGGAAGGCGATCACTTCTTTTAGACTCTGCTTTGCCTCGCTTACACCGGCCACATCGTCGAATGAGACCGAGGTACGTTCCTTGACGAAACGTTTGGCTCGGGAGCGGCCGATGGACATCAGCCCGCCGGCACTCTGCCTGGCCCGCCGCGCCGCCATCCACCCAAAGCCGATCAGGATGAGCAGCGGCAAGAGGGCAAAGGCCAGCAGCCACATCCCCATGCCATCCGATTGCTCTCTGGCAGTGAATTGAACATGATGACGACTGATCTGCTCCAGTAGTTCCTCATCGCCAAAGGCGGGCATGACAGTGGTAAACTTCTTCACGCTCTCCATCTCTGGGTCGCTCCTACCGGGAAGCTCCCGTTCAACCTGTACGGCATTGATGAAGATGCCAGAAAGTTTCTCCCCTTTGGCGGTAATCTCTTCGACGTTGCCCTTCTTCAACTCGTTCTTGAAGGTGGTGTAGGGAATGCCTGGAGGCTGAGGCATGAACATCGGTCCCCAGAGCAGCGCGGCTATGATCAGTACAAAGACGATCATCCACGGACTCCAGCCGCTTCGCCGGTTGTCACGCTGCAAGTCGTCGCCAGGCAGATCACTGCCGCGCGGGCTCCCTTCGGGCGGCGGGGGATGTGGCATGTCTACTCCAATATGTAAAGGCCGGGGGTTTCCAGTCTGCCTGTCACCACGTGCGACAGGCCCAAAACCTGACTACACTTAGCAGGTAATCTGCCAACTCTGGTCAGTGCCGGCCTCAACCAGGCAAATGGCCGCCCGGATGATGAGACAGGCCTTCAACTGTCGCTGAGTTCAGGCACCTGGCCTTACAAACCGTAAAGAAAGCTAGCCACGATCGTCGACGTCGGTGACCGTCATGGTCCATGGCAACGGGGGCGTTTGGGCAGCCGTGGCGGGCCACCAGGCCATGACGCCATCTTCGTCTTCCGCCTGCACGTAGAACTCGAGCAGGCCCGGCCCCATTTCGTCCCCCGGCAGGATGGCTTGATAGGAGTCGCGGAAACGATGATGCATCGGCACCCCCCACCATTCACCGTCGCGCTCGGTACGGTAAACCAGGGTGACGCTTTCGATCTCCCGATCCGATCGGACGACGACCCTCTGCTGATAGGGCTCTCCCGCGGCAAGCTGCGAGGCAGGCTTGCATGCCAGAATGCATGATCCAGCCTCCCGGGCGCCCACGGTGACAGTAACGGGATGAGAACGCGGCCCCTCCCGGTCGCGTGCATCCAGCGCCGCAACCGCATAAGTCCAGGCACCGTCCTCGGGTCGATCAACAAACATGCGGCATTTGGGCTGCAGGGGCTTGGAATTCACCCGCACCCATTCGCCACCTTCCGCCGGCCGCCGATAGAGGATCAAACCGGCCACGTCATGCTGCAGTTCCCACGAGAGCCAGACCTCTGTCTGCATGCCGCGCGCCCGGAGTTCACGAGGTGGAGCCGCCACCAGATATCGCTCCAACTCGCCAATCGTCTCCCAGTATCTGGGCATGGGTTTGACGCAAAGCGTTGCCAGGACGCCCCAATCGCAGCGTGTGGTGAGTTTGCCGACCTGAGCCTCGATGGCGCCAGCCATGCCTGCGTTCACCAAGCGTTCATAGCATTCGGCGGCCAGCGTCGCGGCCTGTTCCGGGCTTGCCTTGGCACATGCCGCCACCTGCCGGGGAACATATTCGCCATCGGCCAGCAGAGTGGCAACGGCATCGAAGTGCATCACGAAATCAATGGAGTTAATAAGGTAATCGAGGCGCTCCAGCCGTCCGATTCGTTCGCTTGCGACGAAGGTCTCACGCAGGCTGCGCAGGCGTTGCCGAATCTCCTTCAACTGAGCCATCTTTCCTTCGTGTCCAGCCACGCGAACAAGGTGGTGCAGCGCGAAAAGGAAGGTGTCGATAGCGCGATAGCCGGAACCGACCATGCCCTCGGTCACCAGATTGTAACGCAAGGCATACGCTTCCTCGTGAATCTGCCAGAGGCCATGCCTCAGGACGCTTTCCTCCCTTTCGAGGGCCAGCCGTCGAAGCTGCTCGGCGATGGCCGTCATTTCCCTGACTCCGAGGCGGCCGACGTCCCGCTCATCCCTGGCGGCTGCTTCCGCCCGCAGATGGAAAGCTCCGCCCTGTGGATCTTCGTCGCCGCTGGGGATCTCGGCGAGGACACGGGCTACCTCCTCGGCCAGAGGAACGAGGAAGGCCACGGCCTGGCTGTTCAAGTCAAAGGGGAAATGCGGCTGCCAACCTGTCCAATGCATGGCGCTGCATTCGGCCGTGCCATGCACACCCGTCCATCGTGCGCCGAGACGCTGAAGCGTAGCGAGGATGCCGGCCATCTCCTCCTGGTGTTCCTCACCAAAGGTCCGCCAGGCGAGGTCCATGTAGAAATGCTCCGGGTCGAGCTCCGGGTCCCAGGCAAAGCGGGCGATGAAGCCATTCTCCTCTTCCACATCCCGGGTGCGCCACTGCAGGTTCAGGAGCCCCTGGCATCCTTTCGCCAAAGCATCCGGGGCAAGGCGTCCCAGGGATTCGACGTGGGGCTGACGCGTCCAGCAGTCGTTGATGTCGCCTTCCACCCATGGCATGGCCCACCGCTCACGCCCGGGCGGCAACTGCCCCCATGGGGTGCTGACGTTGGTGCCGAGTGAAGCGTCGATATTTTCATGGCAGGTGAAGATCACCCCCGGCGGCAGGAGCTTGTCGTAGCCCAGGCAGTAGTCGGCAAAGCGCATCCACCGGTCGCCGCCCCACCCTACCAGCACCAGCCGGAGATGCGGCGCATGGTTCTCGAGAAACTCCGCGGCTATCCGGCCGAATTCCCCGAACCGGACCGCTTCCCAGACGCGGTACTCGTTGCCGCAGTGAGCGAAATGCGGGCGTCGGGCCTCCAGCAGTTCGGCCGCCGGGCCCGCGGCAGGAGGCTTGCTTCCCGTGCATCCACCGCTCTCATGCTGCCAGAGAGCGAAGTAGGTCAACTCGGGATTGCGCGCCAGAAACTGGGTCATTCGCGCGCGAAAGCGCGCCTTGACCTGCTCATCGGTCGGATCGGCGCCGTTGGGAGCCTCGAAACCGGCTGCCACACGAACGCCCCGCTGCTTCGCATAGCCGGTGGCGGCGCGAAAGATCGCCTCGGTCTGCTTGATCTCGGTTATTCTGTCCGGCAGATCGTCGCCGGCGGGACTCGACCAGATCTCTTCGTCATAACAGCGCCCTACCCCAAAGGAGAATTCGCTGGTCCGCAGGGCCGCCAGTGCACCCCATGGCTTGCTCAGCGACCCTGGGGTGCGTCCGCCGGCGAGGTACTCGCCATCCACTTCATAGGCGGCGCCGGGTTCATCGTCATACCAGTGCATGAGCAGGAGGTTCATGCGCTGGCGCGACAACTGGTCGAAAAAGAAACGATAGTCGGAGAGTCCCCAGTCGGTGACGCCGCAGAGGAAGTTATAGTGAAGCATCACGCCGCGGACGGGGAAGGCCGGTTCGCCGGCCAGTTCGAAATCCTCGGGGATGGAGATGGGGCCACGCAGATCGGGCAGGCAGTCACCGCCGTTGTAGAAACCGACGCCGAGGGTTTCCAGAAAGGCGTAGACACCATAGAGTACGCCGACGGGGGAGGCGCCGGCGATCACCAGATGATGGTCATTGCCACGGACCTTGACACTGATCCGATAACCCTGGTCGGACAGGCGGCTGTCCTGATCCAGCTCGATCGCCACCCCCTTCGTGACCTTGCCGACGAGGGGGCTTTCCTGCCCCGTCAGCAGAAAGAGGTAGCGCGCGAGATCACCCGCTGCCAGTCGCAGCATGGCCCCGTCCTGATTTGCGATGACGATGGGGGCGCTCGCCAGTTCCAACTGCTTCTGCCTGGACATGCGGTGTCTCCTGCTGGATTCGGTCATGGAGTTATCTGATCAACTATGGCTGCCGTCGCTCCGCTCGTCAACCGCCGGATGGCTGCAGGCGGAGACGGAGAGTCATCACCTTGAAGGGCGCGAAATGCAGATCGAGGCGATTGCCGGTGACGGCCACCTCCGCGAGTTCCTCTTCCAGCGCGTTGCAGAGTGAAGCACCCGCGAGGGCGAGGGCGGAGGTCATGCGGCAGATCCCGCGCGTACCGTGCGCTTCATAGAGGCGTACGATGAGATCCTTGCCGTCTTCACTTCGCTTGACAGTGTCGATAACCATGGCCGGCTGATCCACCTGCAGCCAGGAGATGCTGGCGGGCTCGGCAGCAGTGGGATGAATCGACAGGGGCATGTTGAAGCGCTGTCCGGCAGCCACGACACCGGCACTCTGGATGGAGCCCGCGTGCGGCATCAGGGCATAGCGGAAGCGGTGATGGTCGCCCATATCGGCTTCCGGATCGGGGGATTTCGGGGAGCGCAGCAAGGAGAGTCGCATCACATTGCCGTGGGTCGCGTAGCCGTATTTGCAGTCGTTCAAGAGGGCGACGCCGAAGTCAGGCTCGCCCAGATCCGCCCAACGCTGGGCGCAGACTTCGAAGCGCGCCATGTCCCACGACTGGTTGAAGTGGGTCGGCCGACGCAGGTGGCCGAACTGCACTTCATAGGTGGCCATGTCACTGCGCACATTGATGGGGAATTCGACCTTGAGGAAGCGCCGGCTTTCATACCAGCAGACGCTGCAATCGAACTCGATCCACCGGCTCAATGCGTCGAGTCGCACGATCTGCTTCAGGTGGCTCTGTTCGCTCAGCGCGTAGTCGAACTCGACGGCGATGCGCAGATCGTTCTGTTCGACGATCCGGCAACTGGCAGCGGTCGGCATCTCCTGACGCTGCTCCAGATGGAAGACATCGACATCCCATGCTTCCCAGCGATTCGGCTGGTCGTTGTAGAAGACCAACTGGTTGGCAGTCCTGCCCGGTTCGATGGCTTCCCGGCCCTCCGGCAGCAGGATCAGGCTGGTCAGGCCCCCATCCCGTCGAATGGTGGCCCGCAGGTTGGCATTTTCGAGGACAAAGCCGTCGGCGGTTTCACGGAGGGAGACGGGTCGTTCGACGTTGCGGTGGGGCTGCTGAATCGCGTAGCCGATCGAGGGTGCCTGGACGACCGCGGGAGCGTCACCGATGGTCACCACCTCGCGCCGAGCCATGCCCAGGGAGTTGAAGACGGCGACCCGACCGGCATCCTCGCCCTCCGGCGCCAGCGCACCGAGCGATTCACGCAGCATCTGGCGTGAACGATTCTCGACATGCTGGTAATCTTCGGTGGAATCGCGATAGACTTCCGTGATGGAGGAGCCGGGCAGAATGTCGTGGAACTGGTTGAAGAGAACGAGCTTCCACGCTTCGTCGAGTCCCTCACGGGGATACTCCGCGCCGTTGGTGATGGCATTGAAGGCGGAGAATAGCTCCGCGTCATGCAGTAGGTTTTCGCAGAGGCGGTTGTACCGCTTATTCAGCGCGTGGGTGGTGTAGGTGCCGCGGTGCAGCTCGAAGTAGAGCTCGCCGACCCAGACGAGGGGGTTCTTGATGTCTGCCGCGCAGCGCTCGAAGAAGCTCTCCGGATCGCGGATCTGAACCCGGGGCAGCCCTTCCAGATCGTTCATTCGGCGGATGCGCTCCAGCATCTCGGGGGTCGGACCGCCCCCGCCGTCGCCATAGCCGAAGAGCATGTAACTCTCGTTTGCCCGTTCGAGATCCTTGAAGTTGGTGACGTTGTGGACGACCTGTTCCACCGTCGCGACCGCATTGTAGGTATCGGCGGGCGGGAAGTGGGTGAGGACCTGGGAGCCATCGATCCCCTCCCAGAGGAAGGTGTGGCTCGGCAGCTTGTTGAACTGGTTCCACGACAGTTTCTGCGTCAGGAAGTAGTCGATGCCGCAGCTTCGCATGATCTGTGGCAACTGACCGGAGTAGCCAAAGACGTCCGGGTTCCAGAAAACGCGGCAGCGCTTGCCGAACTCGCGCTCGAAGAGGCTCTGTCCATAGAGGAACTGACGCACCAGGGATTCACCGTTGGGGATGTTGCAGTCCGGCTCTACCCAGCTGCCGCCGGTCGGCACGATCTGGCCGGCCTCGACCTTCGCGCACAGCTCCTTCCACAGCTCCGGCTGTTCCTCCTTCATCCATTCATACTGCGCTGCCTGCGGCCAGGCGAATTTGTACTCCGGGTAATCATCGGCATATCGGCAGACGGTGGCGAAGGTGCGGTAGCATTTGCGTTTGGTCTCGGCTCGCGGCCAGAGCCACGCGCTGTCGATGTGGGCATGGCCGACGGCCGAGAGGTTGTGCTGGTTGGCCCCATTGGTGGAGGAGAGGAACTCCTGGGCGATGCGCCTCGCCTGGCTCCAGGTCTTGCGGTCTGCCAGATCACAGACATTGATAATCTGGTTGGCGGCATAGAGCGCCTGCCCCGCGCGCGGGTTTCCGGCCGGCAGATGCTGCGCCATCTCGGAGATGACTTTGTAGTCGCAGAGCAGATCCCAGGCTTCGCGCTCGAAGGTGGCGATCTCCGCCCGCCGCACCAGCCCGGTGAGATCGGCGGTGGAGGCGCTGCCCATGATGCCGAAGAGGTGATTGCAGGCGACCTCGATGTAGAGGGTCAGTTCCTGACCGCCGGTGGCCGAACGGGAGAGGATGTATTCCGGACGAATGGGGGGCTCGTTGCCATGCGCATGTGCGCCCTGGCTGCCCGTCAGCCCCTGCCGCGGCACGCCATCTTGCCAGACGCATGCTTCCGAGGTGCTGTCCCAGAGGAGGTGCACTTCACGGCCATTCCAAACTTCGGGTATCTCGATCTCCACCCGCACCCAGTGGGTTGCCCAGAGCGGTCCCAGCTTCGCACCGACTTCCAGCGGCTCGTACTTGCCGCTCATCGCTTCCTGATGGCTGATCCGTCCCGGGGCCGCATAAACTGCCAGTTTTACGGGGGAACGCGCGGAATAGAGGCGTCCCCGCAACTTGTCAGCAGCACCAAACGCCTGTAGTCTTTCTTTGGTCAGATCAAGATGTTTCAGCATATCGGGAATACTCGCTTCTGGAAGTAGTGCTAAGAGGAACCGGCGCCGGGCTGGAGGGAATCGAGCGCCCATGGAAGTGGAAGTCGGTTAATTTAACGATCTCCGCCTGTTTAACCAGCCCCACGGCAAGGAATCATCAACCGCACCATTGTGCTGGACGCTCCAGCCTAACCGTCAACTCCCGGGCGCGCCGGGCGATCACCGCGCCACCCCAACATGATCCTGTTAGCGACGCTGCTCATTGTGTCAACTGCCCTTGCCGGCGCCTTCGCCGGTATCCTCTTTCCGCAGACCATGCTCCTGCGTGGCGCCCTCTTCGGTGGAATCCTCGGGGCGGTCCTGCTGGTTCTCGCCTGCTGGTCGCGTCAGCGTCTGGACGCAGGCAAGGGGCCGTCCCTTGCGCGGCTGATCGGGGTCGCCGCCGGCGGTGGGCTTGTGGCGGGGCTCTTCCTTCTCCTGCCGGCCCCGGCCACGTCGGGCACCGCCATCACCCTGCATCCGCCGGTGGAGGTTGGATGGCTGGCCACGATCCTGCTTGCCATGGGGTATTCTCTCGCCTTTCACCTGGTCTATGCGTTGCGCTGGCGGGCGCCGCTGGTTGGTCGTACCCTCCCATTGCTCCTGGCCGTCGTGGGGATGGTTGTCGCCGCCATCCGCCACCTGCTGGTGAACGGCTTCGGCGACCCGGAAAGCACCCTCTTCTTTGCGTTGGTGACGGGGGTGCCCTTCGGGATCGCCTGGGGAACCGCCGTCGCATGGTTCGACCCGGCCTTCAGCATCTCCAGGTGGCGCCGCGTCCGCAAAGGGGGGGTAACCGCAAAGAACGCAGAGAGCGCAAAGAGGGGGCAAGGGTCGGACGAGTCGGACAAGTCGGACGAGTCGGACGGCAGAAGGAGGGCCGTTGGGGACACCCCTGCGTAAGGGACTAACGGGGCAGCGTGTACTTGGAGGGTCTGGCCGTGATCATGGCATCCAGGCGGCTCTGCCAGGCGGTCGGATTGCCGGGAGAGGCGTAGCCCTCGACCAAGGCGCGGCGTTCCTCGTCGCTGGTGGCAGCGAGGAGCCGCTCGTAGAGGTGATGCAGGTTTTCCAGTGCAGCTTCCGTGCTCACCGCGGCGGCAAAGCCGGCATCTTCGTAATCGAGCAGCAGGAATTCGGGCGCCTCCGCCGGGCCGTCGATGCGGGTGAGCAGGTTGCGTGCGGAAAGGTCGCGGTGGGTGACACCCGCCTTATGCATGCCGCGCACGAAGCCGCCCAGCCGTCGCAGCAGCTCTGACCTCCCGCCATTTCGCTCCAGTCGTACATCCACCCGCTCGTATCCATCCGCCAGCTCGGTAACGAGGAGCCCCGTTCCCCGGCGAGCGGCGGCAAAGCCGACGATACGCGGGCATGGAATCCCCCGGCGGGTCAACTCCAAACCCTTGTTGTAGGCGCGCCTGGCCTTGGAAAAACCCAAAAGATCGCGCAGTCGCGCCTTCAGCCGCCGGTCGTAGTAGAGCTTGGCGCAGTAGCGCTGGTCGTCCACGACCAGGGCCACGACTCCGGCCGAACCGCCAAAGCTGATCTCCCACATTGCGGCCGAATCCTGCAGGTCCCAGTTGCTGCCACGCCCGTCGTAGACGCCAAAGACCAGCGTCGCGACCTGCTTCACTACGTTCACATCCGGCGGATTGGCGGCGAGAATCTTCATCCTCTGGGCTTCCGTTGTTCTCTGGCATGCAGACGCTGCGCCGCGCGTTTCACGCGCAGCCAGAAGGAGCCATCGGCGCGCAGCGTCTCACGCAGGGAGCTGCCGGAGTAGAGACGCATAAAACGGAAAAGATCGCGTTGTGTCAAGCCGATGTCCATGGCCGAAAAATAGAGGCCGGCCACGTCCTTGACGCGCCAGCGCATCGGCAAGCGGGCTCGCAGCTGCGCACGGTGCAGGTCGATCAGCCAGAGGCGGATCTTCTCCGGGTCGACGTTGTCGCGTCCGCCGCTGATGTCCAGCAGGAAATGGCAGATGTAAAAGTCGCGGTGGTTCACACCGTGGGAGTGCAGGGTACGACTCATCCGTGCCACCTCCGCAATCAGAGCGCGCTTGAGCGGAACGGGCGGCGGCCGATGGGGCCACTCCCGGCAGAACGACTCGAGATCTTCCGTCTCCGTCAACTCTCTGGTGACGATGAACGACTCGCGTCCGGCGGGATTGGCGCCACGCTCACCGAAGGCGGCGACCGTCATGGTCGGGACGCCAAGTGCCTCCAGTCGGCGAATAGCCGCATATTCGTTTGCGGCGCCAAGGATGGGCTTCTTGAGCATGAGGAGGTTCTTGACGATCTCCGACCAGCCGACGCCGCCATGTATCTTGGCGAAGTAGCTCTTCCCGTCCAGCTCGAAGCGCAACGTGCGTCGCGCCTTGACGTGGCGAAAGGTCTGGCCGTCGAGCGCTCGTGCGGCGGCAAATGGGTCGCGGCCGGCCCAGGCTTTGTTGAAGGTATCGTCGAGAACTACCATTGGGGCCACTCCATGATGGCTTGGGCGGCGACGGTATCGAGGCCACCAAGCCGTTGGGGGCTGCTGTAGTCGCGGGCCTGTGCGGCGAGCTTGTGCAGTTCGCCTTCGGCAAGCAGCTCACGGAGACGCCGGTTCAACTCCTCCTGTGAAAAGGGTTCCTCCAGAACGATGCCGGCCCCTGATGCTTCCACGTGGCACGCATAGCCGCACTCGCCGCTGCAGAGCACCGGCAGGCCTGTGGCCAGGCTCTCTACCAGTGCCATCCCGGCCGCTTCCGTCCGCGCGGGGTGGATCAGCAGATCGGCCGCCTGCATGTACCGTTTCACGTCATCGCGTGCACCGAGGAAGCGCACCTGCGCCCCCACCCACAGCCTGCCAGCCAGGCGCCCATAGGCGTCCGCCTCCCCCCGCCCGACCACTGCCAGTTTCACCGCCTGGCGCAGCGTCTCGGGCAATGCCGCGAGCGCCCGGATCGCCCGATCCACCCCCTTCGTCCGAAAGGCCGACCCGACCATCAGCAGGAGGACCTGTCCCTCTTCCAGGCCTAGCTCGTGGCGGATCTGGCGGCGATGGAGGGCGGCATCCGCGGGGTCGAAGAAGGGGGCCGCGACCCCGGGTGGCAGCATGCGGAGCCGCTGATCGGGCGTTCCGTGGAACTGCTGAAACTCTCTCTTCTGACGGGGCGTCAGCAGCAGGATGCGGCTCTTGCCATCGCCGAAAACAGCGCGTTCATGAGCAAGAAAAAGCTGGGTTCTGGGCAGCATCCGGGAGAGCAGGCTCCGCCGCGCCATCTTGGCGGCAAAGCAGGTATCACCGGCGAAATAGATATCCAGCCCCGGCATCGCATTGAAGCCGACCAGGCAATCCACCGGCTCGGTGAGAAGCGCGTCCGCCACCTGCTCGGCGAAATGCCTGGCCCGGGCATGATTCGAGAAGCCGCGACGCTTGAGAAGCCGCAGTTCCCACCCCTCCGGCAGATCGCCTTCCCACCGCATAGTGTAGACGCGAATGCGCGCCCCGGCCGCCTCGCATCGACGCGCGATGCGCAGAAAGTCACGCTGGAGCCCGCCATAGGGAAAGTAGTTGTACAAACAAAATGCCAGGCGCTTCATCCGGTGTCTCCCGCGGGTAGCCTCCACAATAGTCCATCTCATCCCGGATTCAACAGCTTTGGGTAGGTGGTCGAAGGAGGTCCTGCTGCCATGTCGGAGGTTTCGCGCTCTATGCGGAGTCGCGGCGCGGACGAAACGGACGAAACACGGACGCGCGCACGGACGGAACGCGGACGCGCATGTGAGGAGGTCGGAGGGGGTGGGAGCGAGGTGAGCCGTACTGGTTATTCCGAGAGCTTCCTGGGACGAGGGAATCGAAGGAATCGAGAGAATCGATAGAATCGATAGAATCGAATTGTTGAGAGGGCGACAGTTGACTCTGCTTGCGAAGGTTGGGGAGGAAGTGAGCGGGAGGGTCACCCTGGCGCGGTCGTTGACCGCAACCAATGGGTTCTCGAGTCTGAAGGACCGACGCCTCATGAGCCTGATATTGAGGCTAATTTGGCTGAAGAACATGAAGATTGGGGATGCGCCGCTCTGAGAGCGGCTCCAGTTGGGGACAACGGGCGGAACCGGACGGTTGAGGAGGCAATGGGGATGTGAGGAGAGCCAGGCGTCGGGGAGTGGCAACGTCCAACGCCGGTGCCACTCAGGCGAGTGGCGTGCCCAGGGTGCGCGGGAGGAAAGATGGAGGTTGGGGAGTGGCAACGTCCAACGCCGGAGCCACTCAGGCGAGTGGCGTGCCCAGGGTGCGCGGGAGGAAAGATGGAGGTTGGGGAGTGGCAGCGTCCAACGCCGGGGTCCGTCGGTGGACGGACGTAGCCGCCCTTCAGGCGAGTGGTGTGCCCAGGATGAAGCTCAACTCAAGCAACACGAGGGCGAAATAGCTTGCAGAGCAAGCCCGGCAAATGTATACTTTCATATAGCCGCAAGCCATATAACCATTCACCGAGGGGGAGGCTGATCATGAATTCCCGCACCGATTTCGCCCGTCGCTTGTTTACGCTGATCGAGTTGCTGGTCGTCGTCTCGATTATTGCCATTCTCGCCAGCATGCTGCTGCCCGCGCTCTCCCGGGCACGAGACAAAGCCACGCAGACGGCCTGCTCCAACAACTTGAAGCAGATCGGCAATGCCCAGGGGCTGTATGCATCGGATATGGACGATTTCTTTGCGTTTGGCCAATACAGCATGTGGTGCGTCTTCCTGATGGACCATGGCTATCTGCCTGGCGATACCGTGGCCGCGGTTTCGCCGCTGGAGCCGGCGCGCTGGCATACCTACAGCGGCAACACCATCATCGCCAACACCGCCAACGCGGTCTGGTGTCCGGGAGCACGGCGGGACCATCCGGCCTACAGCAGTCTTGGCGGCATTTACAGCGGCTGGGAACAGATGTGGTTCGGCAACTTGCGCTGGGGTCGATCCACCTACGCGATGAATGCCGTCTGGAATCTGGGAACCGGCGACAAGACTCAGTCTTACGCGAATGGCGTCAAAGATTTCGGCAATACGCCCCGCGTGCACCGTCCCCTTCGCCTCGGCGGAGTCTACAAGCCCTCCGATCGGTTCATGATGGCAGATGGCGAGAAGATCGGCGGCTACATCGACGGCAACGCCAACTGGTTCTTCGACTTCCACGCGGGTGCCGTCAACATGCTCTTCGGTGACTTTCACGTCGGCAGCATGAATATCGGCACCATCGCCAGGACCGACTGGAACAGCAGCATCTTCCCCTACGCCGCGCCCTGAGTCGCTGCCCGGTTCGGCGGATACACGGACAGACACGGACCGACAACGGAACGCGCACGCGAAGAAGTTGGCGGGATCGGGGGAACGGAGGCGAGCCTGCTGGTGATTCCGACAGGATTTGCAGGATCAACAGGATGGTTGAACATGGATCTGCTTCCTTTTGGTGGGTGGCGAGTGACGTATACGATGTCGAGGCCGCTTACAGCTTTACTGAAGAAGCTCCTCTTGATTTTTCTCGGTCCTGTCTTGTTGCTTGCGCTTGTCGTGGTGGAGGCGAGGGAGATGCTATCCTGGGGTATTGGCGGGCTGCTTGCGATCCCGATACTGCTGTATCTTGCCGCCGCGTTGGCGTTCATTCTGGTGAGAAGGATAGAAACGCCTAAGCCTGTTCGGAGGGAAGAGCAGATGAAGAGTGCCGGAGTCGATCATGAAGGCAAGGTCTGATGGCTCTGGCTGAGGTGCGGCGGATGCACGGACGGAACACGGACGCGCACGTGAGGGGGGGGAGCGAAGTTGTTGGGAGGGCGAGCGTTGGCTCTGCTTGCGACGGGTGGGGAGACAGAGAGCGGGGGGCACCATGAAGAACATGAAGCGCATGAAGGCGGCGGAGCCGCACAGGCACGTCGGATGGGACCGGGGGCGAGACGTGAACATTACGTGACACGACTTGACTTTTGAGTTATATGTAGTATGTTTTGAATCGAATAGGGGGACGCTTTATTGGTGCGACGGGGGTGCAGTGGGATAAGGCGAGTGCAATGGACGGATGTGGAGTCAAATCGGCGGGGACAACGGGACGGAGTGTCGGGGGACGGACGTTCCGAGGTTTTGGGGTGGTGGCAATGCGAAGGAGGCCGGGCTCAAATCTACCACAAAGAGCGCAAAGATCGCAGAGAAGGAGAAAGTGGTGGTTGCAGGTTTGGACCGAGGAATGGACCGAGGTTTT
>JAWLHB010000005.1:248358-288694 GCA_041690595.1 Lentisphaeria bacterium
AAGGAGGCCGGGCTCAAATCTACCACAAAGAGCGCAAAGATCGCAGAGAAGGAGAAAGTGGTGGTTGCAGGTTTGGACCGAGGAATGGACCGAGGTTTTTGGGTGGTGGCGGAGCGAGGGAGGCTGCTCGGGAGAGTGGCGTGCCCAGGAGGGGGTGGCGAACCGAGGTTTCGACCGAGGTTTTGGGGTGGTGGCAATGCGAAGGAGGCCACTCGGGAGAGTGGCGTGCCCAGGAGGGGGTGGCAAGCCGAGGTTTCGACCGATGTTTTGGGGTGGTGGCAATGCGAAGGAGGCCACTCGGGAGAGTGGCGTGCCCGGGATGGGTAAAAATGGGGCGGTGTGGCTCTTGCAAATGGTTTAGTTCACCCTATACTGTACTAAAGGAGGAGATCCGATGGAGTTGTTGTCGATGCCACAGGATATCCGGTTGAAGGCCGATCATATCTCGAACGAGATTCGGGAAAGGATTGTCTCTGGCGGCTATGTCCCGGGGGAGCGTCTACCGACGCGGGATGCGCTGACGGAGCGTTACGGGGTGAGTAAGGTCACGGTGCAGCGGGCCCTGGAGGCGCTGGCCAATGAGGGTTTTGTTGTGGCGGATGGGCGGCGGGGGACGTTCGTGGCTGAGGGATGTCCGCACCTGACGCGATACAAGCTGCTCTTTCCGTTCAGCCAGATGTCGCAGCCGAATCAGTTCTGGCTGGCCATGGAGCGGGAGGCGGAGGCGCTGGGGAGTGAGCATCTGGTGGAATGTTTTTTTGGTTTCGAGGGGCATCGCGGTTATCTGCGCTATGAATCGCTGATCGCGGATGTGGAGGCGAATCGCGTGGCAGGACTGATCTTCGCGGCGAATCCCTTTCATGTGGAAGGTTCGCCGCTGCTGACGCGACCGGGGATTCCGCGGGTGGCGGTGATGACGAAGTCGGTGCATCCGGGAATACCGGCGATCTGCCACGATACGCGGGCCTTCATTCACCTGTGCATGAAAGAGCTGGCGAGTCGCGGCTGTCGTCGACCGGCGGTGATCACGCCGCGCTGGCATGACCATTTCGAGAGTATTCTGGATGAGGCGCTTGAGGAGTATGGGATGGAGACGCCGGATACCTGGGTACAGATCGCGACACTTGGAGAACCACAGTCGGCGGATCGGCTGGTGCGGCTACTTTTTGAGCCGTCGCGCGCGCATCGTCCGGACAGCCTCTTCGTGAGCGACGACAATCTGGTGGAGCATGCCACGCGGGGCTTGCGGAAACTGGGGCTGCGGGCGCCGGAGGATGTGACCATTGTAGCCGGCTG
Organism: Lentisphaeria bacterium; assembly: GCA_041690595.1. Lineage (GTDB taxonomy): Bacteria > Verrucomicrobiota > Lentisphaeria > JABSQK01 > JAWLHB01 > JAWLHB01. The sequence goes on from JAWLHB010000005.1 coordinate 249,655, forward strand.
CAATTTTCCCTGGCCAACGCCGAGCTGCCTGCCGGTCACGCGGATTGGTTATTCGACGACGGAGCTGCTGCGCAAATGCGTGCAGGTAATCGATTGTCAACGGCGCGGCGAGGCAGTCGCTGACCGGATCGTCCTGCAGCCGATACACGAACGGGAGGTGCCGAAGATGCATGCACCTCAATGGATAAAAAGTCCGAGCATGAAGGAAACGAGTCACGCATGAAGCACCTGCGCCATCTGTTGCTTGCCGCCGTCTGTATATTGCAGGTCGTCGCCGACGATCGCACCATGTCGTTCAATACGGAGGTGGCGGTGTTGCCGGCGCCCGGTGTCATGACCATCGACGGGGAGTGGGATGACTGGGATCTGAGCGGCGGGGTCTGGAGCTACAATTCGCCGATGATCACGGATCGGTACAGCGTCTGGACGCACCTGATGCACGACGGCAACGGGATCTACCTGCTGGCGCGCTACCATGATTTGACGCCCCTGCAGAATGCAGCGAGCGGGAAGGATTTCTCGGTCAGTTGGCGGGCGGACTGCTATCAGGCGCGGGTGATTTTCGACGATCGGACGGCTGACGAGCACCAGATGCATGTGAACATGTACTATTCGAGCGTGGACAAGCAGCCGTACATGATCGTGAAGCATGGTGGTTTTCGGAGCAAGGCGCCGTATGACGAGACGGGTCCGGACCGGCCGGAACAGGCGGAGCGGTGGGGTGCGACGATGGCGGAGGCGGGTGGCGCGATCGCCTTCAAGGCGTGGCCGGATGGCAAGGGGTACACGATGGAAGCGTTCTGGCCGTGGAGTTATTGCCGGAGCAGCGGGGAGCCGCTGGCGGTGGGGGAGTCGTTTGTCTTCGGTACGGAAGCGATGTGGGGCAATGCGGATGGCACGATGCTCTCGCACCGCCTGGCGGACGGGATCAAGGACGACACGGTGAACCGGATCTTCATGTTCCGCGCCCGCAATGGCTGGGGACGGGCGGTGATGCGCGAGCAGGGAAAGCTGGAGCTTGCGGAGCAGCAGGTGGCGCTGCACAAGGCGCGGCTGAAGCATTTTGTGGACTACGATACCCATGGCAGTGTGCCGATTGCGTATGACCTGCCGGAGAAGCGGGAGGTGAGCATTGTCATCGACAATGCGGCGGGCGAGCGAGTGCGCAACCTCTTCGGCCAGTATCCACGGGAGGCGGGCAGTGTCGTCGACAACTGGGATTGCCTGGACGACGCGGGGAACCCGGTAGCGGCCGGCACCTACACGGCGAGCATCGTCCATCATCTGCCGATCGAGATGGAGTTTTACAACTCCGCCTACAGCTCGGCGACGCCGCCGTGGGTGACGGAGGCGGGCAGCAAGCTGTGGGGCGCGAATCATGGGCATCCGACCTCGGTCGCCACGCGAGGAAAGGTGACGGTGTTGACCTTCACCGGGACGGAAGGGGGATCGGGGATACAGCTGATCGACGACAACGGCATCATCCAATGGGCGGATCAGCAGGAGTTTCTCGACGCGACGCTGGACGATGTATACGCGTACGGTCTCTGCCGTTCGAGTTGGCAGCAGCGCGTGCTGCTGGCGCGCTTTCGGTTGAAGGATGGGCAGCAGGTGCCGTTCGAGGATGCGGCGCGCACGCCCAACGTCACGCTTCTGCCGGATGACGAGGTCGGCATCACCGGGAGCATCGCCATGGCGGAGGGCAAACTCTGGGTTTGCATTCCGGAGCGCGAGTTGCTGCGGGTCAACCCGGTTACCGGTGAGGTGGAGCAGAGGTATCCGCTGGGGGACCTGGTGGCGGTGACGGATCGGGATGATCTTCTGTACGGGCTCCATGCGGACGGGCGGGTCACCAGAATGGATGGCGACGGCAAGGGAAGCGACCTTTTCCGGGTTGGAGGCCTGGCCCAGCCGATGCGCCTCGGCATCAGCCATGATGTGCAGCGATTCGCCATCAGTGACTGGAGCCTCAATCAGGTGGTGGTGACCGATGCCAGTGGCCAACGGCTGCAGGCGATCGGGAGCGCCTGGTCGGGAGACGATCGGCCGGCGGGCACCTTCGTCGCGACGAATCTGGTGCAACCGCTGGGGGCGGATTTCGACCACGTGGGGCGGCTGTGGATAGCTGAAGCGAAGAAGACGTGCAAGCGGGTGACGCTGTGGAGCGCGGATTATGAGCTTGTGGACCAGTTCTGGGGGCAGGCGGATTATGGCGCGATGAGCGGCTTTCCGCTGACCTTCGACGCCACGCGTTTTGTGGCGCATGGCATCGAGTTCAAGCTGGATCCCACTCCCGACCCATGGCGCCGCAAGACGAACGAGCAGCCGCTCGCGTATCACCCCGAGTTGGCCCATGAGCGTGGACTGGTCTATCGGCATAACGGCCATGAGTATGCGTGCGGGGCTCCCGGTTTCAACAAGATGGATCACTTGAGCATCCTGAAGCGCGACAGCAACGGCGTCTTCCGGACGGTGGTGCGGCTGGAGCTGGCGGGGCGGGATAGCGCGGGCAGCGCCTGGGTCGATCGCAACGACAATGGGGCGCGGGACGATGACGAGGTGCTGGAGGGGTTGGACATTCGCGGCCTGTACTGGGCGAATGGTTGGGTGCGCCCCGATCTGGTTATCCTGACGACGGATGGTCGCCAGTTCACGCCGCAGGGTTATTCGCAGGGGGGCGTGCCGTTGTATGACTTTGGCGCACCGGAGACGGTCGCGAACTGGATAGCGTTTGCGGACCGGCAGGGGAGCAGTGGAACGCCGATCATGGATCTGGCGGGGAATGTCTCGAACGGCATTGTCTATCATACGACGGATGGGCGCCGTGGAAGCTGGCCGAACCGGTACGGGCGTCATGACGCACCGTCGGCGCAGCGTGGGGTGCTGATCGCGCCGTTCCGCACGAATGGGATTGTCGAAGAGGTGCCGGGCGTGGGCAGCGTCGTGGCGCTCGGTGGGGATCGCGGCGAGTGGTTCCTGATGACGATGGACGGGATCTACCTGTCGAGCCTCTGCCAGGATGCGAAGGGGTCGGTGACACTCGACGAGAGTTATGTAGGGCAGGAGTCGTTTGGCGGCTTCATCTGGCGGGATAGTGAGAGCAGCGATGTTCTGGTGCAGCTCGGCGGCGCTTCGTACCGCCTTCTCAAGGTGAAGAACCTGGAGAGTTGCGTGAAGGAGAGCCGCACCCTGCAGGTGACGGCGGAGGCTATTGCGGCGGGGTCGCAAATCGCTCAGGATCGCCAGTCTCAAAGCGTGCGCGAGCCGGATTCGCTGCGCATCGCACGCATACGGCGGGCGCCGACGGAGGCCGCTCCGGTAATGCAGCCGCAGAGCCGCCCGCTGATCGAGGGAGCGGTGGATGTGCGAGTCAGCGAGGAGGGGAATCCTTCGCGCTGGTGGCGGGCGGGGTTGGCCGTGCACAACCGGGATCTGATCGTCATGTACCAGGTGGCCGATCCGTCGCCGTGGCAGAATGGGGCGGGCAGCTATACACATGCGTTTACCGGGGGCGATGCCGTGGATCTGCAACTCAACGTCCCCGGGCGTGGTGCGCTTCGCCTGCTGGTGGCGCCCATCGCCGGCAAGGCGACCGTCGTCTATTGGCAGACCGAGGCGGCGGAGCAGCATAACCCGATGCAGTACCAGGTGGCGAACAATCCCGGGAATGCGAGCGCGTTCGACGTCGTGAAGCGGCTGGACAACGCGACGGTCAAGGTCGCGACTGGTTTCAACGCTTACACGGTGCTGCTGAGCATACCGCTGGCGGAGTTGGGGTTGGATACAGCTCTGGGCAGTCAGATCAGCGGCATCGTCGGGGTGATCTTCTCCGATCCATCGGGGACCAATCGCGCCGCACGGCTTTACTGGCACGACAAGGAGACCGGCCTGGTCTCCGATGTGCCGAGCGAATCACGCCTCTCGCCGAAGCGCTGGGGCATTCTTTCAGTCGATAAATAGGTTCAACAGCAGAGGAGAAAAGAGCATGAGCAGAGATCTTCAACAACAGCGGGGCTTCACCCTGATAGAGCTTCTGGTGGTCATCTCGATAATCGCCATTCTTGCCAGCATGCTGCTGCCGGCGCTGAGCAAGGCACGCGACACGGCGCGGCGCAGTACCTGCCTGAACAATGTCAAGCAGATCGGCTCGGGCATGTTCTTCTATGTTGGGGACCATGACAATGCGCTGCCGTTGCTGGGCCCGCACAGTCGTCTTGCCGGCGGCGACCATAACGGCGTGTACAGCTTTTACGTCATGTACTCGGACTACTTCGGTGGTTCGCTGACGAGCCACGCCAGTGGCGCCGGCGCCAGTGTGCGCTTCTACACGCAGGAGACCTTCGTCTGCCCGTCGAATATTCGCACGAGCAGCATCGGCTACAACTATTACCGCCTGCCTTACGCACAATGGTGCGGCAGCACGGCAAATTACCGGGTGACGATCGAGAAGACGATGGCGGCGGCGGAAAAGAAGCCGGTGCCGGGGCGCATCGCGGCAATGTGGAGCGACCGCTGCAACATCCTGAATGCCGGTAACAATGGTGGTCCGGAAGAGACGAATCATCGGGATCCTACCGGCTATCCGTCCGGCGGCAATGTGGTGAACATGGACGGCTCGGCGAAGTGGTTTCGCTACATCGGCAATGTCAACGGTGAGGATTCATTCGTCATCAACGGCGGCAGTGTGGGCGGTCATATCGCGGTGCCGAGCAACGGCGTCTGGCCGCGCTGCGAGGGAGACAGCACCCTGAACATCGTCAGGAGCGACAACCTCTTCATGGGGAAGGGAAGCGGCAGCTTCTTTACGTACATGCAGTAAGGGGCATCCTCACTTCATGGTGGGAATGATGATGCCGCGCAGGATGATCTTCTGGCAGAAGAGGAAGACGATGAGGGTCGGGATGGAGGCGAGGACGAAGGCCGCCATGACCATATAGGGGTAGCTGCCGGCGGCCTGCTGGTACTGGTAGATCCAGACCATGAGCGTCCACATGTGTTGATCCTGGCAGACGAGGAAGGCCCACATGAACCCCCCGTAGGCGGCGATGAAGGTGAGAAGGGCCTGGTAGGCGAGGATCGGCTTACAGAGCGGCAAGCTGATGCGGGTGAAGATGGTGATTTCGTTGGCGCCGTCGATGGTGGCGGCTTCGTAGAGCTCGGAGGGCAGGCTGTCGAAGAAGCCCTTGAGCAGGAAGATGCCAAAGCCGTTGGCAAGTCCAGGTAGGACAAGGGCGGAGAAGGTATTGAGCATACCCAGTTCGCGCAGGAGGAGGAAGTTGGGGATCATGGCGACTTCGTGGGGGAAGGCCATGGTGGCAAGGAGGAAGAGGAGGATTTTCTGGCTGGACTTCATCTGGAAGCGGCTGAGCGCATAGGCGGCGAGGGGGTTGACGGTGAGGCAGGCGATGAGGCTGAGCACGACGAGGATCAAGGTGTTCCAGACGGCTCTGCCCTGGATGGCCATGTAGGTGAAGACGCGGCGGAAGTTGAAGGTGAGGAACTGCCGCAGCCACCAGCCTTCCGTTTCCAGGAACTGCGCGTAGTCGACCTCGGCGAGGGGAATCTCCACCTGCTGGAAGCTGGCGGCATTCCACCCATAGGCTGAGTTCAGGGCGGCAACGTCGCCATAGCGCTCCTGGAGGAAGCGTCGATAGTCGAGTTCCGGATAGCTCCGGTTGGCGATGAGGAGGTCATCGGACAGCTGGGCGAGGTAGTCGCGCCAGAAGTTGCGTTCGAGGGGGGAGACAGGCGGGCGACCATCGAAGGGGACCTCCCGCCAGGAGGTGTAGGCGGCGTTGACCATGCGGTTGAAGCGGTCGAGGTCGCCGGTGCGACGCTGAAGGTAGTCGCGATAGTCGCCGGCCATGTCGGCAGGGAGTTCGATCATCCACAGGGGCCATTTGTCGTGCAGGAAGGTATCCCACAGCTCTGCCAGACGGGGGTTGTCGGGCCGACTGTCCGGATAAGGCACCTCGGCATAGGAGTCGACAGCGAGTCCGGTCTCCTCGCGAAAGGCATCGAGGCTGCCGGCCGCATTGTCGAGGTGGCGGAGCCAGAGCTGGCGCACCGTGATCGGCACCTTCCAATCTCCGGGCAACTGGTCGACGAAGTGCAGGTAGTCCTGGAGGCGCTTCTGGTTGAGGGGTGGCATCCAGATGCGCAGGTGGTAGGGATAGCTGCCCTCATTGCCCATTTCGACAAAGAAGAAGTGCTTGAACCTGGCCTCGTCCCACGTCTCCGCCATGAGGGCGAGAGCGCCGGACTCGAGAGCCTCGGTGGTGAGGTGATCGGCCTCCAGGTTGTTCTCGTCCAGGTAGCGGCGGGTGTAGAGATCGCGCATGTGGTCCTGGTAAGCGATTCTGACGAAGCGGGCGAACATCGGCAGAGTCTGCAAGGGATGGTCGTACTGGGCCATCCACGCGAGGTAGTCCTGGCGGATGAGGGCGAGTTCCTTGCCGCGGGTGGCTTCGCTGCCGAAGAGAAAGGGGGATTCGTCGTGAAAATCTTCATCTTCGCGCATGACGCGAAAGGAGAGGTGCCAGGGCTTGGGCTGGTAGGCAGCGGCAAAGATGCGGAAGTCACGGTCGATGCGGCCATCCGCACCCTGGATGTCAAGATACTTCTCGGTGAGGAACTTCATGTAACGTTCCTGGCGGTCGATCAGGTAGACGGGCCAGGCGTGGAACTTCTCGTAGTCCCATTCGTTGGAAACGGAGCTGGTGAGCATGGTCATGAAGGGGATGACCATGCTGATGGCGCCGGCAAGCAGGATGGCGTAGGTGACGACCAGGAAGGAGGCCGCGGGCCAGCTCTTGCGTCCAACCTTGGTCAGCAGGGACATTGGCGCCTCCGATAGGGATAGTATCGATCAGTCTGCACTGCGTCGGAACTCCACCTTCTTGAGGATCTGCAATTGCCAGACGGTGAAGGCAACAAGCATGCTGCCGAGGATCCAAGCGGTGGCGGTGGCGGGGCCGAACTTGAGGTCGGCATAGGCGGTGAGCCAGATGTGGAGGCTGAGAACGCGGGTGCCGGCGCTGCCGCCAGTCATGACGAAGATGTTCTGCATCTGGTGGAAGGTGCCAATGAAGGCGCCGACGAAGTTGATGACGATGAGGGGGTAGAGGGTGGGAAAGGTGATGCCGCGCGCCTTCTGGAACATGCCTGCGCCGTCGATATCGGCAGCTTCATAGATCTCGTCGGAGACGTTCTTCAGGGCGGCGAGATAGATGAGACTGCCCATGCCGACACTGGCCCACAGGATGGGGAGGACGACACAGATGGGCGCCCAGAATTCACTGCCCAGCCAGTTTATCGGCTGAATATCGAGCCCCAGCCAGTCGGCGACGGTGAGCACGACCTGATTGAGATAGCCGCGCGGGCTGGGGTCGTACATCTGCTTCCAGAGCAGCATGATGACGACGCTGCTGCAGACCTGCGGCAGAAAGAAGGCGGTGCGCAGGGTCTGCTTGAACCAGGGGATCTCGCTGAGGAGGATGGCCAGGAGGATGGGCGCGACAAAGGTGAGCGAGAGGGCGACGACCACGTACTTGAGCGTCGCCAGCAGGGACTGCTGGAACTGGTGGTCGAGAAAGACGTTGATGAAGTTGTCCATGCCGACCCAACTGCGCTCGCCCATCAGCCGATAGTCCATGAAGGCCATGGCGGTGCCGCGGATCAGGGGGTAGTAGGCCCAGAGAGCAATGGAGATGAGGGCCGGCGCCAGCAGCAGCCAGGGTACCCACGGCCGCTGAACGTTTCGCACCGTACCCGCGCCGGTACGCTTGCCGGCCGATTCGCGCGCCTTCTCGTGCATGGAGCGGATGAAGATCCAGCCAAAGAAGGCGAGGACAGCGGCTACCAGCAGCAGCAGCCCCAGGGAGATACGCCGATAGAGCCGCATTTCCGCTTCGGGGCGCGCGCTCATGATATAGGTGTTGGCACGCACCTCCGCTGCGCGCAAGGCCGCCTTGTAGTCGTAGTCGGGGTACTGAGCCATCTGATCGAAGACGAGGGCCAGATCGTTACGCGCTACCTGAAGCCAGTTGGCGTTGAAGGGCTCGAAGCGGCGATGGCGGAAGATGCGCTCGTAGTCCTGCTGCCAGTGCTCGGGAATCTCCTGTGCGTACTCCTCGAAGCCCGCCAGCTCCAGTTGATCTGGAGTCATGAACATGGCCATGCCCTGCTGAACCATATACTCGATGTACATGCGCTTGCCGAGGTCGCTCCCCAGGCTCGATGCGATCTTCCAGGCTTTGGCGCGTTTGACGGCATGCTCGTCGCCGGCAAGGGCGGGGCTCAACCCCAGCCAGTGCGAGCTGGTATAGAGAACCGGATCGTCCTGCGCATCCCGGGGCGGGACGGCCCAGAAGCCGAGCTGGTCGGGGCGCACATCGATGCTGCTGGTGGCATCGTCGGTGCCGACGGAAGCCTGGAAGCAGACGATCTCGCCGCGTTCAAAGAGTTCCTGCTTCTGGGCAACATCTTCGGAGGTGTAGGTGCGGGCGACGCCGCGGATGATCTGGTTGCGGCTGAAGGTGATCAGCTTGCCGTCAGAGGGGCGGCGCACCTCGAGAGCGGCGATGGCATCATCGTCGAGATCGATCTCTTCGCCGGTCTCCGCATCGCGGATCCAGGGACCGTGAAAGAGCTTCCAGAGAAAGTCGTAGGCGGCAAAGACTTCGGGGGTGGAGAAGGTAACCTTCCATTCGCCGGGCTGGGTGGCGAGGCTTTCGCCGGTTTCCGGATCGAGGTAGGCCAGTTCCTCCTTGCGGAACCAGTGCTTCGTGCCGGTTCGCGGGTTGACCCTGCCTTCCATGACAAAGGCGCCGCCGGCTGCCCACACCCACGGATAGAGGTAGATGTGGTGGCGATGCAGATAGAGGCCTCGACGGCCATGTTGCTGCTTGGCGCCGCGGATGGCCAGATCCGGCCAGGTCAGCTTCTGCATGAGGCGCCAGAACTCCTGCCAATCCCGGGGTGGCGTTTCCGGGAGCCCGTAGTCGCGCATGATGTCCTTGCGGAAGGCGAGGCCGATGTAGTCCTGGCGGCGGGCGGGAATGCTGTAGACGGTGCCATTGTCGGTAACGATCTTGCGAACCATGGGATCGAGCTGCTTCCAGTATTCCCAGGTCGCCTCGTCGTCATCGATGCTGCCGTTCAGGTCGGGGGAGCCATCGGGGAGGAGCTTGGGCGACCCGTCCGCGAGGATGCCATCGTAGCCGATGTACTCGTTGAGTGGGTAGAGAAAGCCCTGCTCGCGGTAGCTGGCGATCTCATAGGTCCACATGTTGAAGACATCGGGTCCGGCGCCGGTGGCGAAGGCCATGATCTTGCCGCTCTGGTAGCCCATGCCCCCTTCCATGCGGAGGGGCGAGAACTCGCTGCAGAGGATGGTGGGGTCCTGGCGCATCACCTCGAAACAGACGAGCGGAATGTCCCAACGCCCATTGGGCGAATACCACTCCACCTTGATCTCGTGCAGTTCCGCCTCCTCCGCCCATGTCGACAACAACGACAGGGAGAGGAAGAGGCAGATTACGAGTGGGCGCCACACGCTCATGCGTTCTCCAGATAGAGGGGGGGCGGTTCCGTTGAGACCCGCTGCACCGAATCCGTGGCCCCCTGAGCGCAGATCAACTCGAAGCGGTCGATCCTCCGGGCGATGGCCTCGGATTCGGCTTGCAGACGGGCGTCGGCAAGCATGGGCTGCACTATACGCAACGTTTCCAGGCTAATCCAGCGATAGCTGCCAATCCAATCGAAATAATAGGCGATGCCCCGTTCCGCTTCCTCGCGATGTGCCTTGGCCAAAGTGTCGACGACGGCAAGCATCTGGTCGGCGGCTCCGGGATACATGCCAGTCACCCACTCCTCTTCGAGCTTGCGGACATCGGCATCGGGATTCCACATCTGGTGGGCAATGACGTATAGATCGAGTGCCAGGCGGCTCTCCCTGCCGAGGATGTCGGGGGTGAAACCGGCCCAGCCATAGATGCCGCCAACCTGAAGATCGCGGTAGCGGCGGAAGTCCTCGCGCGCCTGATGCCGGAAGGGGATCAGCGACACGGCCCACCCCCAGTATTCGAAGATGCCAAGCTGCCCCGGAGCGCAGAGGTCGGACCACGCTTCGAGCGGCGCCAGCCAGTGGCGGTTCTGTTCGTGGGCGATCGGATACTGGTAGTTGCGTTCCAGCGGGCAGAACCAGCACTGCTGATTGGCGGCCGGACGCTCCCGGCGCGGAGGGCGGATCAGCTCGAAGTAGGCGATGATACCGAGACGCTTTCCGGGTATTTCCTCGCCGAGGGCGGCGGCCACATGATTCCAGAAGGGCAGATAGCCGTCAGCCGGGTTTTCACCGGCTACGGGCGAGTTCATGGGGATGTCGTCAGGCCAGAGGCCGATGATTTCCAGCTCGGGATTTCGTTTGGCGTAGTCGAGGTAGCGCTCGGTGATGAGGTCGCGCACCGCCGGCAGTTCGACGCGGGTCTGCCAGCCTCCCCTCCCCACCTCGTGGGCGGGCAGGAACCAATCCGGATGATGTACCCGGTAGGAGGCATCGCCGTAATGGCCGAAGTCGAAATTCTCATCGGGCGGGCAGAAGTAATGGATCGAGTGATAGCTCTGCTCGATGGTGAAGCCGCGGTCGAGCAACGCATCGAGGATGAGGTGCTTGTGCTGCTCCCACAGGTCAAAGCGATAGTAGTCGACGTAGAAGGCAAAGTGGTTGAGACGGCGCTTGGCGAGCCAGTCGAGCTGGGGAATGGTGAAGTCGGGATTGAGGAAGTCGAAGGGAACATTCTGCCTGAAGCACTGTGCGGTGCGGAAGATGTTGCGTACGGCAAAGGCGGCCGCCTCCTCGTGGTTGCCGGCCGGCAGCGTCAGGGCATCCAGGTGAGGCACCGTCTCAATGCCCGGCGCGATGAAGCGGCAGCCAAGGGATTCGAGCAGCTCGTAGACCGCGTAGAGGACGCTGCGGCCGTTACTGCCGAGGAGCGAGAGCCGCCCATTTTCCCAGCGTCGGGCAAAGCAGTCCCCGCCCAATTCGATCCGCCCACCCACGAGAATGGCCTCTTCATTCGGCGCTGCGTCACTCGCCTGCACAGCGACCGTCCGCGAGGTCATGCGTTCGAGATATGCGGCCAGTTCACGCGCGGCAAAGCGGCTCACGCGATCGGCGGAAGGTGAATGCTGGACAATCATACGGGCATGAACCTACGGGTTGAGGATTTGGCGGATCGAAAGGTCGTCGAACCAGATTTCACTGCCGTGGTCGGCAATGAGGGCAAAGGCAGCCTGGGTGACTTTGCCCCCGACACTGGGCGCAAAGACGTAGGAATAGGCCTGCCACTCCTCGCCGGCGGGAAAGCAGACGGACGGATGCAGGCTGTCGGCGGCCACGGCCCCTTTGGACTGATACCACATCGCGCAGAAGATGCCCGTACCCCGTACATGCAGGGTGACTCGATAGCGTGAGCCACTTTGCACCGGCACGCCTGCCTGGTAGAGGATGGTGTTGTCTTCGAGCGCATCCGGCGCCAGACGTATGGCCTGCTCCCCGGAACGGGCCGCCGAGGCTTCCCGCACGATCAGCGGATCGGGCGAAGGAACGCTATTGAGGCACCAGCGATGAAGCACCTGGTGGGGTTCGCGAAAGCGGTCAGTCGGCACAAACAGCTCGAAGTCGCCATTGTGAAGCAGCTCGGGACCAAGCTCTTCGCCAGCGACCGGCAGGACCTCCCACTCGTCGATGGGTGGCGGAGCCGGCAGCGCGTCGGGAATCAGCAGCAGGGAGTCGAGGACCAGATTGCCTCCTCGGTGATTGGTGCCTTCACTGACAAAGCGCAGGCGGTTCTCGCCGGCCTTCAGGCGAAGCCGCTTCGTCGTCAGGCTATGGGGCAACTGCCGACTGTGCATCACCTGCGGCCCGCCGAGGTTGTACCAGCCCTTGACGACCTCATCCTGCTCGACGCGGTAGATGCCGCAGCTTGGCCCATGCGCCGCGTAAAAGCGGAACCGATAGATGCCGGCCTCCTCAATATCGAAGCTCAGCTCCAGAGCGGAGCCCTTGCCCCGCGGCACAAAGCAGAGAGCGGCGTCGCCGCTGAAGGCAATACGGCCATCATCAGGCTCACGCACGATCAGCAGATCGCCGCCGCGATAGATCGTTGCTGACGAGGCCTGCGCCTCCGCTTCGATCTCCCGCGGAGCGGCCGCCCAGCACATTGCGCTACAGCAGAACGCCAGCAGAAGACTAAAAGCCCTTGTCATAGTCACCACGCTCATCCTGCTCGATCAGGGCATTGTCGTTCACGGCGCCAAAGGTGGCATCCTTCAGCCAGGCATAGCCGCCCCTTTCCTTCGCTATCGAGACGCGAAAAGCGACGGCATCCGTGGTGATGGGCCCGGCGGTCAGCCGTTCGCCGGTATCGTTGATGCCCAGATAGAGGGTCTCGCCGCTGTCCAACTCCATGCTGATGACGGTGGCGAAGGGCGTATCCACATGCACCTGCACCCGCTCCGCGTACGTCTCTGCCTCGAAAACAGGCTTGTGCGGCCAGAGCAGCGACGTAAAGTGCAGGGGGCGATCACCAGCGGGAAGCCCACGCCAGCGCTGGCTGATGCGCAGGGGAACGGACTGCCAGATGTTCTCCAGCGAGCGGTCGAAGACTTCATAATCGCGATCCGCCCGCGGCGTATAGTAGATGAGCAGGTCCCAGTTGGGGTTCAGCCAGCGATTGACGCCCCGCCCCAATCCCAAGCCACTGTTGAGCATCCACGGAATGTTGACATTCACCCAGTTACTGCCCGCCTTGGGGGAGATGTTGCGGGTCTGCCACTGCTGACGCACGCGACAGACAAAAGGCTGCTGGAAGTGCAGGAGATCCTTCACCAGCATCGGCCCCTCGCTCGTGAAGAGCACCCGCCGGTCGTTGGTCACCGGCCAGCGCTTGTAGTTCTCCACCGTGATGGCCGCATAGGTGGCCATGCGGCCCACCGCCAGGCTCACGACGGAGACGGCCTCTTCCCCGGAGGCGGGCGCGATACCCGTCAGATCCTCGATGAAGATGACGTTGTGGTACTCGGGCCCCTGCTCGTAATAACCCAGGTCCATGAGGAGAGCCGCACGCTCATGCATGAAGCTGTTCACGTTGGGCACCGTCGAGGCATGGTGGCCGGCATCGGAGCAAAGCTCGATCATCGCAGCCGGCGCGAAGGGATCGCCACCGGCGCGCAGCAGCAGCTTGTCCGGCTGCATCTCATCGCGGAGCCTGAAGAAGAGGCCGGTGATCCCGTGCTCCTGGAACATCTCCTGACGGAAGGCTTCATCGACCTTCTCCACCTTCTTGCGGGTGGTGACCTGCGAGCGATAGTCGGGCGGCACTTCAGCAATGGAATCGTCGGCATAGTACCATGCCCAGGCACACATGGAGGCGGCCCGATCCTGTACCATGTGGTAGCTGTACAGATCCTCGATCTGCCGCGTGGCGTAGTCGAAGAGACGATGGGCCACCCACTTGTAGCGCCCGTCCCGGGTGATGGTCGCCATGCGCTCGAAGAGCGCGATCCATTGCCAGGACGACTCGTTCCACGGGCCCGCATCGCCGTACCCCGGCATGGCGCCACTGGGGGTGACCTGAAGCATGTAGCGTTCGACCCAGCGATGAAGCTCAGGATCCTCCAGATTCGCGGGGTCACGGAAGGCGGCCCAGTCGAGGTAGTCCATCATGCTGGCGGCATTGTAGTCCGAGGAGTTCTCGTCATGGTCGCGGAAGGGCCACCAGGAATTCCATTCCAGCTCCGCATAGGTGCGCCATTGCGCGACATCGGGGTGCTCCGGCTGGAGGGTCGCCGCAATGTCGAGCATGCCTCCCCAGAGGAGGGCGCGGTTGAACGCCCCCCACTCCTTCGGTCGGCTCTCGCTCCAGACGCGCTGAATGACCCGCGGCATGAAGTCGCGCAGCCACTCCTTGTCCGCGGCCGGCACCGCGGGATCCTCCAGCAACATGCGGCTGAACTCATGCAGGAAGATCCAGTGAGGGGTGACGACCCCCTTCTCGTGCGTCTCGTGGGTCTTCTTCATGAGGCCCAGCGTAGCCTCCAGATAGCGCGCTTCACCACTCTCCTTGAAGAGCATGTACGAAGGAACCGCATAGTAGATGCCATGCTGGCCGGCATCGGCCTCCCGTCCCTTGCCGTAGAGCGAGCTCAGATGGTCGGTCACCTGCAGGGTCAGCGCCAGGTAGTCATCGCGAGTCACCACGCGTGGCTGGTAGCCCCGGCGGGTGGACGGAAAGGCGAAGCGCGTCGGATCCGGCACGATATAACGATCGGGTAGAAGACCGGCCTGGGCGGCCCCCTCCTCTTCCGACAGGATGATCTCGACCTCTTCGAACGTGGCGGCTGGCAAAGGCTGACCATTGAGGGCGACCTGCGCCATCAACTGGTAACGCCCCGGCGCAAGCCCCGCTCCCGGAAGACTGCCGGTGAAGAGCGTGGTCTGGCCACCCGGCAGCTCGGCAGCGACGGCAGCGCTGACAAGTTCCTTCCCCGCCGCATCGCCAAGCGTCACGCCGGTCAGCCGAAGGCCATCCGCCATCGCATCGATCTGCCCCGAAAAGCCGACGGGGCTGCCGCTGGCAACCATCTGGTGGGTCGGCACAATCTCGCCGGCATAGGGGGCGCTGCCGAGGAAGCGCAGGTCGAGCCAGTGTGCCTTTGCGCCGTCGCGGCTCATGCCGCGGATGAGCTGGGTGAAGCTCCCGTCGCCGTCATGATCCGGAAGGATGAAAGCGATTTTGATGCGATCGCCGGCGCGCGGCGCGAAGCCGATGTCGGGCAGCGATATGGATGCTTCGATGGTGAAGCCCCCATCGATCGGGCGGCAGGCATAGGTGGAGTTCGGCGTCCATGTGCGTGGGCCGGTGGCATCCGTGTACCAGGAGAAGCCGAAGAACGGTTCGCGGGCGGTCTCCGCCGTCTTGATCGCGTGAAACCGGGGGTTATCCGCGGAAGGGCCATACGGCGCCAGACTGAGCATGAGGCTGTCGCACTCCCATGGCTTCCCGTCGGGACCCTTCAAGGGCACAAGGTCCTGGTCACGCACGATGGCGGCCAGGTAGAGGCGTTCGCTGCCGTCCCACGCCATTCGCACCTCCCCGCTGCTGTCCGCGGCAGAAGAAACGGCGGGCGGATTCTGGTAGGCGCTCGCCGTATCGATGACGATCGGTGACTTGTCGGCGGGCCATTCCGCCAGATCACCGTCGATGACGATTTCCTCGGTCAGGGGAGCGAAGAAACGGTTGACGCGCTCCACGGTTTGCACCTGAACCTCCGCACGCAGGCTACCAAGAATCATCAAAAAGACAAGAAGTCGGGGTTTCATGCTACTTCACCTCCAGCTGGATTGTATGGGATTGGCCAGGCTGCATGTCGAGCGTCGCGCCCGCCCAGCTCAGCATGTCGAAGGATGGGTTCGGCTGCACCGACACCTTCCGCAGCAGACGATCGGTTGGGTTGTGAATCTCCAGTTCGAAATGGGTGGCGCTGACCTGCACCAGGTTGAGCACCACCTCCGCGCAGGAACTGGTAACCGGATGGCCGATGAAGACCTCCCATTCCCCCCCGGCTGCCAGGGTCGCCCAGGCCGCATCGTCCACGCAGCCAAGTGGGCGCCAACGGTGGCTGGCAAGGTCGAGCAGCATGACGGTCCAGTGCTCATGCAGAGGGCTGACCGCGATCGGCATGGCTGTCAGCCAGCGTCGGGTGTCGGCATGGAAAACAACCGCGCCGTCCACGGCAATCAGCTCCTGCAGCAGTCGGCTCCCAGCTTGCCCACCCTGGCGCATCTCGATGCTTCCTGCCGCTTCGTCGACGAGCCCGGAAGCGCCGTGGAAGAGCCTGCCGATATCTGGATCGGTGACATCGGTGCTGCCGCCAGCGGCGATGATGCGCACCTGGCATGGAACGGTTGCCGGATCCAGGCGCAGGCAGAGGCGCTGCCCCTGCGCGTTGAGGCGGGTGAGCCTCTCTGGATCACCCTCGGCATCCCGCCACAGCTCCAGATCGATGCCGTCGTTGTGGAAGATGGCAGGCCGCGATCCGTTCTCCCAGCTCACGATGTACTCCCCCCTTTTCCAGATCGTGGAGAAGGGCTCCGTCGACAAACCCGGAAGCTCCAGCGTGCTCCCGTCCAGCCGATAAAGCACATGCTCCGTCTCGCCGGTAAGCCAGCCCATGCGGAATGGAGCCTCGAATGCGGGAGGTTCCTTCCACGCGAAGTCGAAGGCATAGATCATGGCCGTCAGCGCATCGGGCTGCGGACGGAAGATCCAGGAGCGCCGCCGCAGCTCCACGTGGCGGCTTTCGCGGGAGGGATAAAGGCCGAAACCCACCACGATCCGCCCGAAGAACCAGGGCCAGTCCGGCTCATAGATACGATCCATGATGAGCCCATCGATCGCCACATCGGGGCTGATCATCTCCTGACGCGAACGGACCATGATGGTCTCCTCGCCAGGCACCTGTGGGAAGATGTTGAGTCTGCCGCCCACGGAGCCAACGCCCCCGTCACTGGGAGTCGTGGGATCGTGCAGCGGGCTGCGCGGCACCGGCGCGATGGCGTCCCCATTGTACCAGAGCCGCCCGTTGACATGAGGCGCACCTCCCCACGGCCCGTTGTTATAGTAGAGGTAGAGGGTGCCGGACCAGCCATAGGCATTGCCATCCGCATCCTTCCCGTAGCCAAGCATGAGCGGGTTGTTGCGATCGGCGCAATAGAACTCGCACCAGTCCAGCCGCAGAGTCGGGAAGTCCTGGCTGATAGCGACCCGCCCACCTCGGTCGCGCGCCTCCAGGCTGAGATGCATCTGCTGATGATGCGCCAGATCCAGCTCGCGCACGAAATCCAGCTCCCCATTCGGTCGCCAGCGGCGAATAGCCCGGGGACCGTCAAAGAGGATGACCTCCTCCAGACCGGCCTCGCTGTGCAGGTGCAGCCGCATGCGGAAGTGGATGATGTCGTTCCGGAAAAGGTCCGCGCAGGGTGGGATCTCCGTATCCGGCCCTCGCCAGGAGGGATCGCGCCCGGTGACGGAGGCCGCCCACGTGCGGATCTCCGGCCCCTGCGTCACGTACTGGAACGGGGCGCTGCACTGCCAGTTGTCGAAACGGAATCGCGGCGTGCGGGTGAAGGCCTCGTCGATCATGCCCCACCACTCCAGCTCCGGCGCCATGTACTTGCGGAGTACCTCCGCGGGCAAGGACTCGTAGGGCTCGGTGAAGACATTGCGCCAGCCGTCCGCCAGCGCGCGGGCAATGTCGCCCGGAGAGTGAAGCAGCGTCAGCACGGTCGGGTTGAGGCGCATGCTCTGCTTCTCGATCAGGCGAAAGTGGTCGCGAATATCGTCGACAACCTCGCCATCTTCCCAAGTCACAAGGGCGGCGGAGTCGCAGAAGCGGTTCTCCTCCACCATGATCATGCTGGCGCCGTAGCGATAGCGGCCACGCCGGCAACGCAGATCCATGTCTGAGAAAAGAAGTGTGGCATGAGCGTTCTCCAGGCGGCTGTTGCGCATGTTGCCACCCACAGCACCCGGGGCAACCCGCTTCTTGTCCTCGCTCAGCAGGTCGTCGCTGGGCATGATGATCCGATAGCTGTACAGAAAGTAATGCGAGCCCGCGACATCCTCGATCGTATAGCCCGGCACCGCCAGAAAGCTCTCGTCGCTCCACGCTTCGCACTCCGCCTTGAGCCTCTCCAGTTTCGCGGCAGTGAGAGCGGCGAATTCTTCCAGGAAGACCAGGAAGTCCAACCCGTGGCGCTTGGCTTCGGCGACGTACTCGGCAACCGAGCCGCTGCCGGTCGAGAGCGCCGTGCGGGCGCCGATCAACCCGCCCCGTGGGGATGGATCCTCCGGCGGAAAGTCGGGATTGGCCCAGAGCACGGGCGGATCCTCCGGATAGCGCGGCACCTGCGGCTGCAGCGTGCGTGCATCGGTCTCCGCGCCACCCATCACACCGAGCGAAGACTCCGCCAGCCAGCCGTAGAGGTTGATGAGAAGCCGGGAGAGATGGGAAGGTCTCCCGTCGAAACCTTCGTGCATGATCCGTTCGGCTTCCGGACAGCAGTGTGGAATGTCGACACAGTACCCGGAGGGAATGCCGCAGACGGCAAGCCGTCCCTTGCCGATCTGGCAGGCTTGGATGATCGGCACATCGCTGGCGAAGGACGGTTGATCGGGATCGACGATGATCGTGCTGTTGCCGGCACCCACCCCCTGCGTCGAGGTGCGGCTTTGCGGACTTCCCCAGAGAACCGGGAACCAACCCCTGGCCGGATCTCCCCACACGGGCCGGGTCGAGAGGCCCGACCCCATGCTGGTGTAATACCACACCTGGTCGACCCCCTCGCCAACCCGCTTGTCGACACCGCCTGTACAGGCAGCGCGAAAGTGGTAATCCGCCATCTCCGGCGCCGCCGCCACACTCTCCTGCTCGATCGACAGCTCGAGTATGCGCGCTCCATACGGCCCCAGCAGCGAGTCGTACTTCAGCACTCCGCCGCTGGGCATCGCAAAGAAGACCCCACCACCCCGGCTGAGGAAGCTCTTCACCGAAGCCAGAAATGCTTCGACACATTTGGCCTCCTGCTCCCTGGTATGGCGCAAAGTATAGAAACGACCCAGCAGCAGAACATTGTAAAGGCCGCTGTCGAGGCGCCCGGCAAGCTCCTCGAAGGCGGCATGCTGAAGCGTGAAACCGGCCGCGACCAGAGGCCCGGCCACCAGTTCGGAATGACCGCCGGCTTCGGAAAGTATGGCGGGCGCGGTGCGGGATCCAGAATGCATGCTCGTCCTCGCTGGTGAAAGGTGATGGTCAGGGATTGTCGGTCCAGGTCGCGGGCAGGCTGAGCGGCTGGCCTTGGAGAAACTCTCGATGGGCGCGGTAAAACAGTTGCTGCGTCCGGCTGCTCGCGCCATGGCGTCCCCATGGGGCACAGAATAGCGTGAGCCGCGATTTGTCCGCCTGGGCAAAGGTCGCGATCTGACCCGCGGCGCCTGTCACATTGTCCATCCAGCCGATTGTCCCGACGATCGGGCAGCGCACCCGGCCGATGAAGTTGGCCACGTCGAAGTAGCTGAGGGTATGGAGCATCTGCTCGAGGCTCTGCCCCTCCGGGATATCGTCCATGGAGAGGGGCCACGAGCCGATGCCGTCGCGAATGGTCCAGTCGAGGCGGCACAGCCCCGGGAATCCCGGCGCGGCGAGGGCCACCTGTGGACGGAAGGCGGCCGTGACGATGCTCAGCCCCCCACCCTGGCTGCCGCCGAAGACCATGATCCGCTCCGCGTCGATCTCCGGCACCATCTGCAGCATATCGACGGCTCGCCAGCAGCGCGCATAGACATTGCGGTAGAAGTAGCTCTCACGGCTGGCAAGGCCAACGTTGTGGTAACGGCCATTCGGCCAGGGATACGGCGGTTGCGCCGGGAAATCCGATTTGTCCACATCGAAGCCATGTATCGCCACCTTCATCTCGATCGCAGTGGATTCACCAGGCGGCGGCAGCGCATTGACGCCGCTCGGCGGTAGCTCCAACCGGGCGGGGAAGGGACCGTCGCCCAGCGGAACGCGCAGCCAGGCGGAGGCACGTTCGCCGTTGAAGACCTGGAAGCTCACCGTATAGAGAATGCTCAGCTCGGTACGCGCGATCTCCTCCCGCTTCAGATCGGGAGGGATCTTCGCCAACTCTGCCAGCGTCGTCGTCCAGAAGGCGTCGAAGTCCTCCGGCCTTGGACACTCCGGCTGGTAGCCGGCGAAATCATGGCAGAAGTTCCACACCTTGCCCCGGCTCACCTGCCCACTCTGGATGAGACTCAGGCGAGCCTGATAGATACCCGGCTCGCTCAGCGCCAGCTCGACCGGCGCTATCGCCTCCGCACCGGCAGCAAGCTCCAGCGCCCCTTCGGCAGTCAGCACCTCCGATCTCTCCGGAAAACGGACCACCTCCACCTTCCAGCCAAAGACCAGCGGCGCCTGTGAGAGGTTCTTCACCGCGCAGGGAAAGCGCGCCGGACGGCCACCCGGAGGAAGAAAATCGTCATTCTCACCGCGCACTTCGAAGACCAGGGCAGAGCGGCTGCTGGGTCGGCTCTCGGCGTGCCAGACGAGCTTGCTCTCGTTCCGGGGATAGACGGAGGTACCGAAGCAGGGAGCACCCTGGGCGGTGTAGGGATCCCGCGTCCAGAAACCATGCCCCTCCAGCCGCAGAAGAGGCCCATCCGCCGTCACGATGCGCGCGTCGACCATGTCGTCATACCAGGTATCATGCGGATTCACGAAGGTATCGTCTTCACCATCGTAGGCAGCCGTCACCGCGGCGGACATGCGCCAGCGTAACGCAACCACCTGCATGATCTTCGATCTCCAGCCGATGACGAGCGCATCGTCGACCGCCGCATACGTCAGCAGAAAGCTCTCCCCATCGCAGACAATCCTCCCATCCTCGGCCGCGCTGACGGAGGTGAAGGCAATGGGCGCATTCTCCACCAGCAGCTTCATGGCTGGAGCACCGTCAGGAAAGGGCTGCAGCATCTCCGTTTCATCGATGACAAAGCTGACCAGCCGCCCCTCGTCATCGACGGCAGCACGCCAGTTGGTCCCAGTCAGGCTTGTCGCGGCATGGACGCCGATGCTGATGAAGAGGCAGAGAAGAAGTAAATAGCGACTCATAGAATAAAACTCCAGTATTTTATTTAAATAATCACAAAACAGAAGTCTTGGCAAGGGTTGAGGAGCGGGCAATCAGCCGGGGAGCCAGCGATAGCTTCACGCTACACCTTTCGCCGGCTTCGATACTCTCGATGAGCGCCTGCGCGGCGCATTCGGCCAGCTCCCTGTCCGGCTGACGAATCGAGGTCAGATTCAGGCGGGGCAGCGCCGAGAATGGAAGATCGTCGATCCCCATGATGGCTAGCTCCGGCCCCACCGCGATACCCGCCTCGTCCGCGGCCGAAAGCAGACCGAAGGCGCAAAGATCGTTGCCGCAGAGAACCCCATCCGTCTCCGGCGCCTGCCTGCGCAGCTCCGCAAAAGCAGCGTACCCCTCTTCGATCCCCCAGCCGGCAGAAATGACCTGCCGCGAATCGCAGGGCAACCCAGCAACCCGCAACGCCTCCCGAAAGCCACTTTCGAGACGCGCAAACGAGCTGAAGCGCGCTCCCACCGAACCGGCGATCACCAAGGCCAACCGACGACACCCAACCGCGAGCAGGTGCTCCACCGCCAGCCTGCCGGCCGCCGCGAGATCGTTCACGACATGGGGCCCTTCATACCCTTCCGGAAAGGTATCCAGAGCCAGGCAGGGAATCCGCATGTCGCGGACCCGCGGCACCGTCTCCGGCGTCGTCTCCGAGAAGCAGATGAGCAGCCCCCGGATCCGCGCCTGAAGCATCCGGTCGAGGTTGCCCAACTCGCGCGTCGGGTCGAACTGGCTCTCGGAAACAAGCACCTGGTAGCCTTCGGCCATCGCCACCGCTTCCACCTCGCGCACCATCCGGCCATAGAAGGGATTCGTCAGGTCGTTGACCATGAGCCCCAGCGTCCGCGGACTGCCACGGCGCAATGCGCGCGCCGCTTCGTTGGGTACATAGTCCAGCTCCGCGGCAATGTGGCGAACCCGTTGGCGTGTCTTCTCCGAGATGCGGGATCTCTCCTTGAACGCCAGCGAGACGGTCGTCTCCGACACCCCCGCCCGACGCGCCACATCTCGAATCGTCGCGTTCATGCACCACCGCCAAACAGGCTGGCGGGATTCGCGATCAGCATCCGGTCGATCTCGCCCTTGCCGATCCCCGCTTCGCCCATCATTGGAACGATGTGCTCCAGAATATGCCCATACCCCCATCCCCCATAGTGACAAAGCATCGACTTGAGGCAAATATCGTTGGTCACCAGCAACTGCCCCCCTCCCCCTTCCCGAATCAACTGCTTGAGCAGATAGATGCGCTGGTGATCGGTCATGAAAATGCCCCCCGCGAATCCACGCTCCTCGACCGGCACGTGAAATTCCTTCCCGAAGTTGTCGAACTCCACCATCAGTCCCAGCCCCAGAAGATCCCGGATGTACGACAACTCCGGCTGCACGTCCACGTGACAGATCACGATGTGCCGGGCTGCCACCCCACCCTCCAGCAGGATCAGCGCCGCTTCGATCCCGCGCGTACCCCATGGATAGGTGTGTACATAGATGGGCGCCGGCACCCGCGCGTAAGCCAGGGCCGCCGCCGCCAGCGATTTCTTCTCGTTCGGATGAATCGGGTCGCTGGTACCGATCTCGCCAATAATACCGGCGCGAATGCCGGTCCCATCCATCCCCTCGGTCAGATCCCGCACCATCTGGGCGGCAATGGTTTCGACGCTCCACTCATCCATCTCGGCGGGGTGGGTATCATGGGTATAATAGCCACAGCCGGCGATGACATGCAGATCGGTGCGTTCCGCGAGCGCCTTCAGGGCGCGGGGATTGCGACTGATGCCGATGGAGGTGCAGTCGATGATGCAACCGCCACCCAGCCGCTTGAACGCCTTCGCCTCGTCAACGGCAATCTCCAGATCGTCCAGCAGCAGGTTGTCGCGGAGCGCATAAGGATTGCGACGCAGCCGCCCCAGCGTGTGCATCGTCACCGGCAATTCACTGAGCCGCGCCTTCTCTGGATCGGCAAAGGTCCGGAACTGATTGCGCAGATCGATGAAGAGGTGTTCATGCGGCAGCACCAGCCCAAGCCGGTCTGCCGCCATCGCTCCCCGGACGGTTTCTGCATGTGCGGTCATGAAATGCCTTCTTCACATAGTCGACGGATCGTTGGTGTCAGCGATTCGGGGCCGCTCTCCCCGATGACGAAACCCTCCTCGATGCGATTGGAACCCGCGGCGTGCCCGAAGAGGCTGATGTCCGAGTTCACGCACATGCCGCTCTGGAAGGGATAGCTGCTCGCCTCGGCCGGATACGGCGACTCCGCCTCGGCCAGCCCAATCCCGTGCATCGGCGGATAAAGGTCGTAGGCACTCAGCTTGTGGCGCGCAAAGACCGCCTTCACCGCCCGCACCATTTCGCCCGTCACCACCCCCGGCTTGAGATACCCAAGCTGCACATTGGCAGCCTCGAAGAGCGCCTCCAGAAAATGACGCTGGTCATCGTTCGCCTTGCCGATGACAAAGGGATAGCCCACCGTCGCGACATACCCCTCGTATTGCACCGCCACCGCCGCCATTACCATATCCCCCGCGGCCATCATCCGGTTCGTAGCCCGCCCAATGATGGTGGCCGTGCGCGGTCCCGAACCGAAGACAGTAAAATTGATATCCTCCGCCCCTGCCGCCCGCGCCGCTCCTTCCCCGGCCCCCGCCGCTTCCAGCTCCGTCGCCCCTGCAACGCAAGACCGAATCAACGCCTCGTACCCCACGCACGCCTGGCGACCAGCCTCACGAAGGCACGCCACCTCCGACGCTGACTTGATCAGCCGCAGATCGCTCAGAAGATCATCCGCCCGAACAACCTCCATCCCCTCTCGCGCGCCACGCAGACGCTCCAGGATCGGCGCCGGAATGTCGAACCACCCGACCAGCCCAAAACGACTCCCGCCAAGATCCCCAAGTATCTCCTTCAACGACGAAAAGCGCGCCAGAGGATAGTCGATCTCTTCCGGCACCGAAACACAGGCGAACTCCTTCACGTTCCGGATATCGTCCCACGCGGACATCTCCCGCGCATACATCTCCCCCTCCGGCGCCCCCGCCAGGATCGGCTCGCCCGTCCGCGGAATGAAGCACGCGCCACGCTCGAAGATCGGCCAGAAGTTGCTCACATAACGAAGATTCTCTTTGCGATACTCGTCTCCATAGACGATCAACCCGTCAAGCTCACGCTCCGCCAGCTTTCCCTGGATAGCGGCGATACGTTGACGAAACTCGGCGCGCGGTATGCGTGGCTGCGACATAACGGAACAACTCCTGAAAAGGAAGGTTTGACGTCAAACTTACAGAGTATAGCCTTCCCATCCGCGCTGTCAAGAAGCTCTCATCAGGAAAGCTCTGCCGCATGGCGATAGTAGGAGAGCCCTTCGGCCAGCGTCCGCAGGTTTTCCCACGGAACGCCCGGTGCGATGGAGCTGCTGGCCCCCAGAAAGAGGCGATTCCGCGGCCCATGCTCAACCAGCCACTTCAGCTCCCGCTTCACCTCCGCCGGCGAACCGTACGGCAGCGTCCGCGTCACCGATACGCCGCCCACGATGATGAGGTCATCACCATCGCGGTTCTTCATCCCGCAGATGGCCTCGTAATCCATGCCATCCTCATACTGGAAGCCCTGGAAGCCGTGCAACCCCACCTCCAGAAGGCGCGGCACCATCTGCATGAGGTTGCCGTCGCAGTGCCAGATAAGCTTCAGCCCCGCCTTCAGGGCAGGCTCGATCGCGCGCACAAAGTGCGGAAACCAGAGTTCATCCAGTGACTCGGTGCGCACCAGCATGCCGCGACTGTCCGCCATGTCGTGATCCAGCCGAACCAGCGGCGGAAGCCCCTCCCGCACGATCGCTCCGGCGATGGCCGCATTGTGACGCGCCGCCAGCTCACCTTGCAGGCGAAAATGCCGCTCCATCAGCTCTGGATACAACACGTACGCCATCAGATACGGGCCATAGCCGTAGGCGCCGTAATGAAGTGCCGGAAAGCGCAGGCAGCCATACGGAACCTTCAGCATCTCCTCTCCCAGAAACGCCTGCACCTCCCGCTCCCGCTGCAGAAAACCCGCCGCGTCAACCGGACTCTCCGCGGCAAGCTCCCCCTCCAGTCGGGGAAAGACAACCTCTTCCAGATGCGCCGCCACATCGTCCGGCTCCCGGATGACGCGCCCGTCCAGCACCACGCACTCCGCACCCGTCGTCGCGGTACGAGGACAATCCCCCTCGTAGCCGGCGCTCCCCATGCTCAGCGGATTCCGGGGGATCCACTGGTCGATCATGTTGCTGCCCGCCGCCAGCAGCATACGCCGATACGTCACCTCCGGCTCTCGCCTGTAGCTACCCTCCGGCATCCCCGCCAGACGATCGATCAGTCCCCATTCCATCGGGTTGATCAACCATATCGGAATCCCCTTGTGCGCCCGACCGTGAATCGCATCCAGCACCTGGTGTTGACTATCCGATCCCATCCCTCAGCCCTCCTTCAGCCGCTGCGTTTGGCGATCCCACTTAAGTGAGCCCGACTTCCCAAAGAAGCAACCAACAATAAATAGCAGGAGCGGTCTCAGTATGGTATCACCCTGCCCCAACGCAACGCGATTGCCTCCCCGCGTCTCCTGCCCCTCCCCCGCTCGTTCTTTGCGATCTCTGCGCTCTTTGTGGTTAATCCTCTCGCGTCCCCAGCGCTCGCCGCCTCCATTCTTCTCATTCTTCCCGTTGCCCTTACCGTCCCCTCGCCCCAGCGCCCCACTTGCCACCCACCTGTCCGCCCTCCGTTGCGGCGCCTGCCCCCTCGCTTCCCTCGACCTGCTCGCCTCGCTCCCTCGCAGACAAGGTCAATGAGGTCAACAAGGTCACCAAGCTCGCCAGACGATGGCGTTGGCGCCGATGCTGCGCGGGGCACTGCGCAGCTTGCGGCCGATGGTGCTGTCGGCGGCATCCAAGAAGGCTCTGCACATGATGACATACGTCGACTGCGTCGCTTCCTGCCGCAGGTCGCAGCCCGCGTACATGAGGGTGGAGCCGAGTTCCGGATAGTCACCGGCGATCTCGGCGAACTGCTCGACCGGATCTTCGTCGGGCGGCAGTTCCTCGTTGTGCTGGGCCAGGACCTCGTCGCTGCTGCCTTCGAGGATGGAGTAGCCGTCGACGGCGAGCCGCGCGTTGTGGCGGACCGAGTGGGCTTCGAGGGCGACAGCCCCAACCCCCCAGATGAACCGGTCGCGCAGGCCGCCCTGGATGTCGTTCCGCAGGCGCAGCGGGATGCTCATCTGTACCCGGTCGCCGGTAACAGCGAGGGAGACAGGGGTGGCAAAGCGGTTGACCATCCCGGTGGATTTGGCGGCAGGAATGGTGAGGGTCATGCCGTCAAGAGTCGTGGTGGCATCTTCCGCCACCCACCCACTGTCCGCCGCGTAGCTCGGGAAACAACGGTGATACCAAACATATCCTTACCCTCTTGGTCCCGAAGCTGCCAGTAGCAGTCTTAACAAAGATCCAAGAACTCGCGTGCGTCCCTCACGATTAGGTCCAAGATATTTTCGGCCTTCTGCGAGATAATGGTTTGGGAACAAACATCCCATACAACCACTCGTCCGCCAGGATCGTCCGTGTCGACACAGTAATACTCGTCTCCCTCGTTGTTCAGCACGATAACGAGCGACTTCGGCAGACCAACTTGCCCTCGCTTAAGCTGCGTAAACCATATCCCATTTGGAACCCGGCCATTCCGAAAGTCCGTCCCGGCGATGCCGTAGAACTCCAAGGGGCCTTCTGCGATGGTCCCCCATGTCGTCAGGTACTCAACAAACGACTCGGGGAACTCCACACCGAGGAACTCCTCCGCAGCAGACACGTATTCGCGAGATGCAGGGGTTCCGATGTCGAAAAAGCCGGGGTTGTCCTCGACCAGTTGCTTCAGGGTGTTGTCCATCATCAAAAGTCCTTTGCTCTATTCTTCCAGTACCTGTACTTCCAGCGATCGAAGGCCTTCTCCGCCTCGGTCTTTGCCCCGTCAGCCGAATAGCGGAAACTCCGTTTCGGTTCAGTCAGATGATGGACGGTCGTGGTGTTCTGAACATGAAATGTGCCTGCAACTTCAGCCATGGCTCCAGGCTCTCGCTGGGTGAGATGGTGAAGATTGACCGATTCGCGGTCGAAGCCGATTGGGGCTCTTCCCTTCTGCATACGTTGGAGGTTGGTCAGTCCAGCGTCATCCAGGGCGTATGGATCGAATAGATCCCCGCGTCGATAGACACGTCTTCCCCCAACTTCAATCGGGTCGTCCCAGAACTTATAGTGTCTTGCCCCATCAAGATTGTCAAGCTGCGGCGCAGTTGCCTTTGCCGCTGCAGCGAGTTTTCTGGCTCGGCGGACATCGTTCAGGTCATCCGTGATGCTTGCCAGTCGGCCGATCGGGAACAAGGCCGCAGTCATTTCAATGCCAAGCTCTGTACCCACATAGACGGCGAAGTCAACCGCGATGTTCTGCGTTTCGCCAACGTGACCGTGTAGTGCGAGACCAGTACGACCGTCTTCCGACTCTAGTGTCTGGTGCACACGTGCATCGCACACATCTCCGGCCTGGCGCCCCGCCGGTGCTTGAGGCAGAATCCGGACCTGTTGCCGGAGCGCATACATGGCGGCGGCCTCGAAATGCTCCTGTTTCCAGCCTGTTTTGAAGGCGACATTCTGCGTCCTTCCCTTAGCCACCACATACGCTTCAAAATCATCCAAGAACGCTTTCGCGTCGAGATGCTCGTTCTGCCCCAGCCACTGCGTCAGGTTCTCCACCATCTCCCCATAAGTGGTGCCGAGAGCGGCAGCGATCTCCCGGGCGTACACATCTGGTAGGTCAACCCCATTGGGTCGATGTACATCAAGGGGTTGTTGGCGCAGAAGACGCGGTCGGCGATGCCGAAGCGGCGGAGTTCCTTGAGGAAGTCGGGGTTGGTGAAGCTGCCAAGGAAGGGATCGTATTGGCGGTAGCGATAGTGGTATTGGGTGGCGACATCGTCCCATTCGCGGCCGTGATACCAATAGCGGTTGCGGAGACCATCGCCGGGGGCTTCGAGGCGGTACTTGCTGCGTTCGTTGCCGAAGGCATCGTAGGCGCGTTGCTCGACGACGTTCCCGTTCGCGTCGACGATCTGGAGGACGCTGTTGACCTGGTCGGTGAGGTAGTAGTAGAGCTTGGGCGCTTTGCCGGGCCACTGATCCACAGCCGAACCCGTTGCGGGTGAGACAGCAAACCCAAAGGGTTTAGCGAGGCACGGCCGAGCGGCAACTAGCACCCAAGGCGTTTGTCGATAGTGGGATCGTCCCAGTAGGTGCGGGTGAAGTCGACGGTCCCATTACTGTCGAGATCGACGAGGTCGGCGACGACGTCCATGCCGAGGCCGTCATAGACGTAACGGGTGGTGGTCTCCGTTGGGGGTATGGTGTCGTTGAGGGTGCGTTCGGTGCGAACGCGGCTACCGAAAGCATCATAGAAGTGGCTGACCCCGCGCAGCACCTGGCCCCCACGCGAATCCTGCGCGCTCTTGAGGCGGCCTTCGGCGTCGTAGACAAAGGTCTGCCGATAGTTCCCTTCGTTGACCTCGACGAGGCGGCCGGCGTCATCGTAAGCGAAGCCGCGCCAGACGATGGCGTTGGCGCCGATGCTGCGCGGGGCACTGCGCAGTTTGCGTCCGATGGTGCTGTCGGCAGCATCCATGAAGGCTCTGCGCATGATGACATAAGTCGCCTGCGTCGCTTCCTGCCACAGATCGCTGCCCGCATACATGAGGGTGGAGCCGAGTTCCGGATAGTCGTCGGCGATCTCGGCGAACTGCTCGACCGGCTCTTCGTCGGACGGCAACTCCTCGTTGTACTGGGCCAGGACATCATCGCTGCTGCCTTCGAGGATGGAGTAGCCGTCGACGGCGTGCCGCGCGTTGTGGCGGACCGAGTGGGCTTCGAGGGCAACGGCCCCTATCCCCCGGAAACCTCAACTCCGATACCTTATCTGAAAGACTTCAGCAGGACCATACGTGCAAATAACCTGTTCACGTCAGCTTGGAAAATGCTGCCGCTTGATCAAGATTCCAAGCTCACATCCCCCTCTGCCAAATGTCGTGAAACACCTTAAAGATGGCTTCCCCGGCAACAGGACCCACCTGCTTCGCAAGATCAGCGCGATCCACCATGTTCTGAGGCGTGATGTTGAGCCGCTTTTCCCACACTCCAATCCATCTTGTAGCCAACTCTATCGCGCCGAAATCGCGCCTGGTCCGCACTTCCTTTTTGAAACAAGCCAAGGCTTTGGGCCAATCGCAGAACAAAAGGGTGTCCTCAGAAGATTTGCAGTCACTGAAGCGAAACTCATTAAAGGTACAGTCGATGAACGATGCATTGCTAAGATCGCAGTTTACCATGGAGGCTCCATGCACACCGCCAAATATCACGCCTCGAATTTCTCCCGTAAAGCGGCAACTATAAAAGCAACATTCACCCATTAGCGAATTGTTCCACTTCGTCTTATCAAACTGGCATCTTTCGAATCTACCGCCGAGACCAGTGGATCCGGACAAGTCAGATCGACTAAAGTCGCATCCTGAGTAGGAACTGCCGTTCGCGCCAAGTCCCGAGCCGCGGAGCTTTGAGTCAGCAAAGGACACGTCCAGAAATGATGACTTGAAGTCCCCCAGAGCAAGCTGTGAGCCCTTGAAAGAACTGCTGGCAATGCTGGATTCAGCAAAGATCAACTTCTGGGCTCTCAGAAAACCGAAGTCGCAACTTGCGAGATTCAGACCTACTGGCCGGATGTTCGTCTCCAGCAGAATCCCTCGAAAATCCTCTTGTCCACTCTCCGTTACGCCAAACGGGCTGGAAACAATATCACCGCGAAAGAGCGACTCAAGGATCGATGTGAAGCCAGACCATCTCTGCTGGATAGATTTATTTATCGACATGGCGTCCCTCGTTATTTGTAGAGCAACGGCAGCAATACTTCGTATTTGTCACCGTACCTGTTTATATGTTCCGGCCAAGACCTCAGCGTAGTCAGATCGAAGCCGAAGCTTGCGCCTTGGTAGATGTCAACTCCACCAACTCCTTGTGGCGTTATGGAAAGTTTGGACAGGCGTCCTGCAGCTTGCTCCTGCTCTATCAGCTGCTTTAGTATCCGATCTCTGGCTGTTCCCTCAAAAATGGCATGAGACCATTCATTTCCCTTAATTGACATAAAATCGATCTCGCCCTGTCTAAGGTATGTAGCTGCAGATGATTGAAAAATCTGCTCTGTTCTTTCGGTCAACCCGATCAATTGACGGTGCGTTCGGACAAGCTCCTTCGCCTCACTGAGTGACTTGGTCTTGCTTACTGCCTCAGCAATCGGTTCCCTTCCGGCGAGGCCGTAACGTCCACCCAAATTACTCCCTGACCCGAGACGTCTGGCGCCTCTGGCCACATCATCAATTTTGCGCCAGACACCATCAGAATCAAGCACACAGAGAAAAATCCCTCCTGCCCAGACGTTGCCTGTTGTCTGCTCTGAGATCTCAAGAACGTTCCTGGTGATTATTCCATCCACTCGTTGTCCAGTCGCCACCTGTAACCCTGCGTGAAAACCTTCATCAGCAACCAAGATCCCGACTCCAAGCCTGGCGACAAGCGGAGTGATCCCAACTGCACCTACCGGCATGAGTATGGTGAGAATCGCGGTTCCAGTGCCGGTGAGTCGATTTCCCCACCGGACAGCTTCTTCTGTTGGGAGCGGATCGTCACCGGTTTCGGTTATGGCAGTAAGGAGGAAAGCACGTCTATGTGCCAGTCGGTGCGGTATACCAGCGGATGTAGCAGAGTCATATTCAAGATTGTACAGATATGGATCGAAGCCGTGCCTGTGCGCTCTTGACCTCGCCGCATCCCCCATTATCTCCTCCCCTTTCTGCTTCAACCAGGCGGTCAGGCGTCCCCAAAATAACCCCAACGGGTCGATGTACATCAAGGGATTGTTGGCGCAGAAGACGCGGTCGGCGACGCCGAAGCGGCGGAGTTCCTTGAGGAAGTCTGGGTTGGTGAAGCTGCCAAGGAAGGGATCGTATTGGCGGTAGCGATAGTGGTATTGGGTGGCGACGTCGTCCCACTCGCGGCCGTGATACCAATAGCGGTTGCGGAGACCGTCGCCGGGGGCTTCGAGGCGGTACTTGCTGCGTTCGTTGCCGAAGGCGTCGTAGGCGCGTTGTTCGACGACGTTGCCGTTCGCGTCGACGATCTGCAGGACGCTGTTGACCTGGTCGGTGAGGTAGTAGTAGAGCTTGGGCGCCTTGCCGGGCCATTGATCGATGAACCCGATGCGCTTGTCGATGGCGGGATCGTCCCAATAGGTGCGGGTGAAGTCGACGGTGCCGTCACTGTCGAGATCGACGAGGTCGGCGACGACGTCCATGCCGAGGCCGTCATAGACGTAACGGGTGGTGGTTTCCGTTAGGGGGATGGTGTCGTTGAGGGTGCGTTTGGTCCGTACGCGGCGACCGAAAGCATCATAGACGTGGCTGACGCCGCGCAGCCCCTGAGCAGAGCCGTCGACCACACGCGAATCCTGCGCGCTCTTGAGGCGGCCTTCGGCGTCATAGACAAAGGTCTGCCGATAGTTCCCTTCGTTGACCTCGACGAGGCGGCCGGCGTCATCGTAAGCGAAGCCGCGCCAGACAATGGCGTTGGCGCCGATGCTGCGAGGCGCACTGCGCAGCTTGCGCCCGATGGTGCTGTCGGCGGCATCCATGAAGGCTCTGCACATGATGACATACGTCGACTGCGTCGCTTCCTGCCGCAGGTCGCAGCCCGCGTACATGAGGGTGGAGCCAAGTTCCGGATACTCGCCGGCGATCTCGGCGAACTGCTCGACCGGATCTTCGTCGGGCGGCAACTCCTCGTTGTACTGGGCCAGGACATCATCGCTGCTGCCTTCGAGGATGGAGTAGCCGTCGACGGCGAGCCGCGCGTTGTGGCGGACCGAGTGGGCTTCGAGGGCGACAGCCCCAATCCCCCAGATGAACCGGTCGCGCAGGCCGCCCTGGATGTCGTTCCGCAGGCGCAACGGGATGCTCATCTCAACCCGGTCGCCGGTTACAGCGAGGGAGACACTTTGCGTCGTAAAGCTTGCCCTTGGATGAACTCGGCTTCGTATCAGACGTCTGTCTTAAGCAGTTGACCAGCGTGGAGTGCAATAAGACCGGGAATCTGGGCCTCGGCGAGGGTGAATTCTTGATCGTTGATTGCTTCTGCTTGATACAGACCAAGAAGGTAGCCACAACACAGAGCAAAGAACAATCGAATGTTATTTCCGCTCGGTCCGTACAGAGAAAGATCACCCGGACGATACTCAGCATCGAGCCGCTGACGCAGAAAGGCGAAGTGGTTTGGCCCCCATTCCTCAGTGGGAGAATGGTGTGAAAATCCAACGATTGCAGTCTTAACCGTCAGATCGTCCTCCGGGTTTGGTGACATCAACTGACGGGCCATCCGTATCTCGCGGCCAAAGACAGGCAAGAGTTTCTTAAGTTCATCATAGACATGCATGTTAGTTAGCCTCAGTCGGGGAAGGGAATGCCCAAGCTCGCGTAGTACCTCCTAAGGTGAACAAGCCGCGTCTCGTTAGGAAGGGCGTTCCATTGCGCGATTGTTATCCCTAAGTCATCCGTGATGTGGCTTCGGAGAGAGGCTTGAAAACCGCCTTTCCCAGTATGAAAGTTTTGGCCGCCGGGGACCTTCCCTCCGGCATTGTCGTTTCTTACGGGAATGGTGGGACCATCCACGTAGTGTGGGTCGACTCTGCCCAAAGGCGGATCAAGATGGTGGTTATCGTACCCAGGAATCCTGCTCTGCTTGGCTTCATTATAAGGTCTCACCTCGCCGATGACCGCTGGGGTCTCTGGGACACTCGTGTCTGGGGTACTATGCTTTACGATATCATCAAATCGGTCCGATCCAACCTCTTCCGCGAGTTCCTGGACCATCTCATTCGCTTCTCGAGCAACGTGGGTTCCGGGAGTGACCGTGGTGTCCAGATACTTGGCATAGCTGCCATTGGGAATCCACTTGAGCGCCTTCCTGAACCCCCATCTGACTGCATCGCCAAGAACGGGCACAAAACCCACAACTCCACCGGCAACCATAACGGAGCCAACCAGAATATGCCCATCGGCAATCGCGCAAATCCCAAGTACAACGTCAGCACCATCAAGGGCGATGCCGGTGGGCGTGAACGAAAGCCCCACGTCGATATAAAGCGGCCTGTCGAGCAGAACCTGAGAAAATGCCTCCGGCTCGCGCGATCTTAGGATTCTGCCGCTCATACTGAAATGGCTCGACATGAAGACTGGATCACCCGTGGAGAATCGGGCATTGTCCACATCGGCAATACTGGGTGGTGGCTCGAACAGCCCCATGGGGTCGATGTACATCAAGGGGTTGTTGGCGCAGAAGACGCGGTCGGCGATGCCGAAGCGGCGGAGTTCCTTGAGGAAGTCTGGGTTGGTGAAGCTGCCAAGGAAGGGATCGTATTGGCGGTAGCGATAGTGGTATTGGGTGGCGACATCGTCCCATTCGCGGCCGTGATACCAATAGCGGTTGCGGAGGCCGTCGCCGGGGGCTTCGAGGCGGTACTTGCTGCGTTCGTTGCCGAAGGCATCGTAAGCGCGTTGCTCGACGACGCTGCCGTTCGCGTCGACGATCTGGAGGACGCTGTTGACCTGATCGGTGAGGTAGTAGTAGAGCTTGGGCGCTTTGCCGGGCCACTGATCGATGAACCCGATGCGTTTGTCGATAGTGGGATCGTCCCAGTAGGTGCGGGTGAAGTCGACGGTGCCGTTACTGTCGAGATCGACGAGGTCGGCGACGACGTCCATGCCGAGGCCGTCATAGACGTAACGGGTGGTGGTTTCCGTTAGGGGGATGGTGTCGTTGAGGGTGCGTTTGGTCCGTACGCGGCGACCGAAAGCGTCGTAGACGTGGCTGACGCCGCGCAGCACCTGGCCCCCACGCGAATCCTGCGCGCTCTTGAGGCGACCTTCGGCGTCGTAGACAAAGGTCTGCCGATAGTTGCCTTCGTTGATCTCGACGAGGCGGCCGGCGTCATCGTAAGCGAAGCCGCGCCAGACGATGGCATTGGCGCCGATGCTGCGCGGGGCGCTGCGCAGCTTGCGGCCGATGGTGCTGTCGGCGGCATCCAAGAAGGCTCTGCACATGATGACATACGTCGACTGCGTCGCTTCCTGCCGCAGGTCGCAGCCCGCATACATGAGGGTGGAGCCAAGTTCCGGATACTCGCCGGCGATCTCGGCGAAGTGCTCGACCGGATCTTCGTCGGGCGGCAACTCTTCATTGTGCTGGGCCAGGACATCCTGGCTGCTGCCTTCGAGGATGGAGTAGCCGTCGACGGCGAGCCGGGCGTTGTGGCGGACGGAGTGGGCTTCGAGGGCAACGGCCCCTATCCCCCAGATGAACCGGTCTTGCAGGCCACCCTGGATGTCGTTCCGCAGGCGCAGCGGGATGCTCATCTGTACCCGGTCGCCGGTAATAGCGAGGGAGACAGGGGTGGCAAAGCGGTTGACCAGGCCGGTTGACTTGGTGGCAGGAATGGTGAGGGTCATGCCGTCAAGGGTCGTGGTGGCATCTTCCGCCAGCCACCCGTTGAGGCTGACGGCGACCGGCGCGCCGTCGACGATGGCGTTAACCGCAGGGGTGCCCATCTCCACGATCAGCCCATGACCGGTCCCACCGACGAGGATCTCGTGGAAGGTGGTGGTGGGCTGGCCGGTGAGCTTAAGACTATGGTCATGGACGACGTTGCTCTCTTCGTCGACAAGCGTGACGTTGACATTAAGGCGCCCCGGCCCGCGACGCTCCAGGCTGTACGTGGCGGTGTACCACGCATCGACACTCAGACGATTTACGTCGTCAAACGGTACGCTCTGCTCGAGCCTGCCGTCGAAGACGCCAGGCAGTCCTTCATCCGGTACCTTGACCTGAAAGACTTCAGCCTCAATCGGGACGGGGTAGACGGGGATGGTGGTAAAGAGCCCGCCGTCATCGGTGTCGACCAGCCCCCAACTGAAGGTATTGTCGAACTGGCTCTGGCCGGCGATGGCGGAGATGGTGAGGCTGATCGTGAGGTATTCGCCGATGGAGGTCAGGGGCACCTCGGGGAAGTCGGCAACCAGACGTCCGGAATTGTGGAGCGTGTCGGAAATGCCGAAGCGGATCCCGGTACTGCCGTTGTGATCGGTGATCGAGGCCGAGGCGCCGCTACTGCCGGCGAAGGTCCAGGCCACGTCGAGCGGGTCGAGCCCATCGGTCATGCCGCCATCGGTAAACGAATCGTCGACCAAGGTGGTATCGACGAAGATGTAGTCGTCCGTGTGGTCGTCATCGTCTTCGTCATTCACGTCGAGAACGAACTGGCGTCTGTTCAACGTGACATTGTCGACCTGCACGAAGTGGCCGCGGCCGGCGACAGCGAGGGCCATGCCGCGGAAGGAGCCGTTGTGATTGGCAACCGAGCCGCTCAGGCTCTCTCCCCAGCCACTGCTGGTGACGGCAAGGCCATTGGCGGTGCGCTGGACATGCAGGGTGAGCGTATGCGCCTGCGGATCCCGGATGCCGCCGTTGAGGGTGCCTTCCGACAGGACAGTGTGAGCGCCAAGTGGAATCAGGGGCTCGCCGTCATCACCGCAAACGCATTTGCATCCGCCTCAAGAAGGCCGCCGCAAGATTATCAATTCTGCGTTTTCGCTACCCAGAAATAACAGTCGGTAGCAACCGTCTCGACCAGCGTCTTGTTCCCAGTGTCAATCATCATTATCATCAAAATCTTCCGACTTCAGCAAGAGCTTCACACCTGACTCAGCTAACCATTTCGGTAAATGGCTCAGCGGATTTCCGACCAGATTAATCCGTTTCAGCAAACGCAGCTCCCTAAGCCACTCCGGAATCTGAGTAATTCGATTGCGAGCCAAATCAATATCCTCGAGTTGGGTGCAAAGACGCAAGCTAGTCGGAATATTGGTTAGACCCGAACCGGATGCCGCAATGCTCCTGAGTGACTCGGGTAGCATTCCATTAAGTGCTGCTGAATCGCAAGCAACCATAGCCAATTCCTCTAGCTTCTTCGCCTTCTGAAGCTCATTCATCAACGCGGCGGTGTTCTTGCAGAATGCCATGTTGACCGTCCTTAGCTCTGGCCACATATCAAGGTCGAATGAATCAAAATCCCCGATGTCGCTAACGGTCAGCTGGCGAACAGCCAGCTTGCTGGCAACCTTCGG
This sequence comes from Lentisphaeria bacterium, assembly GCA_041690595.1. GTDB lineage: Bacteria > Verrucomicrobiota > Lentisphaeria > JABSQK01 > JAWLHB01 > JAWLHB01. Next base: position 285,704 of record JAWLHB010000005.1, read on the forward strand.
GAAAGTCAATGCTCCTGCCTCAACTCTAAGATTAGAAAGCGTCGGTGGCGCGCAATTCAGTTCATTCAGCGCAATGTGCTGACTTGACCTTACCCAAAGCATCGTCAATATAGATGCACTCCAAAACACACCATCCATCTGATGAAGCACTGGTGAACGTGCGCTGAACACGGTCAGTTTTGGGAATGCACTCAATGATACAGGAAGTACCGTCATGGTCTTGCATTCTATGCCCAGTATCTCCATATGTTTTGAGCCAATGAACCTTAAGTCACGCAATCGTTTGCAGCTTATATGTAACCCCTTGAGTCTGGAGAATCTGGAAAGCTCATCCTTGATGCTCTCCAGATCATCAGTTCCCACCATCAGGTACTCGATTTGATCCGGCGACTCTATATCGCGACTGAAGTTGACCCACTTCGCAGCAGTCATTGCACTCTTCTCCACAATTGATTAGTGTCTAAAATCCAAAGTAAGCACCAACTCTGGGATCTGCGTCTATAACGTCGGCGTCAATTTGCACGTCCACACCACCAGGACTTCGCCGGCCGCCTTCAGCCTGGACATAATGCCTTAGGAGTTCAGATCCTAAGTGTTTTGAAATGCTCTCTGATAACGCCCAATATCCATCAGCCGTCCCCTTGGTAATATCATAAATCGTATCTCCTTCTACAATGCTTGATAAAGCATATGCCCACGCCTGTGATTCCGACATGCCTCTATCTCTGGCCTGCTGATGGATAACCGACACGAAGGCAATGCTCAGTACACCTGGAGCGCCCTTTGCGGCCTTTATTCCATATTTCTTCAGGACGGGTTTGATGGAATCTATGAACTTCGGGTTACGTGCTAGTCTTTCGGCCATACGGTTAGCATAAAGCATCTCCACGACGTTTCGCCCCTTCCGCATTTCAATCAGGCGCCGGGGATCCATTTCCGTGCGAAGTATAACATGTGCAGCCCATTCGGAATCTATACCTGCATGTCCAGTCTTCAGATCAAGGACTACATCTGTAATATCACGTATGGAACGCTGGGATACAGGCTTGCTTAGATCAACAGGCTGCTTCGTAATGATTATATCTGGCACTTTGTTACCATTTCCCCATCTGCCATTGTATGACCTACGTTTCACTAATTTCCCTTCTTTATTTATACCAATCTCGGTAAATATATATCCTTTCAGATCGGCAAAGTCTTTTTCTAGAACTTCGTTCACTCTTGATTGGAAGTCAGCATGAATTAAGCTGCCCGCACTTGTTGCATCACCGCCAGTATGCAGCAGATAGTCATCCCTTACACTCAGTAACTGGTTGCTAATCTCCTGAACCTTAACCAAGAACTCATCTAGTCTACCGGCAGCAATTTCTTTGCCGAATGGATCCATCTCCTGCAGGCCATTGTTGTTGAACGCAACATAGTTCCCTGGGCCCATGGGGTCAAGGCGGATGTCCCAGTCGGGGCCGGTGAACTGGCCGAGTTCGGGGATGTAGGTACGGAAGCGATAGTAGTAGTGGCCGGCGTGCGCGTCCCACTCGCGGCCCTGGAAGCGATAGCGATTCGGCACGTCGAGCTTGTCGTAGGAGCGATCGAGTTGGAGGTTGCCGAAGGCATCGTAGACATAGTTGGCGACGACGGAGCCATCCTCCTCCAGCACCTGCAGGATGCTCCCGACCTGGTCGCAGAGGTAATAGTAGAGCTTGTGATTGTTGCCGGAGAGATCCATGTCAGCCGAACCCGCATGGCGAGTGAGACAGCAAACCCGAAGGGTTTAGTGAGGCAAGGCCGAGCGGCAACTAGCCGATCCGTTCGTCGATGCCCCTGCCGTTCCAGTAGTTCACGTAGACCCGCACGTGGTTGACGCTGCCGTTGCCGCCGCGGTCGAGGTGACGGGCATGCACCACGGAGGCACGGAGACACGGAGATGGGGCGGTGTAACTCGGAGGGACACGAAGAAAGCTCAGAGGATTAACCGCAAAGAGCGCAGAAAGGGCAAGGCCGCAGATAGGCACCTTGGCTCATGTGGTTCACCACGAAGAACTCGAAGGGACACGAAGGAGGATTAACCACAAAGAACGCAAAGAGCGCAACGAGCAGGCAAGTCTTGGCAGCTGCACGGAATTGAGTTCATCGCAATCAGGATGATTGCGGCCACCTCGGCAAGCTGGAATGCTGGACGCGGGGTGTAGCCGGGAGGGCGGGGATGGGCGGAGTTATGCAGGAGGATTAACCACAAAGAACGCAAAGATTGCAAAGAGCGGGCAAGGGGAAGCGCGGCATCGGCCTGAAGGGCGCACTCCAACTGTCGGCGTGAAACTATATTTCCATTCTGGGCTTGACGTTTGGGTTATTGATGATATAGTTTAAGGTTGGTTACTTTGGGTAATTGTGGGTTTATAATTGAGTAAGGGGAGGGTGTGGGATGAGGGGACTGAGCAAGCGGATGCGGCGGTTCGCGGGGGAGTATGTGAAGGATTTCTGTGCGGCAAAGGCGGCGCTGCGGGCGGGTTATGCGGAGTCGTTCGCAAAGGCACGAGCGTCGGAGTTGCTGCAGGATGGGCGGGGTTCGGGGAACCGATGTGCCGGGACCGAGGAATCGACCGAGGTTTTGGGATGGGGCGAGGCGAGGGAGGCCACTCAGGAGAGTGGCATGTGCGGGGGGCGCGGGAGGAGTGATGGAGGTTGGGAAGGGGCAACGTCCAACGCCGGTGCCACTCAGGCGAGTGGCGTGTGCGGGGGTCGCTGGAGGAGTGATGGAGGTTGGGAAGGGGCAACGCCCAACGCCGGGGCCACTCAGGCGAGTGGCGTGCCCAGGAATGCGACCGAGGAATTGACCGAGGTTTTGAGCGTGACCGAGGAGGGAATGGCAGGGCCGTTGAGGGCGATGGCGCTAGTCGCGGTTCGGAGAACCCCTCCCAACTATGTATGCCTTCAAGTGTTCATGGCTAAAAGATCTCCAGATTTTTTATGAATGGCTGCGACGAGTGCGTC
>JAWLHB010000006.1:0-150382 GCA_041690595.1 Lentisphaeria bacterium
TCGCCGCGGACGGCGACGATGCGGCCACGCTCGTCGAACTCATAGGCGGTGTAGGTGCCGTCGGGATAGTCGATGCGACTGAGGCGGCCGAGAGGGTCGTAGGTGTTGCGCAGGATGGAGCCGTCGGGATTGGTCTGGGTGAGCAGCCGGCCATGATCGTCGCGGCTGTAGATGGTGACCTGCCACTCGCCCTGGCCCTGGCGTACCCCCTTCTTGTGCAGGTGGCCGCTGTCGGTGTAGATGAAGCCTTCGGTGCGGTCGGGGAAGGTGCGACGTACGAGCTGACCGGCGGGGTTGTACTTGAAACGCAGACGCTCCCCCTGGCGGTTGCGGTAGGTGACGAGCCGCCCGCATTCCCATTCGCAGACGATACCGGTGCCATCCGGCCAGGTGATGGTATGGATCTCGTCGCCGCCGGTGTAGGCATAGCGGGTGACGGCGGGCGATGCCGTTCCCACGACGACGGCATGGGAGGCCAGGCGGCCGGCCTCATCATAGTCGAAGCGTTCAGTCCGGCCGTCGGGATCGGTGTAGCTCGTCATGCGGCAGAGCCCATCGAAGGTGAAGCGATGGACCCGGTCGTTGGCGTCGACGATCCCGGTGAGTAGGCCCGTCTTCTCGTCAACCTGATAGGTCGCGCTCCGGCTTGCCGGTCGCGGCGAGGGCTCCGCGGCGGGGGGAGCATCATAGCGGGTGACGACGCCATCCGCATTGGTGAATTCGGCAAGCTCGCCCTGCTTGTCATAGACGTAGGAGCGGCTCCGGCCGGTGACCAGATTATGCTTCTCGATGGGCAGGAACTCGCGGTCGATGACCTTGTAGACGGTCTTCTCGACCTCGGGCAGCAACTCCACGGGCAGATCGCTGGGCCCCTCCTTGCGGATGAAGGTCGCGCCGCCCGGCTGCTCCTGGTGCACGTAGACGCTCTTCCGTCGCAGCGTCGTATCGTCAACGACGGTCAGGTACTGGGTGCCACCTTCCTCATGCTTCTGGGCATGCTCGATCTTGTGGTGGCTGCCGCAGGCGGAGATGTAGGTGACCAGGCGACCGGAGGCATCATGCTCGAAGAGCCACTGCCGGTCTACCTTCCACGCTTCCGGTCCGCTCTCCTCGATGTATTTTGACTCCGTTACGACCTTGTCGCCCACTGTGGCGGAGGTGTACCAGCCCAGGCGTTTACTCTTCTCGCGATAGAGCCGGCCGATCCGCACCGCCACGATGAAGCCGTTGAGATCGCGTTCGAGCTTGACCGCTCGATCCCCCGGAAAGTGAATCTCCGCCAGCAGGCCATCTTTGTGAACGAGGGCGGCGCGAGCCCCATCCGGATACTCCACCGCGCTGGGAAACTCGCCCTCATAATGCAGCCGCATGAAGCGCCCCGGGTGCGACGCCGGCGCAATCTTCTCCAGCCGCCAGGCCAGTCCAAGCTGATCCGGCGTGGAGAAGTACCAGCGCCAGCGATCCCGCTCGGTCAGCACCACCATGCTTCCCTCGCGCTCGAGCGTGTACTGGGGAAAGGCAATGCTGCGCAGGGTGACTTCACCCGCATCGTCGGTGACCGGCTCGAACATGACGATCTTGCGCTTGATGATGACGACCAGCTGGTTGGGCCGGTGCTTGATGCCCGAGGGATACAAGCCAATGGTGTCGCGCGGCGTCCATGGCTGTTCATGGCCGCAGAGCAGGTCGAAGAAGCAGCCCGACCATTGTGGCGCATAGAGATCAAGATTCTTCTCGAAGATCACCTTGCCGCGCTGACTGTGGTACAACTCCGCCTCGGCCGGACAGATGTGGCAGGCAATGGCCGGCGCCTCCGGATCCGGCGGCCTCACCTCCGGCAGCCGCGGCCACTGGTACCCGGCCGGCAATGTCACCCGCGCCGCGTCACATGCAAGACAGGCAGCGGCAGCGACAATGACGGTCCATAAACAGACGCTGAACCTGGAATGCTTATAAACCATGAACTCTACCTTCTACCCGTATCCTGTCCCATTGAGGTACTCATATCGACACTTCAGGCAATTCTCAATAGGATAACACCGCTGATTATCGCCGTCAAGCGTCTTTTCATGTCTGCAAACGTTTCAATTACTTTACTTTGTCACTTTGTCTCATTAACATGATCATTCAAGTATGCTTTATAACTAACGACGCCATAGGCACTTACGACTCCAGATGATTAAATCCTTAGTCGGCGCTATAGATTTAAATCGCTGCTTTTGCCGCGAAATATTTTTGGAAAATGCCAGAAAGACCGGCGATGCCGGCCAGAATTGCGGCCTTACAAGCCCCCGCCATCAGCGATAAATCGCGAGACTCCGCACCGCGACCTATCCCTTTCAACAGCTTTGATTCTATCGATGGCCGCCTTCAGCTCTTGGCATGATTGGGGCCACCTCGGAGAGCCAGTTCGGCAAGCCACCCCGGCAAGCATGGTTGCTTGCTGGGATTTTTAAGTCTGTTGCCCGGCGCAGACGGAGCCGCTGTGGAGTTTTTTTTGTGCGTGGTTTTTGTTTTTTGGTTGCAATTGGCCCAAAATGGACTAAAGTGGTCCAAAATGGAATGCAGGTACGAAGGAGCCGAGAGCGCCAGTGGTTCAGTTCTGCGCCAACGAGGAGTGCACGATCGATGCGAACGGAAGAATCAAGCTCAGTGCGAACTTGCAGCGCGACTTCCAGCAGCATACGACGGGCGACGTGGTGCTGCACTGCCTGCCGGAAGGAGCGATCGGACTTTTTCCGCCGGACACGTGGAGCCAGATACGGGGGCCGGACCTGGAACCGATCGGCCGATTCGCCGACAACATTGCTTATCGACGGCAGTTGCGTCGCTTCGGATCGATGTCTCTGGCTACCAGCATCTCCCCGCAGGGTCGCATCACCCTCCCGGAACGGCTACGAGAGCACGCAGGGCTGGTGGCCGGCCAGAGTGCCCTCCTCATCGGTTGCGAGATCGGCGTGGAGATCTGGAGTCCACAGCGTTGGGAGGCGGAGCTTTCCATCATCAGTGATCACATGAACCAGAAGAGCGAAGCTGCCATGAACGCGGACCTGCAAAGGCCGGGCGAAGGCAGTTCCTGAGAGAGACCATGACCATGCAAAAATCCAATTATCGCGGCAAGGTGATCGGGGGCATCATCGTGGCGATCGTCAGTTGCCTGCTTCTTGGGGCCGGCAACGTGGCGACCGCGATGAAGCAGCAGGACAAGGCGACGCAGCGCACGCGCTCGCAGGTGGCTTACTGGCATCAGCAGATCGCCGCCGAGCTGCCGGTCGAGCAGCAGGAGGCGTGGTTGCGTGCGGGACTGGACTATCCTTTGGAGCTTTTGCAGGCCTGCGCCAGCGAAGTGTCGGCGCCGTCGCGCACCAGATAGTTGCAATCGGCCGCCGGGGTGAGTACATTGCGCTCCGCTCACTGCACCGCCATTCCCTATCCCCGTGCTGCCTATGGCTCATGACGCTACCGCCGCCGCCCCTATCGACTGGCGGCACAGTTTTCGTGCGCGCAGCTATCTGGTGCTGCTGGGCTTCTGCATCTGGACGGGCATCATCAGCGTGCGCCTCTACGTGGTGATGGTGGCGCGGCGCGGCGACTACCTGAGCCGCTATACTGCCGAGAGCTGGCGCACTGGCAGCCTGCCGGCGCTGCGCGGACGCATCCTCGACCAGACGGGGCGCCCCCTCGCCTGGTCGACGCGCACGTTCGCCCTGAAGTACGAAGTGCCCGCGGACCACGCTACGCTGACGGCCGAACTGCGGAAGATTGGCGGCGTCCTCGCGATCGATACCACGACCGACGAGTTGGCGTCGCGACAGGGTGAGCGGGTCGTACTGCGCCAGAAGCTGGAGCCAGGGGAGATCCTCCTCGTCCGCCAGTTGGGCCTGCCGCACCTCAAGGTGGTGAGTCATTTCGAGCGGCGCTACACCGCCGTCTCGCCAGAGGTGGTGGAGATCATCGGCCAGACCCGCATGATCGGGCAGAAGGAGATCGGCCTGAGTGGTCTGGAGCGTATCCACGACCGGCGCCTGCGCGGGTCTGACGGCAAGTACCAGGTCATGATCGACAAGTCGGGCAACTGGGTGGCCGAGACCTGGATGGAGCTCACTCCGCCTACTCAAGGCACCGACATCTACCTCGACACTACAGCCCCACCCTGATTATGCACCTTGGCATCGACCTCGACAATACTATTGTCGACACCCTCAGCATCTGCCTGGAACTCTTCAACCTGCACAGTGATCGCCCCCTCTCCCGGGCGGCGTGCACGACCTATGCATTCTTCGAAGCCTATGGTTGGGACGAAGCCACCTATTGTGAGATGTATGCCCTCTATGGCGACCGCATACATCGGGAAGCGCTCCCCTGTCCGGGTGCTGTCGAGGCCATTCGCCACCTGGCGCGCGACCACCGCATCACGATTGTCACCGCCAGACCGATCCAGTATGTCGGGGTCTCCATCGACTGGCTGCTGCACCACGAGGTTCCTTTCGAAGCCATCTCCTTCACCACCGACAAGCTGGCCACCTGTCAGAGCATGGGTATCGACCTGCTCATCGATGACACGCCGAGCCATGCCCACGACTTCTGTGCGGCGGAGTGCCCGATGATCCTCGTCGATCATCCGTATAACCGGGAGATCGACCACCCTCTTGTGCACCGCCATGCCACCTGGCCGGAGATCGTCTCCTTCATCGAGGGGTGGCGGCCGAGGTCTACTTGAGACGGAAGGCGATGATGCCCTGGGAGTCGACGGGAATGGGCTTGGCACCGCCCATGGCTTCGGCCATGCTGGGGCGGGCCTTGCCGATGGCTTCGGCCTGGTTGAACTTGACTCCGACCAGATAAGGTCCGGCGAGGATGGGGGTGGCCATGCCGATGCCTTCGAGGGTCTTGTCGATGATCCTGTCGCCGGAGCGGGGATCATACTGGCGGACGACCGTATCGGCGTCGTCCTTGAGGATGCTGAGGCGACTGGTCTCGGCGGTGTTCATGAAGAGGATGAGGCGTTGCCCATCGCAGAAGAGATCGCCGGTGACGTGTTCCTGTTGCCAGCGCAGCTCGCCGGAGTCGCGTTCGAGGCACATGAGCACGGGGATGCTTTCGTCGACCGCCATATTGCTGAGCCCGAAGTCGGCCACGATGTCCTGGTGCTGATTGAAGCCTGGCATATCCTGAACATTGATCTCCTTGGTGCGGGAGATGGAGCCATGGACAAAGAGATAATCGTCGACAAGGAAGACATCGCCGGAACCGAATTCGAGATTGGTACGCCACATGGGTTTGCCGCTCTTGAAGGAGTAGCACATGCTGCCGCCGTCCTGCTGAATGAAGAGGAGACCGTCGCGAAAGAACCAGTCGAAGTTTCCGTCCTCCTGGGTATCGTCCAGAGCCCAGGCGACCTCGCCGGCCTCATTGAGGGCGATCAGGCGGTCGGCATCCTGGATGAGAATCAGTCCCTGCCGATAGACGATTTCAGCGTAGGAACGCTCCGAGAGGGGGCGCGTCCAACGGCGCTCGCCGGTCCGGCGATCGTAGGCGACCAGCAGCGAGCTGTTCCGATCGCGCTGGCGGTCGTAGCGACTGCACAAGGCCAAGACGAGATTGTCGCCAATCTTGAGGTCGCTGACCTGGATGGTCTGGTCGAAGTCTTTTCGCCAGAGTTCACGGGCGGCCTTGACATCGACGGCGGCGAGGATGAGGCGGGAGCGGCGGAAGTCATCGTCATCGTCATCCTCCTCGTCGGTGGCGTCTTTCTGTGCCTGGTCCTCCCGCGGCGGCTCCTCGATGGGGATGCTGGAGAGGTAGACGGCCTGGGAGAAGTCGTCGTTCAGTTCAACGCGGGAGTTCCAGCCTTCGAGCTGAAAGGTGCCGGTGGTCTTGCCATCGGCGTTCATGAAGATGATCTTGCGTGGGGCGATGGCGAGGAATCCGGAGCCGGTCGTGACAAGGCGGTTGACGAGGCTGGCATCGGCATTGGCGAGACTTCCGATTTCGTCGCCGGTGGCGACATCCAGAATACGAATGCCCTTGGGGTTACGGACATAGATTCTGCCATCCTGCTGTCCGATGACTTCGATGGAATCGAGGTTGCCTTCCTGAGCGATCTCCCAGGAGATTCTGCCGACAGGAGAGAAGAAGAAGCGCCATGCGAACCAGCCGCTGCCGAGAACGACGGCCAGGAGCACGAGGAGCGCCAGGATCTTGAAGACCTTGGCCATGGTGGCAAACATGGCCTTGTTTTCTTCGGCGGATTCGCGTTCCTTGGAGCTAACTCCCATGCGGGTGGCCTGCAGACAGCCGGAGCTGCAGTAGTATCCGAGTTGCTTGACGCAGTCGCGGCAGATGGGCTTACCGCAGAATCCGCAATGGCCGGCAACGGCGGCTTCCGGGTGGTTGGTGCAGGTTTGCGGTTCGGGTGTATCGGTCATGATGGGTACTCCTCTACTGGATATGGAGGGCGGGGAAAGGGGATCGCAGCCATGCCGGCGGTTGAATTCATGCAGTTCACGGATAGGTTATCTCTGGCAATATAGGCAACCGATCGACCCCCGGCAAATCGAAATGCAAGCTGCAGCCATCGGCAATCTGACGCAGGGCCAGAAGAGTCGTGCTTTGACCATGCTGGCGGCGCTGGTTCTGCTCTTCCCCTGTATCTCATATGGGATACTGGCGGACGCGCCGTTGATACCGGCGATGGCGGCGGTGCTACTGGCCGGGAGCGTGGTGATCAACAGCCCGGTACCGGACAGCACGCGGGCGGTGATTTACACCATAACCGTCTCGCTGACGGTGGCGGTGATCCTGAACCAGATCTATGAGGTGGATGGAGATCGCTTCTTCATGCCGATGCCTCCCGAGATCACGGTGCCCTTCCTCATCGGCTGCGGGATCGGCTTTACGTACATGCGGCACAATGCGCGCACGCTGATCGCGATCCTGACCTTCTCGTTCACCTGCTTTCTGCTGCAGGGAACCTGCCTCAACGATCCCAGCCATAACGTGCGTCTGCCAGTGGCTGGGACAATCTGGGCCAACCGGTATATTACCTTCGGCATCTTTTCGCTGCTTTCCCTGCTGGCGGCGCTGCCACTGATCTTTCATGCGCAACCACGGCGGCAGGTGGGTCCGGCGCTGGACGGTCGGCGGCGTAGCCGGCGGGCGTGGTACGGCATCTCGACGCTGCTGGTGCTGGGGGCATCCGTGGGTTGTGCCTTTGCGGTGCCACCGCTGGTTCAACACCTGGATCGGTGGATGAGCCCGCTGCTCAATCTGTATCTGCAGGTAGCGGCCACGCCGAGCCTTTTCAGCGGATCGGTCAATCTGAACCAGACGCTTCAGCTGAAGCATCCGGAGCAGGAGAATCGGGTGATTCTTCATGCGCGGAGCGAGTCGATGCCGGGCTATATGCGTGGTCGGACCTTTGTGTACTATGATGAAGGCCGGTGGCATTCGCTCGTACCGGAGCAGCCGATGCCATTCATGCCGGTGGATCGTGATCTGTCGGTGCAGCGGTTTGTGGTGGTCCCGGAGTTGGCCAAGCAGTCTCGGTTGCCGGTGCGCCGGATGGATATCTATCCGAGCCCACTCTACCGTAGCGATGTGCTTTTTGCGCCGGGCAGTACGCAGGTAATCGAAGCGATCGCCGAGCGCATGCTGACCAACGAGCATGGGGTGGCGGCGCCACAGGAGTGGGATTCGGCCGGCGGCTACAGCCTCTATGCCGAGCTGTTTACGCCCATGAGCGTGTGGAATGGCCCCAGGCTTCGCAACGAGACGGCAGGCGCTTATCTGGAGGTGCCGGAGGAGTTGGTGGAGCCGCTGGACGCCTTCAGCAAGCAGATTTTCGACCGGCCGGCGGGCCATACGCAGGCAGACATCCTGCGCTTGACGACGTTCCTGATCGATCATGCGGAGTATGAGCTTGGGGTACCGATGAATGGTCGTGACGATCCGGTCATGCAGTTTCTGCTGGAGCTGCGGCGCGGCCATTGCGAGCTGTTTGCCAGCGCGGCGGCGCTGCTGCTGCGGAGCCGGGGGATTCCATGCCGGTACGTGACGGGCTTTGTGGTGATGGAGCCGTTGGGTGGAAGCGACACGTGGATAGCGAGGCTGGGCCATGCGCATGCGTGGGTGGAGGCGTACGACATTCATTCGGACACGTGGATCCTGGTGGAAGCCACGCCCCCATCGGGCATTCCGCAAGTGGGGGAAAGTGGCGGTTTTCTGGCGAATCTGCGCGAGCAGCTTGCGCAGAAGTGGGCGGCGATCTTCACGCTCATCAAGCGGGGCTATTTCGCGGATGCGATATTGACCGGGCTGAAGGAGGTGTGGAATGGCATCACGTGGCTCTTCTGGCGCGGGCCGTGGTACGTGGGGTGGGCGATGCTGATCGTGACTGTCCTGCTGCTCCTCCGGCTACCCAGGCGGGCCACCGCCCGTGGCGAGGCAACCGCGGAGGGGATTCTCCACCTGCACGAGATTCTTGCCCTGATCGACCGGGCGCTCGATCATCTGCGGATCAGCCGCCAGCCGCAGACCAGTATCGGCGATCTCATTCAACGGGTGAAGGAGAAGGATGCGGCGGCGGCGACACTGCTGACGCCACTGCTCGAAGCGTATCAGCAGTTGCGATTTTCCGGCGATGAACGCGATCCGGACGCCATACAAAAGCTGAAGAAACGGGCGTTGGAAGAGCTGCATCCACGGGTCCTTCGCGCGCTTCGGAGGAAGGAAGAGAACCAATGAAACTACGCATTCTCGGGGGGGACCGGCAAGGGGCCATCATCAGTCTGGAGAACCTGCCAATGGATATCGGCAGGGATCCAGAGTGCGATCTGGCGTTGAACTCGGACGGCGTCTCGCGGCGTCATGCCCGGCTCTTCCGCGAACATGGCCTTTACCTTGTCGAGGATCTGGGGAGCACCAACGGCGTGCGCGTCAATGGGCAGACAATCATGGGGCGCAAATCGTTGATGAATGGCGACCGGATCGGCATCGGCGATTGCCTGCTGCTCTTCACCCATGACGAAGCCATACTGGACGACCGCACGCTGACGGCGGTGAGCGAACGCCAGGCGAGCCGTCGGGCCGCGGGAGTAGCACGGCCGACGTGGCAGAATCCCGCGCACCTGGCATTGGGGGGGGTGATCATCTGCCTGGTGCTGGCGGCCATTGTCTGGCTGCTGATACCGCCCGCGCCCGCCCCGTCGATCACCGCCCCCGCGACGGGCGAACCGGCGGCGCGCGAGTCGGTGTTTGCGGAACCGGTGAATCTGCGTCGTCAGGAGGCAGTCGCCGGGAGAGGTGTGCAGGAGGTGGAGGCAGTCGTTCCGGAGGCGTATGAGGTTGGTCACTACGAGTTGCGGACCGAGCCGGCGGGAGCCATGGTCATCATGGCAGCCAGGGAGATGGGCCGGACGCCGCTGATCCTGACCGGCATGCAAACGGGCCGGCATGAAGTGCGCTTTGAGATGGCAGGTTTCGAGCCGGCCACGCGCCATATTTTCATCGACGGTTCGCCCATGGCGGCGAATACATCGAGCTTCGACCTGACCCAGCAGATTCTCACCTGCCGGGTGACGAGCGATCCCACGGGGGCGAGCGTCTTTCACGGGCCGCGGCTGCTTGGCCGGACACCGCTGACCGTTCACGGGCTGCCGGCGGGCGAGTACACGCTGAAGCTTGCTGCTTTTGGTCGCGAGGCGGTGGAGTTGCCGATACGGCTGGTCGACTATCGTCCCAGCGAGGCGCATGCGATGCTGGGCAACCGCACGGGGAGCCTGGGCGTGGTGACCTTTCCGGCGGGGGCGGAGATCTTCATCGACGGGGTGAAGATGGGCGTCTCGGAGGGGGCAAAGCCTGGGGCGCAGGATTCGGCGCCGACGATTATCCGCAATCTTGTGGTGGGGCGGCATACGGCATACTGCGTCTTTGCCGGGCAACGCTCGGCGGTGCAGCAGGTGACGATAGAGGCTTCGGACATGAACGGCGTGCGCCTGACGGTCTGGATACCATCGACGACCGTCACCCTCAGCGACGGGACTCAGCTCAACGGCATGCTGCGCAGCAGCGCCGCTGACGGGACGCTCGACCTTGCCACGTCGCCGCGGCAGCACCGCGTCCTGACGAGCGCGCAGTACAGCAAGGTAGAGACGGTGCCGTATGAGGACTTTCTGCGCCGGCAGCAGAGCGCAGGCGACGAGCCATGATTCAGGGTTCCGCGCTGGCCTGCCTGATGACGGTGATGCTTGCCCTTGCCGGTTGCGGTGGCGATGGCCAAGAGGAGGAGTCGGGTGCGGAGGTGGTGCGGATCATCGGCAGTCATGGTTTCGGGCCGGGGCAGCTTTTTCGCCCTCGCGGCATCTTTTTTGTGGATGAGGAGGAGCTTTTCTACGTGGTGGACTGGGATGGTCGGATCCACAAGTTCAGCCATGATGGTCGCCTGCTCACGTGGTGGCGGATGCCGGAGGTGGCCAAAGGGAAGCCGGAAGATCTTTGCCTTGCCGGGAATGGCAATCTGCTGGTGGCGGATACGCACTACAGCCGCATCGTGGAGTTCACGCCGGAGGGGGAACTGGTGGGAAGCTTCGGGAGCTACGGCTACGGTCCCGGGCAGTTCATCTATCCGGTGGGTATCTGCGTCGATCGATTCGGCTTCATCTATGTCTCGGAGTATGGCGGGAGCGAACGGATCCAGAAGTTTTCCGCGGAGGGGGAGTATCTTTCGGAGTGGGGCAAGTTCGGGAGCGAACCTGGGGAGTTTCAGCGCCCTTCGGGGATGGCCATCGGGCCTGAGGACACCCTTTATGTGGCGGATGCGATCAATCACCGGATCCAGGTATTCGACCTGGAGGGGAAGCTGTTGCGGCACTTCGGGCAGCGCGGGAAGGAACCGGGGGCCTTCACCTATCCGTACGACGTGGCGATATCAGGCGACAGAGTCTACGTTGTGGAGTATGGTAGTCAACGCGTCCAGCAACTGACGCTGGACGGCCGCATCCTTGCGGCGCATGGAGATGGCGGCAGTGGCCGGATGAATCTTGCCGCACCCTGGCGTCTGACAGCGAGTCCCCTTGGGGTCTTTGTCTCGGACACCTACAATCACCGTATTGTACAGCTTCACTTCAAGCAGTGACGACGACATGAAACGCAAGCACCTCATCTGGGCAGCCTCGATTACCAGCGCGACATTGGCGTTGCTGGGCCTGTGCCTGGGGCTCGGGTGGGTGGAGTTTTTCTCGCCGGTCTGGCTGCTGGCGCTGCTGCTTTTGCCGCTCTTCTTCTGGCTGCCCTGGAGGGGGATCTCGGGCTTGCCGCCTCACATGAACATGGGGGCTCTGGGGCTGCGGCTGGTGGTCTTCATCTGTCTGACGCTGGCGCTGGCGGATCTTCGGCTGGTGCTGCGTAACGATGCGCTCTGCGTCTTTTTCGTTCTGGATCAATCGGCGAGTATTCCGGAAGGGATCGTGCAGCAGCAACTGGAGTATGCGAGACGGGCGAGCCAGACCAAGGAAAGCGACGATCGGACGGGGCTCCTGGTATTCGGCACGAATGCGAGCGTCGAGGCGATCGCGGAGCGGGAGTTGCAGGTGAGCGCGATCCAGTCGGGGATCGACCGGGATTACACGAATATCGAGGACGCGCTGCGCCTGGCGATGGCCGCCTTCCCGCAGGATACGCGCAGGAAGCTGGTCCTGATGAGCGACGGCAACGAGAATCTGGGGAACATGCTGGAGGGTGTGCGCCATGCGGTCGGCAACGGAGCGGAGCTGGCGATTCTGCCGGTCCACTACGACTACACCAGTGAAGTGCTGATCGAGAAGGTGTACGTGCCGGAACAGATCAAGCGTCGTGAAAGCTTCGACCTGAAGGTACATATCAGTTCGCTGACCAGGAACGGCGGTATGCTGACCATCTACCGGAACGGCACGCCGATAGCGGAACAGGAGGTCGAACTGGAGCCCGGGACCAACACCTTCACCATCGCGCAGAAGCTGGATGAGCCCGGCTTTTTCGACTACTCGGCGCGCATCCGTCCGCGTTCGGACCAGATACCGCAGAACAACGAGGGCCGCGGCTTTGTGTACATACAGGGGGAGTCGCGAATTCTCCTGGTAGCGCCGACGGCTCTCGAAGCGCAATTCCTGGCGGCAGCCTGCCGGAGTGAGAATCTGGAAGCGGACATTGTCCAGCCATCGAGCATGCCCACGTCGCTGGGGGAGCTTCAGAATTATGACTGCGTCATCCTGTGCAATGTCAGCGCCGGGGAGATACCACAGGGACTGGAGCAGATGCGCATGTTGCGCTCAGCGGTGCGCGATCTGGGGATCGGGCTGATCATGGTGGGAGGGAGCAACAGCTTCGGGGCCGGTGATTATCACCAGACGCCGATCGAGGATGCGCTGCCGGTGAGCATGGATCTGAAGCAGAAGAAGGTGATCCCGAAGGGGGCGATGGTCCTGATCCTGCATACCTGCGAGTTTCCGGACGGCAACTACTGGGCCAAGGAGATCTCGAAGCAGGCGATCAACACGATCAATCCGCAGGATGAAGCGGGCCTGCTGCTCTACGATTACCAGAACCAGGAATCGTGGTTGTTCGAACTGCAGACGGCGGAGAACAAGCAGAAGATGTACCGCATGATCGATGGTGCCGTACCGGGCGACATGCCGTCGTTCGGTCCACCGTTCGAGATGGCGTACCGGGCGCTGGCGGACTCGGATGCGATGGTGCGGCACATCATCCTGATCTCCGACGGGGACCCAGCGTCGCCGGCCGACGCGGTGATCGCCAACATGGCCGCCGCCAACATCACCTGCTCGACGATCGGCATCAATCCCCACACGATGCGCGACGTGCAGCAGTTGGAGACGATAGCGCAGCGGACGGGGGGCCAGTATTATTTTGCGAACAATCCGCAGGAGTTGCCGCAGATCTTCATCAAGGAAGCGAAGGTGGTGAAGCGGGCGCTGATCTTCAACGAGGTGTTTCAGCCGACGCTGATCATCAGCACGGAGCTGACGAAGGGGATGCGGCCGGAAGAGCTTCCGCCGCTCAAGGCATATGTGGCGACGAGCGCGAAGCAGCGGGCGATGGTGCCGATCGTTTCGGACAACGAGAATCATGATCCGGTGCTGGCGTACTGGCAGTTCGGCCTTGGCAGGACGGTGGCGTTCACCAGCGATGCGACCGCCAACTGGGCGGAGTATTGGTTGGAGTGGGACAAGTTCGAAAAGTTCTGGGGTCAGATCGTCCGGTGGTCGGCAAGGAAACGTGAGCAGAGCAATCTGGAGATCAGCACCCAGATCGAGGGTAACCGGGGGCGCCTGATCATTGACGCGGTGGACGAAAGCGGCCAGTTCATCAATTTTCTGGAGTTGCAGGCGCGCCTGGTCGATCCGGACTATGCGGGTGAGCTGCTGGAGATCCGGCAGACCGCTCCGGGACGATATGAAGCGGAGTTCGAAGCGCAGAAGGTGGGGACGAACCTCCTGAACATTGCCTACAAGGATCCACAGACGGGAGCGCAGGGCTTTCTGACAAGTGGGGTCGCGGTCCCCTACCCTCTCGAATACCAGCAACTGCGCACCAACAGCGCCCTGCTGCGGCGAGCGGCGGCGCTGGCCGATGGGGAGTTGCTCACGGGGGATCCGGCGATCGACCTGGTCTACGAGTCGGATCAGCCGCCGGTGCGGGCATTTCAGGGAATCTGGAAGTGGTTGATCATCGCGGCCATCCTGCTCTTCTTCGTGGATGTCTTCGTTCGTCGGGTGATTATCACGCGAGAGGATTTTGCCTTTGCGTGGGGCAAGGTAGCGGAGAGCTTCGGGCGGCGGCCACGGGTGCGTGAGCGGGATCAGACGATGGGGGCGCTGCTGGAGCGCAAGAAGCAGGTATTCGCGAAGCGGGAAGGCGGCCAGCCGACGGCCTTCAAGGAGCAGCTCGACGCGGCGGCGGCCAGCGAGATCCAGCCAGAATTTGCCGCTCGCGCGGAGACTGCCGACGATGAGAAAACGAGACCATCGGCGCCGAAGGCGGAGCCGCCGGCGGACTCCGCCTCCTCCCGGGAGAGTGCGGGCGATTATACCGGCAGGCTGCTCGCCGCCAAGCGACGCGCTCGCGAAAAACGCCAGGAAAACGATGACAGCAAGTAAGCCGTACAGCGAAAGGAATACCCTATGAGCGATAGCAACGTTGAACAAGCCGCGGAGCAGTTCGAGTCCACTTTCAAAGCCGTGTGCCATGAGATCGGCAAGCTGATGGTGGGTCAACGGGAAATTATCGAGAATGTGCTGGTCTGCTTCTTCAGCCGCGGGCATGTGCTGCTGGAAGGGGTGCCCGGACTTGGCAAGACGATGCTGGTTCGCACCATGGCGGACGTCTGTGATCTGGAGTTCTCGCGCATCCAGTTCACGCCGGACCTCATGCCGGCGGACATCATCGGGACGGATGTGGTGCACGAAGATGAACATGGGAACCGGCGGTTCGAGTTCCGGCCCGGCCCCATTCACAGCCAACTGATTCTGGCGGACGAGATCAACCGCGCCACACCGAAAACGCAGTCCGCGCTGCTGGAGGCGATGCAGGAACACCAGGTTACCGCGGGGCGGCGGACGTACACGATGCGGGAGCCGTTTCTCGTGCTGGCGACGCAGAATCCGATCGAGATGGAAGGGACCTATCCGCTTCCGGAGGCGCAGCTCGACCGCTTTCTGCTCAAGCTGAAGGTCGAGATGTCGAGTCGGGAAGAGCTGAAGCAGGTGCTGTCGCGGACGACGGATGCGGGAACGATCACGTTGAACAAGATCATGAACGAAGAGAGCGGGCTGCGGATGCGCACCTTTGTGGATAGCCTGGTGACGGCGGACAACGTCAAAGACTATGCGGTTCGGCTGATTCTGGGGAGTCATCCCGACAACGCCTATGCGCCGGAGGACGTGCGCCGGTATGTACGTTTCGGGAGCAGTCCTCGCGGCGCGCAGGCGCTGGTCCGGGCTGCCAAGGTCTATGCGGCGATGGATGGGCGGCTTCAGGTGAGCTTCGAGGACATTCGACGGGCGGCACACCCGGCGCTTCGTCATCGCATCCTGATGAACTTCGAGGGAGAAGCCGAGGCCATCAGCACTGACAGCCTGATCGACAGCATCCTGAACGGGACGCCGGAGATGGCCTCCGCTTGAGGCGTTATTGGGCATCGCCAGGAGTTGAAACACGTGGAGAGAGGCCGACATTAACAGCATGATCAGAAAGCTATCAGCATGATATACGGAATCGGAACGGACATCGTGGAGATTGCGCGGGTGCAGCAGGTGCTGGCCCGCCATCCCGACATGTTTGCGCGGCGCACCTATACGGAGGCCGAACGCGCCATCGGGGCGACGCTGAAGTCGCCGGAGCAGTTTTATGCGGGTCGCTGGGCGGCGAAGGAAGCGGTTGCCAAGGCGTTGGGGGTTGGCTTTGGCAAGGAGTGCAACTGGCTGGACATCGAGATACTGAATACAGCGAGCGGCCGGCCGGCGGTCACCCTGAGCGGGAGCGCGGCGGCGTTCGCGGAGCGGCAGACGATCACCACTATTTACGTCAGCATCAGCCATGAGAAGCATTATGCCGTCGCCATGGCAGTAGCCGACACGGAGCAGAGATGAAAGCAGTATCCTCGCGCACCATGCGTGAACTGGACGAGATGACCATTGCCGGGGGAACCCCGGGCGAAACGCTCATGGAGCGAGCAGGGACGGGCGCTTTCGACCAGATCCTTGGCTGGCTGGAGAACATCGCCACCAGCCATGTGGTGATGATCGTGGTCGTTACCGGCAAGGGAAACAACGGTGGGGACGGACATGTCCTTGCCCGCCTCTTCGCCGAGCATACAGAGTATCCGGTCACCGTCTTTTCCACCTGCTCGCGAAAGGAACTGAAGGGGGATGCGCGCCTGAATGCCGACCGCCTGCCCGAGGCCGTCGAGTTCATGTATGGCGACGAGCTGCCCGACGAGCTGCTGACACCCGGCACGCTGTTGATCGATGCACTCCTGGGGACGGGAATCAAGGGGGCGGTGCAGGAGCCGTACGCGACGATCATCCGCGCGATGAACGAGAGCGGCCTGCCGATCTGCGCGATCGACCTGCCCTCGGGGCTCAATGCCGATGACGGCTCGGTCGCCAATGTCGCGATCCGGGCTGACCTGACGCTGACCATGGGGCTGCCGAAAATGGGGTTGCTGCTGGGCGAAGGGCTGGCGCATTGCGGCCAACTGCGCTGCATTGACATTGGCCTGGATGCGGGAAAAACCGAGACCGCGATGAGCCCCTTCGACGCGGTCTTTGCGGCAGATGCGCGGGCATTCCTGAAGCGCCTTCCGGTCGATGCGCACAAAGGCTCGATGGGCCGGGTGCTGATCGTTGGCGGGGCACGGAGCTATCCGGGGGCGCCGATGCTGGCGGGCCGGGGGGCGCTGCGGGCGGGTGGCGGGCTGGTAAGCGTCGCCTTTCCGGAATCGATGATTCCGCTGGCACGGCCCAAGGAGAATGCCCTGATCCTGCATCCGCTGGACGATCAGAAGCGCGGCCACCATTGCCTGGGCGAAGAGCTGATGGAGCTGGCGAAGAGCCAGGATGTTCTGGCGGTCGGCCCCGGCTTGTCCCGGGCGGATGAAGCGTTGGACGTGGTTGCGGCGCTGCTTGGCACCGGCAAAGCGGTAGTCCTGGATGCCGATGGGCTTTCGGTCTTTTCACGTCATCCGAGTGTACTGCCCCGGCAGGGGCTGACGGTACTGACGCCCCACCCAGGCGAGATGAAGCGTCTTCTGCAGGCGATCGGGGAGGATGAACTGGCGGAGAAGGATCGGCTGACGCAAGCGGGCGAGCTGGCGCGCAGATTTCGCTGCTTCGTGGTGCTCAAGGGGGCGGGTACGGTGATCACCTCGCCTGAAGGAGATCTGGCCATCAACAGCTCCGGGACGGCCGGACTGGCAACCGGCGGCACCGGCGACGTGCTGACGGGCATTCTGGCGGCCTTCCTGGCGCAGAGTGACGATCCCTGGCTGGCGATACGCAGCGCGATCTTCCTGCACGGGTTGGCCGCCGAGCTTGCACCCAATGGCCGGCGCCATCTTATCGCCGACGATCTTCCCGACTTGCTTGGCGAAGCCATGCATTCCATCTCACCATTTGCCTGAGAGATATCCGATTCCATGTTCATTACGACTTTGTTCAGCAATCCTGCCATGTATTTTCTGCTGCTGGTGGGCGTGATCTTTTCCATTTGCGTCCACGAGATGTCGCACGCGTATATCGCGTACCAACAGGGGGATTCCACGGCGGTTGATCAGGGGCACCTGACCCTCAACCCGATGATCCAGATGGGACCGATGTCGCTGCTGCTCTGTGCGGTAATCGGTGTCGCCTGGGGGGCGGTTCCGGTCAATCCACACCGGATGCGTCATCGCTGGAGCCATGCCTGGGTCTCCTTCGCGGGTCCACTGGTCAACCTGATACTCTTCGTGCTCTTCAGCCTGCTGCTGGGGCTGCTGCTGCGTAACGAGGCGAGCGATCTCTTTGTCAATTTCGCCTTCATGACGGCGACCATCAACATCGTGCTCTTCCTGCTCAACATGCTGCCGGTACCGCCATTCGACGGCAATACCGTCTTCGGATACTTCTTCCCGCAGCTGGAGCGCATCCACGAGGAGGTGCGCAATGGCGCGATGTTCATCGTGGTTATCGCGTTTTTCATGCTCAGCGGCCAGATCTTCGCCTTTGCCGGCATGATGTCGATGACAGTGGCCAGCCTCGTTCACATCTTGGGGTAAGCCCTTGCTGCCGCGCATGCTTCACTGGTGAAAGCTTGACGGAGACGACCAGGGGGAAGACGGGCAGCGTTGCCACAGAGATCTCGGAGGCCTCAGAGCAGAAGACAGGATCCACGAGATTGACAGGATGGATGGGCGACAGCAGAAGAGGAATTGATGCTGTTGTTTTTACCACGAGAGCTTGGGGCGGCCGTTGGCCGCAACCAAAGGATTTGCGGGTTTCAGGGACACCCGCTCCCTGGCTGAGGCTGAGCTTCGGACACAATCGGACGGACACGGACGGACAGTGGCATGTGCGGCAGGGGTGTTCCGGCGGAGGACGGATAGGTGGGTGGCAACTGGACCGTGGCGAATGGGGCGTTTGGGCGAGGAAATGGGACGGTAAGGGGAATGGGAAGAACGGGAAGAATGAGAGGAATGGTCGGGGGGGGACGCGTGGACGCGGGACGCGATGGCGGCCGTAATTAACCGCAAAGATCGCAGAGATCGCAAAGAACGAGCGGGCAGGGGGAGCACGGAGACACGATCCGGGGATGGGCGGAGGAACAACGGAGACGGCGAAATGGATGCTTGCCATGACTCTTCTTACGCAATCAGGATGATTGCGGCCACCTCGGCAAGCTTGGCTGCTTGGCGTGGGGTGCAGAGAAAGCTTTTCGGACGGGTGGCACCACGAAGAGTCGAGACACTTGCACCAATACCTCCTTGCTGGAAAGCAGGTGGCTTGATTGGCTGGGGAAAAGAAGTAAGCTCAGGTGTGAGATCATTATTCTCCGTTTGCACTCGACACATCCGCCTCCAAGGGCAGCATCCTCGATATACATTCCATGCGGGAATCAATAAACTGTCTCACTGATTCTTCAGGTGGTTCGCCAGCAACTGGTCAAGAACGATTTGCGGATCAGTTGAGGCTTTCAGAAAGCCTGCAGCGCTGAGTCCAGACGTGCACAAGAGATCCTTTCGAGCGCCTTTCAGCAAAAGCAGAACGGCGATATCCAGTCTACGGTTCTGGCAGGAAGTGAAGTCATTCCGTCGGCTCCTACTTGGTTTACGTTAGCAGCACCCTCACTGAGAAGCTGAGCACAATCAACCGAACCAGTATTGACAGCCACGAGTAATGGAGCAATGCCTGCCGTCCTCGGCGTAGCATTCGCAGACTGGCCACCATAGCTCTTCTTCTGCCTAACTGCACACCATCAGCAAAGCTCGGGTATCTGGCAATAGGCTATCTCAGCCAATTCTCGCTGTCAACCGCATATTCTTAAGTCAAAAGGAATTGAGCACACGCGGGAGGGGGTGGACGCCGTGGACGCAACCCCGGTATGGGGTTGATGCGTGGGGCGGGGTTTATACCCAGGGTAGCCCGGAGGCAACCCTGGGCTATGGGACGCAGCCCCGCTTGGGGCAAGTGGGTTAAAAGGAGACGGCGGTTTCTATGGAATGAGCTCACGCGGGGGATGGCATTGGGTTTGGACTTATGAAGAATTATGTCCGGGCAAGGACCCGATGGGGACAGTTGAGGTCAAGGCCGGCCGTTGGGGCAACGGCCGGAACGGGACCGATGAGGAGGCGGGGCGAATGGGAGAGGATTGGTGCTCGGGGAGGGGCTACGTGCAACGCCGGGGCCACTCAGGAGAGTGGCGTGCCCAGGATGAGGAGGCGGGGCGAGTGGGCGGGGATGGGCGTTGGGGAGGGGCAACGTACAACGCCGGGGCCACTCAGGAGAGTGGCGTGCCCAGGATGAGGAGGCGGGGGCGAATGGGCGGAGATGGGCGTTGGCGGAGGGCAACGTCTAACGCCGGGGTCCGTCGGTGGACGGACGTGGCCGCCCTTCAGGCGAGTGGCGTGCCCAGGAGGCGCGGGATGGAGGAGCTACCCATGGATAAGGTCTGGCCTGCTGCTCCGGTTGGGGCCGGAGCAGCAGGCGGGTCAGTCGGTCGAGATCGGGTGGATCAGCACCATGCGGGGGCGGAGTCGTCGCGGGTGCAGAGGGCGTCGAGCACCTTGTTGATGGCGGCAGCGATCATGTCACAGTCGGCATCGGTGTACCACTGATTGACGCCGATGTTGATGACGCGTTCGTAGAGGTCGTCGGCCACGGGGCATTCGCCGCGCAGATAGGATTGGGGTTTGCCGCCGCGCTCCTGGTAATGGGGACACGAGAAGGCACATGCGGCTTCGGGGGCCTCGGCATTGTGCACCAGGGGCATCATCGAGTAGTAGATATGCCAGTCATCGCGGGGATTGGCGGCGCGGGTGGAAGCGCCGACACCTTCGGCAGCGAGTGCTTCGGCAAGCTTGATCGACAGCGCTTTGTCGCGGGGGAAGAAGCGCAGGGAGTAGCCGACATCGCCATCGGGATCGTTCCGCTGCTGGGGCTGGATCTCGCGGTAGGTGTGGAGCTGCTTGGCGATGCGTCGCTTGACGTGGCGGAAGCGGGCGACGGTCTGCTCCATCTTGCTCAACTGGACGCCATCGACGGCTGCTTCGAGTTCGGACATGCGGTAGTTGGTGCCGCAGTAGAGTTCGCCGGTGTAGCGTGGCGGCGCAAATCGCACGGGGCGCCAGAGGCCACCGGACTCGACGACCTGCTGGGCGCGTTCCCAGTTCCGCTCTTCCTTTGTAATGATCAGGCCGCCTTCACCGCCGCCGACGATCTTGTAGGCGGAAATGCTGAAGCAGCCAAAGTCGCCGAAGGTGCCGATCAACTGGCCGTTGACCCGACCGCCGCAGGTCTGGGCGCAGTCTTCGACAACCTTGAGATTGTGCTTGCGGGCTACGGCCATGATGGCCGGCATGTCGCAGACGCTGCCCATGACATGGGTAGGAGCGAGCGCGACGGTGCGCTTGGAGATGACGGCTTCGAGCTTGGTGGGGTCCATGTTGAGGGAATGGTCCACATCGGCGAAGATGGGGACACCGCCGGCCATGACAACCGCGGAGGCGGTGGCGAAGAAGCCGATTGCCGGGCAGATCACTTCGGTACCCGGTCCGACGCCCGCGGCGACAAAGGCGGCGTGCAGAGCGCCGGTGCCGCTGCTGGTGGCGATGGCGTAGTCGACGCCAAAGGTCTCACGGGCGATGCGCTCGAAGCGTTGCACACAGGATTCCGTGAGGCCGCTGTAGTAGTTGGCGAGGAAGGGCCCGGAGCCGACAGGCTCCTGCTTGAGGATCTCGTGAATCTTGCCGAGGGCCTGTTCGGTGAGGCCAAAGCGGGTGGCAACGGCCATGAATTCATCAATTCCGATCTTGGGCTGGCCCTTGCCCTCGATAGTGGAGACAGCTTTCATTCCACCCTGCAGGGCCAGTCGTTCCTGTTCGCGTTCGGTAGGCATCTTGGAGCATCCTCATCATTGAAAATTGTTTGACACACGCGTCATAACCATGGACTCGATTTTCCAGTAATCAATCCAGAATCGAGCACTCAGAGAGGGACCTCCCCGGATTGACGAAGTTCGTGAGGCGCGGCGGCTCAAGAATGGGGTTGGCTGGAGAGGGCGGGATGGATTCGATTTTTTTGGCTGGTGTGCTTGCGTCACCCCGGCAGGCGGTCAATATTATGTAATACAGAATCTACCTTCAATATTGTTGAAGTTTCAAACCAATGACCAATGACGGTAACATCCAGTCAGTCGAGCGAGCGGTGGAGCTTGTGGAACTGTTGGTGGGGCACGAGGGTGGGCTTCGCCTGAAAGAGTTGGCGGAGTATCTGGGGGTTCAGCCGCCAACGGCGCGGAATCTGTTGCGTACGCTGGAGAAGAAGCGTCTGGTGGCGCGATCGGGAATGCTCTACGTGGCGGGGCCGGTGCTGACGGAATGGGCGGTGGTGCTGGAGTCTCGGGAGTGGATACAGCGCTGCGGTGAAGGGATGAGCGCGATCGTGGAGCGCTTTCCGTCGGCCGTGTCGACGCTGGCGCAGGCGGTGGGGGGATCGGTGCGGGTGCGACTTCGGATGAGCCCGGATCGGCGTGGAATCCTGCAACGGCCGGCGGATGTGACCTTCGGGATGTACAGCTCGATCTCGGCGCTGGTCGTGCAGGCGTACAGCGGCCCGGAACAGGTGGCGGAGCTGCGCCGACACACCTCGTTTCTGGAATATGGCAGTCACCTGTGGAAGAGCGAGTCGAAGCTCGAGTCCTTTCTGGCGGAGACACGCAAACTGGGCTATGGGGTGATGCCATTCGATACGGAGCGGTGGCTGCGGGTGGCGGTGCCGGTGTGGCAGGCGGGGCATCATCTCGCCGGGGTAGTGGGAATCAGTATGCCGGTGACGGGCGAGACGCCAGTCCCGGCCGAGGTGGCAAATCATGTGACGATGTGCGTAAACCAAGCGAAAGGGGAGTGAGAAGCATGTTGACGTCAGAATCCGTGAAGAAGATGGCGCGTGCGCTGGGAGCGGACGCAGTGGGAATCGGGAATATCGAGCGGTGGGAGGGATCGCCCCTGCAGATGGATCCGCGGCAGATCATGCCGGAAGCGCGTTCGGTGATCGGCATGGCCTTCCGGGTGATGCGCGGGTCGATGCGTGGTATCGAGGAAGGGACCTTTTTCAGTAACTATTCGGCGATGGGATATGGCGGCCTGACCTATCTGTATATCCCCATGACGGTGATGAATCTGTGCAAGTACATCGAGGATGACGGCTATGAAGCGCTGCCGATGGGGCATCAGAGCGACTGGCGGGCGATCGACAACGAGGGCAATACGCGCGCGGAGTTCAGTCGTCCCGCGCGGCCGGGCCAGGCGGTCCCCGACATCATGGTGCACATGCGCATCGCGGCGTATCTCTGCGGGTTGGGAGAGATCGGCTACTCGAAGATGTTTCTGACACCGGAATTCGGGCCACGCCAACGGATCGGCATCGTGATCACCGAGGCGGAGCTGGAGCCGGATCCGCTCATGGAGCCTGGCACCCTCTGCAACCAGTGCATGGCGTGCGTGCGGGAGTGCCCCGGCAACGCGATCAGCACGGAGGAGACGGTGAAGGTGACGCTGGCCGGCAAGGAAGTGGAATGGGGCAAGCTGGACTGCAAGGCCTGCGATATCGCCTTCCGCGGCGGTCAGGCAACAGATGAGGAGGTGCCCCCGGAGGAGGTGTACATGGATCCGATGTACGGGCACAATGTGGCGCGCAGCACGTGGTCGCCCTTCTACCGGAAGCCGCGCAACCTTTACAACACGGGGCAAGCTGTCTGTGGGGCCCGGGGGTGTACCCGCGCCTGCATGATCAGCCTGGAGAAGCGAGGCGTGCTCACGAACAAGTTCCACACGAAGTTCCGCCGCCGGGCGCCGTGGAGTGTCGACTGGTCGACCTCTCCGGATGCGGTGGAGGCGACTCACCCTGAAACGCGCGAGGCAGATTGAGATGTTGACACCCCAACAGGCAGAGCAGTTCTTCAGTGACGGTTTTCTTCTTCTTGAAGCGGTCTTCAACGAGGAGGAGGTGGCGCTGATGCTGGCGGCATTCGACCGCGCCCATGCTCTGGCCGAATCTCTCATTCCCAGCGTTGAACCGGGCCACAAGAGCCTGGAGCATCATGGCGCCCACATCACGTACGACAGCGATGGTGAGGGCAGATTGAGCGCGATTCGGCATATCAGCATGGTCGGCAATATTGAGCCCGACCTGCTCCGCCTGGGGGGTGATCCACGATTGCGGCGCATTGCGGCACCGCTGCTCGGCTGCGAACGGATGAAGCAGCTGATCAACCAGGCGCACTTCAAGCGGCCGGGCAGTGGCGTGGCTTTTGGATGGCACCAGGACAGCCGCCACCGGGGCATCGGCAGCGGGCGGTTCGAGGATGTCAACGGACGGGGCAGCTATGTGCAGATGGCGATAGCGCTCGACGACGTCACGGCGGAAAGTGGGCCGCTTTCGTTCGTGCGCGGCAGTCAGCGGCTCGGTCACATCGACGATGGCTCCATCGGCGCGGAGTTTGTCGATGCGGCCGAGATCGTCACGCCGCTGCCGAAGCGGGGGGATGTGGCGCTATTCGGCCCCTACACGATCCACGGCAGCCAGGCAAACCGTTCGGATCATTGGCGGCGCGTCTTCATCAACGGGTTCGCGCATCCCGCTGCCCCGCGGGGCAGCTTTGCCTTGCCCAATTGCGCGCGGGAGCTTACGGCATGAAATTCTCGATCGGTTATCAGTTGGCGGAGAGTATGGGCGAATCGATCGTGGAGTTAGTTCAGGACTATCGCCATGACGTGGCGGAGGTCTATTTCCCGTGGGTGGGTGGGGCGTCGGGGCGAGCCGCGCTCGGGCGGCAGCGCGGCTACATCGACTGGGGAGCGCAGCGATATCTGGAGGAAGATCTCATCGGGCTTCGCGAGCAAGGGGTGCATCTCAACCTGCTGTTCAATGCCAACTGCTATGGGGCGCGGGCGGTGAGTCAGCAGCTGGAGCACGAAGTCATGTCGATCATCGAGCATCTGGGCGATCTGATCGATGGGCCGGACAGCGTGACGACGACATCGATGACGATCGCGCATATCCTCAAGACGCACGTGCCGACATTGCAGGTGCGGGCATCGATCAACATGCGGTTGGGAACGGTCCAGGCGCTGCGGTATGCCGCCGATCTCTTCGATTTCTTCTACTTGCAGCGCGACTTCAACCGCGATCTGGGCCACCTGGCGGAGCTGAAGGCTTGGGCCGAGGCGCACGGCAAGGGGATCGGCCTGCTGGCCAACAGCGGCTGCCTGCGCTTCTGTCCGGGGCAGACCTTTCACGACAACCTGGTCGCGCATGATGCGGAGATCGACGAACAGCGCAACCTGCCGGATTGGACGCCGCATGTCTGCTGGCGCCATTACCGGGATGAAGGTAACTGGCCGGCGCTGCTGCAATCGACATGGATCCGCCCGGAAGATGTCCACCACTATGCGCACCTGACACCCGTGATAAAGCTGGCGACGCGCATGCACAGCCATCCGCGGCTGGTGCTGCATGCGTACGCCGCCGGTCGTCATCATGGCAACCTGCTCGACCTGCTGGAGCCCGCCTTTTCGAGGATCGTGGCACCGGCGTGGATCGACAACGATGCCTTTCCGGAGGATTGGTTTTCCCGCACCAGCTCCTGCGGCGCCGGCTGCGACCGCTGCACTTATTGCGCCGAGACGCTCGCCCACGTGCTGCGTACGCCCGCGAGTGATGGGTGAGGCGAGGCCGCGGGGGTGTGGGGACGCGGGGTACGCGGGGAGGCGGGGGATCGGACGGATCAGGCGGATCGGACGGATCGGGGCAGGCAGCATGTGGGGTGTCGGCGCTGCCGTAGGGTGACTGATTTGCCGCGACGACTTGACTTTTGAGTTATGTATGGTATATTGGTTATAGCGTTAGCGTGTTGCTAACGGTGGATATTCTTGGGCATTACTTCTGCGGGGGGGTAACATGAAGGACGAAACGGACGCGAATGGGTGGGTGCCGGACCGAGGATTGGACCGAGGTACTGGGGCGCGCGCGGGGCGTGGAAGAGGTGCCGTTCAGGCGAGTGGCGTGCCCAGGGAAGGGGGCGAGCAGCCGACCGAGGATTGGACCGAGGTTTTCTGGCACGCGCGGGGCGTGGAAGAGGTGCCACTCAGGCGAGTGGCTTGCCCGGGATGGGTGCGGAGGCAACGTCCAACGCCGGAGCCACTCAGGCGAGTGGCGTGCCCAGGAAGGCGTGTGGCGTGCCTGCGTGTTGGGTGCGGAGGCAACGTCCAACGCCGGAGCCGCTCAGGCGAGTGGCGTGCCCAGAGAAGGCGAGCAGCCGACCGAGGATTGGACCGAGGTTTTCTGGCACGCGCGGGGCGTGGAAGAGGAGCCGCTCAGGCGAGTGGCGTGCCCAGAGAAGGCGAGCAGCCGACCGAGGATTGGACCGAGGTTTGGACCGAGGTTTTGGGGTGCGGGCGAGGCGTGGAAGAGGTGCCACTCAGGCGAGTGGCGTGCCCGGGATGGGGCGAATGGGAAAGGAAGGGCGTTCGGGGAGTGGCAACGTGCAACGCCGGTGCCACTCAGGCGAGTGGCTTGCCCGGGATGGGGCGAATGGGAAAGGAAGGGCGTTCGGGGAGTGGCAACGTGCAACGCCGGAGCCCGTCGGTGGACGGACGTAGCCGCCCTTCAGGCGAGTGGCGTGCCCAGGAAGAGGTCTTGGGACCGAGGATTGGACCGAGGTTTTGGGATGGGGGGCGGGGCGTGGAAGGGGTGCCACT
The DNA here is from genome assembly GCA_041690595.1 of Lentisphaeria bacterium. Lineage (GTDB taxonomy): Bacteria > Verrucomicrobiota > Lentisphaeria > JABSQK01 > JAWLHB01 > JAWLHB01. The sequence continues at coordinate 26,006 of JAWLHB010000006.1, forward strand.
CAGGCGAGTGGTGTTCCCAGGTTTCCTTGAATCGATGGGCTGGTTGATTATACTAGGGCGTGAAGTATACGCCTGTTGGAACAACGGTAGAGACTTTAAATAGAAGTGAATCATGGCTGTAAATAATTGTCGTGCGGAAGCGTTTGCAGAGTGGGTGTCTGGTGAGCATCTTCGTTATCGTTGCCAGGCTGAGGAGAAGGCTGGCGTGGATGGTGGAGTTTTTGGGCTGGAGGATGGGTGCGGGTTGTCGGTAAAGGCTGCCGAGAGCCCGCTGATGGCGCAGACGGAGGCGGATTTTCGTAGCTTCTGCGGGACTTGCATGGGGGTGGAACTGGGGTCTGGAGACGACGAGGGGGCGATTCGGTGGGAGGTGACGGGTGATCTTCGCTTCGACCCGCTCGATCCGGCGTGCGAGAGCTTTGTCATCACGGTGGCTGGAAGTGGAATCGTGGTGCAGGCCCGACACGAGCGGGGGCTGGCACATGGGGTGCATTACCTGGAACGGATGATGGCGGATTGCGGCGAGGCGGCGGTGCCGCATGGGGTGATCGAGAGGTCGCCGCGTTTCGCCCCACGGATATCGAGCGTGTGGGGGGGAGACGAGCGGCAGTTCGAGGGGAAGCTGGCTCTGGCGGCCCACTTCGGGACAAGCGCGCTGCACACGGTGGTGCACTTGTTCGAGTGCGGGCGCAATGGGATCATTCCTGAGCTGAATGGTCCAGCGATCGAGGAGACACAGGCGGCGTTGCGGGCCAAGGTCGAGCTGTTGGCGCGGTACGGGCTGGATCTTTACCTGGATGTGAATACGGCGATTTTCCCGACGGATCACCCGGCGTTTGCGGCAGATCCGTCGCGCGCGGGAGCGCCGTACCGGGTCTTTGACGACATGAAGCCTCAGTGCGTGTTGTGCAGCAGCAATGAAGCGGTGCTGTCGGCGCATGAGGCTGCCATCGAGGATCTCTACCGGTCGGTGCCGGGATTGGGGGGAGCGATTTTTCTTATCGGTGGCGAAGGGTTGATGCATTGCTACACCCGGCCCTATGGACCACGGACGGGGTATACGTCCTGCCCGCATTGCGCGGGAACGGCGCCTGCCGGAGCCGTGGCGGGACTGGTCAATCGCATGGCCGCGGCCGTCAAGCGCACGGGTGAGGAGAAAGCGATCTTTACCTGGCCGTACAGTGCATTTACGTGGTCGGGTGAGGATCGGGCGCAGTTGGCCTTCATCGAGCAGCTCAGCCCGGAGGTGCAGTTGCTGAGTAATTTCGATACGAACAGCGCTGACGAGCGGAACGGCGCCGGGGTGGTGCTGTACGATTACAACATCAAGAGTGTGGGGCCGTCGGGGGTTTTTCGTGAACAGGCCCGGCGATCGCGGGAACTGGGCCGGGAAATCTACGCGAAGACGGAGAGCAACACGACGCCTTCGGCTTACTTCACGTCCTACATTCCGGTTCACTTCCGGTGGGCGGAGCGTTTTCAGGCGATGGCCGCCGCGGGGGCCAAGGGGTACATGAATCAGTGGTTCTTCTATGGCCTGACGGGTGGGCCGCCGGAGGAGATGCAGTATCACGCGGTATGGAATCCCGAGCGGAAGGCGGGGGAGCTGCTGGCGACGCTGGCTCGCCGCGACTTCGGAGTGTCGCGGGCTGAGGCGGAACAGGCTGTCGCGGGGTGGAGATTGCTGAGCGACGCGTGGGATGATTTTCCGTATTCGGCGATGACGGCGGGGGAGCGCGAGTTCTATTCGCGCGGTCCCTTTTTCTTCGGGCCGGCGCATCCCATGATCTTCAACACGCAGTCGCGCTATGGCCTTTCGGAAGCGTTTTTCGGTCTGTCGGGGGATCTGGTTGCGCTGGCCACGCCGGCCGAACTGGTTGAGCTGCTGAAGAACGCGAAGCCCCGTTATGTGAGCGAGCTTCTGCTGACGCTGCCGTACGGCGTGGAGCGGTATCTGGCGTTGCTGGGATCGTGCCGACGGCAGTGGGGCGAGGGGCTGCGCCTGCTCGAGGGTGCCATTGGCGGGAGGGCGAACGAGAGGGCACGCATGGAGCTGGACATCTGTACCCTGTTCGACATCCACCTGAAAACGCTGGAGAATGTGGTCCGCTTCTACGCGGTGCGCGACAAGCTCTGGCGGGGGCCAGTGGCGCTGGAGGACTTTGCGGCCGTGATGGACGAGCTGGCGGAGCTGCTGAGTAAGGAGATCGCGAATGCGGAGCGGAGCCTCCCGATCGTCGAACGTGACTTTCGCATCCGGCCGTACGACGCGGAGATGGTTCGCGAGAAGGTGCGGCAATGCCGGTACGTTCTGGAAGAGGAGCTGCCGATGTTCGATATCAATGTGCGCTTCCACGTGTGGAACAGTGCAAAGTAAGAAGAATGAAAGAACGGTTGAAACCCATGAATATCCGGCATGATGCCGGCGTCCAAAGAGCGACGCAACCCTCGAAAGGAACCGCTGATGCCCCCCTACCCTCATTGGCTGCAGGACGCGCACACACGTCTCCATCCCACTGCGATTACCTCGACCGTGACAAGCTACACGCTGGATGCCGCGCGCGGTGAATCGGTAGCCTTTCAGGCGGCGTTGAGCCACGGGGATCCCTCGTCGAAGGAGCAGGTGATTGCGGTGCGGGCACGGGTGCAGGCGCCCGATACGCTGGAGGTGCGGCTTCGTCGCGTCGGGCATGTGCCGCAACGTCATCACAGCACGGCGATACCCACCAATTACCTCGACAGCGTGGGTCATGTGCCAGGGTATGTGCCGGATCCGCTCTACGATGAGTGCGAGGTGGCGCTGCCGTTGGGCGAGACGGCGTCTTTCTGGATCACCGTCGGCATACCTCGCGACTGTCCTCCCGGCAACCATGTCGTGGAGGTCCTGCTGCGTGCCGGCGAGCAGGAGATGGCGCCGCTGGTGGCAACGATCACCGTGTACGATGTGGTGGTGCAGCCACGGCGGAATTTTCCGGTGATCCAGTGGTTCTACAACGATGCCATCCTGGATTGGTACAAGCTGACGGCCTTCGAGGAGGCTTTCTGGCAGCGAGTGGAGCCGTACATGCGCAACCTTCCGGGCCACGGGCAGGATACGATCTATGCGCCGGTCTTCACGCCGCCTCTGGATGGGGTGAAACGGCCGACCCAGCTTCTGCGGGTGCATCGCCGCGACACGGACCTGTATGCATTCGACTGGCAGGACGTGAAGCGCTACGTGGATCTGGCGCGTCGGTGCGGCATACGGAACTTCGAGTGGACGCACTTCTTCACGCAATGGGGGGTGGCGCACGCGATACGTATCTATGAAGGCCAGGGAGTGGACGAGAAGCTGCTGTGGGATCCGGAGACGGGGGCGACGTCGGACACGTACCGGCGCTTCCTGGAGCAGTTCATGCCGGAGTTCAAGGGTTTCCTGGAGCGGGAGGAGCTGGTCGACCGGTCGTTCTTCCACGTCAGCGACGAGCCGCATGGGGAGGCGCATCGGGCCAACTATCGCGCGGCGCGGCAGCTTCTTCGCGAGGTGGCGCCGTGGATGAAGACGATGGATGCGCTCAGCGAGATCGAGTACGGACGGCAGGGGCTGACGGATCAGCCGGTTCCCAGCATCGCGGTGACGAAGCAGTTCGTTGATGAAGGGATACCGTGCTACACGTATTTCTGCTGCGGCCCCCGGGGCGCCTATTTGCAGCGGCTCATGGACACGCCGCTGCTGAACACGCGGATGGCCGGCTGGCTCTTCTACAAGTTCCAGGTGCTCGGCTTCCTGCATTGGGGGTACAATTACTGGTACCGCAGCCAAACACGAACGCTCATCGATCCCTTCACGGAGAGCAGCGGCGACAAGTGGCCGGGCTGGACCTACGGCGACCCGTTCGTGGTCTACCCGGGGCCAGACGGTCCTCTCGATTCGATCCGCTGGGAGATCTTTGCGCAGAGCCTGCAGGACTATGCCCTCTTGCAGACGCTGGGGGTTGATCCGGGGCATGAATCACTGGCGGATTTTCGTGATTTCAACGATTTTCCACGTACCTTGAAATGGCTCACCCAGACTCGCCGGCAGTTATTGACCGGCACATTACCATGATAAGAACACTGATTGTGTTGATGCTTGCCGCTTACTGTTCGCAAGGCGTATGGGCAACGGCGCCGGTCGCTCCAGAGAATGACGACACGCCCTTCAAGCCGGGGGAGCGGCTGACCTATCGGCTGAAGTATGGGATCATTACCGCTGGCTACGCGGTATTCGAAGTGCATGAGCATACGTTGGCGGATGGGCAGCCGGGGCTGCGCTTCGTACTCACCGCCAGAACCCAGGGGCTGGTGGACAAGCTGTATCGTGTGCGGGACCTGGCCGAATCGATAGTGGCGGCGGATGTATCACGCAGCCACATCTATCGCAAGCAACAGAAGGAGGGTAGCCACGAGCGGGATATCGAGGTGATCTTCGACTGGGCGGAGAATCTGGCGCGCTACAGCAACTTCGGCAAGGCGCGTGATCCCATCAGCATCGGGGAGAATGCGGTCGATCCGCTCAGTGTCTTCTACCGCTTCCGGCTCAGCGAGATCGCCACGGGCAGCGAGATCGAGCTACCAGTCTCCGATGGCAAGGGATTTTACGAGACGGTGCTGCGGGTGAAGGGGCGCGAAACGATCGTGGTGGAGGGCAAGTCCTACGATACCTGGTATGTCGAGCCGGATCTGAAGGATCTGCGCGGGGTCTTCAAGAAGAATAACGACGCGGTGCTGGGCATCTGGTTCACGGCCGACGAACGGCGCATCCCCGTGAAACTCAGCAGCAAGGTCGCGGTGGGGAGCTTCGTGGGCGAACTGGTGAACATGCAGACAGCGGATGGCGATTGACCTGATGAACGGGAAAGCACACATGTTGCGTTACTGCCTGGTTCTGGTCTTGCTTGGCCCGTGGATCGTCGCGTGGGGGCAGCAGGCGCCTGCATTGGAGCGTGCCAACCGGGTGGCCGCCGCCCGACGGGCAGGGGATTACCTGGTGCGGATTCTGAATGAGGAGGGACGCTTCATCTACTCCTACTATCCGCTGGAGAAGCAGGTGCACGAGGGATATAACCTGCTGCGGCACGCGGGCACCATCTATGCGCTGTCGCAGTTGTACGATGCGACAGGCGAGGCTGCCTACCTAGAGGCGGCGGTACGCGCTGCGGTCTTTCTGCGCGGGTTCGTGGAGGAGGTGCAGATCGATGGGAGGAGCTTCACCGCGCTGGTATCGGATCCGCGGTTCACGAAGAGTAACGCACAGGAGGGGCGCGTGGTGAAGACGGGGGGCTGCGCACTGGCCCTGATCGCCTTTCTGAGCGTGGATCGCATTCAGAAGAGGGGCGACTATCTCGAACTTTGCAAGCAGCTGGGGCGCTACCTGGAGCGAACGCAGATGGCGAATGGCAACGTGCTGTCCAAGTACCTACTCGAGCGGGGGGAGTACAGCAGTTGGAAGTCGGCCTATTATCCGGGGGAGACGGCGGTGGCGCTGGCCATGCTCGCCGCCGCGACCAACGACGCGCGAACGCGCGAGTCGATGGCGCGCCTGCTGCTCTACCTGGCGATGAACTGGGAGATCCACCTGAATTATCCAGAACATTCGAGGGACTTCGATCACTGGGGGCTGATCGGCCTTGCCACCGCCTGGCCCCTGCTTACCGACGAGATGCTGTCGACGCTATCGCCTTCCGCCTCGGTGTGGACACGGCAACGGCTGCTGGAGGTGGCGAGAGACTACGTGCAGTTGGAATGGCTCTACATGGTCAGGGGTGACGGCATCGCAGCCGCCCTGGACGGAGCGATTCACGGTACCGACGCCACGACCACGCCTGTAGCCACGCGACTCGAGGCCATACAGCTGATTCACCGTCTTCTTCGCCAGCAGGAGCTTGCCGCGGACAGTTGGCCACCTCTCATCGAGCGGCAGTTGCAATTCGTCCTGCGCGGACAATATTCCGCGCACGACGCGAAGACGATCGGCGGTCCACTGAACATTGCCGGTGCCTTCCGGCGAGGCGTTCTGGCGGAGACAAGCAAGAGCGCGGAGATCCGCATCGATTATTCTCAGCACGCAATAAGCGCGCTGCTCGATCCATAACCAATTTTATCTGTTCCAGCCTGAGGCCTACGTGAAGTCATTTGAAGAGCTATACCCGTTTGAGTCGAACTATCTGAATCTGGATGGTCATCGTTATCATTATCTGGACGAAGGGGAGGGTCCGGTGCTGCTGATGCTGCATGGCAACCCGACGTGGTCGTTCTACTATCGAGACCTGGTGCTGGCCATGCGCGACCGGTACCGCGTCATCGTTCCCGACCACATGGGGTGCGGCTTTTCGGACAAACCGCAGGATTACGAGTACCGGCTGGCGACTCATATGGGGAACGTGCAACGGCTGCTGGATGAGCTGGACATCGAGAGCTATTCGCTTGTCTGCCATGACTGGGGCGGCCCGATCGGCTTTGGCGTTGCGGAGCAGCATCCCGAGCGGGTGGAGAGCCTTGTGGTCTTCAATACCACGTGCCAGGTAACATGCCGCTATCCGTGGCGCATTCTGATGTGCAAGCTGCCGCTGATCGGCAGGGCGGCGATTCGCGGCGCCAACCTCTTTGCGCTTGGCGGGATCGTGATGGGTTCGAAGAACAGCGAGCGGATGACGCCTCATGTACGGGCCGGTTATCTCAAGCCCTACGACAGCTATGAGCACCGGATCGCGAATCTGCGTTTTGTCGAGGATATTCCTCTCGGTCCAGCACACCCGTCGTGGGAAACGGCCAAGGAGGTGGAGCGTCAACTGGATCGTCTCAAAGCGAAGCCGATGCTTGTCTGCTGGGGCAAGAAGGACTTCTGTTTCGACGACTTCTTTCTGGCGCAATGGCAGCGGGATTTCCCCGGCGCCGATTTCCATGTCTTTCCCGATGCCGGCCACTATGTGGTGGAGGACGCGTCTGATGAGATCATCCCGCTGATGCGCAACTTCCTCTCCAGGCACACCTCGGTCTGAACGATGGCGTGCCTTCAGTGCCAGACCGGGTCAATCGGCCGCGGGATCGTTCTCGCTGAGGACGAAGAGGATGGGGAAATGCTCGCGCACGGGGAGATAGTAGTCGAGGAGCGTTCCGTAGGTGGTGCCGACGGGCACGCGCAGGAAGAGCGTGGCTGGCCATTCCTCATCCTTCGACACGAGTTCCTTGAGCCCTTCCGGGCCGTTGAATTCGGTGATCTTCTCCGTGTAGGTCGGACCAGCTTCGCCATAGCGTTCCTCGGTGAGAACGGCCCGTTGCGTCTCGCCACCGATGAAGACCTCGAGCGGCTGTATGACTCGCTCTTCGCGATCGTACCAGCGCGGGTCGGGCAGGAAGGCCTGGTGGTAGAGCTGAGTTGGATCGGGATCGAGGCGAAGGATCTGGCTTTCTCCCATGGCCTCTATCATCTGTGCGAACTCTACCAATGGGGGAATGGTGAGGTCGCGATCGAGGGCGAGGGTGATGTAGGGGTCGCGTTCATCCGCGATCTGCTGCTGGAGGAAGGCGAGGAAGTCCTCGAAGGAGCCGGCCACCAATGGCTCGTCCTTTTCGTTGCCGGTCACGGTGTAGAGAAGGTCAGCGGCCGTGCGAGCCTCCACCCCATCCGGCGCGCTCAGGCGCAGGCGGTAGTCGCGAATGCGGGTCTCGCCAGGCGGAGCCATGGGAGTGAGCTTCACCCACAATCTCTGGCCGACCTCGAAGAGGTGCTCCGGATTGGGCATGAGTCGTCCATAATTGACGCCCTGCTCGGCGCGATACGGCACATCGAGCACCGTCCAGCGCTCGTTGAAGTCCGACGCCACCTCACCACCCAGATCAGCGGCGTAACGGTCCGTCTTCACTCCATCCTCATTCTCTTCCTGGACGGTGACGGATCCGGTGAACATCAGCCCGACTTCGGGGAGGGACTTGTCGGTACGGCGGTCAAGAATGGTCTTCTCCGCCCGTACGCTGTGTGCTTCCCCAGGACCATCTTCGCCATTGTCCTGCCACTGGAAATGCATGATCACCCGTTCGCCCTTTGGCCAGAAGACGAGTTCGGGAGCGTTGACGGTATTGCCGGGCTTCACGCCAATGAACTCCAGCGCCTGATGGATGATGCTCGGCTTGGCCAAGGTCACAGCGATGGCTTCATAGTCGCGACCGAACTCGGTCACCAGAAAGAACTCGATGGGATCGTGCTGAACGCCGGTGGCGATTGCCTGAACGAGCACCTCACGGGTCTTGCGGTTGGCAATGACCCCGCGTCGGACCATGACGTCGGGATTGTCGCCATATTTCTGGAGGTTCTCGGCGAGAGTGGAGGCATACCAGGACTTGACCGCCTGAGCGTCCACTTTGTCGATGAGATGATCCTGCCCCGTCGCTATATGGATGGCGGCGACAGTCAGGAAGACTATGGGAAACAGTCGTATCATGATGAGACTCCAGAGTTGTCCAGCGACTGTCATCAACATAGCACACACGCCGTAAAGGGCAATGGTGCCAAGCTCATCACGTGTCAGTTATCATCGATGCTGACCGGGAAAGGAGGAAATGGTACGCCCGGCGAGATTCGAACTCACGACTTCTTGCTCCGGAGGCAAGCGCTCTATCCAGCTGAGCTACGGGCGCACCTGTGTTCCAAACAGCCCTACTTTAGCGCACCTTGGGCCGGACGCAACCGACCAAGGCAAATATTCCGCAAGCAATAATGAAGCCATAGCCGTTGCCGAACTAGTAATTGGATGTAATTTAAACCTCTTTACCTCTCAACCACTTTCACGAGCTCCATGTCAGACCTCAAGTACATACGCAACTTCTGCATCATCGCGCATATCGACCACGGGAAGTCCACGCTTGCCGATCGATTCCTCGAGATGACCCATTCGGTCGCGACCCGCGACTTCAAAGATCAACTGCTTGACAACATGGATCTCGAGCGTGAACGAGGTATCACGATCAAGTCGCATCCGGTTCTGATGCGATACGAGGCCAAAGACGGCCACACGTATCGGCTGAACCTGATCGACACGCCGGGTCACGTCGACTTTTCGTACGAAGTGAGCCGCAGCCTTGCGGCCTGCGAGGGTGCGCTGTTGCTGATCGATGCCACGCAGGGTGTGCAGGCTCAGACAGTGGCCAACATCAACTTGGCAATGCGGCAAAACCTGGTCATCATCCCGGTGATCAACAAGATCGATCTGCCGGCGTCGGATCTGGAGATGTGCTACGAGCAGATGGAAGAGGTGCTGGCGCTGCCCCATGGCGATGCGCTGCTGGCGAGCGCCAAGGACGGCACCGGCGTGGAGGATATCCTGGAGGCAGTCGTGCGCCTGATCCCGCCGCCCGTGGTACCGGAGAACGAAGAATCGATCAAGGCGCTGATCTACGATTCAAAGTACGACACCTTCCGCGGCGTCATCAACTACGTGCGGGTGGTCTCCGGCGAGATCTCGCGCGGTACGCAGTTGCGTTTCTGCAATACGGGGCTGACGTCGGAGGTGAAGGAAGTGGGCGTCTTCACCCCGAAGATGCTGGCGATCGACAAGCTGACGGCGGGCAATGTCGGTTATGTGATCCCGAACCTGAAGTCGCCCGACGATGCGAAGATCGGCGATACGATCACCGGGGCGCGGATGCCGTGCAAGCAGGCGCTGGCGGGTTTCCGGGAGATGCAGCCGATGGTGTACAGCGGTATCTACCCGATCGACACGAACGACTACGAGAATCTTCGCCAGAGCTTGTCGAAGCTTCGGCTCAATGATTCGGCGCTCTACTTTCAGGCAGAGACCTCCGCCGCTCTCGGCTTTGGCTTCCGCTGCGGCTTTCTTGGGCTGCTCCACATGGAGATCATCATGGAGCGGCTGCGGCGAGAGTACGACATGGATATCATTGCCACGTATCCCAGCGTCGTCTACCATGTTTATCTGACCGACGGCCAGATGAAGAAGGTGGACAATCCACTGCAGCTGCCGGATCCATCGCTGATCGACCATATCGAAGAGCCCATGGTCGACGCCAGCATCATGATGCCGACGTCAGAGATCGGCACCGTCATGAACCTGATCATGGAGAAGCGCGGCGTCGTCAAGGAGACGCACAATGCGGACCGCAACCATGTCATCATCACGGGCAGTGTGCCGCTGCACGAGATCATCATCGACTTTCACGACAAGCTGAAGACGCTCACCCGCGGCTACGGCAGTCTGGATTACCAGCCGTCGGGCTATCAGCGCGCGCCGATGGTGCGGCTCGAGATGATGGTGAACGGCGAGCCTATCGACGCGTTTGCCACCATTGTGCATCGGGACCATGCGGAAGCGCGCGGCCGATTCATCGCGGAGCGGCTGAAGGATGTCATCCCGAAGCACCTGTTCAAGATTGCTATTCAGGCAGCGGTCGGCGGCAAGGTGGTCGCCCGTGCAACGGTGGGACAGATGCGCAAGGATGTCACGGCCAAATGCTACGGTGGTGACATCACGCGTAAGCGCAAGCTGCTCGAGAAGCAGAAGGAAGGCAAGAAGAAGATGAAGCAGATCGGCTCCGTCAACATACCACAGGATGCCTTCATCGAAGTGCTGAAGTCCAAGAACGACTAGCGGAGAGTCGTACTCTCGCCGACCGACAACTTTTTCCTACGGAGCCATGATATGGGACTGCTCTTCTACCTCGTCGCCTTCTGGGGACTGATGTACGTCTACCACCAGTACCTCAGCCCGAAACGGCCGCGTCTGCGCCGACGGCTGAGGCTGCTTGCCGCCATGATCCGAGACCGCCTGCGTTGGGATATGGACATTCTCAAGGCACAGGATCAGCAGCGCTTCCTGGATTGGCAGGAGCGCTATGCATCGTGCGATCGGGCCAAGGCATCTCTGGAGGAAATGGAGAAGCTGCTTAACGATGGCTATACCGCGCTCAGCCTCCCCTACCCCAAGCTGCCGTCGTGGGCAACCTACATCAAGGAGTCCGTGGAGCTCCTGGTGGTTGTTTTCGGCGTTGTCGCCGGCCTTCGGGCACTCTTTCTGCAGCCCTTCAAGATCCCTACCGGCAGCATGCAGCCAACCCTCTATGGCATCCATTTCATCCACAACCGGGAGACGGAGGTTCCATCCGCCCCCAAGCGCGCGCTCGATTATGCCAACTACTCACGACGCTATGTGGATGAAACCGCCGCCTCGACTGGCGTCATCGCCATGGGTGAACTGAAGCGCAGGAATCCATACCTGCTCTTCCCCACGACTTCCTTCAGCCATGACCAGAAGAGCTATACCTTTCCGGGGGCCCCCGCCAATGTGGTGCAGTATCTGCCCTGGCCGCGCGATCCAGAGATCGGCCGACCGAATGAATTCATGCCGATCGAGGAGGGCCAGAACCTTGCCAGCGGCTACCTGATGCTGGGCGATCACCTCTTCGTCGACCGCGTCTCGTACAACTTCCGCGAGCCCCGCCGGGGGGACATCGTCGTCTTTGTCACGGACAACCTGCGTACCGTCGACCGGCGGCGGCTCAGCGGTCGCTACTTTATCAAGCGGCTGGTTGGTCTTCCTGGAGATACCCTCCGCCTCAGCAACCGCAAGCTCTACGTCAAGCGGCCGGGCGAGAGCGAGTTCACGGTCGTGGACGAGAAGATGCATCCCGCCTTCGGACGTCTCTACTCCGGGAAGGGCGGTTATCGGGGTTATGTTCATCCCAAGCGGGAATATGGGGCGCAGTACCTGCTGACGCCTATCGACACCTTTACCCTGGAGGACGACCAGTACTTCATGATGGGTGACAACAGTGCCAACAGCCAGGACAGCCGCTACTGGGGCCCCGTTCCGCGGTCCAGCATTGTCGGCCGCGCCTTTCTGGTATGGTGGCCTTTTACCCGCCGCTGGGGATGGGTGGACACGGCCGAGCCGGAAGCTTATACTACTGCCGGCATTCTTCCATAAGGAACGGGCAGAACCGTTCTTCCAGACACGAAGCCGGAGCGCCTGATGTCCGAACGCCTTCGCCGCATTCTGCCCGGTGCCATCGCACCTCTGCTCTTTCTCCTGGCAGCCCTGCCTCTGCTGAACCGCAGCCTGTGGCACGACGAGCTGGTTACGGTGCGCATGTTCAGCGGGCAGACGCACGGGTTCGACGTTGTCAGTGTCTATCCGTACCCGAATAATCATCTCCTCAATTCGTTGCTGATCCACTGGCTCCTGCCGCTTGGGAGCAGCGAATGGCTGATCCGCCTGCCGGCTGTTGCCGGAACCGTGCTCCTTCTCGTTGCCTTTTACTTCTGGATGCAGCTCTACTTCAAGCCGCTTCCGGCCGCGGCCATGACAGTCGCTATTCTGCTGGTGATGCCGGTCTTCGGCTATGGCATTCATGCGCGCGGCTATTCTCTCATGATGGGGTTCGGGACAGCGGCCATGGCCCTGCTCGACTATTACCGGCAGCGGCGCCATCTGGCAGCCTTCGCCGGCGCCTGGCTGTGCCTGGTACTCGCCACCTATGCGATCCTAACTGCCGCCCTGTTGCTGGGTGGCGCGGCTCTGGCGCAGCTGGCACTGTGGGGGGTCATGCGGGAGAAGAAAGCGACTCCGCCAAAGAGCCGGCAAGCTTCGTCCAGGAAGGGCACTTCTTTGCCTCCTCCCGCGCCCGCGGTTCTCCCCAGGCTCACCCCGCGACGGCTGGCGGCCGAGGCAGGCATCATGCTTGGAGCGTGTATCATCGTCGGGTTGCTCTACTGGCCGGTGCTGGATCAGCTTCGTACGGTCATGAAGAGCCAGGCCTTTCCGTATACGCCCGCCGCGCTGATTGCCGGACTCGATCATGTGCTGCAGGCTCCCGTCATCCTGGGTCTGGCGCTGCTGGTGGTGCCGGGCGTTTGCGAGGCACAGAAGCGGGGGCGGGAAGTGTGGCTGCTTCTTGGGGTCACAGCGGCGACTCCTCTGGCCTTCATGGGGATCATGCGCATGTCCGGCCCGCCGCGCTCCTACCTCTACCTCATTCCCCCGGTCTGGGCCGCCATCTGCTTCAGCTTCGCCTGGTACTGGCGATTGCTCCGCAAGTACCTGCCGGCCGCGGCGACAGGCGCCATTCTGGTGCTCGCCATTGGGGGCTGGCTGGGCAGCGGCCTGTATTCCTTTCTCCGCCATCCCAACACCGCCATGTCCGGATGCCCTGACGAAGACTGGAAAGAGGGAGTGCAAGAAGCCTTGGGGCAGGCTAAGCCCGGCCAGATCCTCCAGTTCCGCGCCAACACTGGCTCTCCCGTCACATCCACCTGCGCCGACTACTACCTCAGCCACAATTCGGAGTCGACCGCTCGACTGGCGAAGCAGAACGGTGTTATTCCGGTGCTGCCCGCCAATGGAGAGGCGACAATTCTGACCGGCAGCTTCCTTAACGTCTGGGAGCCCGGTCAGGAGCGTGTCGATCCCTTTGCCGGTCTTGACAGGTGGGTGGTGACAACGCCTCAGCCTGACCGCTTCAACACCCTGGCCCTCGCCACCAGCAACCTGCGCCTGCCATCCTTGCGGCACAAGTCGTCCCTCTCTCTCGAAGAGCATGTCTCCCATCAGCGGCCGTTGCCGCGGGCGGTGGTGGTTCATCGGGGAGATGCTCCAAGCCGAACCGCCACCTTCACCAACAGCGGCGATGCCACGCAGAAGGTCCGGCTGGAATTGCCCCTGGAAGTGGTCGATGGGGCGGAAGCTGTGGTCGTCAGCATCGATGCGCACTATCCTCGGCTGCAATCGGTGCTTTTCATGGGCGAAGACTTTCCCCGCTGGGGGAGCGCCGCGGACTACCTCATCGGCCTGGCCCCCGATCGCAAGTCGCCTATCTCCGTCTTCACGCTGCAAGCCACGGCATCGAATCTTCTTCTGGAGGACGCACCACAGGTCATCGTGTCGACACAACCGCAAAGGGTGCGTCAGTGGCTCATCCTTCCTTATCAGGCAAACGTCCGTCTGATCGTTGAACTCGACCTGAAGCCTGGCCATTCCTTCACCCTGACGGATCCGGTCGTGGGCTATTACTGACCGTCGGGCTCAGGCTCCGCGGCCATCGCCTCCAGCTTGACGGCGGCCTGGCGCTTGTAGCCGGCATGACCACGCTCCAAGGCAATGAGCCGCTCGTAGTGTGCCTTCGCCATGGCTGCATTTCCCTCTGCCTCATAGCTTTCGGCGATCTTGTAGAGCGCGATCGAATGATCCAGCGAACCGGTGCGCGGATGGTCGAGGACCTTCTGGTATTCCGCCCGGGCCGCCTCGTGAGCTGCCTCATGCATAAAACAGTCCCCCATCTTGATCTGGCTCTGCAGGACGAGATGTACGGGCCGCCAGTCCAGCTCGTTGATAAAGCCATAGTACGTGCGAGCCGCCGCCATATCCCCCTGCTTCAGCGCCAGGTCAGCCAGAGCAAAAGCGGCACGCACACGCTGGTTGGGATCGGCGGACGCAGTGTCGGCGATCTCCACATAAAGCTGCCGAGCCGCTTCGATCTGATCCTCTTCAAGCTCGACCTCGGCCAGGCGATGCTTGGCCTGAACGGCCATATCCACATCGGCGTCAACATTTTCCAGGATCTGCCGGAATGCTTCGCGGGCGGCCTTCGGCTGTTTCTGCCGCACGTAGAGCAACCCGATCTGCTCAAAAGCGCGTCCCTTCCAGGTTTGGGAGACGCCCTCCATCTCGGTAATCTTCCGGTACTCCTTCTCGGCCTGATCCATCTGGCCGAGTCGCAAGGAGGCCAGGGCTGCATGACTGTACGCCTGCGCACCGGCGTCGGGGTTGGGGGCTTCCGCGGCCGCCTTGACAAAGGCCTCACGAGCGGATTCGTACTGCTGCGCCCGCAAAGCTTCCTTTCCAGCATTCATGCCGGCGTTGTAGGCTTCCGTCCCCAAGCCGATCATGGGCATCAGGCACAAAGCCAGGATCAGCCCCAGGGTTCTCAGATTTCGACCATCCTTCATCAGCGAGCATCTCCAGATCCGGTTTCCGTAGCAGTCACACCTTTCTTATGTGTAGCGATTTTGGGCAAAAAAAGCAAACCTGCCGGGGCTCTTTTGCGGGAGCACCGGCAGGCTTGACAGAGAATCATCTCAGATCGCGATCGATCAGGCGAACTGCTCCAGCGCCAGTGGCCGGTCACTCAGGACGTACTCGTGGTTCATCCGCGCCCGCGGTCCCATATCCGCGATGAAGCGCTTGGCAATCTGACGCTTGTACTCCCACTTCTCTGCTTGATTGAGCAGCAGCCAGCCGATGTAGACGTCGATCGCCAGATCCGTCAGCTTCGGCGCCATCAGGTCACGATAGTCACCGTCGCACTCCAGGAGATGAGCGATGGCTTCATCCATCTGGCTTTGCGCCACCTTGACCTTCGCGGCGAGTCCAGCCAGTTCTGGATCGGCAAACTCCTTCACCACCATGTCGAGGATGGGCTGCATGTCCCCTTTCAGGAGGCGCGGCAGACACCAGACTATCTGGATCTGGCTTGTGCCCTCGTAGATGTTGGTGATGCGCGCATCGCGATAGAGGCGCTCCACCGGATAGTCCTTCATGAAACCATTGCCGCCATGCACCTGAATGGCGATGCTGGAAATGCGGTTGGCCAGCTCCGTGCAGTAGTACTTGACCATCGGGGTGAGCAGATCGGCCATCTTGCTCCATTTCCGGGTCTCGTCCTTCAGCTCCTTCTTTTCGGCCCCTTCCTGCATGTCCACGGCAAAGCTGGTGGCATAAAGCAGCGCGCGTCCCGCTTCGGTGTAGACCCGCATCTCCGCCAGCATGCTGGCTACTTGCGGGAACTCCTTGATGGGCTTGCCGAACTGCTCGCGCTCATTCGCATAGCGCGTGCCTTCGCGCAGCGCGGCTTCACTGATACCCTGCGCCTGAGCCGCCACGCCAAGACGTGCCGCCGCCATCAGCCAGGCAGTATAGCGGGCCAGCCCCAGCCCCCGTTTGCCCACCAGCCGCGCTTCGACGTTATCGAAGTAAAGCTCGCAAGTCGGCGAACCATGGATGCCCAGCTTGTTCTCGATGCGCCGCACATGAAGGTTCGGCCCCTTCTCACAGACGAAGAAGGACAAGCCGCGGCTGCCGGCACGATCCTCACTGCGCGCCAGGACCACATGAACATCGCCGCAACCATTGGTGATGAAGCGCTTTGTGCCCTTCAGGTACCACATCCCCGTCTCTGGATTCTGTTGCGCCGCCAGGTCGGACTTGGTGCGAATCGCCGCCAGGTCAGAACCGGCATCGGGTTCCGTCAGCACCATGGCTCCGGTCTTTTCGCCGCTCGCCATCTGGGGAAGGTACTTCTCCTTGCTCTCCTCGTCGCCGAAATGCTCGATCGTCTCGCCAATGCCTTGCAGACCGAAGAAGTTCATCAGGCTCGCGTCGGCGCGACTGATCAACTCCGTGGCGGCGGTGTAGAAGGTCTTGGAGAAGCCCAGGCCGCCGTACTTGCGGCCAAGCGTGATGCCGCACAGTTGCGCCTCGGCCAGATCAGCCAGATTGCGCTTGAGGGCATCACAGAAGATCACCTCGCCGTTGACCAGCTCGCAACCCTCGCGATCGACTTCCTCGGCGCGAGGCGCGATGCGCTGAGCGGCCACCTCGCCAATCGGCGACGCCAGCATGTCCAGATTGGCCTCGCGGGCCTCTTCAGCGTTGTCGAAGATTGCCTCTTCGCCCTCCAGGTCGCCCCGCATCTCGAAAAGCGAGGTCCAGTCGATCATCTGTTCCATCACGAACTTCAGATCGGCATTATCATTGTAGAAATTCTCGTCTGCCATCATCTTCCTCGGCTTGTTAAGCTGCTTTTCTTGATCAGGAAAGGAGATCGACCAGTTTCGGCACCACGGAATTGAGGTCACCGACGATCTTGTAGTGGGCCATCTTGTAGATGGGAGCGCTCGGATCATTATTGATCGCTATGATCTGTTTGGCATCGCGAATACCGACCACGTGCTGGACGGCTCCGCTGATACCCACGGCAATGTAGAGGTCGGGCCGCACCGTCACCCCGGTCTGCCCGATCTGGCGCTCGTGAGAGACCCAGCCGGCATCCACGGCTGCCCGTGTCGCCCCAATCTCCGCATTGAGCTTCGACGCCAACTGCTCGAGCAATTGGAAGTTCGCCGCATTGCCCACGCCCGCGCCGCCACCGATGATCACCTTGGCGTCCTTCAGGTTCACCGTCTTGCGAGCCACTTCACGTCGGTCAAGCGTCGTCGACTGCTCCTCGGCGCCAATAGCCACCGTGACGCTCACGGCCTCGCCGCCGCCCGCTCCCGCCGCCGCTGCTTCGGCAATCCCGTCCTTGCAGGTGACAATCGCCAGCCCGCCGCCGGCGTTCCGATACAGGGTATACGCCTGGGCGTCGAAATCCAGCCGCTTGAAGGTGCAGACCGTTCCGTCGCACGCAATATCCGAGCAATCCACGACGCATCCAGCGTCGAGACGCCCTGCCAACAGGGGACCGACGTCATTGCCGACGGTCGACGCCGGCAGGATCAACAACCTCGCGGGCTGCTGCTCCAGCAACTGGGCCAGTGCCGCCGCATACGGCTTGGGAAGATAATCGGCAAGTGCCGCATCCTCGACCGCGAAGGCGACATCGGCGCCACGCGCAATAACTTCAGCCGCCACCTTTTCAGCGTCGGCACCGAGAACCGCGGCGCCGACGGTTTTGCCGCCACAGCAACCGGCGAGTTGCCGGGCCTTGGCCAGGCACTGCAACGAAAGATCGGTGATGCCGTCCGCATCATGCTCGATATAAACCAGAATATCAGCCATCTGTAAAACTCCCTCGTCCGTTTTCTGCCTCAGAGAACTTCGTCAAGCATCGCCTTGAGTGCCGCGCCGCTTTCGGGGTCGACATCCTTGGTGTCGATCTGCCGCCGCGGTATCGCCTCGAAGCCGGCCACGACGATCTTCGCGCCACTGAGTTCGACCCCCAGCTCGGCGGCGGTCCACTCCGGAATCGGCGCTTTCTTCATCTTCAGCTTCAGCATGGCCTTGGCGCTGCGCGGCGTCCGCGGATCGTCCGTCAACAGGTAGACGCCCATGACCAGAACGGCAGGCAGTTTGGCCCTAATAAACTCGCTCCCCATCTCGATTTCACGCTTGCAGAGGGCGCTGTCGGCGCCAAGCTCCACCAGGCTGTCCACGTAGGTGATCTGATCCACTCCAAGGCGAGCCGCCACTTCGGCGCCAAGCAGGGAATTCTCGCCTTCGGGCACACTCACGCCTACCAACACCAGGTCAAACGTTCCCAGCTTGCGGATGGCAGCGGCCAGCAGTGCAGCCTGGCCGGCGGTATCCAACTCATTCGTTGGCGGAACCACCCGCACCACCTCGTCAACCCCGCGGAAAAGTGCCTCCCGCAGGACGTCGACATCCCGAACGGCGCCAACGGAGAGTACCGTCACCTTGCCGCCCTGCTTGTCCTTGATCTGCAACGCCATTTCCAGCGCATTCAGATCCTCCGGTTCAAACCGTTTGCTCAGCGCGCCTTCATTGAGCGCATTTCCGCTGACCACTCCGGGCAGCAGGTCACGCGTATCCCAGACTTCGCGTGCGATCACGATACTATTGCAGGCCATCCCATTCCTCCTTATGCATCTCTTTCATAGTGCCGTCTTTCCCAAATCTCCACTTCGCAGGCCGCTGCGGCTGCCTTCCCCGTAAGTTGTTATCCATCCTCACGAGGCAGTCTTGCCTTGCGGTCGCGGAGAAACCATCTCGGATCAGCCAAATCGATACTTCACGCCCATCGCCCCATCCGGAAAGGCCCATTTCACCGAATCATGCGGGCAGACCTGGATGCAGGTACCGCACTCCAGGCAATTGTCATGCGACACCATGATCTGCTTCGCGTCGTTCGGATTCGGCTTGTATACCTCCGCCGGACACAGCAGCACGCATGGCTGCCCCACGCAGCCGGCACAGATCGCGTTATCCACTTCTATATGCGGATGATCCGTATCCGGCTCGTACTTCGTCCGGTACAGCTTGTCCTGCAGGGTCATGGTCAACAGATCGTCACTCATCGTACTTCTCCCCAAGGATCTGTTACATCAGTTTTCGCGCTTTGATCATGTCTCGCGCAAACTTGAGCTTCGGCAGCCCGCGGAAGAAGGTGCGAATCGCTTCCTTCTGAATCGCCTTCTTCGTCTCGTCCGGCTTCACCGTAAAATAGTCGATCAGCAGGCGGTTGACCCGTTGCGGATAGGCCGACAGGACCTCCGGCGTCGTGTCGAGGATCTCGGGCAGCAGCTTGTACTTCTCCAGATCCGCCATCGCCACGCTGGCATACATCTTTTCCTCGTAGAAGCGCAGTGTCTGACGCGAATAGTCTCCCGCTTCCTTGGCCTTCAGCACGGTCTCCGCGGCCAGCATGCCCGACTCCATGGCATGGTTCGTCCCTTCCTTGTAGAGGGACATGTTGACCAGCCCGGCCGCGTCGCCGCAGATCATGACGCCGTTGCCGGCCAACTGCGGTACACAGCTGAAGCCGCCCTCTGGGATCATGTGTGCGCTGTACTCCACCAGCTCGCCCCCGCGAATATACTTGCTCACCAGCGGATGCTGCTTGAACCGGTCCATCACGTCGCGCGGGCGCAATTCATTCTTCACCAGGCTCTCGATCTTGCCGGCAAAGCCAAGCGAGATCGTATCCTTCTCCGTGTACATGAAGCCGCCGCCGATCACGCCGTCGAAGGGTACGCCAATGAAATCAACCGCCGCCCCCTGCCCCGGCTCCAGCAGGAACCGATCTTCGATGGTCGCCGCGGGCAGCTTGATGATCTCCTTGATGCCGACCGCGTAGTGCTGGTCGCGCCCGCCCTCGTGCATCCCCAGCGTCTGTACCGCCCGCTTCGTCACCAGGCTGTTGGCGCCATCGCACAACAAGATCACATCGGCCAGGAAAGCATCCTCTTCGCCCCGGATCTTGACGCCGATCGCTTTCCTGCCGGCGCCTTCGCCCTCGTAGACCAGGTCATCCACGACCATGCCTTCGAGAAGGCTCGCACCCGCCTCTTCCGCCTTCCCGGCAAACCACCGGTCAAACTGCGAACGATGAACCGTAAACGTGTAGTTATAGGGCGCATCCCCCCACTCCCGCGATCCGAAATCGAGGGAGACGTGCTCCTTCTGCCCCAGAAAATAGATCTGGCGGCGAACTACCGACCGCTCGATCGGTGCCTCCTCCCAGAAATTCGGAATCAACTTGTTCAGCACGGTCCCATACAGCAGACCGCCCACATTCTTGCTGCCGCAGTACTCGCCGCGCTCGACGACGATTACCTCCAGCCCGTTGCTGGCAAGGACGTGCGCCGCCGCCAAACCGGCAGGCCCCCCACCAACAATAATCGCATCAACTTTGACCTGGTCTTCAGCCATGGATGATGCAGCCCCCCCAATAGCTCAAATGGTTCAAGACGTGAACGCGGTTTCCCCCCGCGCATTCAAGCACAAATATAGATACCCCCCCGCGCTTTGCAAAAGCTTTCCGCAAAAGAAACGCTTCCCTTTCACGTCTGGAACCATCTTCAGTGCGTCACCGGCCTCAGACGCGCTCTTCCACCTCCGCCGCCTTCAGGGCCGCTTTTGACGTTATCGGCTTTCCGTTGTCCGTGAAGTCGCCGCGCAGGTACCGCATCGCGATCTTCTCGCGCTCGATCTCCTGGCGTGTACGTATGCCGAGCCGGCGGAATACCGAGACGGGTGGGCACCAGCCCTGCACGGCATGCTGCATCAGGAACGGCAGCACCACCGCAGGCAGCATCAACCATTTGCGGGCCCTGGTCGTTCCCAGCAACAGGCCGCCTATGGCCAGAGCCGATGCATTGACCTGAAGCCAACGCTCGATATCCCATTCCTCCTCCAATTCCTCGATACGCTGGCTGATCTCCTCGTGCCCGCGTCCTTCATAGGCATGTATTCGACACTCCATATCCTGATCGATTCGCCGGTTGACATGGTCCGACGTGTGCGCGCGTACCCGATCGTGTTCGTGATGCATGATTAAGATGCTCCTTCCTTTTGGGGTTCGGGACTACAACTAAGGTATCCCCCAAGCTTCCCCCGAAGCAAAAACGCATCTCGCCAACCGCTCGATTCCCCAGTCCCTGCAGGTTTATTTCCGAATCGGATTATCACCCCAGCTACGGTATGGAGGCCGGCTGCCGATAGATGCCGATGCCCGCGCAGACGACGAGCGCAATGCCGACCATGGCAAGCATATCGGGAATCTCCGCGAAGAACCAGAGGCCGAAGAAAACCGAGAAGAGTACCGAGCTGTAGCCGTAAGGAGCGAGCCGCGAAGCAAGATCGTGGCGATACGCATGGGTCATGAAGAGCTGCCCAATCGTCCCGCACAGCCCGGCGGCAACCAGCAGCGTCAGCTCGACCGCGTTGGGCATCTTGAAGGCAATCAGCATCAGCGGCAGCGAGGCGATGCTGCTGAAGGACGTGAAGTGAAAGGCGATCACCCAGGTATGCTCCGTCTGGTGCAGTTGGCGCACATGCACATAGGCAAGCCCCGCGAAGGCCCCGCCGAGAAGCCCGATCATCCCCGGCACATTGGCGATCTCGAAGCTCGGCTTGATGACCAGCATCACCCCCACAAAGGCGAGCCCCAGCAGCAGCAGCAGTTGCCGCGTCACCCGCTCCGAAAGCAGCACCACGCTGAAGAGGGCAACGAAGAGCGGCGCCGTATGGTGCAGCAACGTCGCATCCGCAAGCCGGATTCGCGACAGCGCATAGAAGCCGCAGTTCATCGCGATGAAGCCGAAGATGCTTCGCGACAGAAGCAACCCGCGCGCATGGCCGAAAAAGGGCAGACGGCGACGCCTCACCATAAAGCCGATGATGACCGCGCTGACGAGACTGCGTACGAAGACCCCTTCGTAATACGGCAGATCCACCAGCGCCGCCTTCAGGCATGCGTTCATGATGGCAAAGCTCAGACTCGCCAGCACCATCAGCAGAACGCCGCGCAACGGATCATGCGGCGACGCGCGGAAACTATCCGACATGCTTGGCTTCGGCATTCATGTCGAGTGCCTCACGCCGAAGCACGTACTTGCCGACCATGTCCATTTCCAGATTGACGAACTCGCCCACCTTCGATTCCTGCATGTTCGTGTGCTCCCAGGTAAATGGGATGATGTGCACGTCGAAGCTGTCGTCGCCCAGATTCGCGACCGTGAGCGAGATGCCGTCAATGGCAATGCTGCCCTTATGGATGATGTACGGCTTGAGCGGGTCGGACAGCCGGTACTCCAGCACTATGTCCCCCTCCTCATGGCGGATGTCGAGGATCTCCGCCGTCCCGTCGACATGGCCGGAGACGAGATGGCCGCCAAGACGATCGCCGATCCGCAGCGCGCGCTCGAGATTGAGCAGCCGCCCCTCGGGAACCCGTCCCAGATTCGTCTTGTGAAGCGTCTCCGCCAACGTGTGGAACTCCAGAATGCCCGCCTCCGCATCGAGCTTCTCCACCGTCAGGCAGGTCCCATTGATGGCAATACTCTCGCTGACCTCCATGTCGCGCGCCCAGTCCGTTTTGACGATCAGCTTACCTGCTTCCCCATTCAGTGTGCGCTTGTGCAGCCGCCCGGCCGCCTCAACTATACCGGTGAACATCGTGTATATACCCCGTAATCAGTAGATCGGCGCCGAGGCGCCTGGTTTTCAGGTCGTGCAGGTCGATGGCCTGCTGAAGTGTATCCGGATCCGGTCCCGCAATCGCCGGCCGGCTATTCGCCCCCCCAAGCAGTTTCGGCGCATGAAAGAAGGCGACCTTGTCGATGCAGTCGGCCGCCAGCAGTGAACCAGCCAGCTCGCCGCCACCCTCCACGAGCAGCGCGGTTATCCCCTCGCTCCCCAGCTCCGCCAGCAAGCGCCGCCAATCATCCGCGGTTGGACAGTTGACCAATCGGGTCTCGGCCAGCCCGTCATGCAGGACGCGGGGATGATCGCCAAGCTTGCCGGAAGAGGTGGCGATGAGCCGAAGCGGCTGCCGCGGCCAGCCGTCCGGCTCGCGTACCACCAGTTGCGGATCATCACGGCGGACTGTTTCGCCGCCGACCATGATCGCATCCGCCCAGCGTCGCAGTCGCTGCACATGCGACCTCGCCTTTGGCCCGGTGATCCATTGGGATTGCCCGTTGTGTGTGGCGATCCGCCCATCCAGAGTCATGGCCAGCTTGAGTACAACAAAGGGACGTTTCTCGCGAATCCAGCAGAAGAAGGCTTCGTTCAACTCGGCGCAGGCAACCGCCTCCACGCCGTGCTCCGCCTCAATCCCTGCCGACTGCAGCAGACCGAGCGCCCGGCCGGCATGGCTCGGATTCGGATCGAGCGTACCGATCACCACCCGCCGGATGCCTGCCGCGATGACGGCCTCCGTGCACGGCGGCGTCCGTCCATGCGTGGAGCAGGGCTCCAGTGTCACATGGAGCGTGCCGCCGCGAGCCTTGTCACCAGCTGCCGTCAGCGCATGCACCTCCGCATGGGGCTCCCCGGCGCGATGATGCCAGCCGCTTCCGACCACCTTCCCATTCGCTCCGACCACGACGGCGCCCACCAGCGGATTCGGCGATGTCATGCCCCACCCCTTCGCCGCCAGCCGCAGGGCCTGCCTCATGTAGCTACCATCATTCTTCATGCGCACCTCATCCCGGTTCAGGCCCGTACTGCTCGGGCACCTGGAACTGCAGGCGAACCTGCCGGTAAAGCGTCAGCATCTCCGCCAGCAGGCCCGCATGGGCGGGATCGTTGTGCAACGACCTCATCTCATGGGGATCCTCCTGAAGATCGAAGAGGTTGTACTCGGGTACCGTGTAGAAGTGGATGAGCTTGTAGCGGTCATTGCGCACGCCATCGTGTTTCGCGACCCCGTGTCCGCCATGGTCGAAGTAGTGGTAGTAGAGATGGGTGTGAATCGTCTTGCCCTCGCGGATCACGGGCAGCATGCTCCTCCCGTGCATCTCCTCGGGAACGGGAATACCGGCTGCCTCGAGCAGCGTCGGCGCGTAGTCGATGTTCTGCACCATCTGCTCATAGACGCTCCCCGCTTCGACGACGCCCGGCCAGCGCATGAGCAGCGGCATCCGCATGGACTCCTCGAACATCCACCGCTTGTCGTACCAGCCGTGCTCGCCAAGGTAGAAGCCCTGATCGGAGCAGTAGACGACGAGGGTATCCTCGGCCAGGCCGCTCTCGTCCAGCCAGTCCAGGAGGCGCCCCACGTTGTCGTCAATGCCAGCAATGCAACGCAGGTAATCCTTCAGATACCGCTGAAGTGCCCAGCGTGTCATCTCGTCGTGGCTCAGGCGCTTGCGGCGCAACACCTCGTTGCGCGGCTCGTAGGCGGCATCCCAGGCCGCGCGCTGGGCATCCGTCATCCGCTCCCGTTCCCCTCCCTTCAACATGCCCGGGGTAGCCTTCGGAAAGTAGTCCGCGTTCGGCCCCGCATCCAGCACCTTCAGGTCGTAATCCATGTAGAAGTCGCGCGACACCTGCATCTCGTTCTGCTTCAGCACATCACTGCGATCGGCATAGTCGTCGAAGAGCGTCGGAGGCTCGGGAATATGCGCATCTTCATACAGGTCGAAGTAGCGGGGAGCCGGTTGCCAGGGACGATGCGGTGCCTTGAAGTGGCACATCATGGCAAAGGGACGACTGGCATCCCGCTGGTTCTGCAGCCAGTCCAGCGTGAAGTCCGTCGTCAGGTCAGTCACGAACCCCTCATGCCGGACGGTTCCCTCGGCGGTGATGTAGTCGGGATTGTAGTAGTAGCCCTGCCCCGGCAGGATCTTCCAGTAGTCGAAGCCGGTCGGCTCCGAGTTCAAATGCCACTTCCCGACGAGAGCGGTCTGGTAGCCCGCCTGCTGCAGCAGCTTCGGATACGTATCCTGCGAACCGTCGAAACTCTCGCCAAGCGTCAACTGGCCGTTGACGTGACTGTGCTTGCCGGTCAGAATGCTGGCGCGACTGGGCGCACACAACGAGTTGCAGCAGAAGCTTTGGCGGAAGACTCCTCCCTCGCTCGCGATGCGGTCGAGGTTGGGCGTCTGGTTCACGATCGAGCCGTAGGCACCGATCGCCTGGCAGGCGTGATCATCCGACAGGATGAAAAGGATGTTTGGCTTCTTCACCGGGATTCTGCCTCCTGGGGTGCGGTTGATGTGGCAGCGACTACAGTAGCGGTCTCTCCGCTCAGCGCAATCGCAAATGTCCCCCGAAAAGCCTCAATTCACGGGCAGCCCCAACTGACGGCGCAACTCCCGGTCCTCGGGGCTGTTGCGGTTCCAGTAGTCGAGCATCATGCTGTGGGTCCGCTCCGCGCTGGTTGTCAGAAGCCGCGAATCGCCGGCCGCGGCAGGCCCCGTCTCCTCCCAGCCTTCGATGACATGCGGAAAAGCCCGCCAGAAGCGAATCGCCAGGGTGCGTCCAAGCTCCGGGTAATGCAGCGTATAGCGGCGCAGTGGCTCGCCATTCATCCCCCGGCCCTCCTCCTCCTCCAGGGAGGCCGTCACCCGCTCCGCCTGAATGGGGCGGTGGCTGAACCGTATGTAGAAGGTCGCCGGTATCATCCGCAGCTCCCCGACTGGAAGCGTATCCGGCGCGATGCGCAGACGCGTCCAGATGCCCTCTTCGGAATGGGGCGCCGCGACCTCCTCATCCACATCCCCTTCGCTCTGAAAGTAGGAGAACTGGCGAACTCGGTAGAGCTTATCCTCCTGCAGGTTGAGCTGCGTCCATGTATGACCACACCACTCCTGCGAGCTGGTCGTGATCTTGAGCGGCAGCGGAAAACGCTCCAGATCCAACGGCGCAAAGATCGAACTCATCATCTGGTAAGGATAGATGCCGGTGACGAAGGATTTGCTCACATTCAGCTTCAGAATGGCCTCCGCGCCATCGGCCTCCGGCGTCGATCCCTCGTATTTCACCTGCATGCCTGGGTCGAAGTTCTCGGTGACGAAGATCAGCACCGCATCCCCAGGATGCACCTCCCCATAGCGCGCCTGCGACAGCCGATACCGGCTGATCTCCGCCCCATGCGGATACCAGTAGTCCGCAAAACTGGTGGCATCCGGCAGTACCGACGCCATATCGGCGCCCTTGCCGCTTCCGCCCCCGGGCGAAACCGAGCAACCGCAAAGACCCAGCAGCAGGCTGGCGACGATAATCGATAGATGGTTCACGACAGACTCCCCAAAGACAGGATTGGCACTGATCACGATGAACGACTGATGACTTAGTATAGACGAGAACCCCGCCAATCAAAAGCCAATACCGGTACTGTGCATGCCGATGCGCCGCCTGCCGTGCAAACCCTCGCGAGCCTCTGGAGTGGAAAGCTTAGCCTTCAGAGGATATAGTGTGCCGTTCGGCGCCACTCGTACTTCCCCGCCACAAGACTCAGAGGGCCGTCTCACGTGCTCGTCACCATTGCCAAGCTGCGCTGCACCATGCTCCTGCTTGCGGCAGGGCTGAGCTGCATCGCTCAGGACTCGGTGCCACGCGAACGGCCCATGGAAGACAGCCTCTCCCGCATCGTCATCCTGAGCAAAGTCAATTCGCCGGCGGACCGCCTCCTGCTCAGCATCGCCTCGGAATGTGACCGCGAGCTGCGACGCATCACCGGGCGCCCTGCCCCGGCGCTCCCGCTCTACCTTATCCCCAACTCCGGGAACCGCGAACTTCGCCAGCGGCTCTGCTTCTTCGGCATTACCGATACCGCGAACCAGCTCCTGACCACCAACGAGGTGATTCGGGCCATCCTGTGGCGCCAGATGCTCGAGATCCGCCGCATCCCGATTGCGCACGACGAGATCCCGGCATGGCTGATAGCTGCCCTCCACCAGAACATCCTGGAGAAGCGAACGGTCGAAGCAAGCCGCAACCGGTATGTGACCTGCCGGACTCTCGCCGAGGCCGAGAAACTGCCCCCCTATCAAAGCTTCTTCGACATACCCATCCAGCCCGAGCTGCCCCTCTTCTATCAGCTCTACTGCAGTGCGGCTGCCTGTGCGCTGCAGCTCCTCCGCGGCCCAATGCCCGATCTCCCCCTGCAACTGCTGATGAACCTCGATCCCAAAATGACCCCCTCCGAGCAACTGGCCGCCGTCATGCCGCAGCAGATGGGCGACAGCCGCCAGGCACAGCAATGGTTCAACGACGAGCTGCGCAAGCTCGTCTTTCGCCTCGATCAGCCCGGCTCCTACGAAGGCACCCGCGAGAAACTGAACCAGATAGAGCGCATCACCGTCATGGTGCCGACTGAAGATGGCCGCTATGGTGTCAAGCAGATCCTGATCGACGAACTGCCCCTCTTTGTCGAGCAATACGATTACGGGCGATACAACATTGCCAGCCTGATCCAGGAGATCATCTACCTGATGCACGACGCCCCCTACGTCCTCCGCAAGAGTCTGGGCGGCTACGTCAGCGCCTTCAACGCCCTGCGCCAGGGACGCATGGACAACTTCACCAATGAGATCCGCGCCGCACGCGCCGACTTCGAGAAGAACTACCGGTACGGCACCAGCATCGACGCCTATCTGGGCGAGCTGGAAGGCCGCACCATGAACTCCGGCAAGCGTCTCTTCCGCTACGTCAACACCGCCGATAACAACATGCCCCCTCTCGAATTCGAACAGCAGATCGACGACTACCTCAAGCACCTGCTCGAAAGAGGCCATTCTCCCCCGACCCCATCGGGAGAAAAAGAACGCGGAGTAGGAGAATAGACTCCGCAGTCTTTATACTTTAGGATCGTGAGATCCTGATGCGTTGAATAACCAGAGTTAGCTCTCCTACTCCGCATCGATAATGTAGAGCCCCCGCCCCACCGAGTCAAGCACTTACCCCACGAGTTCCCTCGGACCCTCGCACCGCAAAAAGGGAAACTTGCGAATGGCCAACCGACGCTCTTCGACACCGAAAGGCACCCCGCAAGTCGCCGCGCAGCCAGAGTCGCAGCCAGAGTCGCAGCCAGTCCACGACATCGTCGGCACCAGGCCAATGGCCGAATCGGATGCCAGTCAGGTCGCGGTGATACTGTCAGCATGCTACAGACTGCTGGCCGAACGAGAGGGATTCTCGACGCAGCAGCTGGATCGTCTTCTGACGGAACGGTGTACAGCGTAAAGGCGGTTCCAATCGGATAAACTTCACTTCGAATAGCCTAAAAAGCACGAATTATGGGTTTTCTTTTCAGCTTCAGTTACTTAACGTCAATGAAAGCATCATAACATCAATCTCCGTTATCATGAGTCACTTTCCATCACCTTCGTGCTCTTCGTGTTCTTCGTGGTGATCCTAATAGCGTCAGATGTTGAAGCATGTGTCCATACCGTCCATACCGTCCATACCCTGGCGGCGGGCCGTTACTCGACGACGGCATCCAGCGGCGCGGAAGGGGCGACGCTTTCCAGCCAGGTGTCGAGATGGATCAGCTCGATCTTCAGATCGTCGATCAGGATGATTCCCGTTTCTTCATCCGTCCATGAACCGGTGTTGAGGTAACGCTTGCGGCCGATGCGTTTGTCTTCGAGGTTGTGGACATGACCGCAGGCAATCGCCTCGAACTCATGCTCATCGGCATACTCGAGCGCGTTGAGCCGTACGTTGCGGCAGAGAAAAGCATAGAGCGGTTTAAGCCGCTTGGCGGCTCTCGCCACGTGGACGGGGCGCGCCCCCAGTTTCATGCGCATCGCATGCAGCCATTGGAACAACTTGAGAAACCAGCGGTACCTCGGCATCACGTTGTCGAAGCGATCGCCATGCAGAACCGCAAGTCGCCTTTCAATCGTCAGGCTCTCTACCGCGGTGATATGCTCGGGCGGAACGAAACCGTCGTCGTGGTTGCCCCGAACCCAGACTACCTCCCGCTGCCGGGCAAAGTCGACCAGCTCATCCAGAAGAGCCTGATGGTCGTCGGGCAATGGTGTCCGCGGTGCGTCGAGGGTATCGCCATTGAGGACCAGGCGCACATCCGGTGGGAGAGTGCGCAGGAACCGGCGAAAGCACTCGATCCGGAAGTAACGCGAGCCCAGATGCAGATCGCTGACTACAACGGTGCGCATGGCTGCCGGCCCATCACTTCTGTCGCTCTTCCATTTTGGCTCGATCGGCAAGCTCCTTGAGCACACCGGTCACGGCATTCTTGAGCTTGGACGAAGATTCCAACGAGATGCTTTGAACCCGGTGGCTGCCGGGCAACGCGATCAGGGTCAGGGGCAGAAGCGGTGCTTCCAGCTGCCCTTTCAAGGTCTCCGCGTCGATGTGGTAGAGCGGAGCCTTGTCCGCACCGCGCCCCAGCGCCTGCCGGGCCGCGGCAAGATCCTTATCGACGGTCACCAGCACGACCTCGAAATCGGCCTTCAGCAGCTCATCCCGCATGGCCAGCATCTGGGCGGCGGCGGCGCTGCTGGGCTTGTTCTGCGCAGACCAGAAGGTGAGCACCATCCCCTTGTCGCGACTCATCTTCTGCAGGTCGACAGCCTTGCCGTCAGCCTGCACGACCTGAATCGGGGAAAGTTCCTTGTCCACGGCAGCAAAGAGCGAGCTCGAGCGAGAGGTACCGCCCCATCCTCTGACGGCTTCATAAAGCTTGTCGTAGGCGGCAATAATGGCCTCCGGTTCCGTCATCATCGCTTCCACTTGCGCGATCTTGTCCTTGTACCGCGCCTCCGCCTCCTCGCTCTTCTGCCGGTCCCGCTGATCCAGCAGCCGATTCTTGGCCTTGTACAGGCGATCGATATTGCTGCGCTCCTGACGTGTCTCCCGCTCAAGGGTCTCTTTCAGGTCCGTCACGGACTCCGCCACATCTTCCTTCAACTTCTCGATCTTCCGCACGGACGTATCCCTGCCGCGCAGCTCATAGTCCAATTCCTGCGTGCGGATCTCCATCCGCGCCTTGTTGATATCCTCCAGCACACTCAACACGCCAGTAGGAACTTCCAGCGTCAGGACGCCAAGATCCGGCTCGTCCACCTTCTCGGCGGCATGACCAGTGAGGCTGAACGCGACCATCAGGGAGAGGATCAAGAGCAGGGACATTCTCATCATATCACCTCGTAGGCTTCACCAACATCCTGGACTTCTTCCGCGCTCACCTGATACTCGGCGAGTTCACGGCGTGATTCGGGGGGAACAGACGCTTTGACAAAGATAGCCTCGCCGTTGTGCCGCTCGCTCAAAACCTTCGCCGTGCGATGCAGGTTCGCGACCAGCTCGTACCGATGCGGCGGAAAGCGGAAGTACATCTGGGTCATCTCGTCCTGGATCAACTGCTGAGCCGCCGCAATCAGTTCATCCAGTCCTTCACCAGTATGCACGGAGATGAAATGTGCCTCTGGAAAACGCCGCCTCAAGCGGAAAATCTCGAACGGCTGCTCCACCAGGTCGATCTTGTTGAAGACAGTCATCATCTCGCGAGGCTTGGCGCCGATCTCATCGAGCACCTTCAGCGTCGTCTCGTAATGCTCCACGGCGCGATGGCTGCTCGCATCGACAATATGGATCAGAAAGTCGCCGATAGCCGCCTCTTCCAGTGTGGCCTTGAACGCTTCCACCAGATCATGCGGCAGCTTGCGCACGAACCCCACCGTATCCGTCAACAACAGCACCTGGTTGTTCGGCAAGCGCAGACGCCGCGTCGTCGGATCCAGCGTCGCAAACAGCTTGTTCTCCACCAGCACGTCCGACTGCGTCAAGCGGTTGAACAAGGACGATTTCCCGGCGTTCGTATACCCGACAATGGCCGCGTTGGGCACTGGCCGCTTCCGCCGCTGCTTACGCTGCTCCGCGCGACGCCGACGCACCGTCTCCAGCTCTTCCTTCAGTTTCACGATGCGGCGCCGCACCAGCCGCGCGTCCACCTCGATCTGCTTTTCACCTTCGCCACCGCGAATACCAAGGCCGCCCTGCTGCCGATGCAGGTGCGTCCAAGCGCGTTTCAGCCGCGGCAAGGCATATTCCGCCTGCGCCAGCTCGATCTGCAGCACCGCTTCGCGAGTCGACGCGCGCGACGCAAAAATGTCCAGAATGATCTCCTGCCGGTCGACCACCGTCATCCGCGCCACCTTCTCCCAATTGCGCTGCTGCGACGGGCTGAGTTCTTCGTCAAAGACGATCAGGTCGATCTCCTGCTCATGGCAGCGCTGTGCGATCTCTTCCGCATTGCCGGAACCGATGTAGAAGCGCGGCTGCGGTTTGTCGATGCGAACGATATGCTGATCGACGATCTCGGCGCCGTAGGTGTCCACCAGCGCGGCCAGCTCCTCCAGGTATTCCTCGACTTCGCGCTCTTCCTGTTGTCCCACACGCACGCCCACAAGCATGGCGCGGGTAGGCTTCTGTTGTCGTTCACGCAGGTCAAACACGTGCAGTGGTTTCTCCGGATAGATTCGTAATCATGGGCTCGCCCGTTCAACAGGACTCTCGGATGGCCAGCTCCGACCTCCTGCCCCAGCTTTCCCCTCTTTCTATTACTATACACCACCCGATGGCCGGCGCACAGATGCCCCGCAAAATGCTTTGCCGCAAGATGTCTTCAGCGGCCAAAATGACGCGGCATGACTTGACGCGGCCGGACTTCGCGAGAATACTCTGGTAATCATTTCAATCGCCCATCGCGACAGGAGCTTATGGAGTACCAGAACGACCAGATCGCCATCGACGGACCCGCCGCCAGCGGCAAGAGCACCGTCGCCCGCCACCTTGCCCAGAGGTTGAACGCCTGCTACGTCAACACCGGAGAGATGTATCGCACTCTCACCTGGGTTGTCCTGCAAAAAGGGCTCGATCCCCAGCAGGAGAGCGCCCGTATTGCCGCCCTTCTCCCCAACCTCGACATCGTCTACAAGCCCGACCGCGACGGCAGACTGCACCTGATGCTCGACGATGCGCCGGTGGAGCCCTCGCAGATCCGCGCCCCGGACGTCACCGCGCACGTCAGCGCCGTCTCCAGAATCCCCGAGGTTCGCGAGTGGATGGTCGAGCGCCAGCGCGCCAGCAGCCAGTACGGCCTCATCGTCATGGAAGGGCGCGACATCGGCACCGTTGTTCTGCCCCATGCCCGGCATAAGTTCTTCATCACCGCGACGCCGATGGAGCGCGCCCGCCGGCGCCTGGCACAGGCCGGGGAAGTCGCCGATGGCGCCACTCTCGAATCCGTTGCCGCCGACATCGCCGAGCGCGATCGCATCGACAGCTCCCGCGAGATATCACCTCTGCGCCCCGCCGACGATGCCGTCATTATCGATACCACCGAACTCTCCATCGAAGCCGTCATCGACCACGTCACTTCCCTCATCGAAAAGCATCGCTGAAGAAGGCAGGGTGGCGTCGAGGCGCGGTGGAAGACGAAACGACACCGAAGAGGGTTCACCATGGCCAAGTCCAGGAAGAACGATACCAGCAAGACTCGCAAGCCCAAAAAGCCAGCCACCTACCGCGGCTGGGATACCAGCGACAGCGATGAGATCCTCATTCGCCGGCAACGGGCAGCGGATGAGCCCATGCGGATCACCAGGCTGACGGAGCAGAAGCATCCTTTCGGCGACTATCAGGTGTCGCGCACCACCGGCGATGAGCAACACCCCTATACGGTCGAGCTGCGCTCACTGGACAAGAGGGTCAACAGTTGCACCTGCCCCGACTTCACCAAGAATGGCCTGGGCACCTGCAAACACATCGAGCATGTGCTGCTTCACCTCCCCCAGCGTCGCGGCAAACGCACGGATTCGCCTCAGGTCGAGATCTTCATGAGCCGCGATCCCGCCTTCCGCGCCGCCGTCCGCATGCCTGCCGACGCGCCTCCGGAAGTCGCCGCCTTCCTGCGTACCTATCTCAACGCCATGGCAGAGCTGAAACAGCCGTGGGAGACGACCCTGCTCGTGCTGCTGCGCGACCTCGACAAGGCTCCCGAAAGCATCCAGCGCCAGATCCGAGTCTCCCGGGAGATACGCCACGAAGCGGATGCGATTCAGCGCCGCCAGCGGCTGGCCACGGCGCGTTCCGCCATGGCCGAGCGGCTGCGTCAACCCGAAAATGCGCCGGCCATTGTCCGCCACCGCCTCTACGATTACCAGCAGGAGGGGATGCTCCACCTCGCCTTCACCGGCCGCGCTCTCCTCGCTGACGAGATGGGGCTGGGCAAGACCGTCCAGGCGATCGCGGCCTGCAAGCTCTTGCGCGACCTCGAAGGGATTCGCCGTGTTCTCATTGTCTGCCCGGCATCGCTCAAGACGGAATGGGAAGAGCAGATCCGCAAATTCACCAATCTGCCGATCACCCTCGTCTACGGCAGCAGAGCCGAACGCCAGAAGCTCTATGAGAAGACCGATTCCTTCTTCGTCATCGCTAACTACGAGCAGATTCTCAACGATCTGGCCACCATCAACAACACCCTTGCCCCCGATGTGGTCATCCTCGATGAAGCCCAGCGCATCAAGAACTGGCAGACCAAGACCGCCCGCTCGATCAAGCGGCTGTCGGCCCCTTACGCCTTCGTCCTGACCGGCACCCCCCTCGAAAACCGCATCGACGAGATCTATTCGTTGGTCGAGTTCATCGATCCGCACCTCTTCGGCAGTCTCTTCCGCTTCAACCGCCAGTTCTACACCTTCGATGACCGCGGGCGCGCCAGCGGCCTCAAGAACATGCGCCTGCTGCACGACCAGTTGAAGCCCATCATGCTGCGCCGACGCAAGGATCAGATCGCCGAGCAGCTCCCGGAACGGGTCGACAACAACTACTTCGTCAAGATGACGCCGGCCCAGAAAGCCCGGTATGAAGACTTCGAATCCCCCGTAGCCCAACTGATGGCCAGGGCCGCCCGACGTCCCTTGACCAAGGCCGAGATGGACAAGCTCCAGTTGCTCCTCAACTGCATGCGCATGACCTGCGACTCCCTTTACGTTCTCGATCAGAAGACCAAGTCTTCACCCAAGATCGACGAACTGCTCGCCATCCTCGACGATATCTGGACCGACGATCCCACGCGCAAGGTTATCGTCTTTTCCGAGTGGGAGCGCATGCTCTATCTGCTGGCGCAGGCACTCGAGAACCAGAAGCTCACCTACGCCTGGCATACAGGCTCCGTGGCGCAGCACAAGCGGCGGGACGAAATCAATCGTTTCAAGGATGATCCCGACTGCCGCCTCTTCCTTTCCACCGACTCCGGCGCCACCGGCCTCAATCTGCAGGTCGCCAGCGTCGTGGTCAACCTCGACCTTCCCTGGAATCCAGCCAAGCTCGAACAGCGCATCGCGCGCGCCTGGCGAAAGCACCAGAAGAACAGCGTCCAGGTCATCAATCTCGTGACCGAAGCCAGCATCGAGCACCGCATGCTCAGCACCATCGCCGCCAAACGCGAGCTGGCCGACGGCGTCCTCGATGCCCGTGGGGATCTGGACGATCTCCAACTCCCCAACAATCGGGCCGCCTTCCTTCATCGCCTGGAGCAGATCACCGCCATGCCCGTCGTAGGCCCGGTCCCTGAGACACCCCCAGAGCCTGAAGGCCCACCGCCTGCCGAACGCTTTGCTCAGGATCTCACCGTCAAGCTCGGCGATCGGTTGCTCACCTACCGCGCTCGCACCAGCGAAGCGCAGACTGTCGATGCCGCCTTCATCGTCGTCGAAAGCAACGGCGCCGCCGCGCGTCAGGAAGTTGCCGACATGTGGGCAGCCTCCCATGGCGGCGAGCTCCCCAAACAGGTGCACGTCCTCGATCGCCACGACTATGAACTGATGCAGCGCCTCGCGGAGAGCGGCATCATCGCCATCAACAACCACGACTTCCACTCTCTCTATGATGCGGACAGTACCGGCAAGGCAAGGAAGGACACCTCCGCCCGCCGGCGGGAACTGGCGGAGCCACTCCTCACCAAGGCCCAACGCCAACTCAAGATGGCCGATCTCCTTGCCGGCGGCGGTTTTCAGGATGAAGCCATGGCCCCCCTGCGCAAGGCTGCCGACTTCGCCGGCTGCGCTCTTGCCGTGCTCTGCGCCACGCAACCACCCGACGTCGCTCCCACTGCTTACGATGACGATCTGCACCAGATCCTGCTCACCCACCGGCCTGTAGACGAGAAGCTCATTCCCCTCCTGGTGACCGAGCCGGGCGACGGCTTTCACCACGGCGTTGCCGCCATCCTCCAGGCCACTCAGGAAGCTTTTCATCGCCTCGCCCTCGCCTGATCCACCTTTGCCGCCGCCGCCTTCCCGATCAGATCTTTTTTTAACTTTGCGTTGCAAAGTAGTTTGTCCATGCACTATAGTAGAGCCCTGTCCATATCAAACCCCATCAAAAGCCACCGCCCATGTTCAGCAACCACATTCATGCCGCCCTCGCCCAGGTAAGAGAGCTGCAGCGGCAGGTCCTCGAGCGACAGCGTTTTCGCGGCTACTCCGACAAAGCGCGCGCAGCATCGGGTGGGGTCGCCATGCTCGCGGCCATCATTCTCGCGTCACCTCGCATGCCTCGCACCGAACTGACCCACCTGATGGTCTGGCTGCTGGTCTTTCTGTTCGCGCTGATAGCCAACTATGGTGCCGTCACCTACTGGTTTCTGAACGACCCCAAGGTCAAGCGTGACATTCGCAAGCTGAAGCCCACCCTCGACGTCTTCCCCCCTCTGGGCGTTGGCGCGATCCTCACCCTCGCGCTCGTCCTCCGGGGCGACTTTCACTATCTCTTCGGCATCTGGATGTGCCTCTTCGGGCTGGCGAACCTGGCGTCGAGACACGTCCTCCCCCGCCCCATCGCCTATGTCGGCCTTTACTATCTTACCGCCGGTACACTCTGTCTCTTCATCCCACCACTCACCTTCACAAATCCCTGGCCCATGGGCGTGGTCTTCTTCCTCGGTGAAGGGACCAGCGGAATCATTCTGCGCCTCGACCAACGCCGCAAAATCAGCTGACGCATTGGAGGTTACAATGCCTACCAGACACGACAACCCTTACCAGGCTCTGAAACGGGTCTTTCACGAGCCCAACCGCCTGGCCATTGTCTCCGCTCTCTGCCCCGCCGGCAATGGCCTCACCTTTGGAGAACTCAAGGATGAATGCGACCTCACCGACGGCAATCTCAGCCGCCACCTCAGAATGCTCGAGGAGAGCAACATCATCTTCATTCGCAAGGAGTTCATCGACTCCAGACCCCGCACCACCGTCTTTCTCTCCGATATCGGCCGCGATCGCTTTGTCGACTACCTCGTCGCGCTGGAAGAAGTCTTGAAGCTGGCTGGCGATGCGTTGGAGCTGCCCGCCTCCGAATCTGAACTGAGCCTCAACGTGATGAAGGCCGCACGGGCATGAAAACCACCAGCCATTCCTGCAAAGCTGAGCAACTTTCAAGGAGCATCCCCATGAAGATCGGCATCGACGCGCTCTCCCTTTACTGCCCGCGCTATTATCTCGATCTCAAGACCATGGCCAGGCACCGCGATGTCCCCCATGAGAAGTATTACGAAGGCATCGGCCAGGAACGCATGGCCATGCCCGCCCCCGACGAGGACATCGTCACCATGGCCGCCAATGCCGCCAGCCGAGTGCTCACCGGCATTGACCTCGCCACCATCGACACACTCATGTTTGCCACCGAGTCCGGTATCGATCAGTCCAAGGCAGCGGCAATCTACGTGCACCGTCTTCTCGGGCTGCCCAGCAGCTGCAAGGCTTTCGAAGTGAAGCAGGCCTGCTGCAGCAGCACCATGGCCCTGCAGATGGCCATGGGCCAGGTCGCCCTGAACCCCAATCGCCGGGTCCTGATTGTCGCCTCCGACGTCGCCCGCTACGAGCTTGGCACCGCCGGCGAACCCACTCAGGGCGCCGGCGCCTCCGCCATCCTCATCTCCGCCAATCCGCGACTCCTCGCTCTCGATCATGAATCCGGCGCCTATACCGAAGATGTCATGGACTTCTGGCGCCCCAATTACCTCGAGCACGCCCTTGTCGACGGCAAGTATTCCATGCGGATCTACATCAAGGCGCTCACCGAGGCCTGGCAGCAGTATCGCCAACAGTCCGAGCGCTCCTACGGCGACTTCCATCGCTTCGTCTACCATCTTCCCTTCACCCGCATGGCGGAAAAGGCACATGCCAGCCTGGCAAAGCTCGAACATGTCACCCTGGCGAAGGAAGATCTCGACGACCGGCTGCACGAATCCCTCCATTTCAGCCGCCTGATCGGCAACTGCTATACCGCCGCCCTCTACATCAGCCTGCTCTCCCTGCTGGAAAACAGCCGCGACGATCTGGCCGGCAAGCGCGTCGGACTCTTCAGCTATGGATCCGGCTGTGTCGGCATCTTCTTCAGCGGCGTTGTTCAGCCCGGCTATCAGGAGCATCTCCATCGAGTCGAGCACTACAGCATGCTGACCGATCGCATCGAACTCTCCTGGAAGCAATACCTCGACTTCTACAACTTCGCACTGCCCACCGACGGCAGCTCCCGCGGGACACGCCGCCATTCCACCGGCCGCTTCCGCCTTGCCGGCATCGAGGACCACCAGCGCCAGTATGAAATCGTGGACGCCATGCCGGCCACGCAGATCATCAATCGCACCACCAACCCAATCGTCGAGAAGGATCTCTCCGTCATCGGCACCTGATCCCCCCGCGATGTCAGACAAGTCAGACAAGTCAGACAAGTCAGACAAGTCAGACAAGTCGATCCTTTAAGGAGCGGTTGAACCATCATCTCGCGTCGCTTCCACCGAAACGCTACTTACCCGATGACGTCCCACCCGGCGGATTGAGCCAGTCTGCCCAACTGCCGCGGTAGAAGAGATAGCTGGTGCCGCCCTGCAACTGCAGATGGTGCACCTCGGCCGGATCGAGTTGGCGACGCGAGAAAAGCTCATAGAGCGATTCACTCCGGGGCAGGGTCAGAGTGCGCACCCCTTCGCTTTCCGTGTGCAGCAGAATGAAGGTGTCATTCACCATCAGCAGGTCGTTCTGCTCCGCGTACAGATGCACACCCGCCCGCCTGGCCAGAGCGCGCATCACTTCCGGATTCAGCCATGGCGAGGCGCTGTAGAAGGCTGTCCAGCCGGCATGCTCCCGCATCGCCATGGCCGGTTCAGGGACATCCGCGTAATCCGCCAGAATGACGGCCTCCGGATCCCGGATGGTGAAGAGCGGCCCGAACTGCAGGCTGATGTCGCGATCCGGCATTTGGCCACCGCCGCCCCAGCCAAAGTAACCGGCGATCCGTTCGATGCCCAGATCCCCGCGCAGAGCCGCCCGCGGCGCCAGAAAGAAGCGGCTTCCCTGCGGCTGCCACTGCAGGTCGATGCCGACGAGTTCACTCGCAAGTCCCGGAGAAAGCAAGCCGTCACCGACCGCACCCGCGCTCCACACCCACGCCAGGAGCCGGTTCTGCTTGCGACACCGCTCGATGATCCGGCGCCGCGCCGCCGTATGACGCATGATCTGGTAGAAGACGATCATCCGATAGTTCTCCGGCTTCAGATCGTCGATGAGGACAATATCGAATGGCGCCCCGAACCGTGCCCAGGTGAGCCGAGGCAGGGAAAGCAGCGCCTCCAGGTGGGTGTTGCTCATGCCGCGATCCTGCCCGCCCGACGGTTGCAGCCAGTCGAAAACGTAAGGATCGATCACGATCGCGACCTGCGCGCGGGAAGCAACCGGCGCCAGGGCCGACCGGCGGCCGATCTCCTCCCACGCCTTCAACTCGCCAAGCAACCCGGAACGTCGCAGCCCTCCATCCGGGGGCGACATAATCACCTGGCTGTCGCTCATCAGAATACTGCCAAGCAGCCGTCTCCGCACCTGAATGGCCGCGTCGTCGGCGCCGCTCTGCCGCAATGGTCCCCGTTGCCGGACAACCAGAAGCTTCCCGTGCGCCCTGGCCACGTTCGACAGCATGAGCTCGAGCCCCATCGCGCCCACGCCCGGGCGCACATCCGTTGTATCCGCCAGGATCTCCAGCAGGTCCACATGCGGCGAACGCAGAAGCTCCATGACAGCATCGTGCGGCCACGCCATGCGTCCACCTGTATTCGCATTGAGAAACGCGGCGGAGCCACCGTCAATCCCCGTCAGAAAGCGGCCATAGGTACGATCTTTCACATGCGCCGCAAGTTCCAGATGCGCCCCGATCCACGATGTCCAGAAGAAGCGATAGCTGTCGGCCGCCTGCTGGGAGCCGGCAGGGTGAAGGAAAGCAAAGACATCTCCGCTCGGCCATTGCGAGGGCGCCAGCAGGTGCGCCTCCGCCAGCGACATCTCCTTGCGCTTCCACGCTTCCTGAAAACCTTCCGCATCCGGGTAGCGTCGCGCCAGCCAGCCACGGAACTGACTCTCCGACTGCTCCCCCGCAAGACGCTCGGGCCACGGAACGCCGCCCTGCTCCGGCGAGAGACTGATCGTGATGCCAATGACCCGACCCGCATACGCCGACCGCTGCACATGCGCGAGCAGATAGTCCAGCCCCCGCTTGCAGTAGGCCATCCAACGCGGATTGAAGTCGGAAACCGGGCCTTCCGTGAACCATCCCGGCGCATCCCAGAAGCGCACCTCCAGCATGACAGGCGAGCTGCTTCCCGCCGCCGCCCCGATCACCGCGTCGATCGAAACGCCGTCCAGATAGTCGGCAAAGGCCAGCAGCGGTGGATGGGCTCCCCCACCCTTGCCGCCGAGATTCAACACCGCCCGCTGAAGCAACGGCATCTCCCCACTTTCCAGCTCGATTGCAGCACTGGCTCCTTCGGAAGCCGCTGACGGACCATACCCAATCCATGACAACGGCTTGCCATCGACGTGAATCCGCCGCGGCCCACCCGGCATCACCGGTTGAATGACCGTCCGTGCCGCCGGTGCCACCGAAAGCGCTGCCTCCAGCTCTGTCTCTGTCGGCAGATTCCCGCCCACAAGAAGGGTCAGTTCCCGCAACCTGAGCGAGGCCGTACCATCCTCTCGCAACTGCAACCTGGCAACCACGGAGATTGCCGTAGCCGGCTGACCATCGATCCGCGCAAGTGGCACCGCACCAAGCTCGGAATGGCTCGCCCCCGTCGGCTCGAAAAGCTCGATCTCACGCCAGCCCCGCGCATCCTGAAGCCGCAGCACCAGCGCCGCTCGGGAGTTTCCCGCCGCCGCGATATTTGCCGACTGCAGATTGAAGCGCACCTCCCCGTCCGCCTGCAACACCAGATTGACGGGGATGACAAACTCGCGCGCCGCCCCGGCATCACCGCTCAGGGTAAGCACCAGCGTCTCCCCCTCACGGGTGACGGAGGTGCGGCTTGCCACCGGAAGCCCCGGCAGAGTCCGCTCACTTACCTCGGCATTGGCTATGCTGAAGAGCCCGCGCTCCGCGCCATGCACCACCCATAGCGGAACAAGCAGCATCACGGCCGATAGGCACAGGCATCTCATCTTGACGGGAGCTACTCCAATCAGAAGCGGTAACCAAGGGTGAAGTGCAGGCGACCGGACGACGAGAGATTCTCCTGCTCCCGCACGATGGGCCACCCATAGTCGATACGCAGCGGGATATTGCCGCCAGGCACTGGGATGAAGAGGCGAATACCCACGCCGCTACCGACATTGATCTCATCGGTATGCACTTCCCAAGCCTCCCCCCACACATCACCGGCATCGGTCCATATCGCTCCATAGAGCGTCTCGCGATAGAGAGGCTTCAGCAGCTCGATGCTGGCCAGCACCCGAGACTGGCCGCCAATCGCTTCCTCATTGGAAGGATCAAAGGGGCCCACTTCGCGTTCCTTGAAGCCGCGCAGCGTATTGAGACCGCCGGCAAAGAGACGGTCGAATACCTTCGGCTCATCGCCGGAAAAGGCATCGATCTGATCAAAGCGACCTTCGATCTTGATGACGCTGTCCTTGAAGACCGGCAGGTACTGCGCGCCGCGCAAACCAAAGCTGTAGATGTTGCTGTAGCTGCCGATTGCCTCGCCCTGCAACTCCAGCGACATGCTCAACTGCGAGCCAAAGTTGGGCACCGGATACCTGTCCACATTCTCCCGGCTGACGCCCCAGAAAAGCGCACTAACGATCTCTTCTCCCTCGTTCTCTTCGAAGAAGAAGGCACTGAAGTCCTCGTCGATGTCATTGATATCGACCTGCTCGAGACGATACCCGACCGACTGCTTCCAGAACTGCCAGGGAAGCTGATGCGTCAACTTGGCCGACGTGCCGACGCTGTCTTCATCCCACCCGCGGCTGTAGGAGGCTTCCCGCAGCCAGAGGCTCCAGTCCAGGCGCAACCGACGGTCGAAGAGCCACGGTTCCGTGAAATTGAGGTTGAACAACTGCGACTCCGTACCGATCGTCGTGCTGAAGCTGAGGCGCTGACCGCCGCCCCTGAAGAAGTTCGACGGATTGTCCAGCGCAAAGTTGCTCTGCGTCAGGTTGAAGGTCGCAAATGCATCCGCGGCACTCGAGAAGCCCACGCCCATGCCGAACTGCCCCGTCTGCCCTTCCTCGACATTGATGTGAAGATCGTAGAAGGAGGGATCGTCCGTCGGTACGGGCACGACATCCACCTTGCTGAAATAACCCAGGTTCTGCAGCCGGCGACGGCTGGCGCGGATCTTCGTCATGTCGCCAAGATCGCCGGGGTGAATTGACATCTCGCGACGGATGACGTTGTCGTAGGTGATGGTATTGCCGGAAATTTCGATGTTGCGGATCGTGGCAATGACCCCTTCATCGATACTGTAGGCGATGGCCGCCGTATGCGTCTGGCTGTTGGCATTCCGGCTGGCGTTCACGCGAGCCTGCAGATAGCCAAGGTGATTGTAGTGTTCTTCCAGAGCCTGCGCATCTTCCAGCTCGCGCGCCCGGCTGTACGTATCCCCAGACCGCGTCTTGATCAACGGTCTCAATTCCTCTTCCGTGAACTGCTCGAAGCCCGAGAAGGTGACATCCGAAACAATGTACGGCTCCCCCTCCACGACTTCTACCGTCACGAACGCCTTCTTTTCGTTGTCGCTGTAGCGCACTGGCGGCGCCGAAACCTGCACGTCCAGATAACCGCGATCCCAGTACAGCTCCGTGATCCGGTCCAGATCTTCCTCGAAGACTTCGGGATTGAAGTAACCAGTCGGAAAGAGGAGATAACCCCAGAAGGAAACATCGGTCTCCATGACCCGGCGAACCTGCCGGTCGCTCAGAGCATGGTTGCCGACAATGTCGACCCCGCGGGTCTTCGCGCGACGGCGCTCTTCGAACGAGTAGACCAGATTGGCCTCGTTCGTTCCTTCGAGCCGTACCGGCTTCTGGTCGATGACCACATCCGTGTACCCCTTGTCGGTGTACAGCTTGTAGAGCGCGGCAAGATCCTGGCTGAGGATCGTATCGTCGAGCGGATCCCCCGCCTGCAGCTTCAGCTCACCGAGAATCCGCTTCTCGCTGATGTTCTTGTTGCCCTGAAGGACTATCTGGCGAATCGTCCACTTCGGCTCGAAGGTGAGCAGCAGGCGCACCGTACCATCCTCGAGCACATCTTTCTTCGGCGTGATGTTCGAGAACTGGTTCGTGTTGTACAGCTGTTTGATGTCCGCGGAAAGCTTCTCCTGGCTGAATTGATCGCCCACCCGCATCTTCATGTTGGCAAAGACGACTTCTTCGGAGATCGGCTGATCCCCCGTCGACTGAACCTGTATCTCACTGATGGTTTGCGCACAGACGGCAAAAATGCTGAACAACCAGATGCCACAACTCAACAAGAGGTGCTTCATACGTAGAGCCTTTTCCATGTTTGGAGACAGGCAGTCCCCCACCCGGGGTGACTACACGCCATTATTCTAAGTGGTTACTGCTGAGAGTTGTCGGTCGTTGCGGAAGGCGCCACGGCGT
Source organism: Lentisphaeria bacterium (assembly GCA_041690595.1). Lineage (GTDB taxonomy): Bacteria > Verrucomicrobiota > Lentisphaeria > JABSQK01 > JAWLHB01 > JAWLHB01. The sequence goes on from JAWLHB010000006.1 coordinate 68,898, forward strand.
CATCCCCCACGGTGCGGTACATCGTCATCATCGAAGCGCGTACGGCTCTCGAACCGCGTATAATGCGGCAGAAAGACCAGACTTACTTTCCCGGTTTCACCATTACGATTCTTCGCCACAATCAAATCCGATTCAATCCCGTTCTGCAAAATCTCCTCACGACTGATGCCGGTCTCGACCTCGCGGTCGCGATGAAGAAGTATCACCATATCCGCATCCTGCTCAATTGCACCCGATTCCCGCAAATGTGACAGTTTCGGCGCACCGCCGCTCTGCTCCGCCTGCCGGTTCAACTGGCAGAGAATCATGATCGGGATCTGCAGCTCCTTGGCCAGACTCTTGATGTCGCTCGACAGCCGCGCCACTTCCTGCTCGCGATTGGTATTCTTGCCGCTTCCCGCGGGACGCATCAGCTGCAGGTAGTCGATCACCAGCATGCGCACCCCGTGCTCCTGATGCATTCGCCGCGCCTTCTGACGCAGCTCGAGCGAGGTGATCTGGGGCGTGTCGTCAATGAAGATCGGGGAATTGTAGAGGCGGTCCGCGGCCGGCATCAGCTCCTGGCGCCACTGCGCATTGCTCAACCGCCCGTCGCGAAGATCCTTCACGTCGATGCGAGCCTCGCTGCACAGCAACCGCACCACCACCTGAGTGCTGCCCATTTCCAGGCTGAATACGCCTACGGGTTGACGCGCCTCCAGAGCGACGTTGCGTGCTACGTTCATGGCGAAGGTCGTCTTGCCGATCGAGGGACGCGCCGCCAGCACGATCATGTCGCCCGGACGGAAACCGGTAATCAGCCGATCCAGGTCCGGGTAGCCCGTCTGCACCCCCACCGCGCTCCTGTCGTTCTTGCTCAACTCCTCCAGGTAGGAGACGGCCGGCTTGATCAGCTCGCGGATGCTCTTCACCTGCGTGTCGACCTGCATCTCGGTGACCGACAGGATCTCCTGCTCCACCGTATCGATCAGATCTTCCACGCTGCTTCCATCATTGTTGAAGCAGCGTGACGCTATATCGCCACACGTCTGGATCAGCCGACGCAGAATGTAGACGTCGAGCAGCAGCGTGAGGTAGTTGTCCAGATTCGCCGAGGTCGGCACCACTCCGTACAACTGATTCAGCTTCTCCAGACCACCGACATCGTCGAGCAGTTGCCGCTTCACCAAGGCATCGGAGAGGGTAATCAGGTCGATCCGGCTCGCCGCCATATCGCCGCGCATCTCACGCAGACAGACATAGATCTTGCGCAGATCGCCCTGATAAAAACACTCTTCGGTCTTCAGCCGGGCAAAGGCGGTATCCAGCGTACCGTCAGGATCCTGCAGAAGGCACGAAATAACGGCCCGCTCGGCTTCGACCGAATTCGGCAACGGCCGGTCCCCGACAAAGAGCGGTCCAAGTTGTTTCGCATAATCAGCCATCAGCGGCTAGGCTCAAGCACGGACGACCCATACCTTTATGGAGGAACTCACATCCTCGTGGAGCAGCACATCTATCGTGTAGACGCCAAGCTCACGGATCGGCTCCACCAAGGCAATCTTGCGGCGGTCGATATGAATGTTCATCTCGGCAAGGGCATCGGCAATCTGCTTGTTGCCCACACTGCCGTAGAGCTTCTCGTCGTCGCCCGCTTGGACAGGAATGGTCACGGATGCTTTCTGCAGCATCGCGGCGACTTCCTGGGCAGAGCGGACCATCTGCTGGCGCTCTTCTTCGATTTGCTTCTTGCGCGCTTCGAGTTGGCGCAGGGCGCCCTGGGTGGCTTTGGCAGCCAGCTTGCGCGGAACCAGGTAGTTGCGGGCATAGCCGTCAGCGACCTTGACCACGTCGCCGATGCGCCCGAGGTCGTCCACATTTTCCATCAAAATAAGTTCAACAGCCATGGGAATCTTTTGCTCCTTGAATGATTGAGCCTGCACGGTGGAGGGGGTACGGGGTTACTGGATCAGGGCTACCGGCGGTAAAAGCGGTCAGTCCCCGACCCTTCTCCGCATCGCCTGCGGGCAAGGTTTCCGGGGACGTCTCCGAATGTTCGCGCCAGCCATTGCACCATCCACCGCCGCAACCGCGTCAGATGAGGGCGATATTGCGGGCTCTTTTGACCGCGCGCGCCAGCATCTTCTGGTGGTCGAAGCAAGTACCGGTAATGCGCCGCGGCAGGATCTTGCCCTGCTCGGTGGTGTAGCGATTCAGCGTATCCGTGTCCTTGAAGTCGATGTAGATGATTGCATCTTCACAGAAACGGCAGATCTTCGGCCGCGACATCCGCAGCTTGCGGGAGCGTTTTCTGCGTTTTTTCGTATTCTTGGCCATATGCACCTTCGTCCTTTATAGGGGTGTGTCTGAGTTCAGCAAAAAGCTGGTTGATCAAAATGGAATATCGTCGATCGGCTCATCGTCGTCGACATTGAATGCGTCGTTGTCCGCCGGCGCCGGATTGGCGGGGCGAGCATCCTTCGGAGGAAAGGGTGGCGCGTCCTGTTGCTGCCGCGGAGGCGAAGGAGCGCCGCGATTGTCACTGCGCGGTGCGGGTGCGCCACGACCATAGTCGCCACCACCGCCTGCCGCCGGAGCTCCACCACCGCGATTATAGCCGCCGCCTCCCTGAGGCTGACCGCCGCCGCGATTATAGCCACCGCCGCCGCCGCCGCCACCGCCGCGGTTGTAGCCGCCGCCCTGGGGCGGGGCTCCCTGAGGCTGACCACGATAGCCACCTTCCTCGTCACCGCCGCCACCGCCGCCGTCATCGAACTCGGCTCGGTTCGGCCCAGAGAGGAACTGCACGCGATTCGCCAGAACCTTCAGCTTCGATCGCTTCTGACCTGTCTGGCGATCGTCCCACTCGTCCATCTTCAGTCGGCCCTCGACGAAAACAGGCGCGCCTTTGCGCAGGTACTGCTGACATGTCTCCGCCTGGCGCTGCCACACTTCGATGTCGACGAAGGTCGTTTCCTCGCGGCTCTCGCCCGCACGATCGGTATAGTTCCGGTTGACAGCCAAACCCAGATTACAGACGGGGCTGCCACTCGGGGTATAGCGCAACTCCGGGTCGCGGGTCAGGTTGCCCATGAGCAGGACGGTGTTGTAGTTGGGCATGGCTTATCCTCTATCTGGCGTGGCGTGGCTGTACAGGGCCGTGCGGCCGATGATCCGGCAACATGGTCATTCGCGCTCGTCGGGTACCCGATTGTTCAACGTGAACTTCTCGGGACGGTCAAAGATGAAGACTTCGAGGTGGAGCACGGCTTCATCCAGACGGTAGCGTTCCTTGAAGACCACCACCTGGCTTTCCGGCAGCTCGCAGACGATGCTCCAGTAGAGACCGGTGCTGCGCTTGCGCAACATGTATGCCATCTGCCGCTGCCCCATGTTGACGACTTCCGCGACGCTTCCGCCAAGCTCAGCAATGGTCGCTTCCGCCTTCTTCGCAAAAGCATTGCCGTTGTCGTCCACCTTCTGGTCATCCAGAATAAATATGGCTTCGTATTTTTTCAAACTACCGATTCTCCACGTTGATCGTTTTCGGTTGATTCACCAAGATCCAAACCATTATACGTATTCATCGCCGCCGTCAGGCCCCGGTGAACGCACAACATAGCCGCTTCCGCGGCCGCGTCAATCACCTGAGACAGCAATGACTCCTCTTCACGCTCAAATGGCGCCAACACATGTTCCACAAGTCGTCCCTGATAATCACTCTTGCCGATACCCAGTCGCAATCGCAGGAAATCCGCCGAAGCCAGCTCCATGATCAGGGACTCGATCCCGTTGTGACCGCCGCTGCTCCCTTTGCCGCGGAGCCGCAGACGCCCCAGTGGAAGATCCGCATCGTCATAGATCACCAATACTTCCGACGGTTCGAGCCCTTCGCGGCGCGCGATCGGCCCGGCAGCACGGCCACTCAGATTCATGAAGGTGAGCGGCTTCTGCAACCAGATCTGACGGCCTCGGGCGCGAATCGACCAGACCAGGCTCTCCGCCACATGGTCGGCAGCCGCGCCGGCAGCGTGCTTCTCCAGCAGCCGATCAATCACCATGAAGCCGATATTGTGCCGGGTCGCTTCGTACTGTGAACCGGGATTTCCCAATCCCACAATCAATCTGGGCAACGGCTGCGTCATGATTATCAAGCTGCCATCCAGCCACTGCCCGCCATCCGTGGATCGTCGGCCGGACACTTGCCAGGGTTACTCGCTTTCCTCGTCCTCCTCGTCCTTGCCGATAAGCTCGGGTTCCAGCAGATCGCCTTCACCTTCCGCCGGCTCTGCTTCTTCCATGCGCGGCATCGAGCATGAGAAGACGGGCATGTCCGCGTCGGTGTAAACCGCCTCAACGCCATTGGGCAGGGTCAAATCCGTAATGGTAACAACGTCATCGATGGCCATGTGAGAAACATCGTATTCGATGCGCTCCGGCATGTCGCCAGGCAGGCATTCGATTTCGATTTCGTGCATGATCTGATCGAGCACCCCGCCATTGTCAACGCCCGCGGCTTCGCCAACCGCGACCAGAGGCACCGTGGTGCTGATCTTCTCGTCCATGCGCACGATCTGAAAATCGACATGCGTGACGACGTCCTTGATACAGTCGCGCTGCATGCCGCGGACAAGGACCGGCTTGACATTGCCGCCAATGACCAGCTCCACCAGACCGTGAGCAGTAGCCACGGTGTGCACGGAATCAACTGGAATGGAAACCATCGTGTTCTCAAGGCCATGCCCGTACACAATCGCGGGGATGCTGCCACTGCGCCGAAGACGGCCCGCGGCACCTTTGCCTTTATCAGTACGGAGTTGAACCTCTACTTTCGTTCTCTCAGCCATAACAGGTGTCCTCGAGTTTTTGGCTATGCTGGCCCGGAAATCGGTGATGCCACAGTACGTCCACAATTAATGGATCGGAGGCAAAAGCTGGTAATATAGGCCGATTATGTGCCGGTGCAACCAGTCCGCCTCAGATTAATACGCGATGTGAGCGGCAAGCGTTTTGCAGCCGCCACTTCGCATGCTACGTTTGCACTCCTGACGATTCACCCGGAGAGCAACATGGGCCAGATATTCCTGATTACCGGTGACGACGATGCCAGCGTCGCCGAAGAAACGCGAAAGATCCTTACCCAGCTTGTCGGCCCCGAACCCGATGAGTTCAGCATCGACCTCTTCAAGGAAGGTGACGACAAGTCTGCCGCCCAAGTGCTCGAAGAGCTTATCGCCTCCGTCAACACCCCCTCCTTTCTCGGCGGCGACAAGACCGTCTGCCTGCAGAATTTTTCTGCCTTCGGCGAAGAAGCGGCGGCCAAGGATAAGGATCCCAAGCCCGTGGCCAAGGCGCTGCGCCAACTGGCGGAGATGATCAAGGCGACCTTGCCGCCGGACCTCAATCTCATCCTCAGCGGCATCGGCATCGATTCGCGCAAAGGTCTCAATCGCGCCTGTACCGAGGCCGGCAAGGTCCTCGTCTTCAACAAGCCGGAGATGGGCAAGCGCAACTGGGAACGCGAGGTACAGGACCTGATCCGTCAGCGCGCGGCCGAGCGCCACATGAGGCTGACCCAGCCGATGCTCATGTACCTCACCGAGATCATCGGCACCAATACCGGCCGTGTCGTGCCGGAGCTGGAGAAACTCCTCTGCTACGCCGGCGAAGAGCCGACCATGGCGGAGCTGCGAGAGATCTGCGTCGGCACCCGGGAAGCCAGTCAGTTTGCTCTCTCGGACGCGTTTGGCTCCCGCAACCTCAATGAAGTCCTGACCGTCATCGATCAGACGCTGGCGCACAGCCGCAACGCCGACAACGAGTGCATCGGCCTCACCCGCCGCATCAGCGCCATCTTTCGGCGCATGCTCCACGTGAAGGCACTCATGTCTTACGAACGGATCGCCAATCCACGGACGCTCGGCGATCGCGTCCAGGCCATGAGCGACGCCGACAAGGCCAAATACCCTGGCAACGAATGCTTCGGCATGCATCCCTTCTACCTGCAGAACATTGCCAAGGGGGCCTCGAACTACAGCCCCCATGAGCTTCTCGACATTCTCTCCTGGCTTGCCCAGTTCGACCGCCTCAATGTCTCCTCCTCGATGCCGAGGCGACTGATGTTCGAGACATTGGCCGTCCGCATCATCACCGGTCACCGTACCTCCGCGCGGCAATCCGCCGCCGCCCACTGAAGATTCCGCGACGGCAACCGGTCTCGCCACTTGCCCCAAGCTGCAAGGTGCGGTACGTTGGCAGCAGGTACAACCCGTAACGACCGAGGCTGCCATGACCATCCTTCGCTTTCTGCTGACCCTCTGCGCATTGGGCGCCCTGACCAGCGGCTGCAGTCGCCAGAAGAATCAGGGCGATGCTGCTGCCGTCTCCATCGAGTTCTGGCATATCCAGACCTACGAACCGACCAAACCCATCGTGGATGCCGCCATCGCCCGAGCGGAAGAAGCCCACGCGGGGCTGCAAGTTCGCGCGGAAGCCATCAAGAACGACCCGCTGAAGACCAAACTGGCGACCGCCATGGGAGCCGGCACACAGCCCGACGTCTTTCACACCTGGGGTGGTGGCGGTCTCGCCGCCTACGCCCAGTACAATCTGGTGATGGATCTCTCCGCGGCCGTGCCCGAAACCGTCGCCCGTCTTCATCCCGCCGCCCTCGACTTCTGCCGTACCGGCGGCAAGCTGCATGCCCTGCCGGTGGACGTGAGCCTGATCCCCATGTGGTACAATACCAAGTTGTTCAAGCAGGCCGGCGTCACGCCGCCGGAGAGCATCGACGAGTTTTTCGCCGTCTGCGCCACGCTTCAGGAAAAGGGCATTCGCCCGCTGGCGCTGGGCAACGCCGAAAGCTGGCCGGGCGCTTTCTACTTCATCTACTTTGCCACCCGCTTTGGCGGGAGCGAGGCGCTGGAAGCCAATCGTTTCACGGATCGGGCCTTCATTTCCGCCGGCGAACAGGTGCAGCGTCTGGTCGAGAGCGACTTCTTCAATCCCGGCTTCAACGGCTTCAGCTACGATGAGGCGCGACGGTTGTTCTTCAAGGGTGAAGCCGCGATGATGCTGATGGGGCCATGGCTCGAGGCGCACGCCCAGGAAGAGGCGCCCGATTTCCTCCCCAGCATGGCAGCCTTTCCCTTTCCCGGTGCCGGACTCCAGGCGGACTGGGATGCGACGGTGGTCGGCGGCGTCAACGCCGGTTATGCGATCAGCGCCAACACTGCCGCTCCCGCCGAATGCCTGACCCTGCTCAGTCATCTGGCCGACGATCAGGCCATGAAGGAATGGGCCGCCACCGGCCGTCTTCCGGCCCTGCGCCGGGAAGCCTACGAAGCCTTGATCGGCGAGCCCACGCCGCTGGCCCGCATGCTCTTTGCCGCCCCCAGAATCCAGATGTACTATGACCAGTTTCTGCCGCCGCGCCTGGCCTCCCTGCACAAGAGCACCACGCAGCAGCTTTTCGCCCTCCAACTGACGCCATCGGCTGCCGCCAAGCTGATGGCGGAAGCCTATCTCGACGAATGAACAAGCGCCGCGGAGTTACCGGCCTGCTCTTTGCGCTTCCGGCCGCGGTTGTCTACCTGCCATTGCTGGCGATTCCCCTCGTCTACACCTTTGCCCTCTCCCTGCACCGCTGGGATGGCCTGGCGCCAAGCTGGCGCTGGTATGGCCTCGGCAACTACAGCTCCCTGCTGAACGACCGCATCTTCTGGATCGCCCTCTGGCACAACCTCCTGCTGATTGGCGTCTCCCTCGTCGTGCAGTTGCCGCTCGGACTGGCGCTGGCCCTGCTGTTGCGACGCGCCGGTCGGCTGACCGGCCTCATCCGTACCAGCATTTTCATCCCTTACATCCTGCCGACGGTGGTGATCGCCCTGGTCTGGCGCCTGCTCTTCACCCGCGCGGTGCCGACACTTTACGGCGACGCCCAGTGGATGCTGCCCCTGGTGATTGTCGCCATCAGCTGGCGTTTCATCGGCTTCCACATGGTCCTCTACCTGGCCGGCCTGGCCACCATCGATCCCCAACTCGAGGAGGCGGCAACCCTCGACGGCGCCGGTCACTGGGCGATCTTTCGCCACATCACCCTGCCCCTGCTCAAACCCGTCCTGGTCGTCTCCGCTACTCTCGCCGTGATCGGCTCCATCAAGTACTTCGACATTGTCTATGTGATGGCGGGCGGCGATCCGCCCCAGAGCACCGAACTGCTGGCGACCTACATGTTCGAGCAGGGCTTTGACGCGCGCCGCTTCGGCTATGCCTCCGCTATTGCCGTGGCCATGGTTGCCGCCGCCGGCCTCGGCGCCGGTATCATCTGGCTGGCAACACGCGTGCGCGTGGGGAGGCGATCATGAAGCGACTGGGCTTCATTCCGCGGCTGACGGTGCTTCTCCTCGCCGCCGCGATCACGCTCTATCCGCTGCTCTGGATGGCCTTCACGTCGCTGAAGACGAACGCGCAGATTCACCGCCAGCTCTGGCTGCCGGACAGTTCCCCCACCCTTGCCAACTATCAGGTCGTCTGGGAGAGCGCCCACTTCTGGCGCTTCATGCTCAACTCGCTGGCGATTACCGGAGGGACGGTGGCGATCCTCCTCTTCCTGGGCGCCCTGGCCGGCTACGGCTTCGGGCGCTTCGACTTTCGCGGCAAGCACGCTCTCTGGCTCCTTTTCCTCGGCGGCCTTTTTCTGCCGGTTCATGCCACTCTGATCCCACTGCACCGGCTGCAGGCAACGCTGGGCATGACGCGCGGCTGGTACTCGCTCGCCTTCCTGGGCGCCATTTACCTCGCCTTCAATCTCTCCTTTACCGTCTACTTCCTGCGCGGTTTCTTCACTGCCATCCCCGATGAACTGGAGGATGCCGCCCGAGTTGACGGCTGCACCAGCTTCGGGGTCTTCTGGCGGGTCATGCTGCCGCTCAGCCTGCCGGCCCTGACCGTCACCGGCCTGATCAATGCCGTGATGATCTGGAACGAGTTCATCTTTGCGCTGGTCCTGCTGCACGACACCTCCGCCCAGACGCTGCCCCGCGCCGTCATGCGCTTCTCGGACGAGACCTCCCTCGACCTGGCGCTGACGACAGCCGCCCTCTCCCTCACCGTCTTCCCCGTGATCGTCCTCTTCATCGCCGGGCAACGCTGGATCATCCGCGGCCTGACCGCCGGCGCCATCAAGGGATAGTTCCTCACCGCTTGCAGGAGATCTGAAGATGAGTCCGTATATCGCCGCCATCGACCAGGGCACCACCAGCACCCGGTGCCTCATCTATGACGATCGCGCTCAGGTCCAGGCCGTGGTCCAGAAGGAGCACCGCCAGCACTTCCCCCGCGCCGGTTGGGTCGAGCACGATCCCGACGAGATCATGTCAAACACCCGCCAGTTGCTGGCCGACGCCATCACCCGTGCGGGGCTGCCCGCCGACGCTCTTGCTTGCATCGGCATCACCAATCAGCGGGAGACTCTGGTTGTCTGGGATCCGCGCACCGGACGGCCGTGGCACCCAGCCATCGTCTGGCAGGACACCCGCAGCCGGGAAATCTGCGACCGGCTCACCCGCGATGGGCATGCCCGCCTTTTCCGCGAACGAACCGGTCTGCCCACCGCCACCTACTTTACCGGGCCGAAGCTCCGCTGGCTCCTCGACCATGTTGACGGGCTGAGCGAGGCGGCCGCGGCGGGACGTGCCATCGCCGGCACCATCGACAGCTGGCTGATCTGGAATCTCACCGGTGGTCCCGAAGGAGGCGCCCATGTCACGGATGTCACCAACGCCTCCCGCACCATGCTGATGGATCTGCGCACCTTGGACTGGTCGCCCGATTGCCTGGAAATACTCGACATCCCGCGCGAGATGCTGCCGCGCATTGTGCCCAACAACGCTCCCGGCGGCTGGGGAGTCACCCGCCTCGGGGGTGCCTCCATACCCGTCTGTGCCGCCCTCGGCGATCAACAGGCCGCCATGCTCGGGCAGCTTTGTCTCACGCCGGGGAGCGCCAAGAACACCTATGGAACGGGCTGTTTCATGCTCCTGAATACCGGCAAGGAGATCGTCACCTCGGAGCATGGCCTGTTGACCACCGTCGCCAGTCACCTCCACGGCGACTCGCCGCGGTATGCGCTTGAAGGCTCCGTGGCCATCGCCGGCTCGCTGGTGCAGTGGTTGCGCGACAATCTGGGGATGATCGAGACTTCCAGCGATATCGAAGCGCTTGCCTGCGGTGTCGACGACAGCGGCGGTCTCTACTTCGTGCCCGCCTTTTCCGGCCTCTTCGCCCCCTACTGGCGCGCCGATGCCAGAGGCATTCTGATCGGGCTCACGCATTACATAACCAAGGCCCACATCGCGCGTGCGGTGCTGGAGGCGACCGCCTACCAGACGCGCGAGGTCCTCGACGCCATGCAGGCGGATGCAGGCGCGAAGCTGGCCGACCTGCGGGTTGACGGCGGCATGACGGCGAACGCCCTGCTCATGCAGTTCCAGGCGGATATCCTCGGGATCCCGGTTGTCCGCCCCGCAAACACCGAAACCACCGCCATGGGCGCCGCCTTCGCCGCGGGTCTCGCCGCCGGCATCTGGGAAAGCACCGATGACCTGAGCACCTTCTGGCAGCCCGATTCCGTCTGGAGCCCTGCCATCGATACCGACCGACGCGAACGCCTGCTCAGCGGCTGGAAGGACGCCGTTCAGCGCAGCTTCAACCTGGCCTGACAGGCGCTCAGTGATCGGGGACGAACATCTGCTGGTCGCCGCTCTCGATAGGAATCTCTCCATAGGTGTCGATGGTAAAGGCCTGCCAGTAGCACTTCCAGCGTGCATCGCTCGACAACTCGTCACGGAGGCGCGCCAGCATGTCGCGCCGCACCGCATCGTACGTTGGATCGTTGATCAGGTTGACCGCATCGGCAGCGTCGAGATCGTAGAGTTCGTCCGTCTCCGAGCACAGGTTGTAAACGTAGCGGTAGTGATCGCCCGGGCCGAGGTAGCGGTGGATCGCTATCGCGGGATTCGGCGCGATGTGCCAACCCGCTTCCCAGAGGAAGGGGCGCGCGCGCTCGGCATTGGGAGCATCGAGTCGCCGGTACAGGCTCTCGCCATCCAGACGGGCGATCGGCGTCATGCCCGCCGCCTCACAGAAGGTCGGCGCCAGGTCGAGCAGGCTCACCGGCGATAGAATGGTCTCCCCTCCACGCCGGTTCTCCGGCAGCTTCCACAACAGGGGGACGCGGGCGATCTTTGGATGGCCATAGACCCCCTTGTCAATCAAGCCCTGCTCCAGATTCATCTCGCCATGATCCGCGGTCAGCACCATCATCGCCTCGTCATAAAGGCCCCGTTCACGCAAGCCGCCGATAAATGTACCCAGCGCACGGTCGATCACCTCCATCTGCAGGATGTGCGCGATCAGGTAGTCGCGAGCGGTCTCCTCCTGGTAAAGCCCCCAGTTCCGGCGATAGGTGCGATAGACTTTGGGTTGCGGCCCGAAGGCGCCGTCGCCCTCGCGCAACCAGCGCAGGTATCCATCCGGCAGCTCGACCGACGCCCGAAGCTCCGCTTCCCGCTGCTCGAAACCGGCTGGGATGAGAAAAGGCTGATGCGGCGCGAAGAGATCGACATGCAGGTACAGCGGTTCGTCCCGTCGCCGCATCAACATGCTGTCCAGAAAGGCCAGGGCGCGCTGGACAAGGTAGTGCGGATAGGTCGCTTCGATCGGGAAGGGCTTCCCATCCTCCTGCTCCAGCCAGCCGCCATAGTGATTGCCAGGGGTCCGGCGATCCGGCTTCACCCCCTGAATCTCGCGGGAAAAGCGGAACTTGCCCACGCCCATGCCGCGCAGGTACTGGTGGTACTCGGGATCGTCCCAGATCGGTGGCGCCCAGCGATTCCAGGGGCTGCACGCTTCACCAAAGGCATCGGCGAACTTCTGCACCCCGATATGACTCTTGCCGACATGCGCGGTCAGGTAGCCGCCCGCCTTCAGGTACTCCGGGTAAATGGCATCGTCCGGCCGCACCTGCAGTTCATAGCCCGTGTGGGCGCGCTCCTCGTTGATGACTATGTACGGGTAGCGTCCGGTATACATCGCGGCGCGGCTCGGCCCGCACAAGGGCGAATTCGCGAAGGCATTGTCGAAGCAGATGCTCTCCGCCGCCAGCGCCTGCCAGTTCGGCATCCGCATCTGCTCCAGAAAGGGGCTCGGCTGCCGATAGAGATCCGGCGCCACCATGTCCATGCTGAAGACAAAGATGCTCGGCCGCTCCGCCGCTGCCTGCCGCTTGTACGGATGCCGCCCCTCGCGCGCGCTCAAATAATCCACCGTGCCTCTCCTTTCTGCCTGAACTGTTACACCCTTCCAGAAGAAATCTATCCCGCGTCTCCATGAAGGCAAGGATCCCGACACGGTTTCGTAAGCTGAGAGACTTGTGCCAATGCGCAGCAGTAGATGAAGAAGTCATAGATGATGAAGCTATGCAGAATCGGAAAGACTTTTTAGAATCATAACAAACTCCTGATCTCCATAACTTACTCTCCCACAGGCACTTACAACTTCCATATCAACTATTTTGACTTCCTCTTGAAATTCCGGTTGTATCCTGAAGAGGAAAAAACATAGACTAGTCATGGTTCCTGACGCAATAAACCACCTGAAGGCGGCGCATGCCAACGGCATTCCCTCCTGCTGATGCCAGCACACGGCATCCGACTCCATATGGAACGGAGCATGACCATGTCATCATACCAGAGATACCAGTCCAAACGCAGGTTCGTATTGATGGCCATCGTATTCCTGCCGACGATGGCGATTATTGCCGGCATCGGAGCCATCGGGCTCTATACAGAAGTACCTGTCTCGATCTTCACGCGCGATCTCCTCGCCATCGCCGAGCTGCCGGTTTATGCCGGTTCAGTGTCGACTGTGGGCTTCATGCTGTGGGCAAGCGCCGCTGCTTTGTGCTTTCTCACCGCGTTCGTGCTGCACCGGGTGCGCGTGGAACCGCAACTCCGCAACTATATGATCCTGGCCGGCATCCTGACCTTGGCGTTGTTGGTGGACGATGCGTTCATGATTCATGAACATGCGCCGTCGCTGGGGATCTCCAGCGAGCTCGTCTTCGTATTCCACGGCATCTTTCTGGCAGTACTCCTTGTACGCCATGCACGAGAGATTCTGCGAACCGACTATATCCTGTTGCTGGCAGCCCTGCTCTTCCTGGGGGCGTCGGTTCTCATCGACAAGCTGCACGATTACAAGATACTGTGGGACCTCGGCATCCGCAGCTACGGCTTGATGTATCTGATGGAAGATGGCTTCAAGCTGTTGGGCATCGTTGGCTGGTGCACCTACTTCATGTGGACGAGCTACGAGCTCCTGACAGGTACCATGGAGTCAATCACGAATCGCTCCGTCATAAGCTCGCGAGATCGGGAAGAGTTGGCGCCAGCTGCGCCTGCACGGCCTCCCGTACCAACGGCGTCGGCATGCCTGCGACGCCGGGAACAGCCGAGGCAGGAGGCGAAAGCCCTGGATAACACGTAGCCCAGCTACAGGTGCTTCCCTGAGGTCCACGCGTGGACCGAGACGGAGTCGGATTTGTGGGTCGGCATGATACCCTTTTCCGCGCTGGACATAGCAGAGCGGCGGAGGTGGGTTATTGTTTGAACTTGCTTCCTAAAAACCGTCACGCAACTGGACAAGGGATATCATGAGCAAGATTGGATTTGCGGCCATCGGGGTGGGCGGTCGTCTCAGCGGCCTGATCAAGGAACTTCTGAAGGAGAATGGCGATGCTATCGAGATGCGGGCCATGGCGGATGAAGCGCCGGACGCGCTTGCGCAGGCCAGCTCCACATTCGGCAGCGACATCCCAACCTTTGCCGATTATCGGCAGGCGCTCGAACTTCCCGGCATCGACTGGGTGATGATCGGCTCGAAGAACTACCTGCATCGCGATCAGTGCCTTGCGGCCTTTGCCGCCGGCAAGCATGTCTTCTGTGAAAAGCCGATGGCGATCAGCATCCAGGAATGCGCCGACATCCGGGAAGCGCACCGCGCCGCCGGAACCCTCTTCGCCACGGGTTTCGTCCTGCGCCACGCCCCGATGTACTGCAAGATCAACGAGATGATCCAGCAGGGCTACGTCGGCAAGCTGATCTCTCTTGAAGCGAACGAGAACCTGTCGCCCGATCATGGTGGCTACATCATGCGCAACTGGCGCCGGCACCGCAAGTACAACGGGCCACACCTCCTCGAAAAATGCTCCCATGACATCGACCTGATCAACTGGATGATCGGCTCCCTTCCCAGCAAGGTGGCTTCATTCGGCGGCCTCGACATCTTCACGACCGCCAACAAGCCGATTGCGGACAAGCTTTCCACACCCGATGATACGCCGCCGCTCTACAAGTCCTGGCCGGCATGGGAGGATATCCATCCTTTCACCAGCGAAAAAGATGTGGAGGACAATCAGGTCGCGATCATGCAGTACCGGAACAAGGTCCGCGTCACCTTCCATACCAACTGCTGCACCGCCATTCCACAGCGCCGCATGCTCGTCTGCGGGTTGGAAGGCACGATCGAAGCTGATCTGGTCTCTGGAACGATTCGCGCCCAGCGCATCGGCCGCTCCACCAAGCTGGAAGATATCGAACTGGCGGAGAAGGGCGGACATGGCGGCGGGGACAAGACCATTGTCCAGGATCTGGCGGACAGCATGACCACAGGCTGCAAGCCAAAAGCATCCGGCGAAGAAGGCTTCATCAGCGCCATCACCTGCCTCGCCATCGACGAAGCCATGACCACCTCGCAGGTGGTCGACGTCGAGCCCCATTGGCGGCGCTTCGGCCTGTAAGCGCCTGCTCCTCGAAACGATAATTCCGGCTCAATTGAGCAGGTGCGCCTCGGAGCGCGCCTGCTCGAGCACCTGGCGAATGGCGCGACGCAAGGTGGTGATCGTAACCGGCTTACTGACGATGAGGTCGACACCGGGCGGCTGTTCGCCGGCGCTGCGCATCATCTCGCCAAAGCCGGTCAGCATGACAATCGGCAGGCTGGGCATCGCGGTGCTGATCTCGGCGGCAAGCTGATCGCCGCTCATCTCGGGCATCCCCCGGTCCGTGATCACCAGATCGAAGCCTCCCTCACGGAAGGCCTGGAGGCCGGTCAGACCGTTGTTCGCTTCGACGACGGCATGCCCGTCCATCACCAGATAGGCCTTGATCAGGCGGCGTACGGAATCGACGTCATCGACAAGCAGGACCCGAATCGGCGTCACAGATGCCACCTCCGCTTCCTCCTCCTCGATGCTCACCTCGGAGCGGTTGAGCGGGAAGCGCAGGCGCACGGTGGTTCCTTTCGCTTCGCAACTGTCAATTTCCAGGCTTCCTTCATGGCGGCGCACAATGCCATGGACCATGGCCAGCCCAAGCCCCGTACCGTTTTCCCCCTTGGTCGTATAGAAAGGTTCCAGGCAGCGCTCGCGCACATCAGCCGTCATGCCGATGCCGGTATCGGCTACCGAGAGCACGACCTCATCACCGCGCTGCGCGACGTCAAGCGTGATGGCGCCGCCTTCGGGCAGAGCGTCCACGGAGTTGAAGATCAGGTTGGTCAGCATCTCACGCAACTCGGCTTCGTTGGCCATCAGGATGATGGGCTCATCGGGCAGCACCGCTCTGACAGCGAGGGAGATACCGTGCGCCTGAGCCTGATTCTTCCACATCGGTTCCGTCATGGAAACCACCTGTTGCACCAGTCGGCCGACATCGACACGATGGAGCACTTCATTCTCCTCCCGCGCACGATAGAACTCGCGCAATCGGCTCACGGCATTTGCCGCATCGCGCGCGGCCGTGTGAATCGACTCGATGAACTCTCGATCGCGGCCGTTGTCATTCGGCAGGTCGTCCTGCTTCATCATCAGCAGCAGTTCACAGGCGCCAAGGATGGTGGCAAGGGCATTGTTGAAATCGTGAGCGATGCCGCTGGCCATCCGCCCCAATGCCCGCATGCGCTCCTGCTCGACCACCTGCTGCTGGGTGCGCCTCAACTCCTGGGTTCGCTCCTCGACGCGCACTTCGAGATCGTCGCGCGCCGTTGCCAGCTTCTTCTGCGCCTGTTCGAGTTCATCGAGCATGGCATTGATGGCCGACGAGAGGCGCCCCAGCTCATCGGCATGGTGATTCTCTATGCGAGCCGAGAAATCCTTGCTTGAACCGATCGCGGCGACACGATTACTCAGCCGATCCAACCGCGACAACACCAGCTTGTCCAGCAGGACCAGGAATACCAGACCAAAAACCAGACCAGACAGCAGCAGCGACAGCACGTAGTAGGACAAGGCAGAACGTCCCTGCGCAAACAGATCCCGCGGTAATCGTACCTCAACAAGAAGCTGAGGCCGATCGAAAATGTCCGGCAGCAGCACATAGGCCGCAATATGTTCCTCATCCGACCGCGTTACGGCGTTGAGTCCACCCTCGAGTTCCCGTACCACCTGCCCAAGAGCCGGCGACGCCAACTCCGCCGCCAAAGAAAAGGCGCGCACCTTGCCATTGACAACAGATTCCATTCGACTCAGAATTCCCGTCTCCAGGTATCGCCCCACAACCAGCGTGCCACGCGATTCCCCATTGCCTTGATCGCGATGGATCGGCATGGCGGCAATCAGCGCGACTCGGTCGTTGACGGCCAGCCAACCGGCATGCGTCGTGTTCGCGGCCGTCCTCGGGACCGCCAGCTTGCGCAGAAACTCCCACTCCTCCAGGACCGGGGGCAGCTCCCGCAACCGCCCCGCCAGCGGATCGACGGCCCGACCATAGCGCAGCTTGCCGCCGCGGTCGAGAAAGAGCACGAAATCGAGCTGACTGGCCGCCAGCGCCTCAGGGCCGAGTTGCTCGTTGACAAAGCGCTCGTTGTAGTGCTCGACAAAGACATAGCTCTCGTCCTGGAAGGCCATATCCCGTGCCATCCGGCGCAGGCTCTCCACCTCCCTGTCCGCCAGACTCTGAAGATGCCGCGTATGATTCAGCGCGTCATCCATCTCCAGCTCCTCAAAGCTGGCCAGCATGATGAAACGCGCGGAGATGAAGAGGATCAGGACCAATCCAAACAAGAGCGATATGATGATGATCGCTGTTCGTTTGTACAGTGACATGGTTCTCCTGCCCCCAGGCGCGTCTCAAGATTCACGACATGCGCACATGCGCAGAGCACGATCCCACCCTTGGAATCGGCTTCCTAAGCTAAATGAAATGGTGCGTTATTCAAGCCCCAAAGCCTCATCACGAGGCGGGCGCGCCGGCTGGCGACCGTAGAGCGGCGATGGCTTCCACGAAGTTGAACCGTGGTTGCCAACCCAACAGCCGCTTTGCCTTGCTGTTGTCGTAGATGGCGGGCAGCCAGGCGCCGCCATAGCCTTTGCTCTCCAGCCACTCCACATGCTGCGGCCAGTATTTGCGCACCATAGGCATGGGATCGGCTTTGCCGCAAAGCAAGGGGACATCGGCCGCCGTATAGGGATGATCGCAGGTGATATAGAAGGCTTCGAAAAGTCCCAATGGCTCCGGCGCCGGGCGATCCCCCATCATGACCTCCACGGCCGCCACATGCGCCGCGGCAATATCAGCCACCACGCCGAAGCAGCCGGTCAGTCGGAAGCAGGTGGTCAGCTCATCGGCCGGCATGAAGGCCGGCGGACGCAAGGCGATCGTCTGGATCTGGTGGGAGAGCGCGAAAGAGCGCGCCGCTTCTTCCTGACAGAACTTCGTGTAGCTGTAGATATCGCGCGGCGTGTATTGCGCTTCTTCCGTCACCGGCCAGTCGCTCATGGGCACACCACCCATGGCATTGGCCGCGATGCTGCTCGTCAAAACCACCTTGCGCAAACCCAACTCCGCCATCAGCGCATAAAGCAGATACGTCCCTTTCACGTTGATGTCGATGTACTGCGCGTGGCTATACTTCTTCCATGGATGTATCGAGGCGACGTGCACCAGCAGATCGGCCTCCGCCAGAAGCGCTCGCATCTCATCCTCGCGCGTCATGTCGGCCTGCACAAAGCTCCAGCCTTCCGGAGGCGACGCCGGCGCCGCGACATCGAAGCCGGTGACCGCATAGCCAAGTTTCGCCAGGGCCGGCGCCAGAGTCGATCCCAGATGACCTGCCGCACCACTCACCACTATTTTCTTGCTGCTCATGCTTTCACCCTCTCCCTACCACGGCTTCTGTGTCGTGGAAAAGACAACTGTTTCAAAAACATTGACTGCCGCCGGTGCCGATACCGCGTGCAGGACAGCCTCCGCGACATCGTCCGGCCTCATCCAGGTTGGCCGCGGCTCCCCCTTCGGGTTGGTCAATGGAGTATCGGCCACTCCTGGATTGACCATACCCACGGCGATGTTCGAGCCAGTGCCCTGCAGTTGCCGGGCTATCGACTCCATCAATCCATAGACGCCATACTTGCTGGCATTGTAGAAGCCGCAATCGCCGCCCTCCGTCCAGCGGGAACGTACGGAGCCGATCGTGACGATCTTGCCACCCTCCCCCTGCGCCGTCATCAGCCGCACCGCCTGCTGCGTGCACATGAAGACGGCTACGATGTTCAGTTCGAGGCAGTCGCGCAGCCGCGTCACATCCGCCTGATCCACCGGACCGAAAGGAGCCATGCCCGCATTGTTCACGAGGATATCCAGCCTGCCAAAACGGCTGACCGTTTCCTTGAAGAGCGTCTCGACAAAGGCGGCGTCGGTAATGTCACCGGCGAGAGCCATGGCGGTGCCGCCGGCCTTCTCGATGGTGGCGAGCCCACTGTCCAGATCCGCCTGCGTCCGCGCCGTCAAAACGACCGTCGCGCCAGCCTCGGCAAGGCGTCGTGCCGTGGCGCGGCCGATTCCCTTGCCGGCACCCGTAACCACTGCAATTTTGCCCGTCAACGCCATCGTCATCCCCTTGTTCTTTGACATGAGAGTATGGATTTCTTCCCCAGCGCATACCTTAGCTGCTCAATGCCGAAGCTCAACCACGGCCGCGAAAAGTCAAGGCCGATCACCAGAATCGCTGAATGCTCCGGCTCTTCAGCCAGCCTTCGTTCTGGTCGACGCGCACCAGCGCCCACTCTCCGCGGCTCTCGACGATTCGCGCATATTCGCCGGCTTTGAGCTGAAAGGAGGATTCCTTCTGCTCTTCACGGGGCAGGCGGTAGACCGGTGTATCGTCTTGAAGCACGATAGCCTGTTGCGGCCGCCAGACACCACGATGCTGCTGCACCAGTGCGACGGTGGCCAGCAGGACAACGAGGGCGGCCAGCAGACATGCCCTTGGGAATGGCCGTCCCCGCCAGCGCCAGACGGCCCAGACCAGCCAGAAGATCCCCCAGGCAATCGCCGCCACCAGCAGCCACTGGTCCGGCCGCAGCCGGTCGCGCCAGGAGGCAAGCAGCTCCAGCGGGCTGTCGGCCCGACCAACCGGCGAATAGCCCAGTTGCCGCCGCACGAAGTTGAGGTTGACCAGGATGTCGGTGTTGCCGGGTGCGAGTCGGCGGGCGCGTTCATACCAGCCAATCGCTTCACCAAGTCGGCCCATGGCATAGGCGCAGTTGCCAAGATTGTAGCAGATGGCGGCATTCGCATACCCCTCTTCCCGCAGCTCCGCATAATAGGCGGCCGCCTGCTGGTACTTCCCCGCGTTGTAGGCCTCGGCTGCTTCCTCGAAGGATGCGCCAAAGGTGTTGGTCGTCCAGGCCAGGCAGAGGAGGAGACAGGCGATGCGCCTCACCACCTGCATGATTCGCTCCCGATCAAGTCCCTCTTGCCGGCCGGGCAGGAAGCCGGAGTTCTCGACCTGCGAGAGCAGCTCGCGCAGCGCCGTGTCCTCGGTCTGTCCCTTCAGCTCGGTCAGCGTTGTCCCCGGCGGCAACCCCAGCAGCGCGGCCACCAGCGGTACCACATCCTGACGCACAAGCTCGGGCAAGGCATCTTCCGGTGCTTTGCGCAGCCGTCTCAGCACCTTGCCACGTTCACGAAGCGCCTGACGCCGACGCCGAGAAAAGACGTTGCCGGCCAGCCGCTCACGCCGCCGTGCCAGCCCCAGCAGGATCAGCCAGAGCAACGGGCTGGCCACCATCACCACCAGCGCCATCGGCAGCTTCTCCCGCCACAGGGGCACCCGCAGATAGGCGCTCGGTTGCGTCATGATATACTGAATATCCGCCAGCCGTCGTTCCGGCTGACTTGCCGTGGAGGCTTCGCCGCTGTCCACAATGTGCGGAGCAATCTCCGCGCTGCTCTCTCCCGGGCTCACGGTAAGTTGCGGCTGAAACGCGTGAACCGCATAGGACATTTCCCTCGGATCGAGCGTGAGGAAGGTCAGGGTTTGCAGCTCGCTCTCCGCCGAGCGCGGTACCAGCACCCAGCTGATGCTGCCGGTGTGCCTTTCTTTTCCCACCACACGCGTCACTTCCGGTTCGTAGACATTGAAGCCGGGAATCTTCAGCTCCGGCACCCGCAAGCCCTCGACGCTGCCTGTACCCGTAACCGCCAGGCGCATGGTGAAGTCATCGCCGACCGTCACGTTGTCGTTGTCAAGCGACAACTCGACCTGCCAATCGCCGACCAGACCGAGGTAGATCCCGCCGGCGGGCAGAGGTGGTTGAGCCTGCACGTCGACCGGCCCTATCGGAATCCTCAATGGGTGTTTGCGCACCTGCTGATGGCCGCGAAAGAAGCCGAGTATGGTATCGCCCTGGCCATTCACCAGGTACGGCACGGCATGAAGAATCGCGCCTTCCAGCTTCCCACTCTTGAGCGGATAAAAAGCAGCCGTGTATTCGAAGAGCCGGAAGCTCTTGTTCCCGAGCTGAACCTTGCGCTCGTTCTCGAAGAGAAAGCGCCGACTGTGCTGGTTCTGCTCGTAATCGCGCCAGACCACATTCTCCAGATCGATCCGCGGGAAGTAATTGCTCACCAGCGTGAAGCTGTCGGGATGACGATTGTCGGCGACCAACTGCAGGCGTTCGTCGATGAAGAGGCGGATATTGAGTTCAACCAGTTGACCGACCACCAGCCTGGCGGGCAACTGAGATTCGCCATTGAAGGTGACGGCAAGGTTGATCAGTTCAGATAATGCGCTGCCGTCATAGGGAATGGCCCGAATCTTATAACCCTTGGTGACAAAGGACTTGCCCCCCATGACGATGGTAAAATCGGGCAGGATGATTTCTCCTTCCTTGGTCGCTTCGAAGAGGTACTCGGTGCGAAAGCTTCCAGTCCGTCTGCCGTTGATGATCTGGATCGAGGTATTAGTGGAGGGCACGCCGTTGTTCAGCCAGTTAATTCCCGCCGTCCGCGGCAGTTGCGCGATGAGCCCCTGTTCCTCCGTCGACGTTATCACTAGCTGGGCGGTCTGGCCGACGGTGACTGGATTGGGCTGGGTCCCGATCTGGTAGGATGCCGCCAGAACAGCGCCGGTCATGAAGGTGCAGAGAATACCGAGCGCCAGCCTGGCGGGCCGGATTGCAAAGAGATATGTCGTTCGAATCATCTTCACCAGTCCTTCCGGCGCTGCTGTCCGGTTTGCTGCATCTCGCGTAGCTTGATCTCCTTGAGCAGATTCTTTTCGTTCTCCTGAATGGCCTGCAGGAGCTGCTCGGCCTGCGCCTTGTCCAGCATCTCTTCCGGCACGGCGGCGGCGGCACTTTCACCGGAAGCCTCGCCCTCGTCCTCCGGCTGCTGCGTATCGGCTGTCGGCTCCGGCTCCTCCTTTCCGTCGTCCTCCTCACCGGCATCGGCGGTCTTCTCGGGCTCGCCGTTCTCGGCCTCGCCATCCTGGGGCTCATCCTCACCCGGCTCAGCTTCCGGTGGCTTGACCATGTCGCGAGCTTCGGAGAGTCGTTCCTCGGCCTCTTTTCCAGCCTCCTGACGTTCCTTTACCGGCTTGTTGGCGTCATTGGCCTCCTGCTGCTTCTTCTGAGCCTCGGAAAGCTTTTCGGCGGCATCTTTCAGGCTCTCGGCCTTCTCGTCAAGTCCCTGCTCTTGCGCCTGCTTCGCCATCTCCTCGAGTTTATCCTTTGCCTGCTGCGTCTTTTCCGATGCCTGCTGCTGGGCATCGCGCCGCTCCTTGTCATTCTGTGCTTCATTGGCCTGCTGCTGGTCCTTGCGCGCCTCATCGATCTGATCGGATGCCTCCTGCTGTTGCTTATCCAACTGCTTTTCCTCCTTGCGCATCTCGATGAGTCGTTCGGCTTCCCGCCGCAAAGCCAGCAACCGCTCCTGGTTGCGGGCAGCCCCCGGAGGAGCTTCCGCCTGGCGAAGCGCTTCCCGATAGTAGCGCTCCGCTTCCGCCGCCGCGCTCAACGCCTGCTCCGGCTGCTCCTGCAACTGGGCCCGCGCCTGCTCATGGTAAATGGCACCCAGATTCTGTTGCGCGGCAGCTTTCAGTCCCGGCACGTCAGCGGCCAGCTCGAGCACCCGCTGGTACGCCGTCGCCGCAACGTCGACAAGGCCCAGGTCCTGCAGCCACGCCCCGACGCCATACGAAATCACGGCCTGTTCATCGGCACCCCGAGACGCCGCCATTCCCCGCTGCAGCGTCTCATAGCCGAGGCGGCACTCCCTGCTCACCGCCTGCAGCCCCTCTTCTCCCGAGCTTTGCGCGATCTCCATCAGCGACGGCTCGACAGCACTCCTCCGCAGCCTCTCCAGCGCCTGCACCAGCTGCAACCGGGAAGCACTCTCCAACTCGATCCGCAGCTTCTCCAGCGGCTGTCGCCAGGCAAGCGCCGATGGATCCGCTGACGCCTGCGCCTCAGCGGGATCCGGGCCAGGCGAGGGCACAAGATCCTGAGCATGCAGCGAAGTCCCGTTTCCCAGCCAGACCATCGCGAAAAGGAAGAGGGTGACAACCGGTCCAGTCAGCGCATCTTCCGGCTGTCGCTTCTCCTGCTGCACCTCGCGCCGCCGCTCACCGAGCACCAGGCGACCGAGCAGCAACAGCAGCGCCAGCAGCAGTGGCACCTGATACCCTTCCAGCGGCCGCACCGTCGGTCCATCCTCCGCCTCTTCCGGCACCAACGATCGGATTTTCTCGGCCAGGTAAGCCGCCCCATCCTGCGCCAGAGTCGAATGCAGGAAAACGCCATTCACCGAACGACTGATCATCTCCAGACGCTCGATATTGAGCCTGCTGCGCACGCGCTCCCCCTTTTCGTCGACGACAAACTGGCGGTCCGGCAACTGGATGAAGCTGCCGTGCGTCGCATCGCCGACACCGACGATGTAGATCGGAATGCCGTCCGCCCGGTACTGCTCCAGCACCCGCTCCACATCCCCCTGCAGCTCGTCCCCATCCGTCACCAGGAGGACAGCGCGATCGCGGCCGACGCTGGCCTGCAACGCCGTATGCGCTTCCGTCAGCGCGCGCTCCAGATTCGTGCCGCCGACGGGAATCGTGGCGGTATCGAGATCGTCAAGGAAAAGCATGAAGCCGGAACGGTTCTGCGTCAGCGGGCATTCGAGGAAGGCGCTGCCGGCAAAGGCTACAAGCCCGAAGCGGTCGCCGGTCCGTGCCTCGATCACACGCCGTACCACCAGCTTGGCGTGCTGCAGCCGCGACGGCGGTACATCCTTCGCCAGCATGCTTCGCGAGACGTCGAAGACGACCATGACATCGCGGCTCCGCGTTGGACGGTTCACCAGCGTGGACCCCCATTGCGGGCGCATCGCCGCAACCGCCGCCAGCAGAAAACCGACGAGAAAGAGCAGATGCCGCCATTGACGGCGAGCCCGGGAGACGTTCTGCGTCAGCCGCACGGCCAGTACCGGATCGGCGATCAGAGCGCTGAGCCGGCTTCGCCGCAGGCGACTGCCAAGCCACAGCAGCACCAGCAGCAGGGGCATGATCCAGAAGAGGTGTTCCAGCAGGTTGTCGTTGACAATGCTCATGTATTCAACCGCATCTTTATCCTATGGGACTTTTACCAGCAGCGTCTGTTCCAGCAGGAAGGCCAGTCCCAGGAGAATCAGGCCGGCCAGCACCCAGGGTACGAACAGTTCCATGTAATCGATGTAACGCGTCAGCTCGATCGAACTCTTCTCCAGCGCATCGATGGCAGCCATCGCCTCCCGAAAGCCGTCGGCATCGCGGGCTTCGAAGAAGGTGCCTTTCGTTCGCTCGGCAATGTCGCGCAGCGTGGCCTCATCGTACGAACCGGGTTGCTGCACCCACTGGCGCCCGCCGAAGGGCGTCTGCACCAGCGCATAGGCGTTGTTGCTGCCGATGCCTACGGTATGACAGATAATATCGAAATCGGCGGCGATATCGGCGGCCTGCAACGGCGTGATCTTCTCGGGGACGGTATTCTGGCCATCCGTGAAGAGGACCGCGACGCGACGCTTGGCCTCGGAATCCTTGAGGCGCATCACGGCGCTGGCAATCGGCGCCGCAATGTTCGTCCCGGAATCGTCGATCAAGCCGATCTCCAGACGCGCGACCTGCTGGACCACCACGTCGTGATCGAGGGTCGGCGGGCACATGGTGTAGGTCCGGCCGGAAAAAGCGACGAGACCGATGCGATCGGAGGGCCGCTTCTCGATGAAGGTGGTGACTTCACGCTTCGCTATCTCCAGCCGCTGCTGCTTCAGATCGGGCTGCGCGCCGGGCGTGATGTCCACGGCCTGCATGCTGCCCGAGATATCGATGGCCAGCAGAATGTCGACCCCCTCCGTGATGTCGTGCATCTCCTCGATGCCGTACTGCGGCCGGCTCATGGCGACGACAAAGCAGAGGAGAGCCAGCGTCTCGATGAGCAGGGGCAGACGCAGGAGCCATCCGCCGCCGCGGGCCTCTCTTGCTTCCTGCAGGGGACGCAGTGTCGGCAGCAGGACGGTCGGCACTCGTCGCCGCCAGCCGATCACCAGCGCCACGAGGATCACCGGCACGAGGATCAGGTACTCCGGATTGGCCATATGAAACTGCTCCAGCCAGCTCATGCCGCCTCCTTCCTGCCGCGCGCTTCGGCTTCTGCCAGCAGGCGCTCCGAGGAATCGGCCACCAACTGCCTGGCCTGCGCCAGAATCTCGCGCATCCGCGTCTCTTCCATCCGCCCGCGGGCAAACTTGACGCTGTCCGCCGCCATGAGCATGCTCTTCAGCATCGCCTTCTCCGTCATCGTCAGCCGCTCGCCATGCGCCTCGATCTCACGCAGAAACTCCGGCGTCGTCTGTTCGGTGGCGCGATAGCCGTAAGCGGCTTCCAGGTAGCGGCGAACGCAATCGGTCACCCCCACGATAAAGGGATCGGGCGCCATCGGCAACCGCGCCTCGAGGTCGTCCAGCTCCCTCTTCGCCACCGTCCACGGCGGAACGATCGCGCGTCGGTTCAATCGTCGGCGCAGATACCAGAGGCACCATCCGGTCAGAATGGCGGCAACCAGTGCGCCGGCAACAATCGTCCCCCGAAACAACCAGTCGGCACCCGAGGCGACAGGCAGCCAGGCGGCATCGACGGGCGGCGCAAGCTCCGGTGCGGCATCGGGTGGCTCGGCTTCGAGGCGCGGCACGATCTCCAGGCTCGGCAACTCGGCGACGAGCGTGGCATGCGCGCCGCGCAGGGGCACCTGCACCTGCATCTCCGCGAAAGAACCCAAGGCAAAAGGTTGAAGTACGAAAGTCACCTCGCGGGTGATGGCCCCGATGCCAAATCCGGAAGTGGAGATCTCCGGATCGCCTATAACGCCCAGCTCTTCCGGCACATCGAGCCGAGGGGTACCGCGCAGGCGATCCCGCCAGTGCAGGCGCACCTCGACCCGCACCACAACCGGCTCGCCGATGTGCCCCTGGGTCGGCGCCATTCGGACTTCCGTTATCGCCGGGAGAACGCTGCGCCGCCATCCATGAATGCCAAGCGCACCCAGCACCAGCACCAGGACCAGACCCGATACCGTCATCATGGTTGAGATTGAGAATCGATTCATATCTGGTGAAATCCCTTCAATGGAGTCGACGCTGCTGGCGCTGGCGGAAGAAGCGCATGATCGGCGCTACGTAGTCCTCATCGTTGCGGATGTCGATCAGATCGACGCCGGCGCGCAGGCAGCTGCGTTCGGTCGCTGCCCGCATGTCGCGCATCTGCGTGGCATAGGCTTCCCGGGCACCCCGCCGAAACGACGGAAAGATCATCGCCTTCCCCGACTCGGCATCCTCCACGCTCAGCAGCCCTCTGGTGACAGGTATCGCCAGCTCGCAGGGATCGTGCACCCGAAGAGCCACCACATCGTGATAGCGGTTCGCACTGCGCAACGCCGTCTGAAAATCCGAGTCCATGAAATCGCTGAGCACAAAGACCACCGCCCGCCGCTTGACCACGCGCATCATGGTCTGCAGCGCATGAGCGATGTTGGTACCGCGGGAGCGGCGCTCGCAGGCGAGCAGGTCGCGCACGAGGCGCAGCACGTGTCGGCGTCCCTTGCGGGGCGGGAGGTAAAGCTCCTCCTGGTCGCTGAACATCAGCAGCCCCACCTGATCCTGGTTACGGACCGCGCTGAAGGCCAGCACCGCCGCCAGCTCCGCAAAGTGCTCGTTCTTCGCCCGACCGCGACTGCCAAAATCGCCGGAAGCCGAAATATCGACCAGCAGGAAGACAGTCAACTCGCGCTCTTCCACAAACTTCTTGATGTACGGGAGCCCCATGCGGGCGGTGACGTTCCAGTCGATCGCCCGAACATCGTCGCCGGCAAGATACTCACGGACTTCGTTGAACTCGATGCCCTTGCCCTTGAAGACGCTATGGTAGGCCCCGCCTGTCAGCTCGTCGACGATGCGACGGGTGCGGATCTCGATCTTGCGGACTTTCGCCAGCAGTTCACGTGTCAACATCGGCAGTGGAATCGCTTTACGGTGTGCGCAGTTGGTCGAGGAGCATGCGGATCAAATCGCTGCTGGTCAGGTTCTCCGCTTCGGCCTCATAGCTGGGAATGATACGATGGCGCATCACGTCGGGAGCGATATCCTTGACATCCTGCGGCAGCACGTGGGAACGTCCCCGCAGAAAAGCCAGCGCCTTGGCCGCCACGGCAAGACTGAGCGTCGCACGCGGTGAAGCCCCATTCTGAATAAGGTCGGCCATATGCTTGATATCCGCGCCGGACTGCCGCGCCGAGAGCTGATCCCAGTGCCGCACGC
This sequence comes from Lentisphaeria bacterium, assembly GCA_041690595.1. Lineage (GTDB taxonomy): Bacteria > Verrucomicrobiota > Lentisphaeria > JABSQK01 > JAWLHB01 > JAWLHB01. The sequence continues at coordinate 96,059 of JAWLHB010000006.1, forward strand.
GGGTCGCGAAGACAATGTCGAGAATGTACTGGGCGATCTTGGGATCGAGATAAATCTTGTCCACCCATTCACGAGCGGCGACAATCTCCTCCAGCGTTGCCACGCGGGCGGCATGATTTTTCACCACCGGATGCCCCATGCGCTCGAGGATCAGGGCCTCCTCGTCACGCGAGGGATAGCCAAGCTCCACCTTCAGCATAAAACGATCGACCTGGGCTTCAGGGAGCGGATAGGTCCCCTCCTGCTCCAGCGGATTCTGCGTCGCCATCACCAGGAAAAGCTCCGGCAGCGCGTGGGTCTGGCCGCCGATGGTCACCTGCCGTTCCTGCATCGACTCCAGCAGGGCACTCTGCACCTTTGCCGGGGCGCGGTTGATCTCATCCGCCAGCAGCAGGTTGGCAAAAACCGGTCCCTTCTTGACCGAAAAAGTGTGTTCGCGCGGATCGTAAATCTGGGTTCCGACCACGTCCGCGGGCAGCAGGTCGGGCGTGAACTGAATGCGGGAAAAGCTCGCGCCGATACTCTGCGACAGAATGCTGATCGTCAACGTCTTGGCCAGACCGGGAACACCTTCCACCAGAATGTGGCCATTCGCCACCAGCCCGATCAGCAAACGATCCACCAGCCGTTCCTGGCCGACAATGAAGCGCCCCACTTCCTCCTTGAGCGTCCGAACGAAGGCCGAACTCTCCTCAACCTTCTTCTGCAGTAGCTCCAGATCTTCAGGATTCATGCGTCCTCCTCTGAAATATCGCCATTGGATTGCCACCTTCGGCGTAAAGTTCCACTCTCACCACCACGGGCAAGCCCATACCATACCAGCTTTTCGCCCATCCGCCAGTGCAACACACGCCCCGCGCAGCGAACGTCCTCTTCGTCCTTTCAGCAATCAATCGCCATTGGTCTCGGGCCGCATGGTCAGCGCGCCGGTTGGGCAGATGGCGATGCAGGCGAGCGCCGTGGCGAGGCTGGCGCGGGCATTGCTACCACCGACAGTCGTGCGCATGCCGCGCCCCTGGATGCCGAGGTCGAGCGGTTCGCCGGCTTCCTGGGCCACCCGTACACATTGCCCGCACAGGATGCACTTGCCGGGCAGAAAGTACATGTGAGGCAGCGTGGTGCGGCGCTCATAGCGCGCATCGCTACTCCGCGGATGGCGCTGGCGAGCCTCATAGCGCGCCGACAGCACCCGCAACTGGCAGCTGGCCGCGACAGTGCAGTCACATTGCCCGCAGCGGCTGGCTTCGGCGCATGCCTGGGAAGCCGAAAGCGGCGCCTCGACCGAGGTGCTGGCCGGATTGCACCCTTTGATGAACTCCAGCATCTCTCCATCGTCGAGTCGCCGCAGCATGGACCGGAAAGCGACATCATGGGCACTCTGATCATGGGCCAACGAGCGGTGGACGATCATGGCGGCATCCAGACCGGCGGCAACCTGCTGCACCAGCTTCCCGGCGGCACGTACCCGGACGATGGATTCCACCTCCGGTATGTCGTCCCGATCACCATCCGCGACGATGGTCATCGGTTGCGTGATCTCCTGCCACGAGAGGTCATGACCGACCGCCACGCCAAGCCGAACCTCCAGCCCCATGGCGACGACCCGCGCCAGCTCGGCAGCCAGGATGGCATGGGGCAGTTCCGCCTCGCCATACTGTACGCGCAGCGACTCGCCCAAGGCTTCAGCGGCGTCGTACAGGATGCAGCCATAGCCAAGCTGGAGCAGGCGCCAGGCGGCGGCCAGCCCGGCAGCACCAGAGCCAACCACCGCGATCGTCTCGTCAAAGCGTCGTTCAGACGGCGATGCCGCAACATCACGTTCAGCGGCAAAGTGTTCGATCGACCGAATAGCCACCGGGTCATCGAGCGCGCCACGACGGCAGACTTTTTCGCACGGGGCATGGCAGACGCGGCCCAGGACCCCGGCCAGCGGCAGCTGAGCGCGCACCAGGGCTGCCGCTTCGTCCCAGCGCCGAGCGGCGCCGTGGCTCATCAACAGGGGGATATCGAGGCCGGCGGGGCAGGCGCGGCGGCACATGGCCACGCATTCGCCGAGATGGTCACCAAGGAGATACTCGAGGGCTTTCCGGCGCATGGCGGCGACCTCATCGGTGTCGCTTTCCAGCGCCATGCCAGACTCGGCGCGAGCCGTGCAGGCGGGAAGGTAGCGTGGCGCGCCGGCAACCTTCACGGCGCAGACCATGCACGAACCGGAGGCGGCGCAGCCATCGATCCAGCAGAGCGTCGGGATGGAAATCCCCGCGCGGCTCGCGGCGCTGAGAATGGTCTCGCCGGCGGCGATCTCGATCGGGCGTCCATCGATGGTGAGGTTGGCCATCAGTGTACCTCCACGGCATCTTCGGGGCAGACCTGGCGACAGATGCCGCACCGGGTGCAGGCCTCCTGGTCGATCCGGTGAAGCTGATAGGGGGTCATGGCGATGGCGTTGTCCGGACAATGCTGAGCACAGAGAGTGCAGCCAATGCAGCGATCATTGATGTGCAACGAGATCAGGGATCGGCAGACACCCGCTGGACAATGCCCCTGCAGGTGCGCGTCGTACTCGGCACGGAAGTGGCGCAGGGCGGTCGTGACTGGATTGGGGGCGGTCCGCCCCAAGCCGCAGAGGCTGCCGGCGCTCACATCGGCGGCCATCTCCTCCAGGAGTTCCAGATCCCCCGGCTCTCCCCGCCCCTGGCACAGACCGTCGAGAATGTCCAGCATCCTCGCGGTGCCGACTCGGCAGAAGGTGCACTTGCCGCACGATTCCTGCTGGCAGAAGTCGAGGAAATAGCGGGCGATGCTGACCATGCAGTCGTCTTCGTCGAGCACGACCAAGCCGCCGGAGCCCATGATCGCGCCGATTCCGGTCAGAGACTCGTAGTCGATGGTGGCATCCGCCATGGATGCCGGCACGCAGCCGCCGGACGGGCCGCCAATCAGGACCGCCTTCAGGCGCTTGCCGTTGGGTACGCCGCCGCCGATCTCCTCGACAATCTGCCGAATCGTCACGCCCATGGGTACCTCGATCAGCCCCCCGCGCGCCACCTTTCCGGCAAGGGCGAAGACCTTGGTGCCGGTGCTTTGCGGAGTGCCCAGTCTGGCAAAGGCCGCCCCACCCTCCCGCAGAATCCACGGCACCATGACGAAGGTTTCGACGTTGCTGATCAGCGTCGGAATCTCGTGCAAGCCGGCTTCGGCGGGATAGGGAGGGCGGAGGGTGGGAATGCCGCGCCGACCTTCCATCGAGGCAATCAGCGCGGTCTCTTCTCCACAGACAAAGGCGCCCGCGCCCTCGAAGACGCGGAGCTTCAGTCCCTCCCCGCCAAGCAACCCCACTTGTTCGCACCGGCGAATCGCTTCGCGCATGCGCTCGACCGCGAAAGGATACTCCGCTCGCACATAGACAAAGGCTTCGTTCGCTCCGACTGCCCGCGCCGCAATGGCCATGCCCTCGATCACCCGGTACGGAAAGGATTCCATCAGCATCCGGTCCATGAAAGCCCCGGGATCCCCCTCGTCGCCATTGCAGACCACATAGCGCAGCCCCCCCGGCTGGGAACGCACCATCTCCCACTTGCGCGCGGTAGCAAAACCCGCCCCACCCCGACCGCGCAAGCCGCTCGCCCGAATCTCTTCGATGATCGCCTCCGGCGTCAACTCGCCGCGGCACCGTTCGAGTGCCAGAAAGCCGCCGGCGCCCCGATAAGCCGCGAGGTCGAGCGGATCGCTGGCGCCGAAATGCTCTGTCGCCACGTGCACCTGTGGGCCGAAGAAAGCGGCGACACCGGGCGCTTCGTCGGGCGAAGCATAGCGCTCGACCGGCTCACGTTCCTCCCAGCTCAGCAGGGTATCCAGCGCATCGGTCACTCCATTGCGCAGCCGATGGAGCAATCCAGCCGTCGGCAGGTGTTGCCGCAGGACACGGCCGATGTCCTCGTCGGGCAGCCCGGAGTAACGCACCGGCGCGCTCCCGGCGGGCGCCACTTCAAGCATTGGCGCGCGTTCGCACATCACGACGCAGGAGACGCGGCGCACACGCGCCAGGATGCCATTGTCGGTGATTGCCTTTTCGAGTGACTGCAGCGACTTGCCACAGCCTCGGGCGATGCAGCAGGAATCCATGCAGATACGGACTTCTCCGAGGTTGCCACGCGCTTCGGCCAGCTCCCAGGAGCCGCGATGCCCCTTGGCCTGCTGGTTGAAGTCGTCGATCATGCCGCCGATCGTGTCCGGTGCGAGGTGGCCATAGGTCAGGTCGTCGATCTGTACGGCGGGGGCGAGCGTGCAGCAGCCCAGACAGAAGACCTTCTGGACCGTAAAGCGGCCGCTCTCGTCCGTGTCCGCACCGGCGGCAATCCCAAGATGATGGCGGATGGCGTCGTAGACCGGGATCGAACCTTTGACGTGGCAGGCCGTTCCGTCGCAGACCTTGATGAGATGTTTCCCCATCGGTTCAAAGCGGAAGATAGCGTAGAAGGAAGCGACACCGCGTATCTCGGCCTCGCCGATGCCGGTCAGGCGGCTGAGTCGATCCAAGGCGGCGGGGGGCAGATAATGCAGGTGCCGCTGAATGGTGAGCAGCAGCGGCAGCAATTGCGCGCGACCGGCGCCATGCAGGGAGACCGCCCGATCCACGAGGGAGATGTCGACGGCGCTCATGGTGCCTCCTCCCTGAAGCAAAAGAGATGGTCGCTCCCCCGCACCAGGATGTTGCCTCCAGCCACCGCGATCGACGCATTGAGCGCCTCGCCCATGGGATTGCGGGCAAGCTCTTCGTAACCGTCTTTCATGGTGAAGACGACGAGATCGCCATCCTTCAGCGGCAGGTAGATGGCGTCGCCGACCATGGTGGGTGAAGCCCACGCGTCCCCCTCGAGATCATGCTCCCAGAGCAGCTCCCCATCGGCGGCATTCAGACAGGTCAGCATCCCGGCCATGCAGAGGAGCAGCCGTTCACCATCGCAGAGAGGACTGACGATGTCCGGCAATCCCAGGTCGTTCTTCCAGAGGATGTGGCTCTCCGTGAGATCCCCCTCGCCATCTGGCCGGATGGCTGCCGCGTAGGCAAAGGCGGAAGCAACATAGACTAAGTCATTGGCAAAGACAGGGGCCGTGACGACCTCCCCATAGAAGAGGTTGACCTTCCAGATCTCCGCCCCGTCCGTCGGATTGTTGGCGACGATCCACGGGCTGCCGGTGGAGACGATCTGGGGAGCACCCCCGCTCTCGATGATGATCGGCGTCGACCAGGTGTTCGGGGCCTCGCGGGGCGTCTTCCAGCGCACCTTGCCGCTCCCGGCGTCGAGCGCGTAGAGAAAGGAGGAACCGTCACCGTCCATCCCCTGGTCGAACTGGACGATGACGAGGTCGTCCCAGAGGATCGGCGAGGCGGCGTGCCCATAGATGTTCACCGGCACGCCGAGGTTGGTTGCCCAGAGAGGCGCGCCCTGAAAAGAAAAGGCGGCGATATCGCCATTGGCGAACATGGCGACGACCCGCTTGCCGTCAGTCGCCGGCGTGGGGGCGGCATAGCCGGTGTCGGCGAGGACATTCTCCGGCATGGCGCGGGCGCCACCGATGACATTGGCCTGCCAGAGCAGCTTTCCATCCTCCAGGCTATAGGAATAGAGCTGGCGGGTGGAGCTGTTGGCACCGGTGACGAAGATCTGGTTGCCCCAGACGATCGGCGAACTCTGGCCGGTAAGAGGGATCTCGACTCGCCAAGCCAGCTTCTCGCCGGTACCCGGGTCGAAGCGTATGGGCGTGGATTGTCCGGTCGCGATGGCCAGGCCGCCCGGGCCGCGGAAGCGGGGCCACCGCAGCTCGACAGGCACCTCCACGACAGGCGCATCGCCGGGCGGCGTGACGGCCAAGGCCGGGATGGTCAGATCAGGCCGTCTCGCCACACCGAAAGCGGCACCGAGCAGCATAGCGCCCACGGCGGCAACTGCCCAGCGAGACTGGGAAGCCCGGCGAGCGACATCCGGTAGGGCATGCGCCGGCGGCAATGGCGTCGAAGCGCCCAGGCCGGCGGCCAGGCTGAGGCTGGCAATGATGACGACAGCTCCGGCCAGAAGGAGCCATGCCCCCTGCCTGGTGCGACGCTGGCGAGCGAAGTAGTCAACCCGCAGCTCGTGGTCGAGCTGCCGTATGCTCTCCTTCACCGCCTCGTCTTTCGGCGAATCAAGCAAGCTCTGGCGGAGGACGGCAAGCGCTTCCGCGTCGACCAGGCGAGTGGTGCGACCGCGGAAATTGTCCAGCACCAGAAAGGCGCCGACGATGACGCAGAAGATGATGGCGGCTCCGGCGGTGAGGCGCAGCGAGCGAATCCACTGGGGGCGCCCTTTCATGCGGTTACCTCCGTTTCCGGGCTCGCCGGGTTGCATGGCAAACCCCGTCGCTGCCGCTCATAGGGGCAGGTATCGAAACAGCGGGCGCAGGCGAGGCAGTGGGCGCGGTCGGCCTCGTAGTCTTCGCGCCAGTGACGCATGGCATGTTGAACGAGGGCAAGACCAATGACCAGCCCCAGAAAGCCGCCCAGCCACCAGCCCCCCTTTTCAAAGCCGTCGCGAATGGCGGTTGCCTCCTGGTAGAGGCGGTCCACCTGCCCGTCCTGTACGTAGAAAGCATCGACGGCATCCGTGAGGGTCAGACTTTCATCTTCGGCCTGCATGCGCACCTGCTCGGCGAGCTGCACGCGAGGATGATACATGGACAAAGGATCAGCGATCCGGGAGCCGGCCCAGCCCAGCAGCACCACCAGCGCCGGCAACGCCAGCACCAGCCACCCGAGGCGCCGGCGCGCCTGTCGACGCGATTCGGCGGGACGTTCGGGCAGAGGCTGATGGATGGCGCCGAAAGGACAGGAATCTTCGCACAGCCGGCACTTGCTGCACTCGCTCGGCGTGATCCGCACAAACCATTTGCTGAAGCGCGAACAGAGGCTCAGCAGCGCCCCCAGCGGACAGAGGAATCGACAATACGGGCGGCCAACGAACATGGAGAGGACCAGCAGGGCGACACCCACGGCGATCATGATTCGCCCGCCGCTGAGGCGAAAGATGCCCACAAATGGATCGTAGCGGCAGATGACAAAGGCGCTTCCGGTGGCGGCAAGGAGGATGGCGGCTCCGAGATAGATCCATGGCAGCAGGCGCAGGCCACTCTCCAGCCAATGGGGCACCTTCAGCGGCTTGATGAGCACGGCATCCTGCAGCGCGCCGTGCGGGCAGACCCCCGCGCAGAAGGATCGCCCCCAGAAGAGAGCGACAATCAAGGGCAGGAGGAAGAAGCCGAGCACCGTCCACGGCACGACATAGCCGGGCTGCCAGAGCCCAAGCGCCACGTTCTGAATCGAGCCGATCGCGCAGATGCAGCCGGCGCGATAGAAGCCGAAGTAGAGAAGGCTGCCGAGCATCAGAACGATGACCGCCTTGCGAGAGCGCCGTTTGTGGACCAGCCAGGTGGCCACCGCCAGCCCGATCGCCAGTAGCCCCAGGTCGACGATCTGCCACCAGTCGGCGCGGGCGCCGGGCGTCGAGGTCAGCGGCAGCTGATGGCCGGATTCGAAATCGGGGGGCGGAAAACGCTCGACAGCCGCCACCCAGGCAGCCGTTAATCCCATTGCCAACCCCGCACACCTTCTCCCCCATACCTTCATGCCGGCTTTTCCCGTGTTTTGAGCAGGTAGGGATCGGAGGCGGGTACGCGGCTGAATGCTTCGGCTGGACATTGCACGGCGATGGAGCATTCATTGCAGTTGACGCAGCGGTCGTGACGCACTTGCAGGTAAAGCGAGCCATTGCCGAACATGGTGCAACCCTTGACGCACTTGCCGCAACCGACGCAGAGTTCCTCGTCGATCGTATATTCGAAATACGGTTCCTCGACGAAGTGACGCTCGATGGCGCCGGTCGGGCAGAGCTGATTCTCGGCCCCCGTGTTGAGGGCATTCGGCTGCGGTTCGAAGTAGCCGGTGCAGAGGGCGCAGTAGCCGCACATGCTGTACGAGTGGACGCATTTCACGGCGGACTCCTCAAGGACGCAGGCCGTGGCGCAGTTGCCGCACTGGATGCACTTGCGTGGATCGAGCTGCCAGACGAGACCGTCGTTCCGACTGCGGCCATAGGCAAATCCCGCCAGGCTGCCGGCAGCGAGCAGCCCAAGGTTGCGCAAGCCACCCTTCAGGAATTCGCGGCGAGAGGCTTTCTCATCAGCTTTGCGGTCATCGCTCATGCGGTGATCTCCTCCATGACTCGGATGCGGCGGGTGACGATATCGAGGATGTGGATGCGCCCATCCGGCGCGACCGCCACATCGAGACCACCACGCGTACAGGTCGAGGCGTCACCTCCGGCACAGGCTGCTTCGTTCTCGGGGAAGAGCGCCGGGGGTGCCACGACGGATTCGAAGGTCCCATCGGCCGCATGAATCTTCACGCGCGGAAGCCCCTTTTCGCAGGTCACGAAACGACCATCCGGCAGGATGGTGAAGTTGACCGGATTGCAGCAACCGCAGAAGCCATCGATCGCCATAGAGGTTGTCCCCCAGGAGAATTCCAAGTCGCCACGGAAGGTATAGGCTTCGACGCGATGCCGGCCGGGATTGACTACCCGCAGGAGACCGTCGGGGGCGATGCGCAGGGCAAAGAAGGGACTTGGAACCACGAAGCCGGGTATACCGCGCTCCTCGTCTCTCGCGCCAATGGGGCCGATCAACTTGCCAGAGCGATCGTGGTGCCAGACCATGCGATTGGCGGCGTCGGCGGCAAAGACATCATCATCGATCAGGTCGACGCTGGTGAGGTGAGCGCCCTCGATGGGGGCAAAGGCCAGACGCAGGGTGCCATCGGGCGAATAGAGTTCGAGGTGATCGCGAACGCCGACCAACAGCTCGTCGCCCCGCCAGCTCAGGCCACGCGGCAAGCCGGCAGTCTCCATATCGAGCCGGATCGCCCCATCAGGAGAGAGGAGCCGCACCCGCTTTTCGCCGGCCACGGCAATCGTCCCATCAGGACCGATGGCGATACTGCGAACCGCGCGCAATTGCGGATCGAGTTCAGCGACCTGACGATAGCGAATCAACTCTTCGGGTACGTGACGAAAGCGCTCCACATCGTAGAAGAATTCATCGCCAAGCTTACGTCTGGCGGAGGGGGATACGGGTGCCGAGGGACCACGCCAGAGGCGCGACATCCAGGCCGTGCCGCCGGCCAGAGCAGCGAGGGCGCCCCCGGCGAGGGCCTTGCCCAGGAAGTGGCGGCGACTGCTCTTCACGGGTTCGCTCATCGGGTGCCTCCACGCCGGAAGGCCGTGGCCTCCGGCAGTTTGCAGCGGTCGTTTTCGATGCAGGTGAAGCAGCGGCTGTCGTTCACGCAACGATCGCCCAGACGACGGGCAACAAGGAGCCCCCCGGTCGCCGCCAGTGCCCCAATCAACACCCGCCGCCCGCAGGTGCGAATGAAGTCGCGTCGTGTCTGATTTTCCTGCCACGGATCCTGATTCATGGCGAAGCTCCTCCCTCTTTCCCCACGTCGAGTGAAACCATACGGGTTAAGTCGCGAAGAATCAACCGTCTGCCCGCCAGCGCCATGGGCCCCCACGCTTCATGACCATCGAGCACCTGTGCGTCGCCCAGCGGGCGAAAACCATCCGGCACGGCTTCCACCATGACCAGGCGACCATGATCGTCAAGCGCATAGATCAGCCTATCGGCGATCATGCAGGGGCCCAGACCGAAGCGATAATCGATGCCACTCTCCCAGAGGATCTTGCCGGAAAGATCAAGGCAGACAAGCTCGCCATTAGGACGGATCCCATAGAGGTGCCCCTGATAGTAGACGGGGGTCTGCTGCGTGGCGCCAAACACCTTCGGAGGAAGGCGAAAGTCGATGCGAGGGACGATGCTCTCGCCTTCTTCGATCAGCTGCAGCATGGCGCTCCCGGCATTGTATCCACCCGAGAGGAAGAGCCTGCCGTCGCCGACGACCACTGGCGAGGCAATGGTCGCGATGCTGATCTTCCATTCGTCCGTCATCCAGAGAATGTCACCGCTGTCGACATCGATCCCGGCGAGGCCGCCACTGGCATTGTAGGCGACCATGCGGCGCTTAGCGAAGGTAAAAGGGGTCAGGGATGCATGCGTCATCTGCCATGCCTTGGGGTTGGGGCTCTTCCAGCGAAGCTCGCCGGTCGCCAGATCGACGGCAATGGCCAGAGTCTCTTCGCCGCCGACGCCAAGCAGGACAACATCATCGAGAACGAGCGGGCACTGGCCCGCATACCAGGGCGGCACGACCGTGCCATACTCGCGCACCAGATCGATCCCCCAGCGAAATTCGCCCGTGAGCGCATCGGCGCAGATCACCTGGCACATCGGCCCCATCGCCACGACATGGTCACCCGCGAGAGTGGGTATGGTGCGCGACATGCCATGGTTGCGCTTGATCTTGATCGGGTAGGTCAGCCGCCAGAGCTCGCTGCCATCCTGCAGGGAGAGGCAGCGCAGGGCATCCTCCTGGCGCTCGCGGTCGTAGTCCATGATGTAGACGCGGCCATCGCGGACGGCGGCGCCGGCATACCCTTCCCCCACCTCGATGCTCCAGAGTTGCGGAGGGCCGCCGGCCGGCCATTGGCGGGCCAGGGGGGGCGCATCGACCGCGACCATGCTCAGCTCTGCTCCGCGAAAGCCCGGCCATGCACCAGGCAGCTCGACGACCCTGCCATCACCCGGTCGCAAGGCGATATCGCCCAGCGGGTCGGCAGCTTCGGCCTCTTCCATGCCGGCGGGCCGGTCTCGTCCCGGAACTCGCGGCTCCAGGAGGCGTGCCGTCGGCCCCTGAATCCACAGCCATAGCATGGCGCTTCCAGTCAGAGCCGTAACGGCGGGTAGCAGACGTTCGATCATGGTAAGGCTCATCCGTGGTCACGCAGCGCATGCCCACTCGGTATGATGTTCATCCCCTTCATCATTCCCTGCGTAAGGCAGACAGAAGATCGCCTCGCAGGGCGAAGACTGCCGCCAGTATTATCCATAAGATTCCACTGATTCCCAGAAGTGCCATCAGAAGGGCCAGCAAATGCCATGGTACGCCGGGGCCTGAGCGCATCAGGAGGGGCATCACCGCGGCCGCCGCGGCAATCGCGCCAACCGTGAGACCCGCCGCATAGAGGGCAAGGTGCTCCACGATCAGCAGACGACTCAACCAGCCTCGCGGATAGCCCACAGCCCGCATCAGGGCAAGCTCGGGTCGGCGCTCCAGCACATGATTCACCACCAGCAGCCCAAGCCCAACGCTGCCCAGCAGCAGACCGAGACCGCCCAGCACCTGGAAGATGCTGATGTAGGTGTTCTGTACCCGGTCGTATTCCGCCAGCACCTCGCTGGAAGGACGGAAATCGACGCCATGCTCCGCCAGTGCCCGATTGAGCGTCTCGGCCAGCAGCGCCGCATCTTCATAGCGGCTGTCGACCATCAGGATAGCATAGCCGGAGCTGCTCGGGAAGTGCTGGAGATAGGCCTCTTCGTCGACTATCAGCATGCCGCGCAGGAGATTGCTGTCGAGGGCGCCGGCGATGCGGATGCCGAGTTCGCGCCCCTGCTCGTCCGTGTATCCATGGATGATGTCGCCGACGGCACGCCCCATGGTGTAGGTGAGGCTATTGAGATCGGTGAAGGCGTTGATCACCCGCGGCTCGGGCGTCTGGCGCAGCGCGCTCCATGGCTCCGTCGGATCGACATCGGGGGCCAGCTTGAGGAAGGTGAAGGCCCGGCGCGCCTGCATGGTACGGCTGTCCAGCGCTGCCAGGCGGGGACGCTGCGCGCGGTTGAGATTGAGGCAGCTTGCCTCGTCACCGGCGCGCAGGCGGAGCTGAAGCACGCTGAAGGGCGGAATCCGCGGATCGCCGATGAGCCCCAGATCTTCGCGGGCACCATAGGTGTTGAGGTCGACATGCAGAGGAAGGGTGGCCTGAGCGAAGAGGGAGAAGCCGCCGGTGCCGCCGCTGGGGGCGAGGTTCTCCGGCTGGCGGTGAAGCCGCTGGGATTCGAGGGCCAGAACGAGGAAGGCGCCGCAGCCCAGAATAGCGGCCACCGCGAGACTTCGGCCGCGGTGGCGGGAGAGATTGCGCAGCCCCAGACGCGTGAGGCCGGGTGCGTCGCTCCCACCAAGGCGCGCCAGGCGATAAAGCAGGTCGTTGAAGGCCGACAGGGCGCCGACCAGCAGGAGCGTTCCCGCCAGAAAGAAGACCAGCGGCTGGTCAAGCTCCAGGATCGCGCCGAAGACGATGATGGCGATGCCGAGCAGAAGCAGAGTAAAGCCGAGAAAGGACCAGATGGGGCGGCGGGGGCGATGACCGACGGTGGATTCTGCGTCGCGACCACCGGCAAGCAGCACCGGTACCGGCCACCGGGCGATGAGGCGACCGGAATACCAGATGGTGGCGACCGCAACGATGAAGGTGGCGACGGCACCGCCGGCCAGCGAGGTGATGGTGGCGGAGAACTGGATCGGCCAGGTTCCGACGGCATCTTGCCAGACGTGTGTCAAGCCATGGAGGATGGCCATGGTGTAGCCGATGCCCAGGCAGGCACCGATGATGACCGCCGGTACTGCCAGAGCCGCGCTCTCCGCGATGTAGAAGAGGCGAACCCGGCGCCGGCTGAAGCCGAGGGCCACCAGCGTCCCCACTTCCGTGAGGCGCCGCTTCAGGCTGAAATTAAAGAGGAGGCCGGTGAGCAGCAGCGCGGCGATGATCAGGAAGATACTGAAGGCCAGGAAGTACTGGCTGAAGTCCAGGCTGTTCCGGTAGGCCTCGGTGCTCAGTTCCGCGATCGGCACCGGCACGAAGCCGACGGCCGCCGGATCCCCCAGGAGAACGTCCCGCAGCTGCTCGTCGACCTCTGGCGTCGCGGGAAGTCGTACAGCGGTGACGGCGCCGAAGCGGCTCCGCCAGAGGCGTTGGCCGGCCGACAGACTGATGAGCGCCTTGGGGGTGCCGCGGTACTCGCCCCAATAGGCTTCGTCACGGGGACGAATCCGCGCCAGCTCGATCGGCACACCCGTATCCCACGAGCGACAGTTTTCGGCGTCGCTCAGCCCCGGAAAGTCGGGCATCATGGCCGCATCGAGGCGCGGGTCGTCCATGGGAATGATCTGACGAATGACGAAGTCGGCGGAGTCGACGATAAGACGGTTCCCGGCGTCCAGCAGGAAGTACTCGATGGTGACGGTGTCGCCGACAGCAGCTTCCAGATCTTCGGCAGCCCACTGGTTGAGCACCATCCCATCGTCTCCCAGCTCCGCCCACTGGTCGGTGGCGGTGACCATGCTGTAAGGAGTCACCCGCTCGCCGAGCCGAAGGGAATTGACGAACCAGGTGAGAAGCGATACGGAATCCGGCGAAAGCGCGGCGGCGCCGGCGGCAAGCGAATCGCGCATGAAGATCTGAGAGCTGCGTAGCTCCACGGTCTCGCCGTCTGGCAGTGACTGCACGGCAAAGCCGGCATCTTCAAGCTCCAGTAGCTTCGGAAGCGCTTCGTTTATCTTCCCGATAGTGCTCGCGCCACCCACGAGCAGCAGGTTGGCGCGGCCCGCACGGCCAAGCTCGGCCGCCAACTGGTCACGTGGGATGAAGAGATTGTAGGGGGCAACCTGATTGAGTTCCAGGTTGAAGTTGCCGAAGCTCTCCGCGCCGCGAATCTCACCCACGGTGGCGCGCCAACTGACGAAGGCGTCGTCGGCTGGACTCAGGGAGGCATCGCGCGGCAGTAGCCCGGGATTTGCAACCCGCAGTACAATGGCATCGCCGATCTCCACCCCGAGGCGCTCCGCCAGGCGACGATTGAGGACGATCCCGCTGGCTGGAGGCGCATCGCCGAGGCTCCAGAACTCGGGGTCTACCCCCAGTATGCGCACCCGGTTGACGCGGCGCGATTCGTCCGGCAGGAGCACCATCCCATCGAGTTGGATGGCGGCAGCGAGCGGCACATCGAGCTGGTCGCGCAAGCGGTCATCCAGAGCGACGGTGAAGAAACGGTCGCCGGTAAGGATGGAGACGCTCACCTGGCGCAGCCGCTCATCGGCGATGCGGCGCAAGCTCGCCCGGACGGAATCGCCCACCAGCAGCGCGCCAGTGATCACGGCACAGGCGACCGCGACTCCCGCCATGGTGCCGAGATACCCGCGCCAATGGTAGAGAGCGCTGCCGCGCACGAGGTTCAGCAGCTTCATCGCTTCCTCCTGCCCGCCTCCCTCAACCTCCCTTCACGCAAGGTGAGCAGACGGGGCATCCGACCGGCAATATCCGCGGCATGGGTCACCAGCACCAAGGCAACTCCCAGCGCCTTGTTAAACTCGATCAGAAGGTCGATCAAGGATTTGGCGGATTTCTGATCGAGCGAACCGGTCGGTTCATCGGCCAGAAGGAGCCGCGGCTGGTTGATAAGCGCACGTACGACGGCGACCCGCTGTCGCTCGCCGCCGGAGAGCTGGCCGGGGCGATGGGCGAGGCGCTCCTCCAGTCCCACCCGCGCCAGCAGCTCGCGAGCACGCGCGGTCGCCTGGGAACCGCGCAGAGGGGCATCGGGGGCGAGCGTCGGCACGAGGACGTTCTCCAGCACGGAGCATTGCGGAAGGAGGTGGTGCTCCTGAAAGATGAAGCCGATCTCGCGGTTGCGCAGGCGCGCCAGCTCGCGGTCGCTCAGTGCCTGGAGAGGCCGCTGATCAAATATTACCTCCCCCTCATCGGGCTGATCCAGCGCGCCGATGAGATTGAGCAGGGTGCTCTTGCCGCAGCCGCTGGGCCCCATGATCGCCACGGCGGCGCCCGGTTGAAGCAGGAAATCGATGCCCTCGAGGACGGTACCCGGCGCACCGTTGGCCGCCATGCCGGGATACCGTCGCGTGACGCCGCGAAGGAGGACGAGAGGGCTCTCTGCATCGCGCGTCGTGTCACTCATGGAAGAAACCTGGGATCGGAGGTGATGTCGGCGGTCGGGAGTTCACAGGCATCCCCGCCTGGAATGCGGTGGCGATGGCGCGCGATGACCCGATAGCCCCAGTTGCGTAGTGGCGCGGGAATGAGACGCAGCATCCGCCCAACCAGACGCCAGCGCCCGCCGACGTCGACGAGCATTCGCCAGACCGCATCGGAATGAAGATAGGCCGTTTCCTTCGTCTCGTCAAAATCCCGCAGATAGATGACGCTATTCAGGGAAGGGTCGAGATCCGTGTACCGGTCGAAGACAGCTTGGGCCGTTTCCCCCTGCAGAGGCGCGAAGCGGAGAAGGCGATCGTGGTCGATACGAAGGAGGAAGCGGACGCTGCGATTGCACAATCCGCATCCTCCGTCGTAAAGGACGAGGCCCCTGTAGCGAGTCGCCATGGCACACTCCGATTTCAGCCGAGAGAGGACTTGCTGCGCGTGCGCTGCAACTCGTTCTTAGGGATGCGGCGCTCGATGAAGTCGGAAGAGATGTAGATGCACTCGCGGGCTTCGTCGCAGGTCGTGGTGCCGATGCAGACCATGTCCTGGTCGCGAATGGTATTCCAGACGAAGGAGAAACCAACCGGTGGCAGGAGCTTGCCGGCAGCCAGAGGCTTGATGGTGAGGACGGGATGCTTGGCCTCCCGGATGATCCGCATGACCCAATCCGCCTCAACCTGCATGAGGAAGCCGGCGGCGTTGTAGATCTGGATGTAGGTGGCGATGTCCGCCTCCATTCGATCGGCATAGACGATGGCTTCGGGCATGTGCGTGGAGAGGCCGGGTATCATGCCGTAGTCGCGGATCAGGCGGGTATAGAGTTCGAGATCCCGAATCGTCTGCGAACGACGATCGATGAGCGCATCGATGACGGCCTGGTGCGGCAGGCAGAAGGTTCCGTTGAGCTCCTTGCACTGGCGGATCGCCGCCTCGGCGGTCACCATCGGATCCCCTTGCGGATCGACGTTGAAGATGGGGGTCCACATGCGGATGATCGCCTTGCCCGTCTTATCTTCAGCCTGGAGGATGGCATCTTCCAGCTTCTGGTTGGGCGGTGCCAGAATGGCATCGATGCCATGCTCGAGAAAGGTCTCGATGATGGCGCAGATGCGCTCGCGTGTCTGGAACTCCTTAATGAAGTTGTCCTTGGCCAGACTCGTGTGGGAATAGCCGAGAAACCAGTTGGAGCCGATGATCAGGCGCGGCAGGCTGACGCCGCCGACGATGGTGCGTGGAAAGTCCGTCACAGATAAGTCCCTCGAGTGTGTGCGCGTTCAGCGTTCAACGTCATGCAGCTCCCCGCCTCGCTCTTTTGACAAGTCGGCGCCGGCAAAGTTGCCTTCGTCTGGAATAATCAGCATGGCGCGCGGGGTGGAATCGATCTTGAGGGTGCCGCTCTCGATGTTCAGATCGAGCAAGTGCCCACCCACCTTCCGCTCATCGTCAAGAAAGTGCAGATGATAGCCCGGCACATTCAGCCGCGCCATGAAGGGGGGGCAGCGAAAGCCGACCAGCACACCCGAGATCTCGCTGTAGTTGAACTCCGGCTGTTCCCTGGCAATCTCCACGAGGGGACGATACGGCTTCTCCTGCGCCGGCACGCTGCGCGTGCGGATCGACGCAAATCTGCCGGTGATCTCGATGGCCTGAATCATGTTCTGATTCGGCGCCTGTCTGTCGATGAAGGCGTACAATTCCTCAAGCGAAAGAGGTCCGGGTATGGCGACCTGCTGGTCAGCGCCAAAGAAGGTAACGGCGGCAAAGGGAGTGGTGGTGGAAAGGGGTGGGAGATAGACCTTGCCGTCAGCCCGCACCTGGTAGACGGTGCCCTGGTGGACGACCATTTCGCCATCGAGGCGATCGAAGGTGCCGATGCCGAAATCACCATATTCGCGAAGCTCCGTGAGAGCGATGTGACCACCGTACACGCCGCCGAGCAGCGCTTCGATCGTCGACGTCTGCATCAGCAGTTCCTTGTCGCGGCCACCGCCGGTGCGGCAACCGGAGATTAACAACATTGCCATCAACGGCAGCGACAACGTGAAGAGCGCGCTCGATCTGGGCATGGCAGCCACTCCCGTATAGTGTTTTGAAGTGAGGTTAAGCTACTTGTCTGCCGGCCCGCATGCAACCGAGCTGCTGGAAAGTTGCAATTATGCTTGTTGTCGCGGTTGCGGTGACGGCTTTTGCTGATAAAGTTCCCGGATGCAAAATTCACGAACATTAGCGCCTTTGCCACTTCCATGGTCTCCCGACCTGGCCGAAGATCCTTTGGAGAACGGCTGGACTTACGATCCACCCAGCGTCGCCCCAAGTACCGGCATGTGGCTGCAGCCGATCCCTGGCCGCCGTCGCGGACTCGTTGCCGCCAGCAATGGCAAATGGGTGACGCCGCAGGTCGCCACCGAACCCTACCACTACTATCGCGCCACCTTTCAGGCGACGGCCGATGCCTACGGCTATTTTGCCGCCAAACACTTTCGCACCCCTGAAGAGCAGCTGATAGCGGATCACTACGAGATGCTCGGTCAGAGCGAGGATTGGCAGGAGGTGTCGTTGTACTTCCGCTGCCCGCCGGAGACGATGGCCAGTATCATCTCCTGGGAACCTGCAAAGGATGCTGCCCTGCGCATCAGCGACATCAGTATCGAGCCAGTGAAGGCTCCCGAGGTCGCCGCTCTCCTTCGTCGCTCGTGGCAACAACTGGAACAGATGAACTTCACGCCTCCCCAAGATCGGTGGGACGCGATGCCGCGGCTTCGCGAGAAGCTGGAGAAAGGCGAGACTGTGCGCATGGTCATGCTCGGCGACAGCATCGTCAACGATATCAGCAACTCCCTTTATGAGACGGTGATCGAGGAACGCTATCCGGGCAGCCGCCTGGAGATCGCCACCTCAGTGCGCGGCTCGACCGGCTGCACCTACTATCAGAAGCCGGAGCACCTGCACGAACACGTGCTGCGTCATTCGCCCGATCTGCTGATCGTTGGCGGCATCAGCAACAGAAACGATATCGACGCCATCCGCGCCGTGGTCCGGCAGACCCAAGCCGGATGTCCTGCCGAGATCCTGCTGATGTCGGAGGCCTTCGGAGCGGTCGACCACCGCTACGCTCCCGCCTGGCGGCGTTTCGAAACGCCCCCAAACAGCTTCCGCGACAACCTTCGCCGGCTCGCCCGGGAAACCGGCAGCGCCTTCCTTGACATGGCCGGCTGCATCGGCTGCTATTGCGCCGACAACGAGATCGAAGACTGGCGCATTCTCAAGCGGGACAGGGTGCACGCCAACCGCCTTGGAAGGGTGGTGGCCGCTCGCTACCTGGACCTCTTCTTCGCCCCCTGAGCAGAGCCGCCGGCGAAACCGGCGAAACCATGGCATTTGATCTGGGGGTAGTGGGATGTATAGTTGCTGAAGGCGTTGACCAACCTTCAGCCGTGGGTGTATGTGAAGAATACCGCAGTCGTCATACCGTGCTACAACGAGGAAGAGCGCCTGGATCGTGAGGCAATCGTTGGCTTCAGTCGGACTCATCCACATATCCGTCTGTTGCTGATGGATGATGGGTCGACGGATCGAACGGGGGAGATACTGGAGGCACTGTCAGCCGAGGCGCCGGAGGTGCTGGTGGCACATCGGCTGCCGAAGAACGCGGGAAAGGCGATGGCCGTTCGCGCGGGGATTCAGCATCTGCTGCGGGACCAGTCGCATGAACTCGTCGGCTACTGGGACGCGGATCTGGCGACGCCGCTGGAGGAGATTCCACGCTTCATCGCGGAGTTGGAAGCGAACGAGAAGCTGAAGCTGATCATGGGGTGCCGCCTGAAACGGCTTGGCGCCACGGTGGAACGGTCGATGCATCGCCATTATCTTGGGCGAATCTTCGCGACGGCCGCCAGCATGACGTTACGCCTCCCAGTCTACGACACGCAGTGCGGAGCCAAGTTGATGCGCCGCGAGCTGGCGGCGGCGGTTTTCGCGGAACCCTTTCACACCCGCTGGTACTTCGACGTGGAAATGCTGGCGCGGGTTATCGGCCAGCACGGCCACGCGGGGGCACTCGAACACGTCTACGAGTTGCCGCTGACGTCATGGATCGATCGCGGCGATTCGCGATTGGGTCTCCAGGATTGCCTGCGGGCCCCACTCGAATTGTGGAAGATCGCCCGGCGCTACCGTGACACACTGGGGCGTCACGGCAGCGCCATCGAACAACTCGGCTGAATCAGAGAACAGCGTCGGGACCGACAGGGAGCACCTCGTCCAGCTCGTTGCTGAGCGCCTCGGGCATCACAATCACATCCCAGGTGATCGGACGGAAGCCATTGGGCTCCAGGAGAATGCAGCGACAGGCGATGGCACTGCCATCGGCAAGAGACTTGCGGCTGCTCTCGTTCCAGATCGGGACGTGCACGGTGACATCATGGCCGGGGGCGCAGGTAACATGCACATCACGCCATTCGCGCATCATGCCCATGTAGCGCCCGCCGCCGCTCATCATGGTGCGAAGCGTGCACTCCTTGAGGTCGATGGCATTGTACCCGTTGTGCAGGTCGAAGGTGATCTCCTCATCGCCGGGGCGCCAGATGGCCTTTCGGGGAAACTGAACGGGGCTGAAGAGGACGCGAAGCGCCCAGAAGGCAGGCTTGGGCAGGAGGTCGGCCGTGACGACGCCCCAGTCGGCATCCTCACCCCAGCGAGTCCATCCCCAGGGATTGTTCCCTGTGCCTGAGCAGAGCCACGGGAAGTAGGCGCCGCCAAGGCAGGTCGGGTCATCCCGCATGTAACCCCACTCGTGGGCCAGACGCTGATAGAAGACTTCAAGCGTATTCTTGCCGCTGAGAGGATCTTCCGGAGTATCCGTGATGATGGAGGCATACGGGGCATGAAGGAGGTCCGGGATCATGTTCATGATGCCGTACTCGGAGCTGAACCAGACGCCGCTCCAGCCGCGCTCGATGGCCTCTTCGCGGGTGACGGTCTCCATATCGGCTTCCCAGCTGCGTGGGTTGGTAAGCTTGCCGGTTTCGGCAATCTCCCTGGCCAGATTGAAGCTGTAATGGGTGTCGGCGATATCGCCCACGCGCACCTCGAAGATGCCCTTGATCTTGTTGGCCGGACCGGGAGGCGGAAACATCGTCGGGCGCGTCGGGTCGAGCCGCTTGACGAAGCGGTCGTAGATGCGCATGTGATTCCAACCCTGATCGGCTACCTTCGCGTCCTGGGGCATGTTTTCGTTGCCGACACTCCAGACCATGATGGAGCAGCAATGACGATCCCGTCGGACGCTCCCTTCCAGGCGCTGCATGGCCGGACCGACCCACTCCGGGTCATGGATATAGTTGGTGCCCCAGTCGATCGGCAGTTCCTGCATGAGGTAGATGCCGAGTTCATCGCAGAGTTCGGCCAGCGCGGGCGGTCCGAGGAAGTGGGTACGAATCGCATTGACGTTCGCCTTCTTCATCAGCGTCAGGCACTCACGCAGCCAGGGCTTCGGCGTATACATCCCATGTTCGGGATGGTAGGTCAGATGATTGACGCCGCGGAACTTGACGGGCCGGTCGTTGAGCCAAGCGCGCTCGTCTCTCAGCTCGAACTTGCGAAAGCCCGTGCGCCAGGAGATTTCCTGACTGCAGCCGGCGCAGTCGAGAGCGAGCGTGACCTTGTAGAGTGCCGGAATCTCGGCGTTCCACAGATTGACGGGGGCAAGACCAACGGCAATGTCAACATCGGCGGCAGCGCCCGCGTCGAGCTGGATGTCGGCGCACGCGGAGGCGGCGCCCGTGCCACCGATCTCGGCCAGGGTGATCCGCACTTGACCGCTGACCGGACCGCGGCCATGGTTGCGAAGCTTGACGGAGCCGCTGACGCAACCCGACTTCAGGTCATCCTCGACCTTGCTGATCAGGTGGTAGTCGGCAATCTGGACAGGCTCGGTCGCGTGGAAGAAGGCATCCTGAGCGAGGCCGGTAAACTCGAGGGCATGGCGGGGCATGTCCATCTTGACAAACTTATGAGTCCGCAGGAGGCGGACGGCAACCAGAGCCTGTTGGCCGGGAGCGACGAGATCCGTCACGTCCCACTCGATCGGGGTAAGGCCGCTGGTCTGCTCGCCGAGTTTGCGCCCGTTGCAGTAGACAATGCCGGCCGGATAGATGGCGTTGAAGCGGAGGTAGATGCGCTTGCCCTTCCAGGAGGTGGGCAGGGTGACGAGGCGGCGAATCACGGCGCCATCTTCGGGATCGATATGCGTCATGGAGACGCGATTCCAGTTCTTGACGGTCGCGGGATTCTCCTCGGGATCGCCATAGAAGACGATGCCAGGCTGGGCCAGGCGCGGCCAGGCGCTGTCGTTGGTGTCGACGGCGCAAAGCGCGTCAATCGACTGCTTGAACGGCCAGCGGGAAACGGACCATTCACCGTTGAGGGAGAGCTGAGTCTCCGCGCCGGCGAGGGGGGGCACCATGCGAACTGGCGTAAGCGGCGTGCTGCTGCCATCTTCAAAGGTAGTGATAGTCGCGGTCGTCAGAGAAAGCTGTTGCTCAATGAGCTTGTCACCATCGATGATCATACGGTCACCCCCATACTGGTTGTAGAAAACGAGACTGGTCAGCCCATAGATTAGGCGACGCAGCGACGAAATCAACTTTGATTTGCTATTGCTGGAAGAAAAACCAGGAACGCAACGAGGATCAGGGGCGGCGGGAGATGCGGGTGCCGGTTTGCCGGGGCTGCCGCCGATAAGCATCACAGATGACGGAGAGGGCCTGCCAACCGTCTTCAACAGTGCAGGCCAACTCGTGATGGCCCTGGATGGCGCCAACAAGATGGGCAATCTCTTCCTTGAAGCCGCTGCTTACTGGAACCCGAAGGATCTGCCACTGGTCGTCGGAGGTGGTGCGATGGCGGATCCGGTCCGGTTCGGTATAGTCGTAGGTAAGGCGTCCTTTCGTGCCGACGATGTCGAGGATGGCGAGGCCGGTGCCCGCGACAAAGGAGGACTGGAGGCTGCCGATGGCGCCGGTGGCGGCTTTGAGGGAGAGGATGCCTGCGTCCTCCACATCCGTAGTTTTGAGGTGGCGGTGCATGACCGCATGCTGCTGAACGATGTCACCGACGAGATAACGAAAGAGGTCGACGGAATGGGAGGAGGTATCGATAAGGCAGCCGCCGCCGGCAACGGCCTTGCGGGTGAACCAGCGGTCTTCCATGTAGAACATCGGGCCGCAGAAGGTGTTGTTGAAGAAGACAACATCACCGATGACGCCGCCGCGGAGCAGATCGCGAACGGCGACGATGGCGGGCATGAAGCGGTGCCTGAAAGCAGGCATGAGCAGTGCATCGCTCTCGTGTGCCGCCTGGCGAATGCGATTGCCGGCTTCGAGGTCGTTGGCGAGCGGCTTCTCGCACAGGGCGTGCACGCCATGCCGCAGAGCATGAATGGCGGCCTCTTCGTGCACGGCCGGAGGTGTGCAGATGCTGACCATCCGCACATCCTCGCGCTCGATCAGGCTGCTGAAATCGCGGCAGACAGTCGCTCCGATATCGGCAGCCAGCGCGTTGGCAGCATCAGGATTGCTGTCCGTGACGGCAACAACCTTGACGTTGTTGGCCATATAGGCATTGAGATGAGAGCGGGCGACGCCGCCGCATCCGATGATTCCAGCTTGTACGACCATAAGCGAAGCCCCTCCAGTAAGCGGGAGAGGATCCTACCACCATAGAGGCACAGCGTCAAGCAGCAACGGCGCGTAAAATGCGCAAGATTGCCCGCCGCACTTCCAAGACGGCGGTCAGACACGTATACTACAAGGCACTTGAACGCCCTCACCCCCCTTCAGGAGATTCCGGCATGTCCCCCACCATCAAGACCACCGTAGTCGGTAGCTACCCGCTGCCGGACTGGCTGCTGGCGGCACCCAGTGAACAGGCCCTTGAAGATGCGACCATGGTGGTCCTGAAGACACAGGAGCTGGCCGGTATCGACCTCATTGCCGACGGCGAACTTTACCGCTTCGACGTGAGCCACCCGGAGACAAATGGGATGATCGACTACTTTGTGCGCCCCCTGGCGGGAGTGCGGACGGCGATCACCCGGGCGGATCTGAAGGCGTTCGAGAACAAGGCGGGCATGGCTTTTCGCAGCCGGCCGGCGGGGGTGATAGAAGGACAGATCGGCGAAGGCTGCCTGGATCTGGTGAGCGCCTACCGGCGGGTACGACGTCTGACGGACCGGCCGCTGAAGTTCACCATCACCAGTCCCTACATGCTGGCGCGTACCCTGATGGATACCCATTACGGCGATCTGGAGCGGGTGACGCTGGCCCTGGCGGAGGTGCTGGCATGCCAGGTGCGCGAGATCGATGCCGAGGTGATTCAGATCGACGAAGCCAACATCACGGGCAAGGCGGAAGACGGCTTCTGGGTGGCGCCGACGCTCAATCGTATCCTCTACGAAGTTCAGAAGATCCCGGCACTGCACCTGTGCTTCGGCAACTATGGCGGACAGAGCATCCAGCAGGGGACATGGGAGCAGCTGATTGGCTTCCTGAATTGCCTGCACATCGACCATGTTGTGGCGGAGATGGCCTTTCGGGGGGACGACGAGCTACCGGCTTTCCGAGATCTGCGACCGGAAGTGAAGCTGGGGCTGGGGGTGATCGACGTGAAGCGGACGGTCGTGGAGACGCCTGAAGAGATCGCCCGCACTCTCGAAAAGGCGACGCAGGTACTGGGTGCGGAGCGGATCAGCTACATTCACCCGGACTGCGGCTTCTGGATGCTCAAGCGGTCGATCGCCGACGCCAAGATGCGTGCCTTGGTGAAGGGGCGGGATCTTTTCGAGGGGAGAGGATGATGAAGCGGACAGCGCTGCCGCACCTTCATGGCCTGCTCCTGATTGCCTTGGCGACCGCTTTGCTGACGGCACCGGCGGCGTGGGCGGCGGAGGGTTGCGCGACCTGCGGCAAGGCATTGCCCGAGCGGTATCTGAAGGATCAGGAGAGTGGCAAGAGCTATTGCTCAAAGGCGTGTTACGCAGCCACGCGCCCACAATGCGTGATCTGCGGCCAAGCGCTGACCGATCGCTATCTGCAGAGCGACGATCAGCTCTTCTGCTCGGAGGCATGCCTGCTGAAGAGCCTTCCCGCCTGCGCAATCTGCGGCAAGCGCAACCACAGGTACGCCACCTTCCGCGGTCAGGTGTTCTGCGCCGAGCATGCCTCAAGCCCCCGCTGCAACGAGTGCCAGCTGCCCTTTGGCAAGGGGCATGAACTGAGCGATGGACGGCGGCTGTGCGCGGCCTGCCGTGTGCACGCGATCTTCGACATGAAGGACGCTCAGCTCTGGTACGATCATGCCCGGCAGGAGGTGCAGGCAATCACCGGCTATACCATCGGATCGCCGCCGCGACTGGCCCTGGCGGACCGACACAAGCTCGCCCAGTTGATGCATGAGCAGATCTTTGCCGACGATGCCACCGTCGTGCGCGGCTGCTATGAGCGCAGTGAGCAAGTGGAAGTGCGACGCGGCCCCAAGGGAGACAAACACCGGATGGTGGCAATCGACGAACGGATCACCCTGCTCTTCGGCCAGACCCGTGACAACTTCGTGGCCGGGGCGGTTCACGAGCTGACGCACGACCTGCTGGCCGACCGCTTCCCCCACATGCGCAAGACCCCACTCTGGGTGCAGGAAGGGATCTGCCAGTACCTCTCCGCCGTCTATTGCCACAAGCACCAGCTCCTTGACGCGCTGCAGACGATTGAAGAGAGTCCCAACCCAGTCTACGGCGACGGCTACCGGTACTTCAAGCGAAAGTTTGGCGAGAACAACTGGTCGGGCCTCCATTACTGGCTGCGCAACGGGGAGCTGTCTGAGCTGACGCAGCATGCTCCCGCGGAATAGTTTATTGAGATCCTCCCCTTCTTGATAAATCGGTGTATAGTACGGGTCGATTTTGACAGGTCGACAGTTGGTTTGGAAACTGTCGGCCGCTTTTTCGCGCCCTGACTGGTGGCAGGCCGACAAAGGTGTCGTGTGCAATAGAACTATTTCCCCAAGGATACCTTACTCCATGAGTCCAGCAAACAAGCTGCCCAAGTTCAAAGTTCCCCCCGAAGTGCGCGCACTGCTCGAAGACTGTCCCGATTTCACCATAGCCGGCACCCTGAGCGAGCTGGCCGACCTGTCGGTGCGTGATGCGGTAGACGGCTGGGCGGATGTGGCCTACGACGTGCCCGGCAAAGGACGAATCGTGGAGGCAAGAGCCTGCCGCGTGCGAAACGGCATTGCCGCCAATTACCTCGATCCCTACATGCGGCGACGGGATCCGGACTGCATGGTGATCGCGGACGATCTGCCGACCAATAAGCCGCACTACAAGGATCGCTTCGGGGAGGCCTTTACCAAGACGCGCCAGGAAACGATGGATTGGCTGCGCGAGCAGGAACTATGCCTCTTCCCCTTCGTGGCGGGTGCGCCCGGCAAAGGGGTCGATGCGCTGGTGGTGGCGCCGGCCAACGCCGGTTTCTTCGCCTTCGGGTTGGCTTTGCTGCAGGGGATCATCGAGGCGTCGGAGCTGCGCTCGAGTTACGACCCGAAAGCGGTCATCTATGTGGCTCCACCCTTCCGGCACAGTCATTTCGATGGGCGGCAGGTGGTCGTGCACAACCGCCGTTCGACCGTGCATGAACTTTTTGCCTATAACCTCTATCCGGGACCGAGCGCCAAGAAGGGAATCTACGGGGTCCTCATCAATCTGGGCGAGCAGGAGGACTGGCTGACTGCCCACTGCTCCACGGTGCAGGTGGTCACGCCGTACGACAACAAGATCACCATCATGCATGAGGGGGCCAGCGGCGGCGGCAAGAGCGAAATGCTCGAAACCATGCACCGCGAGAAGGACGGACGCCTCCTGCTCGGACGCAACGTGGTCACCGGCGAGGACCGCCATGTCGTCCTGCCCCGTAACTGCGAGCTGCGCCCGGTCACCGACGATATGGCCCTCTGCCATCCGTCGCTGCAGAAGGACAGCGAGAAGCTCTACGTGATGGATGCCGAAAATGCCTGGTTCATCCGCGTCAATCACATTGCCCACTACGGTACGGATCCGAGTCTGGAAGAGACGACCATCCACAGCAAGGAACCGTTGCTCTTCCTGAACATCGATGCGGCACCCGGGGGCACCGGGCTGATCTGGCAACACATCGAAGACGAACCCGGCGTCGCCTGCCCGAATCCACGCGTAGTCGTGCCGCGCGAAGTCGTCCCCAATGTGGTGACGGGGGCGGTGCGGGTGGATATCCGCAGCTTCGGCGTACGCACCCCACCGTGCACGGCGGATGAGCCGAGCTTCGGCATCTTCGGGCTGCTGCACGTGCTGCCGCCAGCCCTGGCATGGCTCTGGCGTCTGGTTGCCCCGCGCGGATACGCCAACCCCAGCATTACCTCCGGCGAGGCCATGGAGAGCGAAGGCGTCGGCTCCTACTGGCCCTTTGCCACGGGTCGCCGTGTAGACCAGGCGAACCTGCTGCTCAAGCAGATCGTCCATACGCCCAAGGTGCGGTACATCCTGATTCCGAACCAGCATATCGGCTCCTGGCGGGTCGGTTTCATGGCGCAGTGGCTTGCCCGCGAGTACCTTGCCCGCCGTGGCGGAGCCTGGTTTACCCGTGACCAGGTCACCCCCTCGCGCTGTCCGCTCCTTGGCTACACGCCGAAGCAGGTCATGATCGAGGGACAGACCATCGGTCCATGGTTCCTGCGGACGCATACCCAGCCGGAGATCGGTGAAGCCGGCTACGACGAGGGAGCCAGGATTCTGGGCAACTTCTTCCGCGAGCAACTCGAGCATTTCCTCGAACCGGATCTCATGTTCATCGGCAAGCAGATTATCGCCTGCTGCCTGGACAACGGCAGTCTCGAAGACTATACCCTGCTGATGAACGCCGAAGTCTTCCAGCAGGACGAGTGAGGCATGGGCACGGATCGATCATGAAAGGGTCGATCCGTGCCAGACTTCAGCTCTGGCCGTAGTAGGCGTTGGCGCCATGCTTGCGCTGATAGTGCTTGGCCATCAGCGACCGCTTCAGCGGCTGGGCATCGGGATCGATGCTGAGCGTGAGCCATGCCATGCGGGCAAGCTCCTCCAGCACCGCGGCATTGTAGACGGCCTTGGCGCCATCCTTGCCCCAGGTGAAGGGGCCGTGGCCGGCCACGAGCATCATCTGGATGTCATCCGGCGAGGAGTCTCCCATTGCCTCGATGATCTGGACGCCGGTCTCCTCCTCGTAGTCTCCGGCGATCTGGTCGTCGCGCAGAATGCCGGTGCAGGGGATCTCCGCCGCGAGGTGATCCGCGTGGGTGGTGCCGAAGCAGGGAATGGGACGGCAGGCCTGCGCCCAGGCTGTCGCATGGGTGCTGTGCGTATGAACAACGCCGCCAATAGAGGGGTAGCGGCGATAGAGCGCGTTGTGGGTCCTGGTATCACTCGATGGACGGAGCTTGCCCTCGACGACGCGATTATCGAGGTCGACGACCACCATCATGTCAGCCGTCAGTTCCTCGTAGGCAACGCCAGAAGGCTTGACCGCCATGACGCCGCGGTCGCGATCGACCTCGCTCACGTTGCCGAAGGTATAGAGGACGAGTCCGCGGCGAGGCAGCTCCATGTTGGCTTCCCAGGCGCGTTGTTTCAGGTCACGATAATTGCTCATGAGCTTCTGGATCCGCCTTCGTGGTGCTCTTCGACAAAAGCGCCGAGCGCCAGGTAATGCTGATAGAGCGTTTCATAGGCGCGCACGTTCTCCGGGATCGGCCGGTACTGCATTTCGGCGCCGGCGCCCATGGCCGGTTGGGCATCCTCGACCTTGTCGTAGATGCCGGCGGCCGTTGCTGCAAACATGGCCGCACCGAGCGCGCAGGCCTGCTCGGAGCGCGCCACATCGATCGGCATATTGAGGATGTCCGCACAGACCTGAACAATGAAGGGCGACTTCTTCGGGATGCCGCCCAGAACGATCACCCGCTCGATCTCTATTCCCTCCTCGCGAAAGCGATCGACGATCCGCCGGGAACCGAAGGCCGTGGCCTCGACCAGCGCCCTGTAGATGCGCGGGGCATCGCTACCGAGGGTCAGCCCCATGATGGCGCCGCGCAGTTCCTGATTTGCATAGGGGGTGCGGCGGCCATTCATCCAGTCGATGGCGACGATCCCGGATTCTCCAATGGGAATCTTCTCGGCCGCGGCATTCAGGGCGGGGAGAATCCGGTCGCGTGCGGCTTCTCCTCCCTCGACCAGGTCGAGGCCGAAGCCAAGGAGAGCGCCGAACCAGGCAAAAAGGTCGCCAAAGGCGGATTGACCGGCCTCCATTCCCAGCATCCCAGGGACGATTGAACCATCGACCTGACCGCAGATGCCGCCGATCAGCTTGTCGCCGATATGGGCACAGGGCGCGATGAGCATGTCGCAGGTGGAGGTACCCATCACCTTGCTGAGCGTGTAGGGCTTGATCTCCACCCCCACGGCGCCCATGTGCGCATCGAAGGCGCCGACGGCAACGGCAACATCCGTGGTGAGTCCGAGCTTGGCGGCCCATTCCGCCGTCAGGTTGCCCACCTTGACATCCGAGGTGAAGGTGTGGCGGTAGAGACGGTCGCGAAGACCACCGAGAAGCGGATCGACGACGGTCAGGAACGCTTCGGGGGGAAGCCCTTCCCAAGACTCGTGCCACATGGCCTTGTGACCGGCGGCGCAGCGGCTTCGCTTCAGGGTCAGGGGGTCGGTCTTGCCGGTAAGCAGGGCCGGCATCCAATCGCAATGCTCTACCCAAGACCAGGCAGCGTCTCGGACGGCGGCATCCTTGCGCAGAATGTGCAGGATCTTGGCAAAGAACCATTCGCTGGAATAGACGCCGCCCGAGTAGCGGGTATAGTCGTCGCCACCCCAAGTACGCGCGGTGCGGTTGATGTCCGCCGCTTCCTTCACTGCCGTATGGTCTTTCCACAAGACGAACATGGCATTGGGGTTGTCGGCAAATTCATCCTTGAGCGCCAGCGGGGTGCCTTGGCGATCGACCGCCACGGGTGTCGATCCGGTGGTATCGACCGCCAGCCCCTTCACCTGCGAGGCGACCTCCTCGCCGGCCTCTTCGAGGGCGCCGCGGACGGAGGCGATGAGCCCTTCGATGTAGTCGAGGGGATGCTGGCGGAACGCGTTCCTGGACGGATCGCAGTACAATCCGCGCTTCCATCTCGCGTAGGGATGTACGTGGGCGCCAAGTTCCTCGCCGGTGCGGGCGTTGACCACCACCGAGCGCACGGAATCCGTGCCGTAATCCACGCCAATGACATAGCTGTCCCGTGCCATAGAAAGATCTCCTGTATCGTTGCCTTGCTGAAGGTATGCTTCAGGCTAAAGATAGCTGGCCATGCCCCGAAGGCAAAGCCTTGCGAAGAAGCTTTCCAGCAACTCCCGGTTCAGACGCGCTCCTGCATCAGCGTGAAAAGGCGTTGCTTGTCCAGGTATGGCAGATATTGCCTGAAATCCATGCCGGAACGAACGACCCAGTCGGTCAGCAGGCGTTTGACGGCATCCTGCAGATTCTGCGTCGTCCACGGCTTCTGGATGTAATGATCGATGTGCGCCTGATTGATTGCCCGGATGGTATCCTCGTGGGTCGCCAGACCGGTGAGCAACAGCTTGAGGACCGCCTCGTATTCCGGCTCGTTGTTGAGTTCGATGAGGAAGTCGATGCCGGTGGTGCCGGGCATGATATGATCGCAGATGATGAGCGGGATGAGCTCGCCATGCTGCACCAGCTCGTTCATGACCTGCCGAGCCTCGTCGACAGATTCGCATTCGACAAGGTTGAAGGCGTCGACAAAGTAATCGAGATCGCGCCGTAAGGTCGCCAGGACCTCCCGCTGATCGTCCACGCAAAGAATGTTAAGCTGAGCCATGATGTTCCTTCACCGGAAGCTGCACTCTTAATGTAGCACCGTTCGGTGTCGATAGTATTTCCACAGTACCGTGATAGTCGGTCACCAACCGTTTGACAATGGTAAGCCCGAGGCCAAGACCGAATGAAAGACCTCGTTTGCGCGTGGTTACATTGGGCTGGAAAATGTGCGGCAGCAGATCTTCCGGAATCCCCGGCCCGTTGTCAGCGACTTCGACCACGACCATGCCTTCTTCGCGCACGAAGGTGGAGGTGACGGTGATCACCGGCTGGGTGATATTCGCACCGGTCAGGGCTTCGCAGGCATTGCGGATCAGGTTGGTCCAGATCTGTACCAGTTCACCCAGATTGGCGACAAGCGGGGGCAATTCTCCAAACTCCAGATTGAGTTGGATCTCCTTGTGATTGGCGCGCGTGAGCGAGAGCGCGATCTGGATGGAGTTGTTGACGTCGACATCCGGCTCCCGTTCCGAATTGGTGGCGCCCAGCGTCTTCATGGACGAGATGACGTGCACGGCCTGGCTGGAGCCAAGACACATGTCGTGCAGCGTCGCGCCAAGTTCCCAGAGATTATGCAAGGCATCCGCCCGCTTCAAGGCGCTCTTGGGAAAGGCCTTCAGCGCGTCCGCCGCAATCCCCGTCCGTGCCAGCTTCCCGGCCGCGGTACCTGGCAGCTTCAGGTCGCGCGCAAAGATCTTCTCACGGTCACGGATCTCGCCGGTCGACAGCTTGCGTCCCCCTTCCAGCCCAGACTGGAAGAAGAGCACCTCCATCGACCCCCGATCGGCGATTTCGTGTTCAAGAAACTCGCTCACCCAACGACTGCCCAGGGAGAGCACCGTCAGTGCATTGTTCAGCTCGTGGGCAACCCCCGCCGCAAGCTGCCCAAGCGAGGCGAGCTTCTCCACTTCGCGCAGCTTGTTCATGACCTGCTTCTGCTTTTCCGCCATCTTGTGCAACTGCAGTTGGCGGCGCATGAGCCCCTCGACGACAATCGGCATGAACTGCTCGTCGATATTCGTGCTGCCGTTGATCTGCTTTGGCGGCTGCTCGCGATCGATATAGGCGAGGGTTGTCGTGACATCGGCAATGACCGTGAATGCCATCTGGAAGCCGCGCGAGAAGAAGCTGTGGATCCCGACAAAGTCGCCGCGGTCGAAGATGAAGGTCTCGTTGCGGGTGCCTTCGTCGTTGCTGAGCAAGCCGCGCATGCGCCCACTCTTCACCAGAAAGAGCCGGCGATTGTCGTCGCCCCGGCTGCCCAGCATCTCTCCCGGCTCCAGCGTCAGCATGCGTGTGGGATCACTGAAATAGGCCTCCGTCAGCCGTGCCGTCAGCGTTTCCGTGCGAATGGGGTCGATGAGGTTCACAGGAAGCCCACCAGCTTGAGGCATGCGACGAGTACGAGAATGCCGAGGCAGCCGATTACGGCGACCAGCATACCGGAGCGAAACATGTCACGCACGGAGAAGAGGTTGGTGGCGTAGGCCATTGCATTCGGTGGCGTACTGATCGGCAGGGCCATCGCCAGCGAGCAGGTGAAGGTCACCGCGAGAATCATCATCATCTCACCTCCGTAGGGGCCGAGCGTCGTCAGGTTCGTCCCCAGTGCTACGGTGATCGGGAGCACAAGGTTTGCCGTGGCGGTATGGGACATGAAGGTTGCCATCAGCAGGATGACGGTCATGGCTACCGAGATGATCAGCACCGGGTGAAACTGTTCGAAAGGAATGCTTGCTACAAACTTCTGGCTCAATCCGGATTTTTCAAGCGCCATGCCCAGGGCAATACCGCCCGCCACCAGCCACAGCACATCCCAGCTCAGCCGCTTGATATCCTCCGCCGAGACGATACCGGTGGTGCAGAAGACAGTCACTGGTATCATGGCGACGACATAGGAGTTGAGCTTGACCAGATCCCCGAACAACCAGAGCAGGATGGTAACCGCCGTCGTGACATAGACGATCATGGCTGGGCGGCTGGTCTGGAAGCGCCCTTTGATCCGCAACACCATCCGGCTGCTGGAGGTGGGGAAAAACCACATCAGGAGCAGCCAGGTGATCAGGAGCATGACGATCACATACGGCACCGCGAAGGCCATCCAGGTGCCGAACGAGATGTACATGTCGCCGGTAAGATACTTCATGGCGATGGCGTTTGGCGGCGTTCCGATGGGGGTCCCGATGCCGCCGATGTTGGCGGCGAAGGGAATGGCCAGGACGAAGGCGATCTTGCCGAGATCGTTCTCCTCCAGGCTGTCGAGTACGGGCATGAGGATAGCCAGCATCATGGCGGCAGTGGCGGTATTGCTCATGAACATGGAGAAGACTGCGGTGAGCATGATCAATCCCAGGAGGACGAACTTCGGCTTCGTGCCGAATGGCTTCAACAGGACGCGCGCGAGATTCTGATCGAGCTGATACTTCTTGGCGGCCATGGCCAGGAAGAAGCCCCCCAGGAAGAGCATGATCACGGGCGATGCGAAGCTGCCCAGAACATCGCGATAGCCGATCAGGATGCCAAGCTGCGCCTCTGTATGCCCCTCGCGCAACCAGTATAGCGCCTGGTCCGAGACCAGCAGCAGTTCCAGCATGATCACCAGGATGGAGGTGGCGAAAACCGGGATCGGCTCGAAGAGCCAGCAGAGCATCGCCAGCATGAAGATGGCGATCAGCCGCTGATCCACCAGCGCCACATTCTGGATCGGTATCCAATCCATGGGCATCATCAGCAACAGGGCGGGCACCCCGAAGCACAAAAGATATTTCGCCACCTTGCCTCCAGTCATCGTCTCACTCCTCGGCTACCAGATAATGTTCAAAAAACTGTCGGGCGATGGGGGCGGCCGTCTTGCCTCCAGATTCCCCATGCTCGATGAAGACCGCTACCGCATATCGCGGCTCCGTATACGGCCCGAAACAGATGAACCAGACGTTCTTGTAACGACCGTCGCCGCTCCCCACTTCCGCGGTACCCGTCTTGCCCGCCAGCTCGATCACCTCCGTCTGGGCACTTTTGGCGGATGCATTCGGCCCGTGGATGACACTATGCATGGCCTCGCGTACCATTTGCAAATTTTCCGGGCTTGCCGCGAGTTGGCCCCGCACGTCCGGCCGCGTCACAATGACCGGGTTGGCGTCGACGGTCTGCACCGCCTTCACCAGGCGCGGCCGCAGCAGGAGCCCGCCATTGGCAATCGCGGCGGTGAAGACGGCAGCCTGCAACGGGCTGACGCCGATGAATCCCTGGCCGATGGAGATCAGAGCGGTGTCGCCCGTGTACCAGGGAATACCCTGTCGGCGCTTCTTCTCGTCGCGCCCCGGGAGAATTCCTTTGGCGTAGGGTGAATCCAACTCCAGCCCGGTTGGTTGGCCGATGCCCCCGCTGGCGAGCGTCTCTTCCAGATTGGCGATCCCCGTGCGCAGGCCGATGTCGATGAAATAGGTGTTGCAGGAGACCTCGATCGCCTTGTGGAGGTCGATCTCGCCATGTCCCCAGCGGGCCGAGCAACGAATGCGGCTTTCGCCGATCTGGTAATAGCCGGGGCAATCGATGATGGTGTCGGGGGTGATGACCTCGTGCTCCAGGGCGCTGAGTGCGATCAGCGGCTTGATGATCGATCCGCAGTTGTAGCCGGCCAGAATGGCCCGATTCTGCAGCGGTTTTTCCGGCGCCTCCTCGAGCGCTCTGAATTGGTCACCCACGGTCTTCCTGTCGAAGCTGAAGTCACTGACCATGGCCAGCATTGTCGGGAGATCGTAGCTGGGTTCGCTGACCATGGCCAGCACGGCGCCAGAGCGCACATCGAGCAGCACCAGCGAGCCTTCGCGCCCCTTCAGCAGGCTCTGTCCGATTTTCTGAGCCCGGCTGTCGATGTTAAGCACCAGGTTGTCGCCCATCCTCGGCCGGCGCACCTGATCGAGCTGGTCGTGATACATGCCCAGATTATCCACGCGCATCAGCCGCATGCCCCCTTCCCCGCTGAGATGGCTGTCATACAGCCGCTCCAGCCCCTTGTAGCCGATCAGCTCGGGCAGGAAATAATCGTAGCGCTCTCCATCCGGACTCTGATCGCTGCTACGCAGACCGACATATCCCAGCCAATGCGCACCGACATCTCCCAGCGGATAAAGGCGCTTCATGCGGGTGTTAATTTCCAGCCCGGGAAAGCCCGGCATCAACGAATAGAGACGGGCCATCTCGGCCTGGCTGAGGTTGTCGAAGGCCTTGAAGGGCAACGCGGGATAGACGCGCATGTGATGGCGCAGCCGCGCCTCGACCTGCACCATATCCAGCTCGTGCTCGCGCCCCAGCACCAGAGCGGTCTGTTCGATTGTGGCCAGAATGAACTCTCTGGTCGACGGCCCGCCGCGCCGGCGAGGCTGCTTCATTTCATGCAGATGAAAGAGCACTTCGTGCGTCGGGATGTTGTCAGCCAGCACAACGCCGTCACGACTGAAGATGCGGCCGCGCACCGGGGCAATGCGCTCTCGCCGGATGCTCTGATGCATGATGCGCTGAACATGCTCCGGGCCGCGCTGAACCTGCTCGTACCATAGCCGTGCCACCAGCGCGCCCTGACTCGCCAGCACCAGCGCCAGCAGCAGCCAGATGCGCACCGAAAATCCTCTGAAAAACTGATCAATCGTCATGAGAGCCCGAGCGAATGTACGCTTTGCGATGGTATTGGTTGATCTCCAGGCGGGCAGCGACAAAATCGAGAAACGCCACCAGGATCGGCAGCGCGATCGCGCCTGCCAGGACTCCTTTCAGCAGGAAGAGCCCCATTTCGGTCAGCGACATGTAGACAGCCGGCGGCACCAGCCTCGTATTCTCCAGCGCCACCACCACGCCCGCATAGACTCCTCCCAGCAACGCACCGGGTAAGGTCTGGCTGAGGAGCATGACGCGGTCCCCGGAGTTGCGCCACGCATGTGCCGCCCAGACCACCAAGGGAAGGAGCGGCATCACCGTCATCCGCCGCGCCAGAAGTATCTCGATGCAGACGCATGCCGCACAGCCGCCCAGGAGCCCAAGGTGCCAGTTGTACGCCACGGTCAGCAGAAAAGCGAGCAGGAAGCCGCCCGGCAGGATAAGGTGCCATGAGGCACTCCCGATTTCCAGCGCGATCAGGAGAAAAGTCGCCACGACCATCCACGCGCCCTGAGTCAGCCGGCGCTGGATCGGGTAAGGCTCGATCATGCTCATCTTTTCCGCCTGCTCCTGCTTGCAATGAAACCAAGGACAAAGTTAAGTTCCCTTCCGCTCCTTTCAACCGGACAACCCGCGGAGTTCATAATATGAGCGAGCTTTGGCAGATCCGCACGCACAACAGGGGTCCAAAAGATGCCCCGGCCATTCTTCTGCTTCATGGTTTCCTTGGTAGTCATCGCGACTGGGATCCGCTGGCCGCGTCGTTGGCGCCGCATTATCGCGTTATCGTCCCCGATCTTCCCGGCCATGGAGATTCTCCTTTCCTTGCTCCCGCATCGGCGGGCCTGATCCCGCGCCTGGCCGATGATCTG
Organism: Lentisphaeria bacterium; assembly: GCA_041690595.1. Classification (GTDB taxonomy): domain Bacteria; phylum Verrucomicrobiota; class Lentisphaeria; order JABSQK01; family JAWLHB01; genus JAWLHB01. The sequence continues at coordinate 131,528 of JAWLHB010000006.1, forward strand.
GTTCGCCTCCTCCCCCGCCTTGGCCACCATGCCATTGTCGGTTATTCCATGGGCGGGCGGATTGCGCTCCATTGCCTTCTCCGCCACCCGAAACGTTTTGCCTTCGCCTTCCTGGAATCCGCCGGCCTTGGACTGCTGGACGATCCTGCCCGCATCCAGCGCCGCGAATGGGAGAGCAAACTGGCTGAACGGCTGGTGCAGCAAGCGCCGCGTGACTTCCTGAGCGACTGGTACCGCTTGCCGATTTTTGCCTCTCTGGCCGATCGACCGGCGTTGCTGGCCGAGCTGCTGGAGGCGCGTGCGCAGAACGATCCGGCTCAACTGGCTATGGCGCTGGTGGCCTTCAGTGTCGCCGACCAGGATGATCACCGCCCCTCGCTGCCGAGCCTCTCCATGCCCCTTCACTTCATCGCGGGCAAGCTCGATCCCAAGTACATGGCACTGGCTATCGAGGCCGCGGCACTCTGCCCCTTGGGCAATACGCACCTCCTGTGCGACTGCGGGCACACCCCGCATGTGGAATCGCCCGAACTTTTCAACCAACTCATCCTCGATACCATTGAATTCTACTCACGTTAACAGCATGGTCCCGACCCTCCATCATCCCGATATCCCCTCATTTCCAATGAAAGGCCGTACCCGATGAAGAGCATCCAATGGCAATCCGCCGGTGACTACACCGACATTCTGTACCACAAGGCCGAAGGTATCGCCAAGATCACCATCAACCGCCCGGAGGTTCGCAACGCCTTCCGCCCCCTCACCGTCCGCGAGATGCAGCAGGCGCTGGACAACGCCCGCGACGATGCGGAGATTGGTGTCGTCATCCTCACCGGCCAGGGCGAAAAGGCGTTCTGCAGCGGCGGCGATCAGAAGATCCGCGGCGATGCCGGTTATCAGGATGGGCAGACGGGGCACGAACGGCTCAACGTCCTCGACTTTCAGCGCCAGATCCGCACCTGCCCGAAACCGGTCATTGCCATGGTCGCCGGCTATGCCATCGGCGGTGGCCACGTGCTCCACGTCATGTGCGACCTCACGATTGCGGCTGACAATGCCATCTTCGGGCAGACTGGCCCAAAGGTGGGTTCCTTCGACGGTGGCTATGGCGCCAGCTACCTGGCTCGCCTGGTCGGCCAGAAGAAAGCCCGCGAGATCTGGTTCCTCTGCCGCCAGTACACGGCTCAGCAAGCTCTCGACATGGGGCTGGTCAATGTCGTCGTCCCCTATGCGCGGCTGGAGGAAGAGACGGTCCAATGGTGCCGCGAGATCCTCTCCAAGTCGCCGCTCGCCATCCGCTGTCTCAAGTCCGCCCTCAACGCCGACTGCGATGGACAGGCGGGTCTGCAGGAGCTTGCCGGCAATGCCACGTTGCTCTACTACATGAGCGAGGAAGCCCAGGAAGGACGCAACGCCTTTGTCGAGAAGCGTCCCCCGGACTTCACCCGCTTTCCAAAGCGTCCGTGAGCTACCTCAGCGCAGCATGACCTGCCCACCGGTGACGGCGATCGCCTGTCCGGTCTCGTACTCCTGCTCCACGCAATAGAGGATCGCCCTGACGACGTCCACCGGGGTGCAGCCGCGCCCCATCGGCACCTTCGCTTCGTAGAAGGCCCGCACGTCGGCGATGCTTTTGGCTCCGGGGACCTTGCCGGTATTCAGATACTGGACAAAGAGCCCACGCTCTGGATCCGACCAGAGTGGTCCGTCGAAGAAGTTGCCGGGGCAGATGGCGTTGACCTTGACCCGGTCCTCCACCAGCTCCATGGCGAAGCTCTGCGTCAGGCCGATGCTGCCGAACTTGCTGCCGGCATACGCGGCGTTGCGGTTGCTCCCCTCGAGCCCGCTCTTGGAGTTGATCTGCACAATATCCGTCCAGCCCCCTTTGCCATTCACGATCTGCCGTGCCATCAGGACCGACAGATGCTTGACGCAGAGGAAGTAGCCGGTGTAGTTGACGTTGGTCACGAAGTCCCAATCCTTCTTGGCGAAGCTTTTCACGGAAGCTGCCCTGAGCACGCCCGCGTTGGCGACGAGGATGTCGAGCCCGCCACATTCCCGCGCGATCTCCTGGGCCAGCGCGGCCACGGAATCTTCATCGGCAATGTTGACCGCCGCCGAAAAGGCCCGGCTGGCACCAAACTCCGCCTGGAGCCGATCCGCGGCCTCGCGAGCCCCGTCGGCATTGATGTCGGCGATGATCAGGGTCGCGCCCTCGCTCGCCAGCCCCTGGGCGATACCGTAGCCAAAGCCTTGCGCACCACCCGTGACCAGCGCGATCTTGCCATCCAGGCGGCCGGCGGAGCTGCCCCCCACCGTCACCTGCTTCCGGTACTGCTCCACTTCCCAGTTCTCGATGAAGCGATAGTCACGCTCCGGCAAATGACGCGGACCGCCGAAGGCTTCCGTCAACTGCTGCACCAGCGCGGCATCGCGTGCGGCATCCATGGCCAAACGCGCCGTCTTCAGGGAGTCACCCACCGCCAGCACCGCCTCTCCCGGCAGGCCGATGATCACGGGATCGTAACCCCGTTCCTGGCGGAAGGACGCAAGCGCCTCGGCCGTGGGCTCGCCGGTCATGGCAAATGATTTCGCGTAGACGATGTGATCGGGGGAGAAGGGGCCGCGAGCGGGCTGGAACCATGCCGAGCTGTGCACCACCGCCCGCTTACCGCCGATCCCCAGGAGGGTCCGCACAGCCGGCGCACGCGCCGCAACCGCATCCGCGGCCAGATCGCCCATGGCAAGCTCCGTCGCCACTTCGGCTTGCGCATAATGCGCCTTCAGGACGGAAAAGACCTCCGCGTGGATGGCTTCGATCTCCGCGATCGTCTCCGCCGCCGCCACCATTCCATGATTCTGCATGAAGGTCAGCCGCGGCGCCTTCCCATGGGACGCCGTGTAGGCCTCCAACAGCCGACGAATCTCCGTTGACAGGATGAAGCCTGGATCCACATACGGCACCCACATCGCCTCCGGAAAGAGTCGACGGCAGGCGGCTTCCGCATCTACCGAACAGGTCATCCCGTTGACCAGCGTCGGGTGCAGGTGAACCACAAAGCGCTGCGGGTACAACTCATGCATCGGTGCCTCCACGGAGGGACGCCCCTTGCTGCCGGGCAGCACGGTTGCCATCATCAGGCTCTTCACCGCCGACTCGCGCGCATCCGCCGTGCTGGGGATCTCCGCCTCGAAAACGGCGCGGATGGCCGCTCTGTCCAGTTGCACAAAATCGTCTTCCTGAATCGTCGCCAGCAAGACACCGCTCGGCTTCACGCAGAGCACCTTCTCCGTCTTGCAGGAGGTGTTGCCTCCGCCGCCAAAGACATAGCTGAGATTCGCTCCGTAGATACGGGATATCGCGGCAATCTGCGTCAAGCTCTCATTCATCAGGAAATGGCCCTTCATGCGTGGTTGGACTTCATGGCAGCCCCTAACATCGCGCTGCCCGCCACATTTTCAACCCCCACTCTGGCCAAAGGTGCACGTCGCTTTCGGTTGAAAAGCTGCACTCGCCACCAATAGTAATTCCATACTTCATCAGCACCAGCATCCTACTCCCCGAGGTTCACCATGGCCGAGACCATGATCGGTATTCAGCTCGACCTGAAAGGCGTTATCTTTCGCCCAGACTACATCCCCACCTTACTTGCCGACCTGGCCGAACAGCGGATCAACACCCTCCTCGTCGAATACGAAGATATCTTTCCCTTTGCCGGTCTCGATATCGCCTTCGACCCGCAAACCCGGTGGACGCGGGAGGCGCTTGCCGACTTCCTCGCCGCGGCGAAGGCCGCCAACATCACCGTCATCCCCCTGCAGCAGTCTCTCGGCCACCTCGAATATCTCTTTCGCTGGCTCCCCTATAAGGATCTCGCCGAAGACAAGAGCTACCCGAGCACGCTCTCCCTCACCAATGACAAGGGGCGCCGGCTGGTGCTCGACATGGTGCGGCAGGTCATGGAGGCCCACCCGGACAGCGACTACATCCATCTCGGCATGGATGAGGCACATGGACTCTTGCAGGCCGCCCAGCGCTCCGGCAGATCGGTCCTCAGCCTCTTTGTCGATTGGCTTCTCGAGCTTGTCGAGCTTGCCGAAGCCCATGGCAAGACTCCGATCATCTGGTCCGACATGCTCGAAGATCATTTCGAGGCCGGTCTTCTCGACCAGCTGCGCGACCGCGTTGTCCTCTGCACCTGGGACTACGCCTCGCAGCCGGGGCTCAGCACGAAGGCCCGCATCCGCGGCTGGCGGGTCAGTCGGGACTGGCTGAACGAGCCGGCGAACCCGGAAGCCCCTCCCCTCTCGACCGGATCCCGCTTCCTTGAAGATCTCCCCGACGATGCCGCCGCGCAGGTTGCTCCTTATCGGCATGGCCGACTGACCGATTCCTTCTTTCAGGTCGACATGTGGTCCAAGCTCGGCTTCCGGGTCCTCGGGGCCACCGCCATACGCGCCTCGTCTCACCTTCACGTCATGCCGCACTACCTGCGCCTGCACGGCAACATCAGCGGCTTCGCGCAGGCCATCCGCGATAACCGGCAGATGGGCCTCATCGGCACGAGTTGGGCGCGCGGCAACACCTTCTGTCCGCCCAATTTCCCCATCGAGCTTACCTGGCCGACCATCCACCACCTGACCGACGCCATGGGCGCGCAGCCTCCTCCGTTCTTTCCGGGCATCGCCGAGGATGAGCTCAACCGAATCCTGGGCAGCATCAGCCGCTGCAAGGATGACTGGAACATCGAGCCACACCTGATCGAGGAGATGGAGCGGCTTACCTCCTCTCTCCAGGCTCACCACCACGACTGGCAGTGCATGATCCTCATGCTCCGCGTATTGGCCATCCACAAGAAGGTTGCCTTCGCCAAACTGGAAGTCGATGCCTTCCGTCCCAGCTATCGCCCCGTCTCGCCCGAATGGCAGCGCCGACTCGATGAGCAAGCCGCCTTACGCGCCGACCTCGCCGCATTGCGCCGAGAGGTTGAGGACCATTTTGGCCGGGACAGCCATGGCGAGCACTTCGAGGAGTGGCTTCGCAGCCTCTTCGATATCCCTGCCGAAGACCTCGACCGCGCCTCGGAGATCTGCACCCGCAAGCAGCAGCAGGCCCGCGAGAGGTACGGCTGGTAGAGGGCGCTGATCGACGCGAGGTCGTGGCGAGGAACTGTGGAGTGAGTGAATCGCGAGGACATGTCGAGGGAATCGAGAGAATCGAGAGAGTCGATAGGACATGGAAGGCATCCGATCACGGGCTGAGGCTAAGCCTGGCACACACGGCCGGGACACGGACGGGACACGGACACACACGGACGGTACGTCTGGAGTGCGTTGCCGTGAGATGTGCGTTTTCTTGGGAATTTGTGGCGGTGGGTGGTGGGGGTGGCGCTAGTGCGGAAGGCGGCCATGCGCAAGAGGCCACTCAGGCGAGTGGCGTGCCCAGGGAGCGCGGGAGGGGTGAAGGGCATTGGGGAGGGGCAACGCGTGGGGCAAGGGCGGGAACGGGGGCGATGCGGTGGCGAGCTGATGTGAGGGAGCCAGGCGTTGGGAAGGGGCAACGTCGAACGCCGGTGCCACTCAGGCGAGTGGCGTGCCCAGGGGGCGCGGGAGCGATGAAGGGCATTGGGGAGGGGCAACGTGAAGGCGGGGCCACTCGGGCGAGTGGCGTGCCCAGGATGCGCGGGACGGGGTGAGCGTTGGGGAAGGGCGCGCGCAATGGGAAGAAGGGAAAAAGGGGAAGTATGCGGGGCTGGCGGGGGACGAGCGTTCTTGGGGGGGTGAGTGACCGTGCCCGGGGAGCGCGGGGACGGGGTGAGCGTTGGGGAAGGGGCGACGCGCAACGCCGGAGCCACTCAGGCGAGTGGCGTGCCCAGGGTGCGCGGGAGGGGGTGAGCGTTGGGGAAGGGGCGACGCGCAACGCCGGAGCCACTCAGGCGAGTGGCGTGCCCGGGGAGCGCGGGGGCGGGGCCGCTCGGGCGAGTGGCGTTCGCGCGCGTCAAGGACCCGTCCCGGCAGGGATGCCGGGACGGGAGTGGACGATTCGACGTGGTTACCTGGTGGCTGTTTCCATCGCGCCAGCCGGCAGGCGATTGGTGATCAGCCAGGAGATGGCTTGATCCATGCTGAGCTTTTCGGTGGCGAAGCGCACCGTGTCTGACGAGGCATTTGCGGTAAAGGTCTGCCTGCCATAGGTGCCATGGTCGCCGTGGTTTCCCAGATGCTGCCAGGCGGCGCCATTGAGCTGGAGCGGCAGGGAGACCTGCTCGCCATTGAGCTTGACCTGCTTGACCACACCGTTGATGAGGCGGTACTGGAAGTGCCCGGCGGCGGCGGCGAGGTCATCTTTATCGGGCGCCTGGCGAGCGCCAAAGACGGCGAACGCCTGATTGCCCGAGTGGACCGTGCTGGAGAAGGTGAAGCTGTCGCACCACGTTTCGACCGTGTAGTGCCAGGTGTTGTTGGCAGTGCGCCAGGCGATGATGGCCTGCATTCGTGAGGTGAGTGGATCGATGAGGAGGAAACCATCGCTGCTGAAGCTGTCGAGCTGGCCATCGCCGACCATCATGCGCTGATGGTTCAGGCGATAGGCGATGACGCTGGTGGCGCCGAAGGGCGCAACGGCAGCGGCTTCGCCTGGCAGGGATGCAGTGGTCTGCGACGGCGCCACGGTGCTGAGGTCGACATGGAGCTGGAGGGCCATCTCGGCGACGCCTTCGGCATGGCTGAGCCCCTGGTTGTTGAGGTCAACAGTCAGCGACTGCATCAGGCGTGCGTCGATGGTGGTTTGCTCGAGGGTACCGGCCGTACCGGAGGTGCCGGCGCGACGAATGCCCTGCAGGGAGGTTGCCAGGCTGATAGACCTGTCACCGCCAATAGCGACCGGTGTCGGCAGCAGGGTGCCAATGACTTCCGCATAGTGATGTCGTGAATCGCGACTGGTGTCAGTGGTGGCACCGTTGGTCAGCATCCAGTAAGCGCGTGCGGGAGCATCGATGGTGTACCAGGAGCCGGGCTCCTGATCCCAGTTTTCGAGGGTGACGGTGCCATCGGCCGCGACGAAGAGCAGGGCTGCATTGCCACTGGCCACATCCATCACAAGTGCACCACGCCGGCTGATCGTCGTGCGATCGCCATTGTACTTGTAGCCACGCTCCTGTAGTGAATAGACCAGAAGAGGAGACGTCGGCGCGGCGACATAGTGCGCCTTCACCGCGACATCGGCATTGACCTGGAAGCTGATGATGCGGTTGGTGCTGGTGACATAGCCGCTCCAGCGCTCGAAAAGCAGCCGCGCCTGACCTTCACCGATGAACTCGGGTGCTTCGAGGATCACGTTGGCGCCATGGGCGACGGTCTTGGTATAGTTGGTAGTGCCCGACTGGCAGGTTGGCGATTCGATGCGCACACCAACGGGGTCGGATTCGATGGTCAGGATATGGATGGGCGAGGACTCATACCATGCCTTGACGGTGCCGTCGGCGTTGACCTGGAAGCCGATGATGCGGTTGGTGCTGGTGACGATACCGGTCCAGCGAACAAAGTGCATTCGCGAGGCGCCTTCGCCGATGAACTCGGGCGCTTCGAGGATCACGTTGGCGCCATGGGCGACGGTCTTGGTATAGTTGGTAGTGCCCGATTGGCAGGTTGGCGATTCGATGCGCACGCCAACGGGGTTGGATTCGATGGTCAGGATATGGATGGGCGAGGACTCGTACCATGCCTTGACGGTGCCGTCGGCGTTGACCTGGAAGCCGATGATGCGGTTGGTGCTGGTGACGATACCGGTCCAGCGGACAAAGTGCATTCGCGAGGCGCCTTCACCGATGAACTCGGGTGCTTCGAGGATCACGTTGGCGCCATGGGCGACGGTCTTGGTATAGTTGGTGGTGCCCGATTGGCAGGTTGGCGATTCGATGCGCACGCCAACGGGGTTGGATTCGATGGTCAGGGTACGGATGGGCGAGGACTCGTACCATGCCTTGACGGTGCCGTCGGCGTTAACCTGGAAGCCGATGATGCGGTTGGTGCTGGTGACAATACCGGTCCAGCGGACAAAACGCATGCGCGAGGCACCTTCACCGATGAACTCGGGTGCTTCGAGGATCACGTTGGCGCCATGGGCGACGGTCTTGGTATAGTTGGTGGTGCCCGACTGGCAGGTGGGCGATTCGATGCGCACACCATCGGGGTTGGATTCGACGATCAGGTCATGGATGGGCCAGGCATCGTCGAGGACGTCGATCGTCACCGTGGTCACATTCGAGTCGAGTTCGCCGTCGTTGGCCTTGTAGGAGAAGCTGTCTTGACCAGTGAAGCCAACCGTCGGGGTATAGGTGAAGGAGCCATCCGGATTGAGCGAGAGGCTGCCGTTGGAGACGGGGGAGACGATTATGGCGGTCAGGGGGTCGCCCTGCGCGTCGGTATCGTTCACCAGCACGCCTGGGATCGCCACGACGAGGGTGGTATCCTGATTCATAGTGTAGGTGTCGGCAACGGCCACCGGGGCGGTGTTGACTCCGCCCACGGCAATGGTGACGGCGACCACATTCGAGTCGAGTTGGCCGTCATTGGCCTTGTAGGTGAAGCTGTCTTGTCCGATGTAGCCAACGGTCGGCGTATAGGTGAAGGAGCCGTCCGCATCGAGCGAGAGGCTGCCATTGGAGACGGTGGAGACGAGTATGGCGGTCAGGGGGTCGCCCTGCGCATCAGTATCGTTCACCAGTACACCCGGGACGGCCACGACGAGGGTGGTATCCTGATCCATGTTGTACGCGTCGGCAACGGCCACCGGGGCGGTGTTGACTCCGCCCACGGCAATGGTGACGGCGACCACATTCGAGTCAAGTTGGCCGTCATTGGCCTTGTAGGTGAAGCTGTCTTGTCCGATGTAGCCAACGGTCGGGGTATAGGTGAAGGAGCCGTCCGCATCGAGCGAGAGGGTGCCATTGGAGACGGTGGAGACGAGTATGGCGGTCAGGGGGTCGCCCTGCGCATCGAAGTCGTTCACCAGTACGCTCGGGGCGGCCACGACGAGGGTGGTATCCTGATCGACCGCGTAGGTGTCGGCAACGGCTACCGGGGCCGTGTTGACGTCGAGGACGGTGATCGTCACCGTCGCCACATTCGAGTTCAGCTCGCCGTCGTTGGCCGTGTAGGTGAAGGAATCGTCACCGGTGAAGCCAAGGGCCGGAGTGTAGGTGAAGGAGCCATCCGCATTGAGCGACATGGTGCCATTGGAGACGGTGGAGACGATTGTGGCGGTCAACGGGTCGCCTTGGGCGTCGGTATCATTGGCCAATACGCCTGGCAGGGCCACGACGAGGTTGGTATCCTGATTCACCGAGTAGGTGTCATCAACGGCGACCGGGGGGGTGTTGAGCTGAGGCAGTTGGATGCTGGTCCCGTTGAAGGTGATGCCGGCTTCGAACGCCAGGGCGCGGCCTTCCAGGATGCTGCCGGTATCCATCGTGATGGACTGATCGGCGAGGATGGTGCCCTTGAATTCCGAGTAGGTGCCGAGAACGGCGGAGCTACCCACTTGCCAGAAGATATTGCGCGCCTGGGCGCCGCCGGCAAGAATGACCTTGATGCCGCTGCCAACCTGCAAGTCGTAAGCGAGCTGAAAGATCCAGACATCGTTCGGCCCACCAGTGAGAGTCACGTCGCCGCCGGTGATCAGAGCGGTGCTGGTGAACTTGTAGAGCCCGGGGACCAGGTTCGCGCCGCCGAGGTTGCCGCCGTTGGGATTCTCGAACGAGCCGCTCGGAACCGGCGTACGGTCTCTGGCTTCGTTATACGCGGTTTTCAGATCACTCTTGGCCGTGGTCAGGCGTCCAGGATCCTCCACCGATCCAGCGGGGCCGCTTGCGTCCACGCTGTAGATGGTGCCGTTAACCTGAGCAGCGGGAATACCGATGGCGGAACCGGATATCGGGCTCGCCCCGACATCGCCGGTGACCATGCCGCCGCCGGTGGTCGTGATGGCGGCACCTGATAGAATCGCGAAGTTGGAGGTGGTTCCGAGATTGATCGGCGCCAGGCTGAGTATGGAGGGGACCGAGCGGCCTTCGGTTGCGCCGGTAGCATTGTCCACCGGCGGGGGGGCTGCAAAGGTCAGTTGTGCGATCATCGCAGCCAAAGCGATGATGAAGCCGACGCAGGTGCGTTTCATCTGGTTGATTTGTCGAGTGTTGGTTGCATTCATGAATCTGTTCCTTTATTTGTTTTGCCCTGTCTAACGCGCCCGGCTATCACAGTTCGGTACTTGTCGGTACGGGCTCGCGTTTTCGAAACGGATTCGCCGCGTGTTTTCTGGTTTGTCTTGGGAATGTGCGTCTTGACAAAGCAGTTGTGATGCTCATTACTACGCTATCTTATCTTGGCAATAGGTTTCATCGATTGTGGGGGCGTGGTCTTTACTAATACCTATGCTTATATAAAGTCTTATTCTAAACTTACAGCTATTCCACGATAGGCGACCGCGGGGCAATTTCGAGGCTGGAAGAAGCAGCCGATGGCTTCTACAGCGGCAGCAACGGGGGTGCGACAACCGGGCAATCCATGGGCAAGTGTGCCAGGGCGGGAGGGAAAAATGGTATGGAAAATACTTGCTCTTTTGAGTTGCAACTCTTTCGGGGCTGGGGGGTCCGAACGCCGCGCGCAATGGGAATAAGGGGAAGAAAGGGAAGTATGCGGGGCTGGCGGGGGACGGGCGTTCCGCGGGGAGACGCGTGGCGTGCCCAGGGTGCGCGGGAGGGGGTTGAGCGTTGGGGAAGGGGCGACGCGCAACGCCGGTGCCACTCAGGCGAGTGGCGTGCCCAGGGAGCGCGGGGACGGGGTGAGCGGTGGGGAGGGGCAAGGTCCAACGCCGGTGCCACTCGGGCGAGTGGCGTGGCCGGGGTGCGCGGGGACGGGGTGAATGAGGGGGGATGGGCAACCTGCTATGGGGCGGGGATGAAGGCGGGAGGGAGCAGGTTGGTGAGGACATAATCGACGGCGGCGGGGAGATCGAGGTCGGCGTCGTTTATGGCGAGGGTCGCGGCGTGGATGCGGGCCGTGAAGCTGCTCTGACGATAGATGCCGTCGTGGTTGTGGCTCCAGCGCGAGCCGCTGAGCGTGAGGAACACGGGGCGGGTATGGGCGCCGCCAAGGGCGACTGTCTGTTCGCGGCCGTAGGCGGACCAGAAGTCGAGGGTTGTATCGGCGACGTTCGCGCCGCCGATAAAGCGCCAGGTGCTGCCACCGATGTCCAGCAGGTGGTCGCGGGGCAAAGCGGCATCCCATGTTTCGACGCGGTAGAGGTTCTGGCCGTGCTGACGCCAAGCTCGCACCACGCGCACCTCGGCGGCCTCAAGGTCGAGGAGCAGAAAGCCGGCATAGCGCTGCGAGATCAGAGCGCCCTCCCCCGCCTGCAAGACGGTGTCCTGAAAGGTGTAGACGGCGATCGGGCCGGTGGTGGCAGGACGGAGTTCCGCCGGCTCGGCGGGCAGCACGTCGGGGTCGATCCCCAGTTCGCGCGCAAAATGGTCAACCACATCGGCATAGGGCCGGCTCTCGTCGTTGAGCCGGCGCGTGACGGCGATATCGATGCGGGCGGTGAAGCTGAGGCTATCAAAGCTGTCGGTATCACCGGCCTGACGCAGTCCGGTGAAGGCGGGGGCGACGTCGCCGTTGGCCCGGCCGCCGAGGTGCAAGGTTGCCGGGTGAAGCCGGCCGTAGAGCTGGCTGAACGTGTGGCTGTCGCCCGAGCCACTGCTGTGTGCGAGGGCTTCCAGACTATCGCCGTGGCCGAGATCCGCGGTATACCAGAGACCGCCGTCGTGCCAGGGGATGGCGGAGGTGGTGCCGTCGTGCCAGCGGAGCAGCGAGGTTGCGCGGCGGTGCTCCAAGTCGAGCAGCAGATAGCCGCGCGCCTGCAGCGGTCCGTCTCCCTCGCCGTAGCGCGCGCCACGGGCATCGAGGGAATAGACGACGGTATAACTCTGAGGTGGCGGTTCGTAGACGATGGTGGCGGTTACCGGGGGCGACCAGTTGCCGGCTTCATCGGCGTACCGGGCGTAGACAGTGCGACTGCCAGGTTGAGTCGAGCCGCCATAGGTGCTCAGGTCCCACGCGGCGCGGTTCGCCGCCAGCGGCTGCGCGGGGGACCAGATGGTGCCATTGTTGCTGAAGCGCATGCGGGCCACGCCGCTGTGGGCATCGCTGGCGCCAAGGTTGTCGAGCAGCACCGAGAGCGAGCTTGTGATTGCAGCGCCACCGGCAATGCGGAGGTTGCCGTCAACCGGAGCGGCAGTATCGATGCGGATTGCCCGATGTGCGGCCGCGCCCCAGTTGCCGGCGCCATCCACCGCCCGGACGTGGAGATACCAGATGCCATCGGTGAGGCCCGTCCACGAGGCGCTGCCGGTTTGAGTGTCGCTACTTTCGTCTGGCAGGGATATGGCGTTCTGGTCGAGGAGGTAGCTGTAGCCGGCGATGCCGCTGGCATCGGCAGGGGGAGTCCAGGTGAAGGCGGGGTTGGCACTGGCGTACCAGCTGGTCCCAGATGGATGGGTGAGCGAGTGCAGCGCGGGTGGGGCCGGCGGGGTCCGATCGGGGGTCACCGTTACGTGGTGCGCGTCCCACCAGTAGTCGCTGGAGCGGGGCGGCGCATGCCCCTCGTTGGCGATGGTGATGTATACGGTGCGCTGACCGAGGTGTGCCGGAGCCGGTCGCCAGGCGATCGCGAAGCTGCTGCCGTTTGGTGTTGCCGAAGCGAGGAGCGCACCGTCGGGGCTGCCGAGCCGCAGTTCGGCGCGGATGCCGGCCCAGTGGACTGGCTGCACACCGGTGCCGGCGAAGAGCAACTCGCCCGTGACGCCAAGTGCGGAACCCACTTCGACGGTGGTGCTGTTTGTCGCACTGGAACCGACGCGGAGGTCGTTGACAAAGGCGGCGTTGGTGGCGTCCCAGGCCCAGCCGACCATCTCGCCGGCGTCATCCTGAGCAGCGATGCCGAAATCGATGTCATTGGTCGCCTGCCACTGCCAGCGGAGGCGATAGGTCCAGCGCAGTTCATAGCCGTCGCCGCGGCGGATGGGGGTGACGCTGAGGAGCTCGGCCCACCAGGCGCCATCGCTGCCCGGCCAGACGCCGGAGGCGCCGGTCTCTTGATTCCAGTAGAAGGTGATGCTGCCGGTGTCGGAGTTGTCGCGACGCAGGCGCAGCCAGCAGTTGGCGAGATCTTCCGCTCCATCGGCGTCATGATAGATGGCGCGGACGCTGTAGGTGTGGGTTGGATAGAGGGTCTGATTGTCGGGTTCGTCGTAGATATCGGCGGCGGTGACATACGGCGGGGTGTTGTAGTGGGGTACGTACTTGCGCAGGACGATCTCGTCGATGTAGGCGCCTTCGCCCTGAATCGAGCTGTCGCTTTCGAAGACAAAGGCGATCCAGACGTGGCTACGGCCAGTGACATCGCCGAGGACCGGCACGCGGGTCAGGTCAATGCTTTCGGGCTGCCAGCCGTAGCTGTCGCCGCTGGTCTGGTAGCCATGGAAGTGGGTGCCGTCGATCGAGACCATCCACCGCAGGTAGTCGTAGCCGGGCTCGGAGGAGTTCCAGAGGTGAAAGCCGAGGAAGGCATTTTCGGCGTCGGCGAGGGAGAATGGGCCGAAGACCATCCACGCGTCCATATCGGGGGGATAGCCGCTGTGGGGCGAGCGGCCGTCGAAGCCACCAGAGGCGCACCAGGCGCTCCAGCCACCGTTCCACGAGCGATGGCTGTCGTCGTCCCAGTAGACGTCACCGGCGTAGCTGTGGTTGTCGAAGACCTGCCAGCCAGCGCTCGGGAAGTAGCCTTCGAAGTCCTCCCGCATGATGGTTTCCCATGCACTGTGCGCGCTGGGGAGGAGCGTGCAGCAGGCGAGGATCATGGCCGAAAAGAGGAGAGTCCGCGGGTTGTGCATGGTCGTATTCCTTTTGTGCTTCATCTGCACAGACGAGCGGGTTCGGTAGTTTATTCATATTGGGCGGGGACGCGGGGACGCGGGGATGGGCGGAGGTATGCAGGAGGATTAACCACAAAGAACGCAAAGATCGCAAAGAACGAGCGGGGGAGCACGGGGAAGCGGGGACGCGGGGATGGGCGGAGGTATGCAGGAGGATTAACCACAAAGAACGCAAAGATCGCAAAGAACGAGCGGGGAAGGGGGAGCGCGGGGATGGGCGGAGGTATGCGTGGTCGGACGGGTCGGACAAGTCTGACGGGTCGGACGAGGTCGGACGGCCGGGTGGGGACTCCCACGTTGAGCTCAGAGGTAACGGCCCGGGGCGGGGGAGTGACGATCCTTCATTGACGATTGACGAAAACTCGTCACTGGGGGATGAGGGGGAGAGGGGGCCAGATGCGTCCATGGCATGTGGCATATCACCTGCTGTAACTGTATCAGGGAGTACCTGAACCAAAGCCGTGATCCCGGGGAAGAGTGGGAGATCGGCATCTGTGGAGATCACTCAAATGACTGAGAATCCGTCGCTGCGAAAGCCGGAAACTCCTGCTTCCCAGCTTCCGGAATGGCGCGTCACGATCTACCGGGCCTGGTGCAAGGGATGCGGCATCTGTGTCGCCTTCTGCCCGAAGGACGTGTACGAACAGGATCTGCTGGATCATCCGCAGATCATCCGTCCCGAGGCATGTACCGGATGCCAGAAGTGCGTTCTGCATTGCCCGGACTTCGCCATCAGTGTCGACAAGAGACCGCCACCGCAGGAAAAGTCCAATGACTGAGACAACCATCCCAACCCCTCAATTACTCTCCGGCAACGATGCCGCGGCACTGGGCGCCCTGGCCGGTGGCGCACGATTCTACGCCGGCTATCCGATTACGCCATCCACCGAAATCGCCGAGCTGATGGCGGTCGAGCTGCCTAGAATCGGCGGCAAGTTCATCCAGATGGAAGATGAGATCGCCTCTCTGGGAGCGGTCATCGGGGCCTCTCTGGCGGGGCTGAAGTCGTTTACGGCCACGAGCGGCCCCGGCTTCTCGCTGATGCAGGAACACATCGGGTTCGCGGCCATGGCGGAGGTCCCCTGCGTCATCATCAATGTGATGCGTGGCGGTCCCAGCACTGGTCTGCCGACTATGGCCTCGCAAGGGGATATCATGCAGGCCAAGTATGGCTCGCATGGCGATTACCCCACCATCGCCCTCATGCCGAATTCGGTCATGGAGTGCTTTACCCTCACAGTGAAGGCCTTCAACCTTTCGGAGAAGTTCCGTGTGCCGGTGATCGTGCTGTCTGACGAGATGATCGGACACATGAGTGAAAAGGTGACGCTGCCCGCGGCCAAGGACATCGACGTGATCAGCCGGATGCGGCCGAGCGTTCCGCCGGAGTGGTACCGCCACTACGAGCCGACCACGACGGGCATCGCGCCCATGGCCAGCTTCGGTGAAGGCTATCGTTACCATGTGACGGGTCTGACTCACGATGCGTCGGGTTTCCCCACCGATCAGCCGGAGGAAGTGAGGGCGCTGATGGAGAAGTTCAAGAACAAGGAGATCCGCAATACGCGCGATCTGACGATGATCGAAGAGTACCGCATGGACGATGCGGAACTGTGTATCTTTGCTGCTGGTTCCGTTGCCCGCTCCGCCCGGAAAGCCGTGCAGATACTCCGTCACCAGGGAATCAAGGTAGGACTGTTGCGTCCGCAGATCGTCTGGCCATTCCCGAAGACGGCGGTAGAACGCATGATTTCGCAGATGGGCTATATCCTCGTGCCTGAGATGAATGTCGGTCAGCTCCGCAAGGAAGTGGAGCGACTCTCATTCAAGGGCCGAAGCATGATCCGTGGACTGAACGTCCTGGACTCACGCCTCATTACCGCTGAACAGATCGTCGAGAAGGTGCATAAAGATGTTGCAACAGCTTGAAGTCCCCCCTGATCCGGAACCCGAGATGCACCCCACGGCGCACGAACCATCCTTCCGCAGTTGGCTGCGCCAGAAGAAGAAATTCCCGCACATGTGGTGTCCGGGCTGCGGGCTGGGCATCGTGCTCGGCTCGATTCTGCGGGCCTATGACGACCTTCACTACGACAAGAACGACGTGGTGATGGTGTCGGGCATCGGGTGCACCGGTCGCATTCCGGTCTATGTCGACTGCAATACGCTGCATACGACGCACGGACGCGCCCTCACCTTTGCTACCGGCATCAAGCTTGCGAATCCGCGCCTGAAGGTGATCACCTTCATGGGTGACGGCGACGCCCTGGCGATCGGCGGCAATCACTTCATCCATGCCTGTCGGCGCAACATCGACATCACGGCGATTGTGGTGAACAACCACATTTATGGTATGACCGGCGGCCAGGCATCGCCGACGACGCCACACGGGAAGAAGTCCACGACGACGCCGTATGGGCAGTTCGCGAACCCGTTCGACCCGTGTGCGCTGGCCAAGAGCGCCGGCGCCACCTTTGTTGCTCGGGCGACGACGGCGAACGCGGTCCAGATGCAGAAGATGTTTCGGCAGGGGCTCGAGCATTGCGGCTTCTCCATGATCGAAGTCATTTCGAACTGCCCCACCTGCTACGGCAGGCTGAATCAGCTCGGCAGCGCCGTCGACATGCTCAACCAGTTCAGCGAAAAGACGATTCGCTACAAGGAAGGGATGGACCAGGAAGCGCTGGTCCGCGAGGGCAAGTTCGTCGTTGGCGTACTCCATCAGGACCTGGAGTTGCCGGAATTCATCACGCAGAAGAACAGCATCGGCCCGAAGGAAGAACAATCATGAAGAAAGCAGTGCATAAGGCGATCCCGCCGACGGTATCGATCCGCCTCAGCGGCACGGGCGGTCAGGGACTTGTGCTCATGGGCCACCTGCTTGCCGAAGCCCTCGGCATTCATGGCAACCTCAACGTCGTCCTCACCAAGGCGTATGGCCCGGAAGCTCGCGGCGGCGCCAGCCGTACGGACATCATTGTGGGCCCTGGCGAGATCAACGATCTTGGTGCCTCTCATGTGGACATACTCGTCTGCCTCAGTCAGCAGGCGTGCGACAAGTTCTATCCGAATCTGGTACCGCGGGGGCTCTTCATTGTCGATTCCACCAATGTACCGGTGGTTCCGACGACCCGCGCGATCGAGCATCCGCTCACGCAGACTGCGATCGAATCGGCCAAGAACAAGATGGTGACCAACGTCATCGCGTTGGGCCTGCTTGCCAGCCTTACCCGGTTTGCGCCCAAGTCGGCCTTCAGTCAGGCGCTCGAAGACGGCATCAAGGAGCGCTTCCTGGAACTGAACCAGAAAGCCTTCGACATCGGCTGGCAGATGGGGCGGAAGTCGTTGGAAGCGATGCCGGCTACGCAGCGCGATCAACTGGAATCGTACCGCCAGCTGCTTCTTCCCGAGGAGGCAGTCAAGCCGAAGGCGCCGAAGAAACCCAAGGCGCCGGCCAAGACGGAGTGACATTGGCGAGGCGATAACGACACGCATCGCCTCGGCGTCTCGATTCGTCCCGGCGAACCAGCGTCGCCGGGACGGATCGCTTGCGTTATTGGTTTGTCGGCATGGGCTTCCAGCGCCCCCCGAGGCTGTGACGGTGGCCCGCATAGCGCTGCATGTAGTCGAGGCGGCGCTGTTTCAGGATCCGCCAGTCGCTCACCACGCGCTCGGGGTGGGCCTCGCTGCGCAAGACGAAATCCGCTTCGGGGGGATAGCAGGCAATCTCGATCTCAGGCCCCGAATAGTCGATCTCTTCGGGCATCTTGTCGACATTGTTCGGCACCTCCGGCCCCTGGTAGCGCAAGTCGACGCTCCAGCGCATGTGGTCGCTCGTGTTCAGTTTGGAGGCATGGGGGGTGAGGTTGTGGAGGAAGAGTACGCCGCCCTTCGGCACTGGAACGCACAGAGGCTCCGCGCCGGCAGGGAAATCGCGCTCCAGGATCTCCAGATAGTTGGCCCAACCACCGGTGTAGTGCGGCAGGATACCTTTCTTGAAGAGATCAGGGATCACATAGAGACAACCGTTTTCTTCGGTTGCATCCACCAGCGGAATCCAGCAGGTGATCACCGTGGCGCGATCGCAGTGCGGCAGGAGATAGCCGCTGTCCTGATGCCACGGCACCGCTCCGCGATCCAGCCCCGGCGCCTTGGGTCGAATGCGGTAGACGCTCGACCCGACGATCTCCGGCCCAACGATGCCCGCGATGCTGTCCAGCAGCACGGGATGGCGCATCAGGTTGAAGATCGCCGGCCCGATGTGACCGCCTTCTCCGCCCTGCTGGACCCGCCTGATCACCTCGCCCGCCTTCGCCAGGTCGTCGCGCGCCATACTCGCCAACTGATGGTCGAAATCCTGGTCGTCATAGCTCTCCGTGACCAGGCCCTCCGCCTTCATGGCGGCAATTCGGTCGCGCACGACCTCATCGAATTCCTGGCGGAGTGCCTCGATCGTCTCGAGATCGATGATGTTTTCGGCCATCACGTAGCCGTGTTCGTTGAAGAAGTCGATCTGTTGGGTGGTCAGCGCCTGAGTGGGGGCCATGGTAGAATCTCCAGAGAGTAAGGGTTGTTCTCCTTTACGTTATGCATATGCGGCTCGTTTCGCAATTTGTTGGCTTCGTCATTCGTGGTGAAATTTCAGCAGCATAAGGGGGGTGGACGCAGTGGACGCAGTGGACGCAGTGGACGAAGTGGACGAAGTGGACGAAGTGGACGAAGTGGACGAAGTGGACGAAGTGGACGCAGTGGACGCAGTGGACGAAGTGGACGAAGTGGACGAAGTGGACGAAGTGGACGAAGTGGACGAAGTGGACGAAGTGGACGAAGTGGACGAAGTGGACGAAGTGGACGAAGTGGACGA
>JAWLHB010000006.1:150482-268605 GCA_041690595.1 Lentisphaeria bacterium
AGTGGACGAAGTGGACGAAGTGGACGAAGTGGACGAAGTGGACGAAGTGGACGAAGTGGACGAAGTGGACGAAGTGGACGAAGTGGACGAAGTGGACGAAGTGGCAGGGCTGTTGGGGGCAACAGCCCAATCGCGGCTCGGAGAGCCCCTCCCACATTGCCGGACTTGTGGAGGCTGAGGCCAGTGGAATTATGGACACGCGGGGAGGAGACAGCGGTCTAGTCGCGGCTCGGAGAGCCCCTCCCACATTGCCGGACTTGTGGAGGCTGAGGCCAGTGGAATTATGGACACGCGGGGAGGAGACAGCGGTCTAGTCGCGGCTCGGAGAGCCTCTCCCACATTGCCGGACTTGTGGAGGCTGAGGCCAGTGGAATTGAGCTGACGCGGGGAGAGGCCGACGCCGTGGACGTAACCCCGATTGGGGTTGATGCATGAGCGGGCAGTATACCCAGGGTAGCCCCAAGGGCAACCCTGGGCTAAGGGACGTAGCCCCGTTGGGGCAAGGGGCGAAAGAGACGCCGGTTTCTGTAAAACTGAGCTCAAACGGGAGGATTGCGTTGGGCATGGACTAATGAAGAAAAATGTCCGGGCAACGGCCGGGTGGAGACTCCTGCATTGAGCTCACACAGGGTGCGGCACGGGTCAGGCGAAGGGGGTGCCGGTGGCGCGCCGCAGGTCGATCTGATCGGTCACGACGGTATCCGGCTCGCTGGCCAGGTACCAGACGGCGCGAGCCACATCCAGCGGTTGAATGAGCCCCTCCGGATCGAGGTCGGGACGCGCCTGCCGGACCATCTCGGTGGCGACACCGCCTGGACAGATGGCGCTGCAGCGAATATTGAACGGCTGCCCTTCGCGCGCCATGACCTTGGTGATGCCGAGCATGGCATGCTTTGACGCGGCGTAGCCTATCTGGCGCTCATACCCCTTGTGCGCAACCACGCTGGCAATGTTGATGATGCGCCCGCCACCGCTCTGCTTCATCCAGGCAAAGGCTCGTTGCGAACAGATGAAAGCGCCCCGCGCATTGATATCCATCATGCGATCCCACTCCTCGACAGTCAGCTCGTCGCAGGGGCCATAGTAGCCGACGCCAGCATTGTTCACCAGCAGGTCGAGTCGCGAAAAGTGGACGTGTGCCTTTCCGTAGAGGGCGTCGATGCTCTCCGGCACCGCCAGATCACAGCGTGCCGTTTCGAGGCTCCCCGCCCATTCGCCGGCCTCCGTTTCCAGTTGACCCAGCGCCTCCTCGTCGCGCCCCACGGCCAGCACACGCAGGCCGCGGCTGAGCAGCAGCAGGACGATGGCTCGACCGATCCCGCGGTTTCCTCCCGTCACCAGCGCCGTCGCCCCTTGCAGATCTTTTTCGAAGATCATTCATCAACCTCCACTTGTTCAGGACATTTGCATCTCGCCACTTTTGCGGCACATTATCTAGCTCCACTTTCTACCATACGATATATGCGGTACAGCCGTTCGATTCACAGCCTCATTCAAGGGATAGGAATCTACCATGAGCAAGATCAAAGCCAAGCACGTCTTCACGTCAGAGTCGGTCTCCGAAGGGCATCCCGACAAAGTATGCGATCAGATCTCTGACGCGATAGTGGATGCGTGTATCGATAGCGACCCCAACAGCCGCGTCGCCTGCGAATGCTTGGCCACCACCGGTTTTCTGTGCATTGCCGGTGAGATTACCACCAACAGCAATGTCGATTTCGAGTCGATCGCCCGCGGGGTCGTCCGCCAGATCGGTTATAATGACAAGAGCGTCGGCTTCGATGCCGACAGCTGCGAGGTCATGGTCCGGGTTCACGAGCAGTCGCAGAACATCGCCCAGGGCGTCAACGAAGGTGAGGGGCTCTTCAAGGAACAGGGCGCCGGCGATCAAGGGATGATGTTTGGCTATGCCAGCGATGAGACCCCGCAACTGATGCCAGCGCCGATTCTTTACGCGCATCGTCTGGTCGAGCGGCTAGCGGAACTGCGCCACAACGAGCCGGAAACGTACGCGTATCTGCGCCCCGACTCCAAGAGCCAGGTCTCCGTAGCTTATGACGACGGCCATCCTCTCGCGGTGAAGACCATTGTGGTCTCGCACCAGCATACTCCCGATGCCCAGATCGCGGTTCTTGAGAAGCTGGTTCGCGACGTCACGCATGAGGTGATTCCAGCGGAGTTGCTGCACAACGAGATCGAGTACTACGTCAACCCGACGGGTCGTTTCGAGATTGGCGGACCGCACGGGGACTGCGGTCTGACCGGACGCAAGATCATCGTGGATACGTACGGCGGAGTGGGCTGCCATGGCGGTGGTGCTTTCAGCGGCAAGGATCCGAGCAAGGTGGATCGTTCCGCGGCCTACATGTGCCGTTATATCGCCAAGAATGTGGTGGCGGCGGGTCTTGCGTCGAAGTGCGAAGTGCAGGTTGCCTACGCGATCGGGGTCTCCCATCCGTTGAGCATCAATGTGGAAACCTTCGGCACGGGCAAGGTCAGCGATCAGAAGCTGCAGAGCATCCTCGAAGCGCATGAAATCTTCGACTTGCGTCCGGCCATGATCATCCACCACCTCGGGCTCAAGCAGCCTCGCGTCAACGGCTGGAG
Organism: Lentisphaeria bacterium; assembly: GCA_041690595.1. Taxonomy (GTDB): domain Bacteria; phylum Verrucomicrobiota; class Lentisphaeria; order JABSQK01; family JAWLHB01; genus JAWLHB01. The sequence goes on from JAWLHB010000006.1 coordinate 153,090, forward strand.
TTACCAGAAGTCGGCGAGCTATGGCCACTTCGGGCGCGACCTCTTCCCCTGGGAGAAGACCGACAAGGTTGATGCGCTGAAAGCCGCGGCGAACCGGGCGGACTAATGATCCAGCAGAACGGCTATGACATTATCGGAATCGGCTCACCGCTGATCGATCGGCTCGCCAATGTGGATGAGGGTTGGCTTGCCACGGTTCCTGGCGCCAAAGGCGGGATGGAGCTGATTGACGGCGAAGCGATCCAGGCGTTGCTGGGCCGTCTGGTGGCCGAGCCCGTCTCGGTTGCCGGCGGTTCTGCCGCGAATACGACATTCGGGCTAGCGACGCTGGGCATGCGCTGCACCTTCCTGGGCAAACTCGGGCAGGACGCGGATGGTGAACTGTATGCGCGGCTTTTTGCCGAAGCCGGAGTCGATCCCAGCCGCTTCAAGTATACGCCAGCCGTAGCCACGGGCCAGTGTCTGTGCCTGATCACGCCGGATTCGGAGCGGACGATGCGCACGTGTCTGGGAGCCGCCATGACGCTGGATCCCGCGGAAATCACGCCGGAGGATTTTGCCGGTTGCCGCCATGCTCATCTTGAGGGCTATGTCCTCTTCAACCCGTTGTTGACGGAGCGCGTGCTGGAATGTGCGAAGGCGGCGAACTGCACGATCAGCCTGGATCTGGCGTCGTTTGAAGTGGTCAAAGCGAACGAAGCTATTCTCGACAAGCTGCTTTCGAACTATATTGACATCGTTTTTGCTAACGAGGACGAAGCGAAGGCCTATTGCGGCTCGGATGATCCCGAAGACGGCTTGAAGGCCCTAGCTGCCCGTTGCCATACGGCGGCGGTGAAGCTTGGAGCGAAAGGAGCATTACTGCAGCGTGGTGACGAGATCGTGCGGGTGGATGCCGAGCGGGTAGACGCCATCGACACAACAGGAGCGGGCGACCTGTGGGCTGCCGGCTTTCTTTACGCTTATTTCAACAACCGCGATCTGGCCACGTGCGGCCGTCATGGCGCGGTTACCGGCGCCGAAGTGGTCCAGATACTGGGCGCGGCAATTCCCAGCGAGCGCTGGAACATTATCAAGGAGAAACTCAGATGAGCACATCGATCACGGAAGCGCTGGACTACAAGGTCCGGGATATCTCTCTCGCCGCCTACGGCCGCAAGGAAATCGAGATTGCGGAGCACGAGATGCCGGGGCTGATGGCCTGCCGCGAGAAATACGGCAAGGAGAAGCCCCTGAAGGGCGCCCGCATCATGGGCAGCCTTCACATGACGATACAAACCGCCGTCCTCATCGAGACGCTTGTCGAGCTCGGCGCGGATGTGCGCTGGTGCTCCTGCAACATCTTCTCGACGCAGGACCACGCCGCGGCCGCCATCGCCGAAGCGGGCATTCCGGTCTTTGCATGGAAAGGGGAGACGCTGGAGGAGTACTGGTGGTGCACCCAGCAGGCCATCACCTTCCCTGGCGGCAAGGGCCCCAATCTGATTGTTGACGATGGTGGCGATGCCACGCTCCTCATCCATCGGGGCTATGCCGCCGAAGATGACAGCGCCTTCCTGGACGAGCCCACCGACAACCACGAACTGGCCGTCATCAACCAGCTCGTCAAGGATATTCTCGCCGAAGATCCTCGGCGGTGGCACAATGTGGTGAAGGAGTGGAAGGGAGTCTCGGAGGAGACGACCACCGGGGTCCATCGCCTCTACCACATGCAGAGAAAGGGGACGCTGCTGACGCCGGCCATCAACGTCAACGATTCGGTGACCAAGTCGAAGTTCGACAACCTGTATGGTTGCCGCCATTCGCTGGTGGACGGGCTGAATCGGGCCATGGACGTCATGCTCAGCGGCAAGGTCGCGGTAGTGTGTGGGTATGGCGATGTGGGCAAGGGCTGCTGCCAATCGCTTCGCGGCCAGGGATGCCGTGTTCTGGTCACCGAGATCGACCCCATCTGCGCGCTTCAGGCCACGATGGAAGGTTACCAGGTGCTGACCTTGGAGGATGCGCTGCCCTATGCCGATGTCTATGTGACCACCACCGGGAACAAGGACATCATCACGGTGGAGCACATGGCGGCGATGAAGGACCAGGCCATCGTCTGCAATATCGGCCATTTCGACAATGAGATCCAGATGAACAAGCTGAGCCGTGTGCCCGGCATCAGCACCACCAACATCAAGCCGCAGGTCGATCGCTGGACCTTCCCGGATGGCAAGAGCATCTACATTCTGGCCGAAGGACGGCTTGTCAATCTCGGTTGTGCCACCGGTCATCCGAGTTTCGTGATGAGCAACTCGTTCACGAATCAGGTGCTTGCGCAGATCGATCTGTGGACGAATCCACGCCCGATCGGGGTCTATGTCCTGCCCAAGGAGCTTGACGAAGAGGTGGCGCGACTGCACCTTTCGAAACTGGGCGTGAAGCTGACGAGGCTGACCGCGGATCAGGCAGATTATATCGGCGTTCCGCTGGATGGACCGTACAAATCGGATCAATACCGTTACTGATCGACGCGAGTTCCAGCCAGGCCAGTGAGCGCCACATCGACGCCCCCTGGCCTGTTTCATTTCCGCAGCCGTGCGAATGGTCCCGAATGACGCCCCCCGCATAGAGGAATCGAGATGAAGGAAACAACCCTTGCCGCCTACACCTTCGGCGAACTTGTCGTCCAGTACGTCAAGAACGAGACAGGTGTCGTTGGCCTGCGCATGCTGCCCGCTTCGCGCCTCCGGGACGTGCTGCAGCATCGTGAGACGCTGCTGGGCGATGTTGCGGTGGCCGGGCTTCCAACTGGCGATCAGCTTCCGGCTGCCACACTCGACCCGCTGGTGCACGTCAAGATCGTGGGGGATGCGAGCAAAGGCGGCTTCACGCAGGGCATCACGATGCGTGGCAGCGCCTCGACATCAGCCCTGCGGTTGCGCGATCATCTCCGGCAGGACGACGGCGATCACTGCCGGGTCGTCACGACCTTGGGTCACCCCGCGGGTTGGCAGGTTCAGCATATCCTTCAGCATACCGGCAACGATCCCTTTGTGCGGGTTCATTGCGAACTGACCAACAGCTCGCCGACGACGATTGGGGTCGAGCTTCTGACCAGCTTCAACCTGACGGGGATCAGCCCTTTCAGCGTCGACTATGCCGCGGAAGCGTTGCGCCTCCATCGCTTCCGCAGTCACTGGAGTGCCGAGGGGCGTCATGAGGCCCGCCTGCTTGAAGATCTACACCTGGAACGGAGCTGGGCGGGCTTTGCCACCGTCTGCGAACGCTTCGGGCAGGTAGGTTCCATGCCGGTGCGCGGCTGGTTTCCCTTCATCGCCGTCGAAGATGTACCGCGTGGCGTCTTCTGGGGCGCCCAACTCGCGTGGAGCGGTTCCTGGCAGATGGAGATATCCCGCGATGACGATTTTGTTTCGATTTCCGGTGGACTTGCCGACCGGGAGTTCGGCCATTGGCTCAAGCACCTGGCGCCCGGCGAAAGTCTCGTGTCGCCGGGGGCGACGCTCGCCGCGGTCAATGGCGATCTGGACGACCTCTGCCACGCGCTGCTCGCGGCGCAGGAGCCTGCGGAGGGGGCCATCGTCAAGGCGGAAGAGGAGCTTCCAGTCATCTTCAACGAATGGTGCACGACTTGGGGGAACCCCACTCACGATAAGGTGATCGCGATTGCCGATGCCATCGCGGAACTGGGTGTCCGTTACCTTGTGCTCGATGCCGGGTGGTATGCGCCGAAGGCGAGCGACTGGGGAAAAGCGGCGGGGGACTGGATCCCCAACTCGGGCATGTATCCCGATGGTCTGGCGGCCACCGCGGCGGCCATCCGCGAGCGCGGGCTGGTCCCTGGGCTCTGGTTTGAGTTTGAATGCATCGGTCCCGATTCAGAGGCTTGGAGCGCGCATCAGGATCATCAACTCACCCGCGATAGACTGCCCCTTGCCAGCGGCAACCGTCGTTTCTGGGACATGCGAGATCCATGGTGCCATGACTACCTTGAAGCACGCGTCATCGACCGGCTGCGCGAGTGCGGGTTCGGTTATCTGAAGGTGGATTACAACGACACCATCGGCATTGGCGCCGATGGCGCCGACTCTCACGGTGAAGCTCTGCGTCAGCACGTGGAGGGCGTTCTTGGTTTCTTCCGTCATATCCGCCGCGAGTTGCCGGAGCTGACGATCGAATCGTGCTCCAGCGGCGGTCATCGGCTGGAGCCCCTGATGATGAGCCATGTCGACATGGGCTCGTTCAGCGACGCGCACGAGGGGCTCGAGATCCCGATCATTGCCGCGAGCCTGCAGCGGCTCATTCTGCCCCGGCAATCTCAGATCTGGGCGGTTCTGCGCGGTACCGACGGTGGAAACCGCCTCCTCTATTCGCTGGCCGCCACCTTCCTCGGGCGCATGTGCCTCTCGGGTGACATCGGGAAGCTCTCGGCCAGTCAGCTCGATGTCGTTCGCCAGGCCATCGGGCTCTACGGCCATGCTGCCCCCATCATTCGCCGGGGGAAGAGCCGGCATTATGGCCCGACTCTGACCAGCTGGCGCGCCCCACAGCACTGGCAGGCTGTTCTTCGCACGAGTTCCGACGAAAGGTCGGCACTGGTCGTGCTCCACACCTTCTCGCTGGAAGATCCGCAGACCGTCACGGTCCCCCTGCCCAAGGGCGATTGGGAGATTGCGGAATACCTGGCCAATCCGGAACACGCGCTATCCATCGTGGATGACGAGCTGCTCTGGCATGAACCCGTTCCCTTCACGGCGGCGGTGGTTCTCCTGCGACAGCGTTGACCGCGACGCGGGGACGCGGGGACGCGGGGATGGGCGGAGGTATGCAGGAGGATTAACCACAGAGAACGCAAAGATCGCAAAGAACGAGCTGGGGACGCGCGGGGCGCGGGGGACGCGGGGATGGGCGGAGATATGCAGGAGGATTAACCACAAAGAACGCAAAGATCGCAAAGAACGAGTTGGGGAGCGCGGGGACGCGCGGGGACGCGGGGATGCTGCGTTGGGGCAAGGAGAGAAAGGAGACGAAGAAGACGGGTCGGACAATGGTCTGACGAGTCTGACAAGTCTGACGGGTCGGACGTGGTGGACCGGGCGAGGTCGGACGTAGTCTGACGGGTTGGGGCGAGGGGGTGAAAGGAGACAGATCCAGGCATTTTTGCAGATATTGCAAAAGCGCGTTTGAAATGCTATCCTATTTCATATACCTATTGTAGAAATATGGATTCACCTTGGGAGGTTACCATGAAGGTGCAGCGCCGCCCCCGATTTACCCTCGTCGAGTTATTGGTTGTGATTACCATAATCGCGATTCTGGCAAGTCTGCTTTTGCCTGCGCTCGCCTCCGCGAAGGCGAAGGCTCGAAAGGCTGCATGCCTCTCGAATGTGCGTCAGCAACTGATTGGCATCGCGTTGTATGCAGATATTGCGGATGGCTTCTGCCCACCCACCTATTATTCGCAGCATAGTGGAACGGTTGCCGCCTACCAATATCTGGCCACCGAAGACTACGGGCGGGACTGGGGCGCCAACGACGGCTTCTACGTCGGCCTTGGTCTGCTGGCTTCGGAAGGTCTCATGGAAGCGCCCAAGAGTCCGAATGGTAATGCGGCGCCGGATGGGGCGCCGGCCTTGCGTTGCGAGAGCGCTCGCTGGTTTCAGCCGGCAGCGCTTTCGCGCTGGAATCTTGCCTACAGCGGCAATGCCGCCTCATGCGTCTACCTGCGCGGTTCCTACATGTATCGCGGCATGGGTTCTCTCGACTGGCCATACGGCAATCGCCCGCGCATCGGCCCGCGCCTGAGTTCAGTTGCGGAGTATACGGCGGTGTGGGACCAGGGATATGGGCGCTGGAGCGGCTGGTCGTGGACGAACAGCCATGAGGATGGCTATTACAACATTGGCTTCTTCGACGGCGCGGGCAAGGGCGTAGGCGATCCCGGTTGGGGCAAGACACGCGCCACCACCTACTATGCCGTGGCACTGGCCACCTGGTTCGACAAGAAGCGTTAGCCGGCAGGAATAATATTGTTTTCGCGCTTGCATGTCGATCAAGGCCATGTATTGTACTGCCCTTCCGGTGAGTCCGCCTTCATGGACTTGCCATTATTTCAGGGCAGTTTGACAGTAGTCATGCTTGCCAATCGCCGCGATGATTGCGGCCCTTTCTTTTCCACGTGTCCGGCGGGCAGAGAGTTGTAGAACGCCGGATCAGGAATAGTATGAAAGATATCGCAGAAGCGCCCCAGGCGCAGTTGGAGTCGTTTGCCCCGCAATCAACCACCACGGCACCCGAGGGCGTATTCAGCCTGTTGCTGCCGGAACTGCAGAAAGCCGTCGCGGCATCAGGTTATGTGACCCCCACGCCCATCCAAGAGCAGTGCATTCAGCATCTGCTGGACGGACGCGATCTGATGGGCACCGCGCAAACCGGCACCGGCAAGACGGCGGCCTTCGTCCTGCCACTGCTGCAGCGCCTCTGGCTGAGCAATCAACACCCCCGGAAGAATTGTCCAGCGGCCCTTATTCTGGCGCCCACTCGGGAACTCGCCGCCCAGATTGGCGACAGCATCGAGACTTACGGCCGTTACCTGCGCCTGAGCCACACTACCGTTTTCGGCGGTGTCAGCCAGTTCAATCAGGTCAAGGCCTTGAAGAAAGGCGTTGACATTCTGGTGGCAACACCTGGGCGGCTGCTCGACCTCATGGAGCAGGGATTCATCCACTTGGACGACGTCGACACCTTTATTCTCGACGAAGTGGATCGCATGCTCGACATGGGTTTTCTGCCCGACATCAAGCGGGTCCTGGCCAAGATCCCGGCGGAACGGCAGACGCTCTTCTTCTCGGCCACGATGGCGCCCAAGATGGCCGAGCTTGCGTCGACGATCGTTCGCAATCCGGTGCGGGTGAGCGTAACTCCGGACAAGCCGGCAGTGGAGCGGATCTCGCAGAAGGTGCTCTTCGTGAACAAGAAGAACAAGGACGCGCTGCTGGTAAACCTGTTGAGCGATTCGAAGGTGAAGGCGATCGTCTTTACGCAGATGAAGCATGCGGCCAATCGCGTGGTGGACAAGCTTTATGCGGCGGGAATCCACGGTACCGCCATTCATGGCAACAAGAGCCAGGCGGCGCGGACCAAGGCCTTGGACGGCTTCAAGCGCAGCCGCTACCGGGTCCTGGTGGCTACGGACGTGGCGGCGCGCGGACTGGATGTCGATGACATCACGCACGTTATCAATTACGATCTGCCCATGGAGGCGGAGACCTACGTGCACCGTATCGGGCGAACCGGCCGGGCAGGCGCGGAAGGCGACGCCATCTCCTTCTGCAGTGCCGAAGACCGGGCCTATCTTCGTGATATCGAACGCCTCCTCGGCAAGGCGGTAGACGCCGATATGAATCATGAGTACCATTGCGACGAAGCTTTCCGTTCCACCGCATCGGCGCCGAAGAATTTTGGACGCGGCGGCGGTGGCGGCGGCGGGCGTCGTCAATCCGGTGGCGGAGGTGGACGTGGCGGCAGCACCCGCGGCAAGTCAACCCGCACCCGCGGTCGCACCTACAGCGGCCGATAGCAGTCTGTTCGCGCCTCGCTGTTTAATGGCAGGCGCTTTGATATACAGGAAGGCAGGTCGATCCCTTTAACGGGCGACCTGCCTTTCCTCTTTATGCGTCGGACGGGGCAAGGGGCGAACGGGGCTGGGGGGATCTGGCGGATCGGACGGATCTGGCGGATCTGGCGGATCGGATGGGCAAGTAGCAGGGCCGTTGGGGGAGAACGGCCTAAGTCGCCGCTCGAAGACGCGGGGGGCAGCTCTTCAAGGGGTGGTCTTGATGAACTGTCGTCCAGAGTAGTCGAGGTGCTTGAGTCGAGGTGCAATGGACCGCTTCTCGAAGAACTCGTCGACAGCCTTGCGGGCACCTTTCCAGAAGCCATAGTCGTCGATCTGAATAATGCCACCCTCGACGACCTTGTCGTAGAGGAGATCCAGGCAGCTCTTGACGCTTTCGTACCAGTCGCCGTCGAGATGGAGTACGGCGATACGATCCACGGCAGCACCGGGCAAGGTCTCCTGGAAAAGCCCTTTGATGAAGAGCGCCTGATCCTGAATGCCCAGTTCAGTAAACGAAGCAGTCACATCTTCCAGGGAACCTCGACACCTGCCGGTATAGAGGTTGGCGATCTCGAAATCGGGATCATCACTGGTAGGTGGCGGCAATCCTTCAAAGGTATCGAAGACCCAGAGCTTCCGTTGGTCATCCTCGAGGAGCTTGAGGGTAAGCCCCATCAGAGCGGCGCTTCCCCCACGTGCGGTCCCACACTCGACGATGTCTCCCGAAATATCCTGCGCGACAACATGCCTGACCGCGTTGTGCAGCCCCCGCAGGCGGGCGTTGCTGCACATGGTAATGTCCTTGACCTGGCGGTAAAGCCTGGAGAACTCCGACGGGGAAACCAAGTCGTAGGCGTGTGTGGCCTTGCGCAGCGCATGTGAGGCAACCAGTCGTGGATCCTTGAGCCTGTACAGAATGTCCCTGAAGGCGTAACGATGGTACTTCACGTGAGCTCGATCCTCTGTTTCTGCATGGTAAGCCGGGGGAGCGAGAAGATGGGCCAAGCTGAAGTGTTGCCCCCCCATGGTGGGCTCCTTCCCGGTAACAAAACGACCTGCGTAATCTTCCCCTTGGCACCGTGTAATACAAGCAGCGGAGAAGGAATAATGCGGAAGTCATCAGAAGTAGCTGGAAGTCGTTTTCCGCAAGTTGCAAAAGGGATGTATGGCAGTATAGTAAGTGAGCACTTCTTGCCATTCGCAGTTACCACTATTCCTGGCCGTGCGCAGGTGGCCACCTCATGAAACGCATCATATGCGCAGATGACGAACCCAGCATCCAGAGGATCCTGAAGCGCATTCTGGAGAGCCGCGGCTACGAAGTACATACCTGTGCCAACGGCCAGGAAGTACTGCAAAGCTTCCGCGACCAGCCGGCCGATCTGGTGCTGCTGGATGTGAGCATGCCGATCATGTCGGGGATCGAAGCCTGCAAGGAATTGCGCAAACGCCCCGATTCCTATGATGTCCCGATCATTATGGTGTCGGGGATCGGCAATGAGGATACCATCACCGAAGGGCTATCCAGCGGCGCCGACGATTACATTCTCAAGCCCTTTCAGCCGGAGGAAATCCTCGCCAAGGTATCGGTGGCGCTCAAACGACGTGAGGCGCAGACGGCGACGGATCTCGGGATGGCTATCGGTTCACGCTTTGTCGGCCGCTATGACATCACCCGCAAGCTGGGCTCTGGCGGGTTCAGTTCGATCTTCCACGCCATGGATGTCTCCCAGGATCCCGCGTTGGAGGTTGCCCTCAAGATCTTCGATCTCCCCGTTTCTAAGCGCAGCGACAGCCGCTTCATCTCGCTCTTTCTGCGCGAAGCTTACGAGCTTGCCAAGCTCGATCACCCGAACATCGTCAAACTGCATGAGTTCGGCCAGACGGGTCACTTCTATTTTCTGGCACTGGAATTCCTGAAAGGGGAAGCCGTCGACCAGCGGGTGACGCGCAAAGGACCGATGGAGTCGGCCGATGTCATCCACATCGGCTATGACATTGCGCGGGCGCTGGAGTATCTGCATGAGCAGAAGATTGTCCACCGGGACGTGAAACCCGCGAACCTCTTCATTCTGGAAGACGGATCGGCGAAGCTGGTGGACTTCGGGCTGGCGAAGCAGCAGGACGAGTCGACACTTTCGCTGAGCGACGAGTTCCGCGGCACTCCTGCCTTTGTCTCCCCCGAGTACATCCTTGGGAACAAGGTTGTGGATATCCGTTCGGACATCTACTCGCTGGGTGCGACGCTCTACTATGCCATGAGCAGCGTGATCCTCTTTGCCGGCAAGAATGCCATGGAGATCCTGAACAAGCACTTCCAGGTAATCCCGCCGCCCCTTCAGCAGTTCGATCCTATGGTCAATGAGCGTTTTTCGTCGCTCATAGACCAGATGCTCGCCAAGGAACGTGAGGCGCGGCCGACGATTACCGAAGTCGTAGATGAGTTCGAGCGCATCATAGACGAACAGAACCGGCAGCCAAGCGGCAAACAGCTGATCTTCAAGCTGAAGCGCAAAGGTGCCGACGGCAACGGGCAAGGAGCGGAATCCGAATCCGGCGAGACCGCACGTCAGAGCTTGTCCAAGAGCGGCATGTTCCGCCTCAAGATGCGTGATCGCGAACATACGGAGGTGACGCAGGTCGCTCCGGAGGACCCAGTCCCCCCTGGGACAGGTGAGTTTCGGCTCAAGCAGAAGCGGCAGGAGGAGAGCACGGAACCAGTGCTGGATCCAGCCGATGAGCCGCCCGTTGGTTCCACCAGTTTCCGCCTCAAGATCAAGGGCCGCGTCGAGGCACCGGAAGAAGCAGGACGATAAGGCGCCGTCACCCCACCCGGGCAAGAGCCTCGGCAACCGTTTCGCCGTGTGGAGGGATGCGCCATTCCGGCGCCAGCTCGGCCAGCGGTGCGAGGACAAAGCGGCGCTCCCGCAGGTGAGGATGCGGCAGGATCAGACGCTTGTCCGCCAGGCTCAGTCCGCCATAGAGCAGGATATCGATGTCGATGACACGATCGCCGTAGAGCTCGACGTCCCGTGCGCGGTTGCCTGGCCGCCCCATCTTCATTTCGATTGCCTGACAGGCATCGAGCAGCGCGTGGGGTGGCAGGGAGGTGCGGCCCACGGCAGCGGCGTTGAGGAAGGAGGGCGCGCCGCTTCGGCATTGGATGGGAGCGGTCACGATGAAGGAGGAGAGTCGAAGCTCGTGGACCACCGATTCGAGAAAGCTGGCGGCGAGTTGCAGGTTGCGCCGGCTCTCTCCCAGATTGGAGCCAAGGCCGAGCGCAACCGGTATACTCTCACCCTCAGGGTTCATGCTTCTCAACCAGGACCTGGTGCAAGGCACGGATCGCGTTGTTCGTGTCGTCTTCCGCGACGACGAACTGCATGTTGACCTGACGCATGCACTGGCCGATAGCGAGAATGTTGATCTGGGCCTTGGCTAACGCGTCGGCTGCCTTGCTCAGGAAGCCGGGGACCTTCATATTGCTGCCGATCGCCGAGACGAGGGTGACACGGTACGTGCTGACCTGCGCGGTCGGAAAGGCAGCCTCGATCTCCTTGAGCATCTGCGGAATCTCGCGGATATCGGCGGGGATATAATGGGTGATGGTATTGGCGTTGGTGTTCTTGCCGATGTAGCTGATGCCATACTTGGCGAAGAAGGCGAGCAGGCGATAATCATAGCCGCTCTGGCCCACCATGTCGGGATCCCATACCTCGATCGCCATGATGTTGCGCCGGCCGGTGACCATCTCCACGCGGGGCGTATCGCTACGGTAGTCCTTGGTAATGATGGTGCCGGGATGATCCGGTTCGAAGGCGTTCTTGACGCGCAGGGGAATGCCGCTGAATTCCAGCCCCTTGGAAGCACGGGGATGAATGGCCTCCATGCCCAGGTCGGCAAGCTGATCTGCCACATCGTAGTTGGTCCAACCTATGGTCCTGACCTTGTCCTCGCCGATCTGCTTGGGATCGCCACTGGAGAGATGAAACTCCTTGTGGATGATGGCTTCGCCGGCGCCGGTCAGTACCGCAATCTTGCTGAAGGTGATCTCGCTGTAACCACGATCAAAGGTCGACATGATGCCTTCGATGCACTTGGTATAGCCGGTCACGATGGGCATGCATTGGGAAAGATCCAGATCACGGAAAGCGGAGTGGATCTTTTCGTCAAACGGCAGCTGTTCTTCTTCCATCCATCCGGTAAGGTCGGAGAAAACCGCGTTGATGCCGCGCGCCTTGAGGATCAGCACGGAGTTGAAGGCGCTGTGGGCCTCGCCGACGGCGCTCAGCATTTCGCGCACGGCGGGCAGATGCTCATGCATGTGAAAGTGGCCGTAGGAGCAGAGGCGGCGAAGATCGCGGAGGCAATTGCGGATCCCCGAGATGCGCTCGTGCACGAACTGATCGGCGGCGGCAACATCCAGACCGAGGTCGGCAAAGCCAGCGTTCAATTCGCACATCCTGGTGTCGACGGCATCCAGCGCCTCGCACCATTCGGCATCGCCCTGGGCAAAAAACTGATAAACGCCCGCCTGGCCCGATTTCTTGTGTTCGAGCAGCATATTGGTGATGCCGCCATACGCCGAGACGACAAAGATGCGGTTGTACATGGTATCCTGATCGCGATCGCCAACGATGACGTTCTTCAGGATCATCCCGAACTGCGACATGGAGGTGCCGCCGATCTTCTCTACTGTATGCCTACCCATGGGACAATGCTCATGCTGGATGGTGAGGTCGCGGGGTGAGTGACAGGCGCAGCGGCTACCTCCCGGATGGCCAATGCGCTATCATTCGATTGGAATAGAAAAAGTTTCTGTTCCGCCACAAAAGCGATTACGTTATAAGCTCTCACGTCAATGTCAAGTGAGAGAAGCAAGCACAAGGCAGCGCTCGTCAGGGAAGAGAGCTGCGCCACATCAGCGGAGGTGAGTGTGAAACTGGCAGTCCCCCGAGAGAGTCTGGCTGGAGAAACACGCGTGGCGATGATACCGGCCAGTATCGCCAAGCTGGTCAAACTGGGTCTGGAGGTACAGGTCGAGGCGGGACTTGGCCGCCACATCCACGTCACCGACGACGCCTACCGCGACGCAGGCGCCGGCATCACGCTCGACCGGCGCCAGCTGATCGGGGAAGCGGATATCGTTCTGCGCGTCCGCCGACCGCCTGATGACGAGATTGCCTGGTTTCGACAGGGAGCCATCCATATCAGCTATCTCGACCCCTTCAATGAGAAAGAACTGGTGCAGCGGCTGGCGGCGGCACATGTATCGGCCATCAGCATGGAAATGATCCCGCGGACGACGCTGGCGCAGAAGATGGACGCACTCAGTTCCCAGGCGAGTCTGGCCGGCTATGTGAGCGTGATCCTGGCGGCGGAACGGCTCAACCGGGTCCTGCCCATGATGATGACGCCGGCAGGCACGATCACCCCCTCGAATGTTTTTGTCCTGGGAGCCGGGGTCGCCGGCCTGCAGGCGATCGCCACGGCCAAACGGCTGGGCGCCCGCGTCACGGCCTTTGACATCCGTCCTTCCTCGGCCATGGAGGTGGAATCCCTGGGCGCCAAGTTCCTGAAGATCGATCTGGGGGAAACAGGCCAGACGAAGGAGGGATACGCGGTGGAGCTGTCGCCGGAGCAGCTGGCCAAACAGCGGGAAGGACAGGCCCGGCAGTGCGCGCAATCGGACATCGTCATCACGACGGCACAGTTGTTCGGGCGCAAGGCGCCGGTCCTGATCACGCGCGATGTGGTGGAGCGGATGAAGCCGGGCAGCGTCATCGTCGACATGGCGGTGGAGAGCGGCGGCAATGTGGAGGGATCCCGGCTGGACGAAGAGGTCGAGATCAACGGTGTCCGCATTCTTGGGCATGGCAATCTGCCTGGGCGCGTACCGGACCATGCCAGCCAAGTCTATGCCAGCAACCTTACCAACCTCATCACACACTTCTGGGACAGTGAAGCCGGGCGGCTAAGCCTGGACACGAGTGATGAGATCATGCGCGGCTGCCTTGTGACGCACGCCGGCAGCATCGTTAATGAACGTCTCAACATGCGCAAGTGATTTCAAGGAAGCTCCGTAATGGATACCATCAATTTACTGTTTATTCTGATACTGTCGGTTTTTATCGGTTTCGAGTTGATCAGCAAGGTGCCGTCGACGCTGCATACGCCGCTGATGTCGGGCTCCAATGCGATTTCGGGGATCACGATAGTCGGGGCGCTGCTGGCGCTGCATGCTGGGGATGCCCATGATCCCTGGATGATCGGGCTGGGCGTTGCCGCCGTCATCTTCGCTTCCATCAACGTCGTTGGCGGCTACCTGGTAACCGATCGCATGCTCGGCATGTTCATACAGAAGCGGAGTGACGACAAGTGAGCACGACACAACTGATCATCGAACTCTGCTACATTGTGGCGGCGGGCCTCTTCATCTTCGGCATCAAGATGCTGGGTTCGGCGAAGACGGCGAAACGGGGCAACCTTGTCTCGTCACTGGGAATGCTGCTGGCGGTGGTGGCGACGCTGGCCAAAGGCGGTCTTGACTACCGCTGGATTGCCGGGGGCATCATCGTTGGCGGGTTGATTGGCGCGGTGGCCGCGAAGCGGGTGGCCATGACCGCGATGCCGGAGATGGTGGCGCTCTTCAACGGCTTCGGCGGTATCGCGAGTCTGCTGGTTGGTTGGGCCGAGTATCATCGTTCATGGAGTTCCGGCTTTCCGCTGCACTGGGGCAGTCTCCTGCCGATCTTCCTGGCCGTTCTCATCGGCGGCATCACCTTCACGGGCAGCATGGTCGCCTATGGCAAGCTCAGCGAGAAGCTGTCTTCAAAGCCGCTCCTCTTCCCGGGGCAGGGGCTCTTCAACGCCCTGCTGCTGGTCATCGTTATCGGCATCGGGATAGCATACTGCATGCCGACGATAGAGGCGAAGTATGCGCTCCTGCTGGCAATCGTCGGCATCTCGCTGGTGCTGGGAGTGCTGGCGGTTATCCCCATCGGCGGAGGAGACATGCCGGTGGTCATCTCACTGCTCAACAGCTACTCGGGCATTGCCGCCTGCGCGGCGGGCTTCGTCATCAGCAACAAGGTGCTCATCGTGGCCGGAGCGCTGGTGGGCGCCAGTGGACTGATCCTGACGGCGATCATGTGCAAGGCAATGAATCGATCCCTCACCAATGTGCTTTTCAGCGGCTTTGGCTCCGCGGGCGGCAGCCAGGGCGCCGCGGTGGAGGGTGAAGTCAACCCCATCTCGGCTGACGATGCCTACTACATACTGGAAGCCGCCTCCTCCGTCCTCTTCGTCCCCGGCTACGGCATGGCCGTCGCGCAGGCGCAGCATGCGGTACGGGAGTTGGGAAGTATCCTGACCGCCCGCGGCACCGATGTGCGCTACGCCGTGCATCCGGTGGCCGGCCGAATGCCTGGCCACATGAACGTGCTGCTTGCGGAAGCCAACGTCGACTACGATCAGCTGGTGGAGCCTGACGATGTGAATCCCACCATGGGAAGCGTGGATGTCTGCCTGGTGATTGGCGCCAATGATGTGGTCAATCCGGCTGCCCGTGAGGATACGACCAGCCCCATCTATGGCATGCCTATCATCGAAGTGGACCGCGCCCGCACGGTCTTCGTGCTCAAGCGGTCAATGCGCTCGGGCTTTGCCGGAATCGAGAATCCGCTTTTCTTCAAGGAGAACAGTCGTATGTTGTTCGGTGATGCCAAGACCAGCATCACACACCTGATCGAGCAATTCAAAGATTAGCGAGAGGGATGGTAGAACGACCATGAGAATCGGACTCGTCGACCTCGATACGTCGCACCCACCCAGCTGGATCCCCATCCTCACGGAAATGGGGCACACCATCGCCGGGGTCTATGACCATGGCGATATTCATCCTCATGGTTACGCGGAGCAGTTCGTGAGCCAGAACAATGCAGGCCGCGTCTATCCATCGCTGGCCGCCATGGCGAACGAGGTGGATCTGGCCATTCTGCACGGCTGCGACTGGGATCAGCACGTGGAGCGGACGAAGCCGTTCATTGCCACCGGCACGGCCATCCTGGTCGACAAGCCCATCGCCGGCCGGCTGGCGGATCTGCGCCAGTTCGTGGCATGGTCGAAGGCAGGCCACCGGATCGTGGGCGGCTCCGCGCTGCGCTTTGCCCAGGAGGCGCGGGAGCTGCTGCGGAAGCCGATCGAGGAGCGCGGCAAGCTCCACACAGCCTTTGCCGGCTGTGCCGTGGACACCTTCAACTATGGCATACATGGCTACAGCCTGCTGGCCGCACTGCTGGGAACAGGCGCGCGGAGTGTTCGCTTTCTGGGCGGCGGTCCTCAGGAGAGAATCCAGGTGCAGTGGGAAGATGGCCGCATGGGCATCCTCAGTATTGGCGCGAGTCGCGCCTGGCTGCCCTTCCACGCGAGCGTGGTGGGAGAGCTTGCCGTGCACTCGTTCGTCGTCGACAACAGCCGGATCTACCGCGCCATTCTTGAGGCAACTCTGCCCTACCTGAGCAAGGAGGCGGACTCCCCACCGTATCCCATCGAGGAGCTGATCGAGCCGGAGCTTTGGGCATTGGCCGCCCTCCAGTCGAAGAACGGCGGGGGCGTGGACGTGCGCCTGGACGAGATCGCCGAAGTAACCGCTTACGACGGCAGCGCCTTTGCCAGGGAGTACCAGAAAGCCAAGTATCCACCGATGGCCGTGGATCCGCCCACTTCCAGATGACCTCGCGCGTAAAATCCGCCTGCGTAACCTTCGCGGAACAGCCGTTTGCCAAGCCGCTGACGCTCAGCAGCGGCACCATCACCACGGTCACGGAAGCACGCGTGTCGGTGACCGTCGAGGCGGGGGCGCGCCAGGGCACGGGGCATGGCTCCATTTACCTGAGCGATCTGTGGGCATGGCCGGACCCGGCTTTGCCGCATTCGGAGCGGGATGCGAGGATGCGCGCGCATTGTGAGAAGCTCGCCCACGGCCTTGCGGATTTGCTTCCTGAAGCCGCGCATCCTCTCGAACTCGGGCTGCGCCTGCATGAAGCGACCTCCCGCGACACAGCCATGCCTCGTCTGGCTGCGCTGGTCTGCGGCAGCCCCTTCGATGCAGCCATCCAGGATGCAACCGGACAGGCACTCGGCAGGTCAGTCTTCCAGGTGTACCGGGAGCCCTTTGTCTCACCATCCGGCGACCCGCACTTTCCCGCCGGCGGCTGGCATGCTGCCCTGGAAGCCGTCTGGCGCACACCGCCCGCCCGTCTCCCCGGCTGGCTGGTCGTTGGCAAGGATGACTCGCGGGAAGCCGTGGCTCAAGCAGTGCGAAGACATGGTTTTCGCTGCTTCAAGCTCAAGCTGGGTGGAAATCCCGAGGCCGATGCCGCCTCCACCTCACGGCTGATGAGCTGGCTGCGCGACATGGGCGTCAGGCCGCTGGCTATCGCCGGTGACAGCAATGAAGCCAGCGGTTCGACCGCTGCCGTACTCGACTACCTCGACCGGCTCCAGTCCAACGATAACGGCGCTTACGACGCCTTGTTGGGCCTGGAACAACCCACCTCCCGCGACCTCGCGGCCCATCCCATGCAGTGGCAGCCGGTAACCCGGCGCAAGCACATTCTTCTGGACGAAGGGCTCGACTCCTGCGCCAGTCTCCATCTTGCCCATGAGCAGGGCTACAGTGGTCTCGCCCTGAAAAGCTGCAAAGGTCATTCCTTCATGCTGTTGGCGGCTGCCTGGGCGCGGCAACGCAACATGCTGATCACCCTGCAGGATCTCACCAATCCCGGCCTCGGCGCCATCCACAACGCCCTGCTGGCAGCACACCTGCGGATCGATCATGGCGTGGAGATCAACTCGCCGCAGTTCACGCCTGCCGCCAATGCGCCCTGGCTACCCCGGCTATCCGCCCTCTTCGATGTGCGAGATGGCTGTCACGGCATCCCCCACCCTATCCCCGTCGGCCTGGGCAGCAGCCTCTGACGTTAACCGCGGATGGCGCGATAGATGTTGAGGGCATAGTGAAGGAAGCCCGCTTCATTGGGATGCGTGCCGTCCGGCATATACCATGGCTGGTGAGGCAACAGGCTGAAGCCGTCGATGAAGGTGACTCCCTTGACATCCGCCGCGGCCTGCCCGATGATGCGACTGACATCCCGCAACGTGCCGCAGGCACGCTGCTCTTCGCCAGCAACCCGGTAGATGGGCGACATCAAGACCAGATGCGCAGCTGGCCAGATGGTGCGTAACCGCTGAAGATAGCCAAGCACCTTCTCCGCCAGCACCGCGGGCGTAATGCCACTGCTCCAGTCGTTGGTGCCGTAGGCGATGGTGACGATGTCCGGTGCAAATGCCAGGTCGGGATCAAGGGTGTGCGGAGCGAAAACGTGGCCGCCCACGCCCTGATTGAGCAGCTCGGCGTTGAGCAGGCGGGCCAGTTGCACCGGATACGTACAGAAGGTCGAGACGGCATTCATGCCCTGGGTGATGGAATCGCCAAGGGTGAGCAGTCGACAACCGGCGGGCGGCAGGGGCTCGACGCTGGCGTCATCGTCGACGAGCAGCTCCGTCAGTCCAAGGGGGAGCGAATGCGGCAACCAGATGCGCACCTGGCGCGGCCTCCTCGGCAGGTGGGTGAGATCGAGCAGCAGGTCGTCGAGCTGCTCAGTCTGGGTCTCGCGCCGCAGGCCACCAAGGACCATGCCATCCACTTCGACGTCGATGCCCAGATACTGCCTGGCACCGGCATAAACCTGCGCCTTGAGATGAAGCCTCTGGGTGTCGGTGCGCATGGCGATAGCCGATCCGGCATGGCAGCGACAGCGTATCAGCCAACCTTCCCGTTCCGAAAACGCGTCGATCTGACGTTGCGTGAAGCGGTGCAAGCGAACCCTGTCACCCTCTGTTTCATGCCTCACCACGCCTTGCAGAAGCGGCGCGAGGTCGCACTCGGCCAACAGGTTCTTCACTCTTCCTCCTTCAGTATCCATTCGAGACTTGCGGTGGCGTCCGCGTAATCGGTGACATGACCTGCGTTTTCCCGATAGATCACCAGAACGCGACGATCGAGGCGCTTCAAAGCTTCTCCCAGGCGGAGCACACTCTCCGGCGGCACGGATGTATCGCGACCGGAAGCGGTGATACCCACAGGCATGGTGAAGGCTTCCGGACGCAGCTCCGGACTGCGCCGGCGATACTCATCGGGTACATCATCCCTGCTTCCGCCATAGGAGGCGCTGATCGCATCCTGGAAATTCCCGTAGGCAAGCATGTTGGCGGTGCCGTTCATGGCCGTCACGCCGGCAACAAGCTCCGGATGCAGTGCCGCAAAAATCAGGGCCGACGTGCCGCCCATGGAACCGCCGCAAAGAAAGACGCGGCCCACTTTGTAGCGGCTCCTTACCTCTTCGATGATCTGCACCATGTCCGCTTCCGCGGCCGGTCCCATCCAGGAGGTGGCGGCGCGATAATCGGGGGAGACATAGATCAGTCCATGCCTGGCAGCGACATCCCGCGCGGCGCGGCATTCGTCCCGCTTGTCCCGCACGAACTGCCAGCGGTCGGAACCGTGCCCATGAAGCGCCACCAGCACATCATGCTCGATCGCTGCATCGAACTCCACCGGCAGCATCACCACATAACGTTGCTCGCTCCCATCCAGTCTCGCCGTGAAGGCCACATCTTCGATCACCGGTTCAGCCGCGGTCATCATCGCCATCCCCCACATGATACAAGTCAGCAGTGTACGCATGTCAGAACAATAATCCCGCGCCATGGCATGTCAACGCTACGGCAGATTGATGGCGGCAATACGGTGACCGACAAAGAAGGGGCCGAGGCTTTCCAGCCACTCGGAGGTCTGCTTCGTCTGTCGCATATCTTCGACAAGGCGCGAGAGTGGGTGCAGGTCGGGACCAACCAGACCGATGAGGAACTCGTTATCGTCGCGATCGAGTCCAAAGCATTTGAGGCGGATATCCTGGGCAAGACCGGCTTCACCATAGGTGCGGCCAAGCAGGCCGTGTTCGGCCAGAATCCGCCCGCTGTCACGACGTTCGAGCTGGTAGAAGGCGGGTTTGCGGCGCAGGGGATACCAGATCGCCCACGGCATCCGGGGATCGGCAAGACGTTGCGGCACCTGGCGCAGCAGCCACTCCTCGAGATTCTGCTCCCGCCCGGAACCATAGGTCCGCCCGACCATCGTGAACTCCGGAACCGGAGTCAGGTCGGCAAAGGCGCTCTCCCGCACAAGCCTGCGCAGGTCACCGGAAAGCAGCGCCGGATCTTCTGCCACACTGACGACGCCGATCCCCAGAGGATCGTTGAAATCCCCATAGATAACCATGCCCGACGAGCAGTGTTCGCGCGCCGCGGCAACCAGCTCGTCGGTATCTTCGACATCGGTGAAGAGCTGCAACTGCACATACATGCGGCGATCGAGCTGCTGGGGCTTGCCGTCAATCGGCGCACCATGCTCCATCATGTCGGGGGCTTCGGGCCGGGGCATCGGGTGGTCGGGCGGCATCCACTATCTCCTGGTGTAAGGCTGGTTTCTGGTTCATTGCCAGCAAGAAGGTAGAGTCAGCCGCCCGCCATGTCAACCTGGCTCATGCCTGCGTCTCGAACGGGCGCACACCGCGCACCATGAAACCGTGCTGATTCTCCTTGGTCGCCTGCTCCTTGACCTTGTCCGCTTTCTCGCGATCAGCGACATTGGTGGCGCTCACCGTGATGAAGTCATTGGCGGCCCGGTAGCGATGGATGAAGACGGGGCGCGGCTGATCGGTGTAGTTGGGCTTGCTCCCATGGATTGTCTTGACATGGAAGAAGATGGAATCGCCGGCTTCTCCCTCGATGGGAAGCGCCTTCTCCCACGGCCATTCACGGTCGTCGAGTCCCAGGTGCGAAAGCGTATCCACATGTTTGAGGATGCCCAGCTTGTGAGAACCGGGAACGACGTAAAGAGCCCCCCGCTCGATGGAGGTATCGACGGCATAGTTCAGCATGGCAAAGGGCCCCTCGAAGCGATGTTCGAAGTAGGCGCCGTCCTGATGCAGGTTCTTGGGATGGCCGCCAACCGGTTCCTTGACCAGGCACTGCCCATTCATGAAGAGCTCGATGTTCGGACCAAGAACGGCTTCCGCCAAGTCGAGCGTGGGCGTGTGGAAGGTGGACCGCAGGAACGCGCTGCTGATCATGTAGCTGCACGAGACTACCATGATCTGCTTGTCGCGTGTGAAGCTTTTCGGTGCCGGAATCCAGAGGGTCCCGTCAGGAGTCCCCCAGCCATTGGGGTTCTTCGTTGCCTTGTCATAGAGACTCATGGCCAGATCGAAGCGACGCATGATATCGGCGCGGATCTCGTCCACGTACGGTTTCATCAGGCCACGCACAACCAGGCAGCCATGCTCCTGATAAGCGGCGGCGGCTTCATGGACATCCAGGGTATCGGCCTGGAATTCAATGTCAGACACGTTGATGGAAGGGGAATCGATCATGGTAAGACTCGTGTTCAGTGATTTGTGACTATCAGGGGTGCTGTATCTAAGTTAAGAGCTGTACGACTCGACAGGCATGCCGGAAAGCGATATAGTTGTATCCGAAAGCGAGACCGCCATGCCACCTGCCCCATACGACATCGTCAAGCCGGACCGACTGAACCTGCGCGTCCTCACGTGGGGAAGTCTCCGCATCGGCACGGAGTGGAATGCGGCCGATGTCCGCAGCAGCTACTGGCGTCTCTACCGCAACAGCTCCCACGGCGCCTCCTTGAGCCTGCCCGTTGGCAGCTACACGCTCACCCCCGGCCAGTTCCATTTCGTCCCCCCATGGGTCCACTTCAGTTGTCGTTGCCGGACCGAGCTGGATCATTGGTATGTACACTTCGACACCATCGGACTTCCCGGGGGTGTCATCCGCGACATCTTCTCGGCTCCCTGCGCGTTGCCCCAGGATGAGGCGCTGAACGCCGCCCTCGCCGCGCTGCTCGACGGCCAGACTTACGGGCATCCTCTCGCCTTCCAACTGGCGCTCAAAGGACTCGTCCACACGGCTCTCGCCAAGCTGATGGCGCAACTGCCTCCGCCAGAAGCCGACCGCTGCGCCATGCTCGCCCAGGGCGATCATCCGGTCCAGGCGGCTCTCAGCCATATCGAATCGCACCTCCGCGAGACGCTGAGCAACGACCTGCTGGCCCAGCTCTGCCATTACAGCGAAGATCATTTCATCCGGGTATTCCGCCAGATCACCGGCCAGTCACCGGCACAGTACATCATCGAACGGCGGGTGGCCAAAGCGGCCAACCTCCTGCTCTTCAGCGATGCATCCATCGAACAGGTGGCGGAACGCTCCGGCTTTCCCAACCGCTTCTACTTCTCGCGCGTCTTCAGCAAGCGGCTGGGCGTTTCGCCGGCGGCCTATCGCGAAGCCACGCGAGTGTGATCATGCTCCGGGCACACGGCGTTCTTCCTCGCCCCCATTGTCCGGCGGCCGCAGATCTTCCGGGTCGGCGGCTGCAATCCGCGATGCCCAGCTGGGGCCCTCAGGCGCGGTGGGGACATTGCCGGTGAAGCGCTCCAAGACATCCATGGCCAGCACTCGCGGACTCTCCGCGCCCCATGAACCTTCCGGAATCAGCCGAATACCCTCGCATTCAGCCTGCGCCTTCACATACACCAGGCGCTGATAGTTTTCCTCCGTCCGGTGAATAGTCTCCCAGGTACCATGGCGGAGCGCCTCGACACGGAATGCCTTGAGCAGCCGCTTCGGCACGGCACAACGGTTGCCCTTGAGCGGGAAGCTGCATGGCATGCGCTTGACGTCGCGCAAGTCGCTGTCCAGCACCAGGCGCAAGCCTTCAACCGTCACGGGAGCACTCCAGCGGAACGTCAGCGGCGTACCTTGATCGGCTTGCCAGCTGTGTGGCTCCTTCTCGAAATCGCGGTCGATCCCATCACGCACCAGCTCCGCCTTCTCGCCACCGTCCACGCTGGCAGTACGGGTAAGGTCGGAGACCTGGCGCCGCAGGCCGGGCAGCCAGACATCGTCATGCATGAGCTGCTGCTGCAGACGCGGCACCAGACTCGGATAGAGGGCCGCCGGCGCACAGCCAAGCTCGACACAGAGCGCCGCCGCCGTTCCCACCGCCTGCCCCAGCAGACAGCAGGTCGCCATCACCCGAGTGGAAGACAAGGCCGCATGCGTCACGGAGATGTTCCGACCCGCAAAGAAGAGGTTGCTGATGTTCCGCGAGAAGAGGCTGCGGTAGGGTATGCCATAGGGACACGGAGCCGGATGGAAGATGGTCGGCGCCCCTGGATAAAGGAGGCCAGCCGGGTGATGATCGTCCATGGACCAGCCGCCATAGGCGACCATGTCGTCAAACTTGCCGCCCGAGCGGATGTCGTTCTGCGTGAGGATGTGGGGGCCCATGAACCGCCGGTTTTCGCGCTTGCCGGGCAGACTGCCAAGCCACTCCAGCGCCCAGTTCCTGGCTTTCTCCCGCTCTGGCGCACGATTCTTGATATAGTCCCACACACCGTATGCCGCCTTCATCAACTCGTCGCGGATGCGCTCGGCATCGTGAATCGTGTCATTCAAACCGCCCAACTCGATCCACCAGAAGTTGTGCCCGTTGATCCCATGCATCCGACGAGGAAAGTCCTCCGGGCTGGTGAATTTGTAGGCCCAGCGGGGAGGTATGAAATCCTGCGGTTCATCCGTCTTGCGCAGCTGGATGAGGAGCGAATTGCCCATGGTCTTGTCGTCGCCGACAAACGGCTGAATATCCTCGTCAAACTCCTCCCGTGCTTCACGGCCAGTGCGGAAGTCGGCGCCGGCAGCCGGAGCGAGAATGCTGTCGCCGGAACAATCGATGAAGTGGCGCGCATGGACGGTGAAACGGGTCTGGCTGGTCAGTTGCCATGCATCGACCGATTCGATGGCGCCATTGCTGACGGTTGCCCCATGGCACGAGCAGTTGAGCAACATCCGCAAATTGGGCTGAAACGCGATCTTCTCATAAAGCACGCTGTCCCAGATGGAGTAAACGCCCGCGTTGTTCCGGTAGCAGTTCTCCAGCTGAATCTCCTCGAGGATGCCGGTCTCCTTGTTCTCCGCGCCTCCGGCCCCGCAGATCCACATCCGGACCTCCGACGACGCATTCCCGCCAAAGACCGGCCGATCATGGATCAGAACGGTTCTCGCCCCATTTCGTGCCGCGGCTATCGCTGCGCACATGCCTGACATGCCGCCGCCGACGACGCAGACATCCGCTTCCAGTATCTCGCGCGGAAAAGCTTTCATGAAAACTGCCTTCTGCTGGTGTTGTGCCTGGTGACCTCCATATCATGGCTGGAGATGGACGTTCTCGCCACCCAACGCGGAAGATTCTCCGGCCTTTCCGCGCCGGCGGCCCTCTCCCCGGAGGAGAGAAGACCACCTCGCAGGATTCCAGACAACGCCTTGCCTAGCCGGCGGTCACCCGCAGAAGCTGCTCCAGATTGGTATCACCTTTGAAGATCTTGTAGACGCCGTCCTGCAGGATCGTGCGCATGCCGTCCTTCATTGCCTGTACCCGGATCTCCTCCACCGTCGACCGTTTGGCAACGAGCTTCTTCAGGGCATCGGTAGCTTCCATCAGCTCATGGACACCGGTACGTCCCCGGTACCCGGTCTGCCCACACTTCGGACAGCCCACCGGACGGCAGATCTGCGCTGTGCGCGGGTCGATGTTCAGCTCCGGGAAGTAATTCTCGCCGTAGTAGTGACTGAGTCTTGCCATCTCTTCCGCGCTGGGCGTATACGGCTCCTTGCAGTCCTTGCAGAGCGTCCGGACCAGCCGCTGCGCGAGCACACCGACAAAGGCATCCGAGAAGTTCATCGGGTCGAGCCCCATGTCGAGCAGACGGACGACGGTTTCAGGTGCCGAGTTCGTATGCAGGGTGGAGAAGACCAGATGTCCGGTGAGGGAGGCCTCGATTCCGCTGTGGGCGGTCTCATGGTCGCGCATTTCACCAATCAAAATGACATCCGGGTCGCAGCGCAGGAAGGCTCGCAACGCCGTGGCAAAGGTCAAACCGATGCGGCTGTGCACCTGGACCTGCTGCAGTCCCGGTTGGGTGATTTCCACTGGATCTTCGGCCGTCAGGATCTTGCGGTCAGGCTTGTTGATGAAGCCCAGCCAGGCATGCAGCGTCGTCGTCTTACCCGAGCCCGTCGGCCCCACCACCAGGATGATCCCATGGGGATGCGCCAGCATCCGCTGCGCCGATTCCTCGTTCCGTGCCGTCAGGTTGAGCTTCTCGAAGGGGAGCGGCTCACCGGCGGCAAGCACACGCATGACCGCGCTTTCCCCATTCACCGTCGGCAGCGTGGCAACACGCAACTCCAGCGGTCTGCCGGACATCTTCACCGAGATCTTACCATCCTGAGGTTTGCGCCGCTCCGCAATATCCAGCTTGGACAGGATCTTGATACGTGCCACGACAGCCCGCATGTTCTGCGCCGGGATGCTCAGCACTTCTCGGCATACACCGTCCACACGCATCCGGACCACACCCGCCGACTCGTCCCGCCGAGGCTCCACGTGAATATCCGAAGCATTCATCTCGACCGCATCCACGATCAGACGATTGACCAGGTTCACGATGGCGGACGAATTCTCGTCCAGCAGCTCATCGCTGTCGCGCTCGAATTCGCTCGTTACCTCGATCAGGGATTCTTCCTGCAGCTGTTCGACGATCTGTTCGAGGTCAACTTCCTCCTCCTCATCCTCCAGCGCGGCAAGTTCATAACCCAGATACCGCAGAATGTCCTCCTGCAGGCCGACGCGTATTTCGAAGGTCTGGGCGCCGAGAAGATGCTGGATCTCCATCAGCTTGTCGGAATCGTTGGGATTGTCGATGAGGATGAGCGTCTCCCCATCCGGTGTCTGCAGCGGCACCCAGTAGTTCTTGGCCAGGTAGGTGACGTTCAGGGCCTGCAGCAGCTCCTGATCGACCAGCATCTGCTCGTCGAAGTTCAGAAATGGGACCTGGTAGAACTGCGCCAGCGAATGCCCCAGCTCTTCGCGCGGCACCTCGAACATCTTGCCCAGCATCACCGAAATCGGATATCCGTGCGTCCGTGCTTTTTCCTCTGCCTGATCCAGCTCATCCAGGCTGATACGCTTGGTCTGAATCAGGTAATCGTAGGGGCCCGACGTGCTCTTCAGCTCGTAGCGGAACTTGCTGGCTATCACCTTGGCGATGGCCAACGCATGAATCACGTCCTGCTCCGAGAAGTCGCCGCCGCCTTGCCGATTGATCACCTGCAGCACGCCCAGCAGCGTCTCCTTGTGGCGGATCGGCACCACGACCATGCTCTCCGTCAGGTACCCCGTATCATGATCGTAGCTGCTGTCGAAGGTCAGTTGCGGATGGATCGCCGAGAGCGCTTCCGCATCGTAGACATCCTGGATGAGAATCGGCCGATGGCTCATGGCCACATAGCCGGCAATCGAGGTGGGGCTGATCGGCAGCCGGATCTCCTCCATGTCGTCGCCGCTGGTGCGGTACCACGAGATGATCTCGCCGGTCTGCCCATCCTTGCGGTAAATCGTCAGCCGCTCCGCCTGCATCAGGTCGAGCACATCCTGCTCGAGTTCCCAAATGATGTCTTCGAAGTGATCGGCTTCGTGAATGCGCTGGTAGATCAGGTTCAGCTTGGTCTGGTACTCGATCGAACCGTGACCGAGCGACATCGTCCCATCTTCCATGGTGGCCATGAATTAGTCCCTCTAATGCAGCGGTGATGGCTGTGGCACCACCTATTTCCGAATCTCCCGCCCATGGTTGGAAAAACTGCCCCGACCGCCCCAAAACGGTCAGCACAATCTGAGGAATGACCGACGCTGCCCTTGCACCAGCCCAAACCACCTTGACACTGTACCCATGAATGCCGGATAGTCAAGCCGCCTCATGCAGCTTCACCACCCCGCCCCCTGCCACTCCACCGTGAAACGGAACCTGGCGTCTTCCTCATACCACATCGGAAAATTCGTGCCCCACACATTGTTGTAGAGATTGACGTGCCAGCCGCGAGCAAGATTCGGCGGCGTGTTCGAATGGTGCAGGAGCATCGGTTCACCCGGTGCGACGAGGGCGGCATCGTAGCTGCGCAGCCGCAGGCTCTCCCCTTCAGCCTCGTACAACATGCCACCGTCCCCCACCGCGTGCAGATGGCGATTCCCGTCCGGCAGCACCTCCAGCGGTGAGATCGCTACCCCCAGCTTGTCCATGACCCACACATCCGGCTGGGGAACCGGCGGCGCAAGCACCATCCACAACGCCTCCGGCAAACGTGTCGCCGGCTTGTCGAACCAGCTCGCCGTCACCGCAAAATGGCGACCGCTGCCGGGAAAGTCGTACTCCACAAAGATCGAACCAGGTGCCCCGGCCTTCTCATGCACCTCTTCAGGCATCGTCAGTTCCGCGACAACCCGTACGCCCGCCGCCTCTTCCCTCAGCCCGAGCCGCAGCAACTCCGGTTGCCACACGGCCCGCACCGCCCCCGCATGCTCGAGCCCGGGCTTGCTGAAGTCCGGACATGCCCACCTGTACGTCTGCGCACGCTCCATGTTGATAGTGTACTCCTCCAGCCACCGCGCATAATCCTCCGCCCCAAACGTCTGATAGAGCACCCGCCCAACCGGATTGGCAAAGCCGGCGAAGTCACGGCCGGATTCCCGATGACGACACTCGATGAGCGCGCCGGTGTGATCGACGATCAGGCGAAAGGGGCCGGCGGCGAACGGCTCGCCCGCTGCCAGCACCTGCAGGTCGCTCATCCGCGGCTGCTCTGCTCTCAGGATCTTCGGCACCTCGTCACGCGCCTCTTTCCCAACCGGCGTATCCCTCAGCGCATCGACCGCCGAATCGAGATAGGCGCGCTGCTCGGCCCAGGAATGCTCCAGCTTGCTATAGCTCTGGCTATCCGAATCCAGGCGAAAGCGCGAGGCATATTCAAATTCTTCCGGCACCGCTTCCGTGACCGCATCCTTGAGGCGAGCCCGGCGAAAGCTCTCGCGGCTGTAGTTGACATAGTCCGAGAGGTGCGTCTTCACGTCCAGACCCCAGGTATGCTCGGGCACCATCAACAAGCGTCGGCTGAACTTCCGGACGGCAGGCGACGCGGCATCCAGAAGCCCCTCGCGCAGCCACCCGCGGCGACGGCGGCAGAGCTCCCGAAAGCGGGCGACTTTCGCCGGATCGGTCCCAACCCCATGTATCCAGGTATCACCGATCTCACCCTGGATAAGCGGCAGGCCATGGCGGATGCGCCCCAACTCCCCGGCAAACCGATCCATGGTCGAGGCCATCACCACATCGCCCGCGAAGGCGTTCCTCAGCGTTACAAACTGCTCCCGCACCACATCCGCGCCCTGCGGCCCGCAGTTATCCCCCGTATGCGCGAACGCAATGACATGATCCAGCCCCGCCACGCTCATCGCCTTTCCATAGTTGCACTTGTGGTACATAGTCAGCAGCTCCGTGTCGCTGCTCAGGTCATGCCAGCGAAAGACATCGGGCACGGCCGGCGCGCGGGAAGCGGGGTTTACACCGATGTGCAGAAAGGTCACCCCCGCCCCGGCAAGACAGGGAACAATGCCGCGCGTATGCCCCGGCACATCCGTCATCTTCGCCGCTATCGTATGGCGGCCAAAGCGCTGATCCAGTTCCCGGGAAAGGCTTAGCCCAAAGCGGAACAGATCCTCGTCCATCAGCTCGCTGTGCGTCGTGAAGGGTAACGCGTGCCAGCAGATATCCCCTTCCGCGATCGCCTCCTCCATCAGCCGCCGCTCCTCCCCATCCTTACGCTCCAGATATTCGTAGATGAGCCAGGAACCCGTCGTCCAGATGAAGCGCGCATCCCCACCTTCCTCCCGGAGCTGGCGGGCCAACCCGATCGCCCGCGGGATGTAGTTGTCCATGTACCGACTGACCACGCTGGCGGCAAAGTCGGTAAAGCCCACATCCAGATGGGTCTTGAAGATCACGTGAACTGTCTTAGCCATCGCAGCCCCCAAAGTCATGCATCGAAAAGAACGGTTTTGCCAGAGTTACAATGCCCGCATTCTACCGCGAATGCCAGGCCGCCCCAAACCTTCACTCCGTCGCCCAAGAGCAAAGGCGCATGAAACACTACCGCCCACCCTTCCACGGCCCAAACCGCAGAATGATCGAGCCATCCGATGCAATCGCCCCGTACGAATCCTCGGATACTATCTCGAACGAATCCTCCGCCGATTTTCCAGCCAAAACCTCGGCCAAAACCTCGGTCGGCTTGTCCTCAACGTGAGGATGGTTCTCCGAACCGCGACTGCCCTCAACGTCGGAGGGGTTCTCCGAACCGCGACTAGCGCCGTCGCCATCCCCCCGCGTGCTTTCATTACCACTGCCGTTAGCCTCGACAGGCCCGACAACGTGAGAGGGGTTCTCCGAACCGCGACTAGAGCCATCGCCATCCCCCCGCGTGCTTTCATTACCACTGCTGTTAGCCTCGACAGGCCCGACAACGTGAGAGGGGTTCTCCGAACCGCGACTAGCGCCTTCGCCATCCCCCCGCGTGCTTTCATCACCACTGCCGTTAGCCTCGACAGGCCCGACAATGTGGGAGGGGTTCTCCGAACCGCGACTAGCGCCTTCGCCATCCCCCCGCGTGCTTTCATTACCACTGCCGTTAGCCTCGACAGGCCCGGCAATGTGGGAGGGGTTCTCCGAACCGCGACTAGAGCCATCGCCATCCCCCCGCGTGCTTTCATTACCACTGCTGTTAGCCTCGACAGGCCCAACAACGTGAGAGAGGTTCTCCGAACCGCGACTAGAGCCATCGCCATCTCCGCCCACGCTCAAAACCTCGGCCAAAACCTCGGTCGTATCGAGGGGTCTGGGGAGGTGCGCCTCCCCAGCGGGGGCCGGGGCAGCGCCCCGCCGCTCCTCTCCGGCGCCCCGCGTCTCCGCCTCTTCGCCTCCCCATAGCTTGTCGGGATCTGGAGATCCGATCTCCGGAACCCGACAAGACGTATCGAGGGGTCTGGGGAGGTGCGCCTCCCCAGCGGGGTCCGGGGCAGCGCCCCGCCGCTCCTCTCCAGCGCCCCGCCGCTCCTCTCCGCGTCCCGTCCCGCCCTTCTTCGCCACATGCCGATACCCCTGCGACGTCGCGCCGCTTGTCACCGTCACCTCCGCATCCTCCAACTCCACCACCACCCGCACCGACTCATCCTCCGCCGTCCGCGACACCTGTCGTTCCTTCACCCGCGCCTTCTCCTCCCAGCCGAACCCCAGCACATGCACCAGCCAGCTCTCCGAATCCATCATCGTCTCCAAGGAACCGCGCTGCGCCACCTCCGCCAGCACCTTCATGTACTCCTTCGCCGCCCGCACCCGGTCATACAGCACCGGCTCCTGCATCAAGCCCCCCTCGCCGTCCTTCACCCAGCGCACCCCCCGCACCGCCGCCGACGACCGATCCACCTCCCCATTTGCCGACATCACGTCCGCCATCGACGTCATCGCCATCGCCCCCAGCATCCCCGCGAGCTCCATCATCGACGGAAACCGCATCCCCTCCCGATCTTCCAGCGCCACCTTCTCCTCACCTGCCAACTCCCGAACCAGCAACTGCACTCGCCCATCCTGCAGCAACTCCGACGCTCGCGCCTTCGCGAACGACTCCGCATAACCTGCCCGCAGCGCCGCCTTTGCCGCACAGTAATCCTTCACATACTCCCCCGCAAACCGCCGCATCCGCTTGCTCAGTCCCCTCATCTCCACATCCTCCCTCAGTCAATTCAACTTCCACCATTACCCAGTTAAACAACAACAAACCATAGCATATATAACTTAAAAGTCAAGTCGCTTCGAAAGAAAAACCACCCAGCCACCAAGGCCTCTCCGTATCGGGTCTGGGTTGCCGAAGCCGCGGGCCACGCACAGAAGAGCCGCCAACTCATGGAGAGTACCGGCATGGTCAAGGGCGCGCCCGATCACCGCCTGATCCGCCTGATCCGCCCGATCCGTCCTGCTCCCTCCCCCGCTCGTTCTTTGCGATCTTTGTGGTTAATTCCTGCCGTGTCCTCATTTCCCCCCATCTCCGCCCTCCCAATCTTCATGTTCTTCATGTTCTTCATGTCCTTCATGGTGCCATTCCCCTCCTCCCCATCCTCCCAGCGTCTCCGCGTCCCCTTTTCCCCCCTCGAAACCAAGCTTCATTCTGTACTATCCTCGTGCTCTTCGTGTCCTTAGTGGTAATACTCTGTTACTATTAACACCTTCTTGGTAGCCTATAGCATTCTCCTTCCTGAACTGAGCCAAAATCCTCTTCCTCAGTGGCCTCTGAGACCTCTGTGGCAAACAGCCCCCCCGCTCGATCTTTGCGATCTTTGCGTTCTTTGTGGTTAATCCTCATGCATACCTCCCCACGCCCCACCTTCAGCCCGCTTCCTTGAGTTCGGCATGAAGCCGAAGAAGAAGCGCACTCGTCCACCCCTGATGATAGGCGCCCTTGCCCTCGCCGCTCTCCGAATCGAAGTACTCGCGCATGTGGCAGTCCTTAACGATCAACCGGTAGATGCGTTCAGCGCGTTCCCGCCATTCGCTCTGGAAGCTGTGCTGGCGCAGAACCTCCAGCATGAGGTACATCACCGGGGGCCACGACGGTCCTCGCCACCAGCCTCCGGACTGATAGCAGTACGCGTTGTAAGCCACACTGGGGAAAGGGACTTCCCCGTGGAAACGGTCAGGATCCAGAAGATGATCCCGAATCATCCCCCGGCGCTTCTCACTATCGAGCGGCAGATCCGTCAGAAGAGGAAGAAAGCAGGCAGGCGTCTCGACCGGCACAAAGTGACCCGTGCGCATGAGCACATCCCGAAAGATGTTGCTCCCCTCGTCATAAAGCACCTCCATCATCCGCTGACCATAGGCAGCGGCCTGCTCCCGACAGTCGGCGGCCACATCTTCCCGACCGGCCATCTCCGCAAAGTACACGCAGGCCTGTATCTGCAGCAGCAGGTAAGCATTCATGCAGCAGGGAATGATCGGGCCGGCATCCAGACGCGGAGTATCGTCCCACCCAGTCTCGAGCGGATCGCTGGTGTAGATCAAGCCGTAGCTGCTCATGCGCTGATGCAGCCACCAGCGATTGTTGGCGAGCAGTGGGTCCAGCAGCTCTTCAGCAAGCTTCCGATCCTTCCGCTGGCGGCAGATGCGTTCACCAAACCAACCGACCAGCGGCGGCTGGGATGCCGTCGGGCGCATCCACGTCGAACAGAGGAAGTGCGCCATCTTCCCGTCCGTGCGCAGGTTCTCCGTAAGCAGCAGAAGGGTATCCGGCGAAAGCCGCCGATCCATCATGTCCAGCGCGAGTGTATGAAAGCAGCCGTCCCAGAGGAAGTGGCACGGATACTTCCCTCGCGACGGAAACGACGCCACCCGACCGCGAAGATACCCCGGCGCTTCACTCGCGTTCAGAATCATCGAAGCCGCCGAACGTGCCAACGCCACCTCTTCCCGCTCATCATCCGCATCAAAATCCAGACCACCGATGGCCGTGTTGATCCAGTCACGACTGCTCTGCAGGCTGCTCGCAAAGGTATGATCCACCCCATCCAGACGTTGCACAATCGCCGCCTCGTCCACATCCAGCACGCGCACCACGAAGGCCACCAGCAGGCTCCCATCCTCATCGGGAAGCAGATCCAGGCGTAGCGCATCGTCATCGTGCAACCGTGCTTTTCCGTGGAGAAAACGCAGCCGAATGGCGACGGGCACCGTTCGATCCGGATCACGATGCGTCTGGCGATTCGGAATCTGCAGCAGATAGTGAATATCGTCATCCTCGCACGAGCGCGTCAGCTCAAACACTTGGTCGTCCTCCCCGATCAGAAAGCGGGCCACGATGTTGCCCGTCGTCTCCATCATCCACATGTCATGGCCGCAAAACGTGAAACGCGCTTCGCCTTCCTCAAACGCCTGCGTCACCAGATTGAGCCGCATCTCCGAGCTCCTGAAAGTCCCCTCCAACTCCAGAAAGGGACTCCCCAAGTCGATGGTCTCCCGGTTGTAGTGCAGATAGAGACGGCGAATGCCCCCATGATCGAAACCTAACCCGATGTCCGAATAAAAGAGACTGAACGAACGATCCGCATCCACGTAGTGCACGTGATCTTCCAGTATGCGACACAGCTTATCGACAGCGTCTTCCTCGGGCGGCATCAGCTCTCCTCCTTAGGTAGTCCTCTGCCAAAACGCCTCGCAGATTCGTTGCCAAAAGCGCCGTCGCTGGCATGGCACCTGCTTTCGACGAAAACAACCGCCGATGTCCATGCGGCTCACCCGGGCATCCTCTCAGAAAGTGTAAAGCAATCAAGCCGACACCGTCAACAATTCTGTCATGAGTGTAACAACTGACCATAGTGCCTACCATGAGCAAGCAAGAGGATGAAAAAGATACGAGCAAGGATGGCAATAAGATGATGGGCAGCCGCGGTGTTTCCCGTCCCATGGCCATGAAGCAGATGAAACAGCATCACGACAAGCAGCAGAAGGACGACGGCGGCATGGATCGCGACATGATGCTGCACATGCACCACAAGCAGACTCTCTGGATCTACTGGGTGTTGATCCTGCTGGGGCTCTGGACCATGGCCGCACCCTTTGCATTCGGCTACTGGAACAATCCCGTGCAGCCGGCGGGAGGCCGCGACGTCTGGCTCGCGCAGGAAACGCGAATCCAATGCATGATCTGGAGCGATCTCATCAGCGGTCTGCTGCTGGTCATCTTCGGCTGGCGAGGACTGCTGCCAAACCGTCCCATCAGCCTCTGGCTGGCATGTGGAGTCGGCGTCTGGATGAGTTTTGCCCCCATTCTCTTCTGGTCGCCAAGTGCCGCGGCTTACTATAATGACACCTTCGTCGGAGCCCTGATTATCGCCCTCACCATCCTGATTCCCGGTATGCCCAACATGATCAACTACATGAAGATGGGCCCGGAACAGCCACCCGGCTGGAGCTACAATCCATCGAGTTGGCCGCAGCGATCGATCATGATCGCCGCCGGTTTCGCCGGATGGCTCGTCTCCCGCTATGTCGCCATGTTCCAACTCGGCTACATCGACCAGGTCTGGGATCCCTTCTTCGCCGAAGGAAGTCGCCTCGTCCTGACCAGCAAGATGAGCGAAGCGCTGCCGATCTCGGACGGTGCACTCGGCACCTTCGCCTATACCCTTGAATTCCTCATGGGGTGGATGGGCTCACCCTCGCGGTGGCGAACCATGCCATGGATGGTGGCCCTCTTCGGCATTCTGGTGATCCCACTGGGGCTGGTGCATATCTTCCTGGTAGCCTCCCAGCCGGTGATTATCGGCGAATGGTGCACCATGTGTCTGCTGGCAGCCGCCATCATGTTGCCGATGATTCCTCTCGAGATCGACGAAGTCATTGCCATGATGCAGTTCATGAAGAAAAAGAAACGCGAAGGAATGTCCCTCTGGATGACCTTCTGGAAAGGCGGTACCGTCGACGGCGGCGGCAGCGACAAGCGCACCCCCGAGATGATCGCATTCCCCCGGCAACCCATGAAGGTAACGGCCTCCATGTTCTGGGGCATGACCTTTCCCGTCACCCTCGTCATCACCACCCTCATCGGCGTCTGGTTGATGGGCGCGCCGGCCGTTCTCGAAACCCAGAAACCCATGATGGACGTCACCCGCATCTGCGGGGCCCTTGCCATCACCATCTCCGTTGTCTGCATGGGAGAGCCTCTCCGCCTGGGCCGTTACCTCAACCTTCTGGTCGGCGCGACCCTCATCATGGCACCATTCCTCGCCGGCGGCGGCACCACCCTCAGCCTCATGAACTCGCTCGCGGCAGGCATCCTCCTGATCGTCCTCAGCATTCCCCGCGGCCCGATCAATGAAAGCTTCAGTACATGGGACAAGCTGGTCCGCTGAAGCACTCTCTCCACAAGGATAAGAAAGATGAAGCAAGCACAGGTAGCTCTGGCCAGACTGGAAGACGACTCCGAGGATGCCATCCGTGCCAGCGTTCGACGCGCGCTGGATCATATCGGCGGTATCACCAGCTATGTAGCCGCGGGGCACAAGGTCCTGCTCAAACCCAATCAGACTCTCTTCATGCCCGAGCGCAGCGGCTCCACGACATCGCCGCGCCTCATCCGCGTGCTCGTCCAACTCTGTCGCGAAGCGGGTGCCAAAGAGGTCTGGGTGGCCGAAGCCGCGGGCCACGCACAGAAGAGCCGCAATATCATGGAAAGTACCGGCATGGTCAAGGGTGCCAGAGAGGCTGGCGCTCGCCTCATCTTCCTGGACGAGATAGCCGAAGACATCGACGACTTCGGTGAGGATGCCGGAGACCTGCGCTACATGCCCGCTCCCGAAATCATGCGCCGGGCCGACGTCATCATCGATGTCCCCAAGGCCAAGACGCACTTCATGGACCCCATCAGCGGCGCCTGCAAGAACTGGGTGGGCGTCATCCCCATGTCCTACCGCCTCGCCTTGCAGCGCAAGGTCGATCCCTATTATCGCGCCACCGCCCTCTTCCTGCGCCAGTACCGTCCCCATCTCACCATCTTCGACGGCGGACATGCCGGCGAGGGACAGGGCCCCGGCTCCAACGAAGCCTTCTGGTGGGGCTGGACCCTGGCTTCCAGCGACCCCTGCGCCGCCGATGTCACCGTCTGTCGCCTCTTTGGTCTCGACCCCGCCAAATGCCGCATGGTCCGTGAAGCGGCCCAGCTTGGCGTAGGCATCTTCGATCCAGATCGCATCCAACTCCTCGGGGCCACCTTCGAGACGGCCTTTCGTCAGGCCAAGCCGGCCGATCCCAGCGTCGACCGCTACCCTGTCCGCGTGATTGTCGGCCAAAACGGCGCCTCCATGGAGGGTACCCTCGGACACTGGAAAACCATCGCCGACGGCTGGCTCGACACCAACGTCTGGAAGCTCTTCACCATCAAGGGAAAACCCACCTTCCTCTTTGGCGATGCGGAAGATCCCGACTTCGAGAAGCACCTCGAAGAGGGCCCCTATGTCGTCCTCGACGATGCAGCCCTCGACAAGTACAAGTACCATCCCGAGGTAACCTTCGTCCCCGGTTCTCCCGTACCCCAGTCCTACATCCAGAACGAGATGGTCGAAGGCATGGGCTTCGGCGGCATATACCAGTTTGGTCTCTCCATCGAGAAGATGATCGAGAAGTGGAAAGGCAAACGCCAGTCCACCGACTGACCACCCCCGCGCCCGATCCGCCTGATCCGCCCGATCCGCCTGATCCGCCCGATCCGCCTGATCCGCCTGATCCGCCTGATCCGCCCGATCCGCCCGATCTCGCGTCCCCGCGCTCGCCCTACCCCGCTCCTTCTTTGCGATCTTTGCGTTCTTTGTGGTTAATTCCTGCCGCGTCCTCGTCTCCACCCATCCACTGCCGCCTCCCCGCCTGGCACCCGTCGAATTGGGTTGTATCGTATGCCACACCACAAAGACGGGAGAAACCGATGATCGACGCGGCGAGATGGGCAAGACTGGGCGATGAACCGTTGCCGGGCAAACTGCGGCTGCTGGACCAGACAAAGCTGCCGATGGAGACAACCTACATCGAGCTGGACGATGCCGCTCTCATCCATGAGGCCGTCAAGCGCCTGGTGGTGCGTGGCGCCCCCGCCATTGGCATTGCCGCCGCCTACGGGCTGATCGCCGTCGTGCAACACTCCCAGGCTACCAACGCCGCTGACTTCGAGAAAGAGGTGCGGAAGGCTGCCGACTACCTGGCTACGTCGCGCCCCACGGCGGTCAATCTCTTCTGGGCTTTGGACCGCTGTCGCGGGCGGCTCGCGCGGGAAATGGCCTCAAACCCAGACGTCGCGGCCCTCAAGGCGGCGCTCTGGCAGGAGGCGGATGCCATCTGCCGTGAAGATATCGCCATGTGCCGCGGCATCGGCGAACACGGCGTCGAACTCTTCACCGCCCAGACCGGTGTCCTCACCCACTGCAACGCCGGTGCGCTGGCGACAGGCGACTACGGCACCGCCCTCTCCCCCATCTATCTGGCCCATGAGCGCAAGCTGAAGCCACGCGTCTTCGCCGACGAAACGCGGCCCCTCCTGCAGGGCGCGCGGCTGACCGCCTGGGAGCTACAGCGGGCCGGCGTGGATGTAACCGTCATCTGCGACAACATGGCCGCCCAGGTCATGCGCGAAGGAAAGATCGACCTCGTCATCGTCGGCGCCGACCGCATCGCCGCTAACGGCGACGCCGCCAACAAGATCGGCACCTATGGCGTCGCCATTCTCGCCAACTACCATGGCATCCCCTTCTACGTCGCCGCCCCCTACTCCACCATCGACATGGCCACCCCAACCGGAGCAGGCATTCCCATCGAGCAGCGTGATGGCGCCGAAATCGGCCACGGCTTCGGCCGTCAGACCGCCCCCACCGGCGTGACCTTCTACAATCCCGCCTTCGACGTCACCCCCCACGACCTCATCGCCGGCATCATCACCGAGCGCGGCATTCTCCGCGCCCCCTACGACCAGAGCATCCGCCAACTCTTCGCCTCCCCCACCCCCACAGCCTGACGCAATCCCGTCCGACACGTCCGACACGTCCGACACGTCCGACACGTCCGACACGTCCCCAGCCCCAACGGGCCCAACGGGGCTACGTCCCTTAGCCCAGGGTTGTGCCGCCAACGGCGGTGCTACCCTGGGTAAACCCCAGATCCGTCAGATCCGTCAGATCCGTCAGATCGATCTGATCAGCGTCGCTTTCGCCCTGAGAACGGCATTCGCCTGAGTGGCCCCGCATTCGCGTTGCCCCTTCCCAACGCCTGCCTCCCCTGATCCGCCCTCCGTCCACCCCTTACCCCCGCGTCCCCCATTATCACCCCATACCTTGCCGGGAGCTGGAGATCCGATCTCCAGCTCCCGACAAGCAGCAATGAGGGGTCTGGGGAGGTGCGCCTCCCCAGCGGGGTCCGGGGCAGCGCCCCGCCGGTCCGCCCCGCCGATCGTCCCGCGCCCCTACTCCACCGGCTGGTAGCCGGCGGGCAGGCGAGCTTCAAGGAAATCCACCGCCTCCAGCAGGCTCATTCCTTCACGGTTGAAGTGCAGCGTCTCCGTCGCGCGCAGGGTCCCACTCAGAATCGCCTGGTGGTACTCCTGGCTATCGGGAGCGTGGCGCCACACCTCCCCAGCCAGACTGCCCGGGAAGCTCTGCACACTCCCTCCGCCGATGTCGGCGGCTCGATTCGCTCCGTACAGCAGCTTGAACTGGATGCCCGTCCCCTGAGTCGTGCCCGCCGGATCGTAGCCGCCCAGCATCGTATACGCATTGCTCCCATCCTGCAGTTGGTAATGGAAGGCCTCCAGCGGCGTCCACTCCTCGATCGTGTACCAGAGACCGCTGGCATTGCGCCAGCCGAGGATCGCCTGCATCTGGCCGCTGGCCAGATCGAGCACCAGATAACCGCTGTAGCTCATCGTCATCGCCGCACCGTCCACCATATCCAGACCGCTGTAGCTCACACTGTAACAGATCAACCCTTCACCCGCCGTTGACGGCGTTGCCGAGGGGGTTGCCGCCAACGAGGTCGAGCCGCCCACCTCGATGCCATACCGCGCGATCAGCTCCTCACACAGTTCCACGTGCGAGCGATTGCGCAGGTTGGCGTCACGCCCCGTCACCAGATCGATCCGCGCCGCGAAGGTCACCGCACTCGTGACCGTCGGCTCGTTAACTCCCTCGCCGAAACGCCAGTCGCCACCAAAAGCGGCGCAGACCATCGCACTCTCTCCGCCAAGATCCACCGCCGTGCTGCTCGCTTCTCCAACCAGCTCCGCGTAATCGAAGCGGCCCGCCTCCCCCCTGCCATCGCTGTTGGTCAGGAACCAATAGGTGCGCCCATCGTCCAGCGCCACGCTGTACCACAAGCCCGCGGCCGACCAATCCAACCGTTCGCCCGCGCCATTCCCCCAGCGGACGAGCATCGTCACCAGGCGCCGTTCCAGGTCGAGCACCAGAAAGCCGCTGCCACTCAGCGTCTCCTGGATACCGTATTGGTTCCCACGCAGCGTCAGGTTGTAGACGATGTTCAGCGCCTTGTCGTCATCCACAACCGTCAGCGTCGCACTCCCCGATGCATGCCCCAGCGCCGTGGCGGTGATGAGCACCGCCTGATCCCCATCGGCCACGTCGTCGTCACCCACGGTGATGGTGAAGGTCGTCGACAGGCTCCCCGCGGGGATCGTCGCCGTGGCGGGCACCACCGCTTCCGTCGCATCGCTGCTGCTCAGGCTCACGACCAGCTCCGCCGTCGTCTCCGTGTTGCGGCTGAGCGTGGCGCTGGTGGTGCCACTGCTTTCCCCCACGCGCTCCGCAAGCAGCGTCACGGTCAGCACGGGATCGTCATTGTCGATGATCGTGCCGGTCGCCGTCAGCACACCCGGGACCAACGACTCCAGGTCAGCCAGGGTGACCGTGAAGCTCTCCATCGGTTCGTTAAGTCCGTCATCCACGGTTTGGACGTCGATCATCCGGCTGGTCACCCCCGCGGCAAAGGTGAGGGTGCCGCTGCCATTCACGTAGTCGCTGCCCGCGAGCGCGCTGCCAGGCGTCAGGCTCCAGCTCACACTGGTGACCAGCGGGCTGGCCCCATCGAGCGTCACCGCCAAGCTCAGCACCTGCCCCTCCGTTGCCGACGACGCTGCGATGCTCACCGCCGGTGCGTCGTCATCCAGAATGGTGCCAACCCCCGTGCCGACCGCGATTGTCGCCCGCTCAGCGGAGGACAGGATCACCGAAAAGCTCTCCGTCAACTCATGCACCGCGTCGTCGATCAGCGACACGTCAATGGTGGCAGTGAACTGGCCAGCGGCGATGGTCGAGGTGCCACTGGTGCCCACGTAGTCGCTGACGGCGGTAGCGCTGCCCGCGACCGTCGCATACTCGACGGTGACGTCACGGCCACTCAACTCGCTGAGGGTGACCGTGAAGGTCAACGCGCCTTCGTCCTCATCGCCGGTGACGCTGTCGATGCTCAACGTGCGATTGATCGCGTCCACGGTCAGGGTGACCGTACCGACATCGCTGGCGATGCCGTCGCTCACCGTATACGTGAAGCTGTCAGGGCCAGCATAGCCATCGGCCGGCATGTAGGTGAAGGAACCGTCAGTGGCGAGGTTCAGCTCGCCGTGGATGACGTCGGTGGCGACCGTGGCGGTAAGCTGGTCGCCATCGTCATCAGTGTCGTTGGCGAGAACGCCCGCGGCGGAGACGGTCAGCAGGTTGTCGCTGCCGATCGACCAGGCGTCGGCGACGGCGACGGGCGCCGTGTTCTCCAACTCGTAGGCCCCCATATCGACGATATCCTTCTTGATACGGGCAGTACCATCGAGATCGAAAGGAATGGGCTCGGCGGTGTCGAGATCGCCGTCGAGGTCGGCGAGGTCTGCGGGGATCGCGGCGTTGCTGCCAGCGTTGCTGGCGGGGGAGCCGGGCTGGAGACGATAGTCGCCGTTGGCAGCGTCGACGAAGAGCGGGTCGGCGTTGAGGTTGCCCTCGCCGGTCCAGCCGCCTTCGACGATGGAGTAGGAGACGAGGGTGAGGGCGCCAGCGTTATCGACGATTTCGGTGCCGTTGCCCCAGAGGATGCAGTTGGTGAGCGTGGGGGAGCGCTCCAGATTGGTGTAGAGAGCGCCACCGGTGCCGGAGGCGCTGTTGCCGGTGAGGGTGCAGTTGATGAGCGTCGGGAACGAGTAATCGTTGGATATGGCACCTCCATCCCTGGCAGCGCTGTTGCCGGTGAAGATGCAGTTGATCAGCGTCGGCGAAGAGCTGCTGCCGTTATAGATGCCGCCACCGTCGTAGAGTGCACTGTTTGCGGTGAAGGCGCAGTTGATCAGCGTCGGTGAGGATTGCGAATTGCTTATGCCGCCGCCAAATAGCCCATGGTTTGCCGTGAAGGTGCAAGTGCTTATGGTCGGTGAAGAGGCGTTGTTACGCATGCCGGAAGTCGTAGCCCCGGTGATGGTAACGCCGTCGAGGATGGCGGTGGCGTCGAGGTCTTGGTTCAGGACGACATAGTAGGCGTTGTCGCTGTTGTCCGTGGGCGTGCCAAGGTCACCTGAGAGGATGGTGACGTGGCTCCGCCAGTCGCGCTCATCGCGCGCGCTCTCGGTACCGGCAAAGCCGCCGTAGATGCCGACGTTGTTCTTCATCTGGAAGGTCACATAGCGGGGACCGCTGCCGCCGACCTGCACGGAGGGGTAGTAGGTGCCAGCCGCGATCCAGATCTCGTCGCCGGGGATGGTATTCGCGAGGGCATCCTGGAGGTCGAGGAAGGCGTTGGCCCAGGAGAAGCCATCATTAGCCCCGCCAGTGGCGTCGAGGTCGACAAAGAGGGTCGTCGGGAGCCGGTCGTTGTCGATGATCGCGATCTGCGCCTGGTCAGGACTGCCGGCGGTGGCGCCAGTGACGCTGGCGAGGGTGAGGACGACCGTCTCGTTGTCACCCGGCTCGTAGAGGGTGTCGTCGATCGCAGTGACAGTCACGCTGCCGGTCGTCGCGAGCGCGGCGATGACGATGGTCTGGCTGGAGACGCTGAAGTCGCTGCTGTCGGCCGTGCCGCTGATGGCAAGATTGACGGTGACCTCCTGGGTAGTGGCGTGGCTGAGGGTCGCCGTGAAGGTGGCGACACCACCCGCTTCGTCGATAGTCGCCGGGGCGCTGGTGAGCGTCACGGTCGGGAGCCGGTCGTTGTCGATGATCGCGGTCTGCGCCTGGTCAGGACTGCCGGCGGTGGCGCCAGTGACGCTGGCGAGGGTGAGGACGACCGTCTCGTTGTCACCCGGCTCGTAGAGGGTGTCGTCGATCGCAGTGACAGTCACGCTGCCGGTCGTCGCGAGCGCGGCGATGACGATGGTCTGGCTGGAGACGCTGAAGTCGCTGCTGTCGGCCGTGCCGCTGATGGCAAGATTGACGGTGACCTCCTGGGTAGTGGCGTGGCTGAGGGTCGCCGTGAAGGTGGCGACACCACCCGCTTCGTCGATAGTCGCCGGGGCGCTGGTGAGCGTCACGGTCGGCTGGTTTTCGTCGTCGAGGATGGTGCCGCTGCCGCTGCCGACCGCGATCGTCGCCCGGTTCGGGTTGGAGAGGACCACCGTGAAGCTCTCCGTGCCCTCGTACACCGCATCGTCGATCACCGACACGTCAATGGTGGCAGTGAACTGGCCAGCGGCGATGAACAAGGTGCCACTGATGCCCACGTAGTCGCTGACGGCGGTAGCACTGCCCGCGACCGTGCCATACGCCGCGCTCACCTCACGGCCACTTACCTCGCTGAGGGTGACCGTGAAGGTCAAAGCGCCTTCGTCCTCATCGCCGGTGACGCTGTCGATGCTCAACGTGCGATTGATCGCATCCACGGTCAGGGTGACCGTACCGACATCGCTGGCGATGCCGTCGCTCACCGTGTAGGTGAAGCTGTCAGGGCCGGCATAGCCATCGGCCGGCATGTAGGTGAAGGAGCCGTCCGCGGCAAGGTTCAGCTCGCCGTGGATGACATCCGTCAGCACCGTCGCCGTCAACTGGTCGCCATCGTCGTCGGTGTCGTTGCCGAGAACGCCGGCGGCGGAGACAGTCAGCAGGTTGTCCCTGCCGATCGACCAGGCATCAGCCACGGCGACGGGGGCAACGTTGGGAATGAGTAGTTCGTATGCGCCCATGTCGACCGTGTCGTTCTTGACGCGATCGGTGCCGTCCAGGTCGTAGGCGATGGCCTCGGCGGTGTCGAGATCGCCGTCGAGGTCGGCAACGTCGGCAGGCAAGGCGGCGTTACTGCCAGCGTTGATGGCGGGGGAGTCGGGCTGGAGACGATAGTCGCCGTTGCCGGCGTCGACGAAAAGCGGGTCGGCGTTGGTGGCGCCCGTGAACCCGCCTTCGACGATGGAGAAGGTGACGGTGGTGACGGCAGCGTCGGTGTCGACGATTTCGGTGCCGTTATCCCAGAGGATGGAGTTGGTGATGGTGGGGGAGCCGTCGAAGTCGTTGTAGATGCCGTCGCCGGTGCCGGTGGCGCTGTTGCCGGTGAGGGTACAGTTGATCAGCGTCAGTGAGGAGCGGAAATTGTGGATGGCGCCACCATTGATAGTCGCGCTGTTTCCGGTGAGGGTGCAGTTGATCAAGATCGGTGAAGAGAAGCCGCCGTTCTTGATGGCGCCGCCATCCCAGGTCGCGCTGTTGTCGGCGAAGGTGCAGTTGACCAGCGTCGGTGAAGAGAAGCTGACGTTGTTCATGCCGCCACCGTCTCGTCTCGCGCTGTTTGCGGT
Source organism: Lentisphaeria bacterium (assembly GCA_041690595.1). GTDB lineage: Bacteria > Verrucomicrobiota > Lentisphaeria > JABSQK01 > JAWLHB01 > JAWLHB01. The sequence goes on from JAWLHB010000006.1 coordinate 196,090, forward strand.
GAAGGTGCAGTTGGTCAGCGTCGGTGAGGAGCTGACGTTGTACATACCGCCTCCGTATGCCCCATGGTTGGCGGTGAACGTACAGTTGGTGATGGTCGGCGAAGAGTAGTTATTCCACATACCGGCCTCAGACGCACCGGTGATGGTAACGCCGTCGAGTATGGCGGTGGCGTCGAGGTCTTGGCTTTTGATGACGTAGGAGGCGTTGTCGGAAGCGTCGTCCTCAATTCCGATATCACCGGAGAGAATCGTCACGTGGGTCTGCCAGTCACGCTCCTCGCGGGCCGTCTCGGTACCGGAAAAACCGCCGTAGATGCCGACGCCGTTCTTCATCTGGAAGGTGGCGAAAGGCGCACCGCTGCCGCCAACTTCGACGGAGGGCTTGTAGGTGCCGGCAGCAATCCAGATCTCGTCGCCGGATTCAGCGAGGGTAAGCGCGTCCTGCAGGTCGTTCATGGCATTCGTCCAGTCGGAGCCGTTACCGCCGGGGGCGGAGGCATCGACGTAGAAGATGGGGCCCACGTAGACAGAGCCCTCGAAGGCACCCATGTTGACGGTACCGCTTTGGATGCGGGCACTGCCGCGGAGGTCGTAGGGGATGGGCTCGGCGAAATCGCTGTCGCCGTCGAGGTCGGCGGTGTCGGCGGGGAGGGCGGCATTGGAGCCGGCATTGATGGCGGGGGAGCCGATCTGCAGGCGATAGTCGCCAGTGGCGGCATCGACGAAGAGGGGGTCGGCATTGAGGTTGCCGGTGCCAGCGTAGCCGCCCTGGATGATGGAATAGGTGACGACGGGAGTGCCAGTACCGTTGACGATCTCCGTGCCGTTGCCCCAGAGAATGCAGTTGGTCACCGTCAATGAGGATGAGTTCTGATTGTACATCCCGCCGCCGTCGCTGGCACTGTTAGCGGTGAAGGTGCAGTTGGTTACTGTCGGGGAGGAGGTGCTGTCATTGTACATCCCGCCTCCGTCATCAATGGCAGTGTTGGCGGTGAAGGTGCAATTAGTCACCGCCGCGGAGGAGCCTATACTGAACATACCCCCGCCGAATCTGGCGGTGTTGCCCGTAAAGGTGCAGTTGGTCACCTTCGGGGTGGAGCTTTGATTGTACATCCCCCCGCCGCCGGTGTTGCCTGTGTTGGCCGTAAAGGTGCAGTTGGTCACCGTCGGGGAGGAGCCATTATTGTACATCCCGGCGCCGCGGTGGTTGGAACTGTTGCCCGTAAAGGTGCAGTTGGTCACCGTCGGGGAAGAGCCGTCATTGTACATCCCGCCGCCGAAGGCGTTTTCGCCATTAGCAGCATTGGCGTTGCCTCTCGTGATGATGACGCCGTCGAGGATGGCGGTGGCGTCGAGGTTGGTGCCAGACGGATGCCGAAGGACATGGTAGGCGTTGTCGGAGGTGTCGCCCGGGGTGCCGATATCGCCGGAGAGGGTGGTGATATGAGTGGACCAGTCGCGCTGCTCACGGGCGGTCTCGGTGCCCGCAAAGCCGCCATAGATGCCGACGCCGTTGATCATCTGGAAGGTGGCATAGCGGTCGCCGCTGCCGCCAACTTCAACGGAGGGCTTGTAGGTACCCGCGGCGATCCAGATTTCATCGCCGTCGAGGGCAAAGGCGAGGGCGTCCTGCAGGTCGTCGAAGGCAGTGCCCCAGGTGAGGCCGTCGCCACCGTCGGCTGCGTCGGCATCGACGAGCAGGATGCTGTTGCGGATGGTGACGGTGGCCGCGGCGGAGGTGTTGCCGGCGCTGTCGTAGACTTCATAGGTGAAGCTGTCGCTGACGACGCTGGCGCTGTCGGGGGTCCAGGCGAAGGAGCCGTCCGCGTTGAGCACGAGGGTGCCGTTGCTCGCGTCGGTGACGAAGGTGGCGGTGAGCTGGCCGCCGTCGGCATCGCTGTCGTTGGCGAGCACGCCGGCGGCGGAGACGTGGAGGGCGTTCCCCTGCATGAAGCGGTAGGCATCGTCGACGGCGACCGGCGTGCTGTCGGTGTCGGTGACGGTGAGGCTGTCGCTGGCGCCGGTGTAGTATGGGGCGCTGGCGCTGATGGTCACCGACTGGTCGCCGTCGTCCACGCCGCCGTCATCGATGGCCGTGAAGCTGAAGGCGGCGGTGCTGGCGCTGGCGGCGAAGGTGACCGTGGCGGGCACGGTCGCTTCGCTGGTGTCGTCGCTGCTCAGGGTGACGGTCAGCTCGGTGCTGAAGGGGAGCGAGCGGGTGAGGATGCCGTAGGCAGCCCCGGCACCAGCGGCTTCAGAAATGGAGTCCGGATTGATGACCAGCGTCAGCGTGGCTGGGTCGTTGTCTTTGATCGTGGTCGTGGCGACGCCAGAGGCGAAACCTGCGGCGCTGGCGGTGATCTGGACTTGGGTGTCAGCCGTGTCGTCGGCATCATCAATGTTGGTGATGGCGAAGGTGGCTTGAGATGTGCCAGCAGCAATGGTGACGGTGGCGGGGACGGTGGCTTCGGCGGTATCGGCGGAGGTGAGGGTGATGACGAGACTGCTGGGGCCAGCGTTATCGCGAGCGAGCAGACCGACGCCGCTTTCGCCTTCATAGCGGTTGTCGGTGATGATGTAGAGGCCAACTTGGTCGGTTTCGTAAGCTCCCATGTCAACGAGACCGAATTTGACGCGGCGGCTGTTGGCGAGGTCGTAGGGGAGGATTTCGGCGGTGTCGAGGTCACCGTCGAGGTCGGCAGTATCGGCGGGGAGGGAGGCGGTATTGCCGGTGTTGATGGCAGGTGAGCCGGAGCCGAGGCGGAAGTCGCCATTGGCGGCATCGACGAAGAGGGGGTCGGCATCGAGGTTGCCAGTACCTGTGTAGCCGTCCTGGACAATGGAATAGGTGACGTTGGTTGTGCTACTATTGTTGGTGATTGCCACGCCATTCTCCCAGAGGATGCAATTGACGATGGTCACTGAGGGCGAGTTGTAGTTATAGAACCCGCTGGAATTGTTGCTCATGGTGCAGTTGGTAAGGATCGGCGAGGAGGCGGAGTTGAACATGATACCACCATTGCTGGCTATGTTGTCGCTGATAATGCTGTTGGTGATGACTGCAGAGGAGGCGGAGATGTTGAAGAGAGCGCCTCCGTTGCCAGCAACATTATCGATGATCGTGCAGTTGGTGAGAATCGGGGAAGAGGCACTATTGTAGATGCCGCCGCCTTTTTGAAAGCCAGTAAGATTGCCACTGATGGTGCAGTTGGTGAGGGTCGGCGAGGAGGATGAGTTGTAGATGCCGCCGCCGTCGCCACTATTTTCGGTGGAGTTGTCGCTGATGGTGCAGTTGGCAATGGTGGGCGAGGAGGAGGTGTTGTAGATGCCGCCACCGCCGCCGAGGGCAGTATTGCTGGTGATGGTGCAGTTGGCGATGGTGGGCGAGCATGCATCATTATACATGCCGCCGCCGACGCGGAACTCACTGGAGCCGCCATTGGCGTTGCCGCCGGTGATGGTGACGCCATCGAGAATGGCGGTGTCGTCGAGGTTGGTGCCAGAGGGGTGGTAGAAGACGTGATAGATGTTGTCGGTGACGGTAACCTTGACACCGATGTCACCGGAAAGGATCGTCACGTTGGCGCTGACATCCCGCGCCTCACGCAAGTCCTCGTTGCCGGCGAAGCCACCATAGATGCCGACGCCATCGACCATCTGGAAGGTCGCATAGCGGTCGCCGGTGCCGCCGACCTGGACAGAGGGCCTGTAGGTCCCGGCAGCGACCCATATCTCATCACCACTAACTGCCCCTGTGAGCGCGTCCTGCAGGTCGTTGAAGGCGGTGGCCCAGGCGAGGCCGTCGCCGCCGTCGGCTACGGAGGCATCGACATACAGGATGGCGGCGACGCGCCCGGCTTCGTAAGCACCCATGTCGATCATGTCGTTCTGGACGCGATCATTGCCGGCGAGGTCGTAGGGGATGAGCTCGGCGGTGTCGTCGTCGCCGTCGAGGTCGGCAATGTCAGCGGGGAGGTAGAAGTCGACGTCGACATCTATGGCGGGTGAGCCGGCCTGTAGAGTGAGGTCGTCGTTGGGGGCATCGACGAAGAGGGGGTCACTGCCAGTCGCGTAAGTACCGCTCTGGATGATGGAACTCTGGATAATGATGGGATGGTTAATGAAATTAGCGATGACGATCTCGGTGCCGTTGCCCCAGAAAATGGAGCTTTGGGTGAAGTAGATATACTCGAAATTCTCGTTGTCGACATCCATGTAGGCCGCGCCGCCGTTGCTGGCGGTGTTGAGACTGAAGGAGCAGTTGGTGATTATGGCCGTGCCTAAGAATTGATAAAGGGCGCCGCCCACGTCGGTGCTGCTGTTTCTGCTGAAGAGGCAGTTGGCAAAGGAGAGCGTGGAATATTGAGCTGCGATGGCGCCGCCCTGACTGCCAGTGGCGGAGTTTTGAATAAAGCGGCAATTGACGTAGGTCGGCGAGGAGAAATGCTCGTAGATGGCACCGCCGGTGGCAGCGGTGTTGAGGGTGAAGGAGCAGTTCGCGATGATCGGCGAAGAGGAGTAGCTGTTGTAAATGGCCCCGCCGCTGGTAGCGGTGTTTTGAGTGAAGGAGCTATTTCTGATGGTCGGGGATGACTCGGCATTGAAGATAGCGCCGCCAGATAGCGCGGAGTTCCGTGCGAAAGAGCAATCGGTGATCGTCGGTGAGGAGGAGTCTGTGTTGTAAATGGCACCGCCGTCAGAGCCGGAAGCATTGTCGGTGATGGTACAAGCGGTGATGGTCGGCGAGGAACTGTGGCTGTAAATGGCGCCGCCACTACTGCCGTAACCGGCGACGGAGTTGTTCGTGATGGTGCAGTTACTGATGGCCGAGGAGGAGGAGATGAGGGCAATGGCGCCGCCGCTTTCGCTGGCATAATTTCCAGTGATCGTGCAGTTGCTGATAGTCGGTGAGGAGGAGTTGTTATAGATGGCACCCCCAAACTGGAAATCTTGATTAAGATCGGCGGTGCCGCCGGTAATCCTGACGCCGTCGAGGATGGCGGTGGCATCGAGCGCGAGGCCAAACTTGTGATAGAAGACGTGGTAGGCATTGTCGGGGGTGTAGTCCTGGGTGCCGATGTCGCCGGAGAGGGTGGTGATGTGGGTCTGCCAGTCGCGCTCCTCACGCGTGGTCTCTGTACCCGCAAAGCCGCCGTAGATGCCGACGCCGTTCTTCATCTGGAAGGTCACATAACGGGGACCGGTGCCGCCGTCTGGGCCGGCGGTGTTGCCAATGACCTGCACGGACGGCTTGTAGGTGCCGGCGGCAACCCAGATCTCGTCACCACTACCGGCCAATGTGAGCGCGTCCTGCAGGTCGTTGAAGGCGTTGGTCCAGGCGGAGCCGTCACCGCCGTCGGGGGCGGAGGCATCGACATAGAAGATGGGGCCGGTATAGTCGGGTACTTCGTAGGCACCCATGTCGACAGCGCTCCACCTGACACGCACTTGGCCGGCGAGGTCGTAGGGGATGGTCTCGGTGGTGTCGCTGTCGCCGTCGAGATCGGCAGTGTCGGCGGGGAGGGCGGCGTTGGAGCCGACGTTGATGGCGGGTGATCCGGGCTGGAGTCGAAGATTGCCATTGGCGGCATCGACAAAGAGGGGGTCGGCATCGAGGTTGCTGTCGCCGGTCCAGCCGCCTTCGACGAGGGAGTAGGTGACGAGGGTTAGGGCGCCAGCGTTATCGACGATTTCGGTTCCGTTGCCCCAGAGGATGCAGTTGGTGAGCGTGGGGGAGCGCTCCAGATTGGTGTAGAGAGCGCCACCGGTGCCGGAGGCGCTGTTGCCGGTGAGGGTGCAGTTGATGAGCGTCGGGAACGAGTAATCGTTGGATATGGCACCTCCATCCCTGGCAGCGCTGTTGCCGGTGAAGATGCAGTTGATCAGCGTCGGCGAAGAGCTGCTGCCGTTATAGATGCCGCCACCGTCGTAGAGTGCACTGTTTGCGGTGAAGGCGCAGTTGATCAGCGTCGGTGAGGATTGCGAATTGCTTATGCCGCCGCCAAATAGCCCATGGTTTGCCGTGAAGGTGCAGTTGCTTATGGTCGGTGAAGAGGCGTTGTTGCGCATACCGGCAGACCCGGCGCCGGTGATGGTGACGCCGTCGAGGATGGCGGTGGCGTTGAGGTCCTGGTTCAGGACGACGTGGAAGGCGTTGTCGGAGACGGCGGCCTGGATGCTGATGCCGGGGGAGAAATCGCTGGTGGTGACAATGTCACCGGAGAAGATAGTCCTGTGAGTAGTCCAGTCGCGATCGGCGCGGACGGTCTCGGTGCCCGCAAAGCCGCCATAGATGCCTACGCCGTTCTTCATCTGGAAGGCGGCGTAGCGGTCGCCCGTGCCGCCGACCTGAACGGAGGGCTTGTAGGTGCCGGCGGCGATCCAGATCTCGTCGCCGCTGACGGCGACCGTCAGGGCGGCCTGCAGGTCGGTGTACGCGTTGGCCCAGTCCGCGCCGCTGCCCGTGCCGACAGCGTCGGCATCGACATGCAGGATGGAGGTCTGCGCCATGGGCGTCTGCGCCATGGTGGCAACCGAGGCAAGAAACGCCAACAACCCAAGCCTGATGTGACGCACAAACGAAGGTCCTACGGAAGCCGACATGAGCAATCTCCATGAAAAAATGAACATTACCAGCCGATCCGGCGGCTAAAAGGAAAAACAGTCTTGGATAGAATCGCATAATAATGTTCTATATCGATATTAGTACAAGATTTAGAATGCTTTTATTTTTAAACCAAACTATAATCAAATACATGCCTCCATTTGCCACCCCCCCATTCCGCCGACTTCCGCCTCGACAGGCCCGACAACGTGGGAGTCCCCATCCTGGCCCTGCTATTGCCGTCCGACCCGTCCGACCACGTCCGACCCGCTTCTCTTGCCCCAATGGGTCCCCGCCCGAGCTCAACTCCCCCCCAATCTTCATGCCCTTCATGGTCCACGTCTCCGTCCTCCCCGCCTCCTCGTGCAGCGAATCTTTGCGCTCTCTGCGTTCTTTGCGGCTAATCCTCTGAGCTGCTCTTCATAAGCTGCCGGCCTCCACACCGCCCCATCTCCGTGTCTCCGTGCCTCCGTGGTTCATACCCGGCCGTCGTGGAAGCCAGACTCTCTTCCTCACTGGCCTCTGAGTCCTCTGTGGCAAACATCCCACCTCCCCAAATCACTTATTTCTTTTTGCGATATATCCCCGAGCGGCTATAGTACCGCAACAGGAGGCCGCCCATGCCAAGCACCTACCCATCCCTCATCTGTGGATTCCTCTCGCTCATGGCGTGGGCCGCCGAACCCACACCCGTCGCGACACATCCTCGACAAGCCCCACTCCTGGCCCTGCAAGCCTTCGACGGCCGCATTTACGCTCAGCCCGCCCAAAGCAACCACGGCGTCGACATCTTCAGCTATTCCCCCGACGCCCTGGAGTGGCGACGCGAACTGGCCCTCCCGGACGTGCGCGCCGGCCGACACTACCGGCTGCTCGACGCCCGGCTGATCCTGCCGATCGCCGGCGGCTATTGCGCTTCCGCCGGCAACGGAGCCTGGGAGCGGGTGGAGCTGCCGGATGCCGCCGACCTCCTCTTCGAGGATGCCACGCTGCATGAAGGGCGCTTCTTCCTGGCCGGTGGCGGACCCGACGGCGCCTGCGTCGCCTGGCGCGATGGCGATGGCCCATGGAAGATCGAAAAACTGTGGGAGCAGGCCACCCGCTTTTCCCCCCGGGCGGTCACCTTCCTGCAAACACCCCGGCACCTCAGCCTGCTCGCCTCTCGCCATCCCAAGGATCCGCCACGCACCTTCATTGCCGAATGGGGCGCCTGGTATCTCCTCCACTACGTCCCCAAGGGCAGCGACCGCGGCTTTCTCTTCGATGCCCTGCCCCGTCCCCTCCCCGTCCTGAACGCCCTCGCCCCCGGTTCCGCCCTGCCGCGCAACCCCCAGGCCCTCATCTCACGCGCCGTCCGCTGGGGAAACGACCAGCTCCTCTACCTGATCGCCATCGGCGACGGAACCATGATCGATGAGCAAGGGGGGCTTTACCTCGCCGACCTTGCCACCGGCGATCCCCAGACCGGGACCACCTTCTTCGGCAAGCGTCTCGCCGGCATGGAGCTTGCCCGCGACATCAAGGTAGTCGACGGCTGGTGCCATCTGCTCCTCGCCGCCAATACCGCCCGCACTGGCAGCATCGTGCGCTCCCGGGACCTCGAAACCTGGGAAACCCTCTATGCCGGTGACTTCGCCGCGCCTCCTCTCTCCCTGGCAATCCTCGACGGCGTCTGCCACGTCGGCTTGGACAACGGTACGCTCCTGAGGCTCGAACCATGATACGCCTGCTCATCGTCGTTACCGTCCTCCTTCTCGCGCCACTCACCCAGTCCCAGAGCCACGAGTTGCTGGTCCGCAACCCGCTTCCGGAACCCAGGCCCGGCTGCTGGGTCACCGTAACCCTGACGGAACTCGGCCTGCCGGCCGACCCCACGTGGCGAAGCGTCACCGTTCGCGACGAGGCGGGAACCTTCATCCCCGCCCAACTCGATCGCATGGATCCAGCCACTGGATTCAGCTCCGAGATCCTCATGCGTCTCGATCTGGCCCCCCTCGCCGAACGCCGCCTCCTCCTCCAGCTCTCCACCGATTCCCCGACCGACGGCGAGCGCTGCACCGTGCGCCCCGACGGTGACAGCCTCCTCGTGCAGACGCCCGCCGCCCTCTACCCTGTCAGCCGCTACCGCGACACCCTCCGCGTCGAACAACCACGGCCAGGCTCCACCGAAAGCCGCCGAGAAGCGGCAGTCGAGGATATGCTCGACGAGCTGCTCGACGCACCCACGGCCCCGGCCACCACCATCGGCGTCAAGCCGAAGCTCGATCCCCCCATGCGCGACGATGGACTCCCCTTCTGCATCCAGGGGCTCAATCGCTTCACCAGCAACGCCCGCCTCATCAGCTGGAACGGCTCCCTGCGCGCGAGCATCGCGCTGGTCGACGAGATCATCCTCGGCGAGGGAAAAGCACGAATCATGCAGCGCTTCTGGTTCCCCGTCGACGGCCGGGAGATCCACCTCGACGCTGCCATCCAGGTTCTGGAAGCCATCCCCAAGGGACGCTTCACCTTCGGCGCCATCCAGCTCAACAGCAAGGACTTCCCCTGGACGGCACACTTCGGCCAGGACAGCGGCCCACCCCTGACAGCCCCCGTTCAGCTGGCGATTCGCGCCATCGGCAAGCAGCCCTATCTCGAAGGCTACCAGCGCAGCAGCTTCAACCATCTCTTCGCCACCCTCGCCGGCTCCCCCGGTTGGATCGCCACCCTCCTCGACCGGCGCACCAGCAGGCTCGGCCTCACCACCCACTGGGGCACCGGCCGCATCCTTCTCGACTCCCGCCTCAACTATGACGATCCCGGCCCCCACGCCCCCACCCTCGCCCATGTCCTGGACCACCCCGACCTCCCCGCCGGTTTCACTGGCAGCCTGCGCGCCCTCTTCCCCTTCGGCACCGAAACCGAGGCAGCCATGCCCGACTCCCTGCCACGCTCCTTCCAGCATCCTCCCGCCATTCTCCCGATCCAGCCCCTCCCCCACCCCACCCCAGACGCCCAAACCCTGCGCCACCTCATCGACACCCGTCGTGTTCTGATCGCCGTGCCCGATCACGAGCCCGACGAGCGGCGCAAACTGTGGGATCGCCTGGCCGCCGCAACCGGCGGGATGTGGCGACGCTCCGCGGGCATCCTGCATTTCATCAACACCGTCCATGGCGGCAAAGTCCCCACCGGCATGCTCATCATCGTTGTCGGCTCCCCCGGCTGTGGCGGCCTCTTCGACCAGATGAACCAGAGCCATCAGGTGCTCAACCCGTACCCACTCACCGACGCGCGCCGCATGCTGGCGTTGATCGACGGACAGCCCGCCGCCGACCCCGACGAGGCGGGAGCACTCCTGATCGCCGCCACCAATCGCCAGGCTCACCTCCCCGACCTCGTCGAGACCCTCCTGGGCCAGCTCGGCGAACGCCCGCCGCGACCGCCCATCACCCTCTCTCAGCAGTCGTGGGCCGACAAAATGCCCGCCCCGTGGGAGGGATTGAGCGACACCCCCTCCCCCTTCCGAGCCCTCGCCTGGCGTCGCGGCCACGCCGAGTACCTCCTTCTCCTGCGCGCCAACCAGCCCCTTCGCCACCTCGAGCTGGCAGCTCCCCCGGACGCCACCACCCGTTTCATAACCTGGACCTACGAGGCCGCGGAAGGCCCCCGCGTCGTCCCCCTCCACGATGCCGCCGTGCCCGAGCCGCCCGACCTTCTGGAAGCAAACCACCAACTCGGCATCTGGATCACCCTCCCCATTCCCGCCGATGCCCCCGTCGGCCTGCAGCGCCACGAGGCCACCCTCACCTGGGACGGAGGCAGCCGCGACCTGCTCTTCGAGACCGAGATCCTCGCCCCCATTCTGCCCGACAAGCCCGTTCTCGGCTTCTACCCCATGGGCATGCACAAGCAGGAAGTCTGCCGTTACTTCCACTGGGATCTCGAAACCTACTACGCCCGTCTCCCCGACCTCCTCCGCCAGCGCCGCGACTTCCACGCCTCCACCTACACCCTCGACATGCGAACCATCCGGCTCCACCTCGACGACGACGGCAACCTCTCCGCCGATACCTCCGAGTTCCGCCGCGAACTCGACGCCGTGCGCCAATCCGGTGCCATCGATACCCTCTTCATCGACAACCCCAAGTTCTTCGAGCGCGAAAACAAAAGCGTCATCGCCGAACTCATCCGCCACCACCAGCTCCCCGACGACTTCGCCGCATGGGAATACATCATCCCCGTCATCCACGCCGAAATGGAAGAACTCGGCCTCGCCGGCAGCATCGTCTGCCGTTATGCGGATGAGATCGACGATTACGAGCGCTGGCTGGCCTACGCCCGCCTCTACGCCCGCTGCGGCTTCCGCATGTCCGTCGCCATCAACGGCTACGGTGTCTTCAACAAGCATCAGGGTGTCGGCACCATGGGCTTCTGGATCCCCCTCTACAACTTCTACCTCAACCGCTGGGGAAACTCCATCCCCGATGACGATCCCGAGCACTTCTCCAGGCACTTCCGCGATGCCCGCCAAGCCGCCGGCGAACCCGTCTGGCCCTATGTCTGCGGCCCTGGTCCCTACGCCTGGTCGGCCCGCCCCCGCTCCCAGGCGCGCTTCCTCGCGCTCGACACCTACATGAAGGGCGCCGACGGCCTCAGCTACTACGGCGGCACCGTCTGGTCTCACGCCCTCGATCCCTTCTACCGCGACAAGCTCGTTCCGGATTTGCGCGGCATCGATGCAACCTTCACCACCCTCTTCTACCCCGACGCCGCCCATCACCGCCTGCTCCCCTCCCTCCGCGCCGCCGCCTTCCGCCTCGGGTTCGAGGATGCCGCCGCCACCGAAGCCGTCCGCCGACTCGCCGAAGCAGCCGGTCGAGCCGACGACATCGAATCCCGCCTCCAGTCCCTCTTCGCCACCCTGACCATGGACGCGCCCCAAGCCGTCTTCGATGACTATCGCCGCTCCCTCAGCGCTCTCGCCCTCTCCCTGCAACCATGAAGGAATGACGCATGAAACGACTCCTCGCCCTCCTCCTCTCCCTGCCACTTCTTGCCCTCGCCACTATCGATCTCCGCTTCGAAAAAGATGGCGCCGCCATCTTCGAAAACGAGCTGATCAAGGTCACCTTCGCGCGCCACCCGGGTCACGCCTACGGCATCTATCAGTGGTTCTTCAAACCGACCGGCTACGAAATGGTCAATGTCCTCTATGGCCAGACCGACTACGTGGAAGGACACGTCCTCGGTGAGCGCTGGGACCACGTAGAGAAACCCGGCCTCATCAGCAGCTCTCCCGACACCGGCAGCATGTACATCCCTGTCGAATTCGGCATCAGCGACGATGGCGCCGCCGCCAGGCTCGTCCAGGAAGCGCGCGGCAGCCACACCCTCCGCCGCACCATCGTCATGCGGCGCGACCTGGCCACCCTCGAAGTCAGCTACGATCTCCTCAACCGCGATGCGCCGACCAGCCTCGTGGCCCTGCGCTTTCACAGCGCCTGGAGCCCCGGCGCCCGCGGCCCCTACCAGCGACGGGACGACACCATCCACCTCGCTACCACCACCGGCATCCTCGCCCTCGATCAAGCCCTCAACAATGAGCAGTATCGTCACGCGCACGAGTGGGACAAGTTCTTCTATGCCGATTGGATGGAGGAACCGCGACGTAGCTGGACCCGCCCCAACCAGGCCCACGCCACCCTCGCCGACAGTTGGGCCGCCCAGGTTAACCGCACCCATGGCGATGGCATGGTCTTCGTCATGCAGCCCGATGGCTTCATGGGTTACTACAACTGCCCCGGCATCACCCTGGAGCCCGTCTATCGCCCCGTCGCCCTCTCCCCCGGCGAGTCATGGTCCACCGTCGTTCATGTCGGCGCCTTCTCCGGCGCCAAAGACCGCCAGATCGTCGGCGCGACCCCCATCTACCTCCTGGCCGACCCTTTGACCCTCCAGAATGGCAGACTGACCGCTACCCTCCTTCCCACCTTCGCCGGAACCCTTCTCGTGCGCGACGGCGATACCGAGGCCGCCCGTCTCACCGCCTCCCCTGACACGCCCCTCCCCCTCGACGCCGCCGTCGCCGGCCCCCACTGGAGCATCGAGGCCCTCGACCGCCACGGCTTGTCCATCGGCCTCGTCAGGAGCGACGGCTCCTTTCATCTGCGCCAGGTGAACGTGCGTTTCGAACCGCCGGCCCGCCCCCCAGTCGCCGACCGGCAGGTCATTGTCGCGCCAGAGGATGAAGCCCACATCGCCGCCTTCCTCGCCCAGCGGGATCACGAGCTGACGGTCGTCTGCCCCCACGACTCCGACGACGCCATCAAGCAGGTCGCACGCGAGATCGCCGACCGCCTCGGCCTGGGACTCGCATGGACCGATATCGGCGGACGCCAGATCGTCGTCGGCAGCACCCATAGCCAGCTCATCCGGGACATCGGCCAGCTCACCAACTCCCTCTCCGCCGAGTGGCCGGGTGCCGGCAAGGGCGCCATCCTTCACTTCCCCAACGTCGAACTCACCCAGGCGCCCATGGTCCTCATTGGCGGCACCGGTCCCGCCGGAACCCTGGCCGCCGCGCAACGCTTCATCGCCGATCATCCGGGCTCCCCCCGCCAGACAACCGGCTTCCACCTGTGGGCCAGTCGTCCGGACCGCAAGCTCTTCCCCTACAGCCGCCCATTGCCCGATGATCCCGCCACCATCGAAATCTGGGCAGCCAAGGGAGAATACGAGCTCGCCCAGATCGCCATCACCGCCTTCGAACAACTCAAGGAGGTGGAGATTGTCACCTCACCCCTCATCCACCAGGAAAGCGGCGAGGTGCTCTCCTCCGCCAAAGAGATCACCCGCCATCGCAAGCTGAACGGCCCCCTCTGGGTACGCTGGGTCGACTACTTCCCCATCGACCGGCAGGATGGCTGGGCCGGCTTCCCCGATCCGCTCTTCGAACAGGCCGTAACGCCCATCCAGCCCGGCGCTACCCAACCCCTGTGGCTGACCTTCATCGTCCCCGAAACCGCTGCCCCCGGCACCTACACCAGCACCCTCACCGCCACCGCCAACGGCGTCTCCCACCAACTCCCCCTCACCCTCCACGTCTGGGACTTCACCATCCCCCGCGACGGCCTCAAAGGCGAACCCTACATGGATATGGCCGCCCTCAACCTCCACCAGGTCACCCGCGAACTCCGCGACAACCAGCTCCGTGACCTCATCAGCAATCTCGTCGAACATGGCATGCGCGTCATTCACCTCGGCCCCACCGACATGTTCCGCTGGCACTTCAGCCCCGATGCCAGATACAGCCAGATCGATTTCGATTGGCTCACCTGCAGCGATGATGGCACCATGGCCCTCGACGCCAGCCGATTCGACGAACTCATCGCCTGGTGCGACCAGGCTGCCAAGCCCTTCCAAATCACCTTCATGCTCTACGCCCGCCCACTCCTCGACAAGGGATACGGCGACTTCCGCCGCGCCTTCCCCAAACGATTCGACCAGGCTCCCGAACGGCCGGATACCCACTGGTACGCCCAGCACTATGCGGAAGCCATGCTCCGCGTCTATCGCAAACATCTGGAGAAGCGTGGCTTGCTCGATCGCGTCGTCCTCAAGCTGGCCGACGAGCCGCCCGGCTTCAGCTACTGGTACAACCGCTTTACCGAAGCCGCTCGCAACGTCGGCGTCCCCATCATGACCTGCTTCAACAGCATCGACTGGGAGGAAACCCGCGGCTTCGAGGACAAGGTCTCCCTCTGGCAGCCGCTCTACATGCACTACGATCCCGAAGTCTTCGCCCGCTTCCGCGAAGCAGGCGCCCAGATCTCCTGGTACAACTGCGGCCCACCGCCACGCATCACCAACGCCGTCCCCGCCGGCGAACTCCGCGGCTACCTCTGGCAGGCCGCCAAGGCCGATCTCGACGTCGTCGCCTGGTGGGGAATTCAGAACTGGGGCTACTACAATGGCTCCGAAGCACTCTGGCGCGACCGCTATTCACACTGGAACACCGTCACCTACCCGCCCCATCCCACGCGCAAGCCATGGATGAAGCCTGGCAAGAGCTGGGTCGATTCCACCATTATCGACAGCATCCGCTGGGAGATGATCCGCGAGGGTATGGAGGACGCCTGGTACGTCAACGAGCTCCGAAACCGCATCGCCAACGCTCGCGACAATGGCAACGATAATGCCGCCGACAAGGCCGAACAGGTTCTCCACAACCTCTGGCAATCCACCTTCCCCACCCTCAACCACTACGCCCCGCCCTACCCCAGCATCATGCACGCACGGCGCACCGTCGCCGAAACCATCCTCGACCTCGACCCTCGAAAATAAACCCGCGCCCACTGGCATCCTTTATATAAAAAAGATATAATGACTTGAGCGAATACCCTTCACCAAAAGGAGACTGCCTCATGCATCAGCGAAGCCGTTTCACCTTGATCGAGTTGCTGGTTGTGGTGGCCATAATTGCCATCCTCGCCAGCCTCCTCCTCCCCGCCCTCGCAAAAGCACGCAGCGTCGCCCTCCGCACCTCCTGCGCCAACAATCTCAAACAACAGGGCCTCGCCTTTGCCATGTATGCTGCCGATAATGACAGCTGGTTGGGCGGGCATGACGGTTCCGCCGCCAAGAAATCCATCTGGCGTCACGAAGTCGGCCCTTACGTCGGCGGCTACTCCGGCGGCTACACCCTCACGCCCAACGAAATCTTCGTCTGCCCCGCCCTCGATGTCGGCAGAATCGGCTGGCTCCAGCAGTATCGCAATGAAAGCTATGTCAAGGGACAGCCTCGCGGCCTTCCCTATCATCCCGACTATACCGATTATCACATCAACTACAGCTACCACTTCTATCGCGAAAACTCCCTCGATGTGCCCGAAGAACGACTCCTCCTCGCCGACGGCAAGACCCTCAGCGAAACCATGAACCCCGCCAACACCTTTATCGGCATCGATAGGGCCTTCCGCGAAGAATACCGTCACGATCTCCAACTCAACGTCGTCCATGCCGGAGGAAACGTGGGAACCTACCCCTTCCAACTGAGGGTTCTCCAGTACGCCATAGGGATGTACTGATATGATCACACCCTCCATGAGCACCCTCCCGGCGGAAATTCGACGCGCCATCGACGAAGATCTCGACCTCATCGCCCGACTCGCCCCAGAGCGCCTGCTCCCCCTGCAGGGACGCCACCTCCAGCTCGTCTCCCTCAGCGACGGCAAGCCCCCCGCCGATATCCCCGATCACCAGCTCATTCGGCCCGCAACAACCATCCCCTCCCCCTTTGACCAGCGCTGCAAATGGGAAATCGAGCGGCAGTCCTTCCAGATCATCGACCGCGGTGATACCCTCTGGGTGATCGGCGGCGCCGCGCCGGGATGCTACTACGGCATGCTTGAACTCCTGGAAGCGCTCACCGGCGTCATCTGGGCTGGGTTGACCGAGGCGGACATCTGGTTCGGCCCGACCCTGCCGCTCCCGACCGCGGTTCAACGCCCCACCCTCGCCTTCCGCTCACGCGATGGCGCCGCCCCCAACGGCGATCTCAGTCACGACTTTCTGCGCTGGCTCAGCCGAAATCGCTACAACAACTGGCGCCGCAACAGCCAGCACTGGGTGCGTCTACCCGTCCAGGTGCGCGAGCCCCTCCTCCGCCTCTGCCGCGAGCGCTCCATTCACCTCACCCTCGGCGACCATGCCATGGCTTACTTCCTCCCGGAAGAGATCTACAGCCAGCGCCCCGACTGGTTCGGCATGCGCGAAGGCAAACGGCTCCGCCGCGGTCATGTGACCATGCCCGACGTCCCCCACCTCAACTGTGAACTCCCCATCCAGCCATGCTTCAGCAACCCCGACCTGCGCGAATACCTCGCCGGGCGCATGGCCGCCCACATGGCCGAGCATCCACAGGCCGACATCTTCGGGCTCTGGCCCCACGACGGCGTCAACAACTGGTGCGAATGCGAAAACTGCCTGCGCAGCACCCCCTACGAGCACATGCATGCCCTCGCCATGGTGCTCAGCGAAAAACTCCCCCCGCATCTGCCCATCGAGCTGATCTCCTACTCCAACCTGCTCAATCTGCCATGGAAGCCCCTGCCCCGCAACGACCGCATCTTCACCATGCTCTGCCCCTATCTCCGCCCCTTCCGGCACCGCATCTTCGAGCCATGGGATCACCCCCTGGAAACGGGTACCAAATACCCCGCACCAGACCGCATCAACCCGGTTGACGACCGCGAATACGGCATCCTCTTCGAGCGCTGGAAGCAAACCTGCGATGCCGCCGGACAAGCCATCGCCATCTTCGAATATGGGCCCCCTTTCCCCGACGAAACCCGCCGCTTCGACCGCACCCGCTATCATTACCATCCCTGCCTCGAACTGCGCGCCGACGAAATCCGCTGGTACAGCCGCCGCGGCGTCAGCCTCTACTACCTCTGCAATGTCCACAATGGCTGGCCAGACTCCTTCCACCAGCTCATGCACGGCAGGCTGATGTGGAATCCCGATGCCCTCATCGACCAATGGGCGGCAAGGTACTATACCGCCATGGCCGGCGAAAAAGGGCTGCCACTGCGCAAGGCCCTGTGCCGGATCGACGAGGTCCTCCTGCGCGAAGAGTCCCCCCTTCTCGAACTCGCCGTACTGGCCGAGCTCCTTGACGGCACCCTCAACGCCCCATGGGCAGAACGCTATCGCCTCTGGATACGCTATGTGCACATCGCCCGCGCCGCGCGTGAAGCCGAACTGGCCGCCGATTACGAGACTGCCATCCGCTATGAGCAGCGCATTCAGGCATTGCTGGACGACATCGCGCCCGCCATCGAGAACTACATACCGCCCGACTACCTGCGCCGCAATTCTATCCTCTTCGAACAGCGACACAAGGAGAAGCTCGGCGCCTCCCAATCCTGCGCCTATCACCTCTGAACCCGATCAGCGATACGCCTCCACCCGCTCCCAAAGTTGGTGGAAGCTATCCAGATTGTCACACAGGCAGTGGATGTAGACTCCCTTCGAGCCGATCGCATCGAGCAGCGGAATGACCTCCTCAGGCTTCACGCAGATCACCTGCAGAGACTTGCCAGCCGCCAGGATACGGCGATACATCTCGTGCCAGCGCGGCGATCCGCCACCTTCTATGCCCGCCTGCGGCGTCCACTCGATAGCGGTCAGCGGCTCGATCTCCAGCAGGTGGTCGAGGTGGCAGATGCACTGGGTCCCATCCAGATGAAAAAGGGAATTGTCCAGCCACGCGCACTGCGCCGTCAACGCCGGGACCACAAAACGCTTGAACATGGCGGGGGAGAACATGGCCCCCGCGTCACACTGCACTTTCGCCGTCTTGCCCGGACCCCAGATGCCGAAGCAGGCAAAGGCACTGCTCCCATCCTCCAGCTTGATGATCTCGTAAATGCGCTCATACGCCGCAAACCAGACCTCATTGATCTCCAACACCTTCTCTTCCACCCACTCCGGGCGCTCTATCATGTCCATCATCAGATGCTGAGGATCGCGCAACGCCGAAAGAATGTCCACGTTCTCCACCAGATCCGGACACCCCGTCAGATACTTACCATGACCAAGCCGCACATTGGCCCGGCAAGTCTCCGCGTGGATCTGGAAAAAACGATTGCTCTCGTCAAAGCGAAAAGGCGGCTCACTTTCCGGCTCGGCCAGCGAAACCATGGTCGGCTCGAACCAGACGGTAGACGGTGAATAGCCCGGCTCAGAACCCAGCAGCAGCGCCAGCGATCCCGGACCAACCATGGTGTCCGCAACAGGCAGCGAATCTCCAGGATACGCAACCTGCGCAAGCCGAGAGCGATTCCACTCGGCCCGCCAGTCCGGATCCTCGAAGAAATCGCCACCCGTCGGTCTGCCCTTCGACGGCTCCGGCACGACTTCATGCACCTGCTCACTGCGAATGCCGCCCCAGCTACAGAAAACCATTCCCTCACCCGACCACCATTGCCGGAAATGCTTCTGGGTACGTTCCCAATCTGCCTGCCATGACAGTTGCGTCATCGTCGCTCCCCCATTTGTGTCTCAAGTGACTGGATTCGCATAAGCTACCGCTCAGGATCGTTCTTGCCACCCTGCCAAACAAAAGAATGATGTTGCATTTGGCCACAGCCTCGCTATCCTACAATCGAACCGGAAGGGAATACCAACGATGCCCCAAGCCGACATGCAGCACTTTGAACTCGCGCCCCCTCCAGGGTCGGATCACCACCCCACGACCTTCCGCGGCCGCGACGATCATGCGCTCGGCTTTCCTTCCCTCCAGCGCAATATCACCTGGTTCATCCGCCTGCGATGGATCGTGGTCTCCACCTTTCTCCTCCTCGCCGCGCTGGACGCACTGGGCATGACGCAGGTGATCGGCCTCCGCCTGCCGATCCATTGCCTGCTATGGCTTGCCGGCATCCTCGCCGCTGCCAACCTCACCTTCGTCATGCACAACCGCCGCCTGTCGCCGGCGCGCCTGCTGGCAGTGCATGGCAACCTCTGGGCACAAATCACCCTCGACCTGCTGGCACTGACCGTCCTCATCCACTTCGTCGGCAGTCAGGGCACCTTCGCCCCCTTCCTCTTTCAGGTACACATCACCCTCGCCTGCATCTTCTTCGCCCGGCGTGAGAGCTTCCTCGTCCTCCTCCTCGCATCCGTCCTCTATGTCTCCATCGTCTGGGCGGAAAACGCCGGGATGCTCGGCTCCTTCCATGTCTTCACCCACGCTGGACCTCCAACCCTGCCCATCCAGGCGCAGGTCGTCCACGTGGCCTCTGCCGTCCTCTTGTGGACGATCATGTGGGCCCTCGTTTCCCAGCTCAGCGCCCGTCTCCGCATGAGACAACTGGACTTGATCGAGGCGCGCGAGCAGGCCCTCAGAACCTATCGCGACGGGCAGCTTCACCTGCGCCATACCGCCCACCAGATGAAGGCCCCACTGGATGCCATCCATTCGCAACTCAACCTCATTCAAGGTGGCTACGCCGGCGAAGTCAGCGACGACGTCGACGCCATACTCGGCCGTATTCAGCAACGTTGCGACAGCCTGGCAAGGTTTGTCGAGGACGTGCTCCACCTGGCGCGCCTCAAGTCCGGCGAAGAACGGCACCGGGAGACGGAAGCGCTGGCACTCAACGACCTCCTCGCCGAAATCGTCGAAGCCCATTCCGCGCGTGCGGAAGCCAACGCCATCGCCTGGCGAACCGAGCTGGCCCCCGTCACCGTCGAGGGTAATCGCGAATCCATGGTCATGATGCTCGACAACCTGGTCTCCAATGCCGTCACCTACTCGAATCCCGGCGGCACTGTCGAAATCTCCTGCTCCCCCGATGCCGATCGGGATGGTGCCCTCGTGATCGTGCGCGACTCGGGCATTGGCATCCCCGCCGACAAGCTCCCCCGCATCTTCGACGACTACTACCGCACCAACGAAGCCAAGGCCCACAACGCCCACAGTACCGGCGTCGGCCTCGCCATTGTCCGCCAAGTCGCCCTGAATCATCGCATCCACCTTCTGGTGGAAAGTGCTCCAGCCATCGGCACCACCTTCACCCTGCACATCCCCCCGCACCAGACATAACCACCATGGAGATCCCCCCCGATCCGCCCGATCCGCCCTGATCCGTCCGATCCGCCTGATGATCCGCCCGATCCGCCCGATCCGCCCGATCCCCCCTGATCCGCCTGATCCGCCCGATGTTCAATCCGCGGAAGACGCTTCCGGCCCGGCTGGCGATGCCGTCTTGACCACATTCCCGGCAAGGTGGCGGCAAAGGTAATAATCGGAGACAAAAGCATCGTACGTAGCGGGATCACGATAGACGTCATTGACCGTATACCACGCGATCTCTCCGACTTCGGCTTCGTTGGCGAAATAGACCTGCAGCAACGTCGAGGTACCGCGAAGCGTCCCCGTCACACAGACATAAGTCGCCGGCGACATCCCGGAGGGAGCCTCCTTCTTCCCGATGCGCCGTGCCTCCCAGCTTGCCTCTTCGAGCATGTCCGCATAAGCAATCGCCAGCGTCACCGTCCCCAACGTCACCCGCTCTTGCATGGCCCGGATGCGGCGCTGACGACAGCCGGTCGAACCCAGCAGCAAGAGAAGCAGAATCAGGACATGGAGGCAGCGCGGATTAAAGATCACCTAACGTCTCCAGTTCGTCGATTGTCGTATGCATGGCTTGCGACAGATCACGAAGCCCCACATCGATCGGTCGATAGTTGAGCCCTTCCGCGGAGCGGGCCTTTGCCGCCGCGATTTGGTCCTCCAGCGCCTTCAACTCGCGCTCGAACTGCTGTCGCCTCTGCAAGGGGGTCATCTTGTCCGTGAAGTTCACCGCGACACCCCGCTCCTGCAGTGCATCACGATCCTTGATAAGCTGCTCCAGAAGCGCCTCGGACTGAAGATAGAGCTTCGCATACAGGTGATTCTCCTGGTCGAGCCCCGTCAGCGCCTCGGCCAGCAACCCAAACAACGAAACCTCTGGAAAAAGGAGATAAAGCTCCTCCGCGACGGCCTTCTGCCGGTCAACCGTAGCCGGTGAAAGATCGTTGATCAGCGTCCGAAAGAGCGGCGCCAGGGGACCACCTTCAATCTGATGCCGATAGCTCCGCCCCAGATTCTCCACGGAACGCTCCGCCTTTGCCGACACCTGCTCCCAGTTCTCCCGCTGCAACGCCGAACAGACCAGTGACAACACCTTCTTGCTCGGCTCCGGATAGTGACTGTGAAGAACCTTTGCCGCGGCCCGCGCCCGCTCCGCTTCCCCGGTCGACTCGGCATAATGCAGGAGTTGTGCCGCAATCCTCACGGCCGTTTCAGAAGATGGTACACCGGCGGCGCTCTCCGCCTGTATACGCGTCAGGAAACCCGTCAGGGCGACGATCAGAACCAAGAGTGCCTGTAAAGCATTGTTCCGTGGTCTATGCATACCCATATCATAGCACACCAGCGAACAATGCCTACTGCAATTCAAAAAAAGTTGCTGCAATCGCCAGAATGTGCCTACTTCTCCAGCTCCTTCTGAAATTTCTTAACCTTGGGCTTGATCACGAACTGACAGTAGCTGGCATTCGGATTCAGGCGAAAGTACCCCTGATGATACTTCTCGGCAGGATAGAACTTCTCCATGCTTTCAATGGTCGTCACGATTGGATCTTCGAACCGACCCGCCTTCTCCAACTCCCGAATCTTCCCTTCCGCAATCTTGCGCTGTTCGTCATTTGCCGGAAAAATCACGGAACGATACTGCGTGCCCACGTCATTGCCCTGCCGATTCAGCGTCGTCGGATCGTGCGTGTCGAAGAAGACGGTGAGCAGCCTTTCGTAGCTGACCACCGCGGGATCGTACTGCAACTGCACCACCTCCGCATGACCGGTACTCCCGGAGCAGACCTCTTCGTACGTCGGGTTCTCCGTCTTCCCACCGGCATAACCGCTCACGATCGACTCGACCCCTTCGACAAGCTCATAAATGGCCTCGGTACACCAGAAGCAGCCGCTGCCGAAGGTTGCGGTCTGCAGATTATTGCGATCACTCATGGAATCGTTGCTCCTCTTGTCGCTCGCAGGCTCCTCGGAACAGGCAGTGAGTGCAGCCACGCACAGGAGCAGAATGCCCCGGCCCAGCCATTGCGAGTAGTGGTACATCTTCATCTCCTCCTTCTGAACGGCAGAATCTGCCGGTTGGCGCCAACGCACCTGCTTACTCTACAGCAATCCCGTCCAAAAGAGAAGCATGTCGCCACATGGAGCCTCAGCTGAACGTCGCGGCACGAGGCACAAGCCTCAGTTCAGATCGCCGTTCCGACCGCGGAGGGAGATCCCATTCAGCTGGGCGGGACGAGCGAACCAGCCCTTCTCGCTGTCGCACCGGCTGCAACGCACCCAGGGATCGGATGGTTGCGTGACACCAGGCGTGCCGGGTGCAAAGGAGAGCCACGACTTCTGGTCCGGCGTCTGCCGTCCAGAACAGCCATGCGGGCAGATATCGAGCGCCCAGCAGGGGCAGGCTTGATTCTCCTTCGCTGCGTCCTGATGAAGCTTCATCAGCAGCAGCGCCATCAGCTTCAGTTCTGGCGGCATGGAATCCCATTCCGGCTCGAACTGCTGCACCTCCTCAGGCGTGATGCCGAGGCGTTGCGCAAGTTCACCCCGGCTGATGCCGAGTACCCAACGCAGGTCTGCCAATGAAATTGGTCGTTTACCGTCCACCGCTCATAGTCCTGTAAGTGAGAGTGCAGCTCTGGCTGCTTGCTGAATATACCCCCACTCCATGCCGCGTCAAATCACAAACTCCTTTCGCCCCTCAACGCCTCTTCCCGCCTTCTCCGAACCCAGTGGACGCACCTGCGGTATACCCGTCCACCCCCCCGATCCGCCCGATCCGCCCGATCCGCCCGACCCACCATCACGATCAGCTGCTCTCGCCAGTAGCGACCGGGGGCTCGATCGGGCCTCGCTGCAGGCGGGTCTGGAGACAGGCGATGACATAGAAACCGATGAGGACATCCAGTTGATCGATAGGCCCCCAATTCTCTTCGGCCCAGTTTTCCGTCAGTGCATCCAGATACCAGATCCCCAGGGCACTGTGCTGATCGCGCCAGACCAGATCGGCGATCACCGCCTTGGCGTCGGGACCCGAGTCGATGCTGTAGCCGATGGCCGCGATCCCAATGGCAAGTTTGAGGAGGAGGTCGGCACAGGAACGCCATTCCTGCCGGTCGTAGGCGCTTTCCAGAGCCAGCGTCATGCGCAGGAGCGCGTCGTCCTCTTCATCGCTGCCGACACGATTGAGCCGCTTGTGCAGCATGCGCCGCAGATCCTTGAGCAGCCGCTCCAGCTCACTCCCGTTCGCCTGCAGTTCCCGTGTCAGGAGGCGGTAGAACTCACCGGGCGTACCCAGAAGATCCGCGACCGCGACGGCGAGGGAGCGTTTGAGGACCGGATTGCGGGTATTACGCAGGTGGGGGATGATTTCATAGATCGCCGCAAGCTCCCCCAGCCGTGCCAGCGCTTCGCTGGAAGCAGAAAGTACCTTGGAGTCGTCGGTGGTGCGAATCAGGTCGAGCAGCGAAGGAATGGCGCGCGGATCTCCGATGGCCCCCAGCGTGCGCGCGCTTTCGGAACATGTCTCGCGATCCCCGTCCGACAGCTTCTCCAGAAGCGCATCGACACTGGCTGGGGCAGGGTTCTCCCGCAAGGCGCGCGCGATCTGTGGCGCCAAATCGGATTCAGGGGTCTGCAGGCGCTCGATCAACGCCTGAATGGCTTCGGGACTGCCGATCTTACCGAGCGCCAGCACGGTCTCTTCGCGCACATCCGGCGAAGGATCATCGAGCTTTTCGATGAGATCGCTGACCGCGATACTGGTCTTGCGCTCTCCAAGCCGGCGAGCCGCGCCGGCGCGCTTGTCGCTGGAGCCATGACTGTTGATCTGGTAGATGTGATAGAGATTGCTCATCGCGCGGAGGGGATTGCCGATCCGCGCCAGAGCCAGGCCCAGCGGAAGATCGCCTCCCCGGCTGCGCACCATCAGCATCAGCGGCGCACAAATCAGCCAGGAGACACTCACATGCCCCATCGCCAGAACATGATAGAAGGAGACGCCGGCGCCGCTGGGCAGTTTCCACGCAAGCGGATGCTCACCCACCCAGTCCATGATGAAACCCGCGATAACCGGCCCGAGTGCCGCCAGCAGGCCGATGATCGACCAGTGCATCGCCATCGCCACCGTGCGCCCCTCCTTGGGCGCGAGCTGGCTGGCAAGGTGCAACTGGCAGATGCCGATTCCCGAGTACAACGCCCCGGCTACAAGGTTGGTGCAGGCAAACATCGCGATCGGCTGCGGAACCACAACGGCCCCCAGTATCGGCAGGTACACGTGAACCGGATGCGGCGACACGAAGAACCAGGCAAAAGCAAAGGCCGGCGCGGCCACCAGCAGTATCGTCGCAAAGGTACGTGCCCCTACCCTGTCCGCCAGATAACCCAGCGGGAAGCCACCGATCACCCCCCCCAGCGACGCGCTGATGGTGATCAGCGCAATGTGCGTGTACGAGGCCCCGAAATCTCGCTTCAGATAGATCATGGCGAAGGAGCCAACCAGGCCGACCCCAAAGTACCACATCCCCATCGAACAGGTCAGCCACCGGAAATCCCGATCCTGAAGCGGCTCCAGCAGCCGCGCCATCACCTTGACCTGGTGCGTGCGCCGACGTGCCCGCGGCTCCGGGACACGCAAGTGCACGAGGATATCCGCAATCCCCAGAAGTGCGGCTATGCTGAAGACGATCGAGAAGCCCGTGTACTTCCCCGCGTCCGTCGGGAAGGCATCCAGAATCACGCCCGCCACACCCATGGCGATCAGGTACGCGAGCATCACCCAGCTCTGCCGTTTGCCCCAGAAGCGGCCGCCCACCCCCTCCGGCACCAGATCGGCCATCCAGCTGAACCAGGACGCTGCCGATGCCTGTGCCAGCACCGAGCTGATCAGCACCACCCCGAGCACCGACCACGCCGTTGCACGGCGATGCTCCGACAAGAGCAGCGGCAGCAGCGCCGGAAGAAACCAGACCACCCGATGCACCACCGCAAGCGACGCCCAGTATAACTTCCGCGAGGCCAGCCGTTCCGACAAGAACGCCGCCGGCACCTGCGCCACCATCGAGAGCTGCTGCACCGTCACCGTCATGCCGATCATCACGCCACCCGCGCCCAGCGCTTCGAAGAGCATCGTCAGCGGTATCCCCAGCGCCATCGCCAACCAGCCCATGCCAAAGGCACCGGCAACAATATTCGTGCGCAATCCCTGGCGGATGCGCCGATCAGTCAAAGGCAGGCCATCGACAGTGACCAGAGGGGGCGAAGACACGAGTAGATATTCTCCAGAATAGTCGGCGTACGTTAACCTCTCTTCCCCAACTTTCGAGCCATAACTAAAGGAATAAAAACCCTTTCTCCCCTTCATTCAGACATCAAAGATGCAATGCTTTGCTTTAAAAGCGATATAGTCGCGCTATCTTCCGCTGAATCCACCTGAGCAAGAACGCCCAAGCCAGGGTGCCGACGCGCCTGCCCCCCCCATCTTCATCGTCCACTTTCAGCTGCGAGTACTGTCATGCAAGATTCACGTCCCTGGAGCCCCGAGGCGCAGCAGCGCCGATTCCGCGACCTGGCCGCCTTTATCCGCCGGCAATTCCGCCCTCTGCTGAGTGACGATGCTGAAGCGCCGCGATTGCTCTGGTGGGATCAGCCCCGCGTGCACCTGTGGAGCACGCAGGCGTTCCTTGCCGGCGATGACAAGGATGCAGCCTTTGCCAACACCATCATCCGTCACGTCCGTGACATCCTTAAGCCGGATACCAACGGCCCCATGCCATTCGAGGCCAGTGCCAGCGCCAGCATTCTCGCGGCATACGACGACAAGCTGAACGAGGATACCCGCGACTACCTCCGCAACCTCCTGCTGAACGTCGCCCCACACGGCACCACCCGCGACTTTCAATTCCACGGCTATAACGACAACATGCCCGTCATGTGGAGCTGGGCGCTGCTCTTCGCGGGCGAGCGTTATGACCGGCCGGAGCTGCTCGACGTGGCCCGCGCCAACCTGCTGCAGCTCAAGGACATGCTGCGCCGCCGCGGCATCCTCTCCGAGTACGGCATGGGCTACGCAAATCACCGGCTGACAGGCATCGCCCACATCGCCCATCACTCGCGCGACGCCGAACTGCGGCAGTTGGCGCTCGATCTCGAAGCGCGCCTCTGGGCGGAGTTGGCGGGCCATTGGAATCCGGCGTTGGGCATGGTCTGCGGTGCGTCGATGCGGGGCGGTCATCCGGTCAATCCGGAGCAGCATGCCCTCTTCATCAATGTCTTCGGCAAGGGGATAGAGCGTCCCTGGATGCCTCAGGAGAACCACTTCGACACCAGAGAGGTGGTACGCGAGCTTGGGCACGATCCCGCCCAGTACACCTTTGCCTATCCCTTTGCCTACGCGGCCGAGTTCGCCGGTGCCGTATATCACGTCCCCGACCAGGTGGCGCCCCTCTTCTACGGTAAGGAGACCCCCTTTACCTTCACCTGCACGGCCGAATGCGGCTACGTCCATGAAGGCATCTTCCGCAAAATGGAGAAGGTGCTGGGCCAAGGCGGAATCGTCATCACCAACCGCTTCACGGACCAGATCATCGAGATCGAAGATTATCCCCAGCATGGGGCGCAGCCCCACCGCCTGGTCACCCACCACGGCCGCAACTTCTCCCTCGGCAGCGCCAGCACCAACCTCTTCACCACCTCCCATGCCCTGCGTTGCACCTATCGCCGCACGGAGGACGCCGCCAAGTGGGCGGATATCGGTGAGCTGGCGATCCGCTACAATATCAATGGCAAAGTTCCAGGCGGCCGAACCGTCAACACCTACGCCAAGTCCCCCGAGTACATCGAGCAGGCCGATAATTACTGTCAGCTCTATCGCGACATGGGGCGGCACGCCTGCATGCAGCACGGCCCCACCGTCCTCTGCCTCAGTACCCCGGAATTCCGCGAACATTGGGATGTCACCGAATTACGGCTCGACCTCTGCCTCCTCCAGCAGCATGGCAAGGTGAAGCATTGGGAGCTTGCCGCCGATGGCTCCTCCATCGACCTCAACGAAGGCGCCGTCTACCTGCGCATTCGGCCACTCATCGGGCGCCACCTCGAACGGAACGTGCCGATACGCGTGCGCGAGATCAAGGAATGGCTGGTTGTCAGCCTCTACAACTACGAAGGCCCTTCCCGGGCTTTCGGCAAACGCGAAATCGCGAAGCTCGGCAACGGCTTTGTGCTCGAGGTGCGCGATGCCGCGGATTTCCCCTCCTTCCAAGCTTTCCAGGATCGGATGAACGCGGCGCGCGCACTCGATCAGCTCTATGGCGGCCGTCGGCGCGTCCATTACGCCACCCCAGACCTGCGCCTCTCAACCCACTACTGCCCCTATGCCCACACCACCATGCATGCCAGCGTCAACGGCCTCGAAATGGACTGGCCACAGCTCGCCTTCAGCAACGGCCTCGAGCGAGAACTGCCCTTCACCAACGGCAAAGAGGCACCCGGCTTCGAGGATTGGGAGTGGATCCGCACACAAATCGAACGCCAAGGCGAAAGCTATAATCCACAGGATTGATCGCTACTGAACTGCCCCGATTTGACTTTACTGAAGCGTTGTTATAAACTAAAGTAATTCCCTGTATAGCGAAGGATTCACAGCATTCGGAGCTTCAGCATGAACACTTTGTCACTCTGCGGGAAGAGAGCTTTTACCCTCATCGAATTGCTCGTTGTCGTTGCTATTATCGCCATCCTCGCCTCCATGCTCTTGCCGGCGCTTACGCAAGCGCGGACCAAGGCAAGGGCGAGCTTGTGCCAGAACAACCTCAAACAACTCCGCATGTTCTGCAATCTCTATGAGAATGACTTTGACGATTACGCGATCCCCGTAGCCTGGTTCGACCTGCCCAACTGGAACCAGCGGATGAAATATCCATGGTGGCAGGCAAATCTGACCGACCTCGGATACTGGACCGGCAAGCTCGCCAACGACCTCGACTGTCCGCTCCTCCCGACCGCGACCACGGACAAGACCGCCGATCTGCGCGGCTTCAACTATCGCGCCTATTCCCAGCGTGCATTTATCACTTGGAATGGTGACATCCAGCATATCAACTGGCCGCGGTATGGCCGCAACTGGTACATGAACTACTCGAACATCCATGGCTATCGCCACATCAAGGTCACCTCGATGGCGCGATCACCCTCGGATCTGCTCGAATTTGCCGACATGGAGCCCGTCTGGGCCTGGGGCGGCGATTCGATTCGCATGCCATACAACATCGGCTGGTATCAGAACCTTGCGCAAAGCACGCACGACGAGAAGCCGAACATCGGCTTCCTGGACGGCCACGTCGAGCGCCGCCATTACAGCGAAATGAGCAACACCACCAAGCACTTCTACCACTGGTAGATCATCGGGGCAAGGCCGTACCGTCTTGCGGTGGGGCCAGACTCTCCCTCGCCTTGTGAAGCTTGTCGATGAATCTGCCTCGCTTGAAGGCACTGAGCCAGTGCTGCATGATGATCCAGCCCCCAAAGCGCCGTATCGAATTCCGCCATGAACGGTACCACCGCCGCCACCCCACCTGCAGCCGGAAGACAGAGAAGACCATCGAGGGAAAGATCAGGATGTTGAGGGCTATGGCGAACATGTACCGGAAGCGATAGAAGCGTCCCATGATGCGGCGAAGGCAGATGAGCATCTGCTCCGGCGTCATCGGCGGATCCGGCTGAAAGAGCGGAAAATTCCCGTCGTAGTAGTCCCACCCGATGATGTCGCGAGGAAAGATCCGGTGCTGCGCGTCGAGCCGCGCCGTCAACTCCGTTCCCGGCAGAGGCACCGGAAGCAGTATCTGAATCGTGTCGATGCGCGCCTTTTGGATGAATCGCCTGAAGTGACGGACCCGCTGCTCAGGAGTTGTGCTCAGGTGTACCCCGTCCGGCATCGGATAGCCGAAGATGAACATCCCGTGCACCAGAAAGCCCGCTTGGTGAAAGATTTTGGTGAGCGCGAGCATCTCCTCCGGCTTCACCTTCTTGTTCATCGCCGCAAGCTCTTCAGGTATCGGCGATTCGAAGCCGATGCAGACCGTGTTGATCCCTGCGGCTCTCATCGCCGTAAGCAGCTCCGTATCCCGCGCCCGGTCGAGGCGGATCTGAACCGTGATGTCGAGCTTGCCGCGGATCGCCGCCTGGTAATCCGCGAGCAGTCGGCAGAGCCGCAACGCCTCGACCCGACGTTGCCCGAAAAGATCGTCCACAATGAAAAAGGTCCGCGCGTTGCGGCTCTCCACCAGCGCGGCTATCTGCTCGACAACACGCTCCGCGGACGACGGCCGCGGCTTACCCTTGACGGTGCAGAACTCGCAGTCCATGCCGCAGCCGCGCACCCAGTTGATAGGATAGACCTTGACCTTGGCGTAGCGCAGAAGGCTGTAGTCGGTCAGGGGAAGGTGGTCGAAGTGGGTCAGGGGCGGCCGCTGCGCGGTCTGAATAACCTGACCATCCCGCTTGAAGGCGATACCCGCCACCTTGCCCGGATCCTCGTTGAGGGTGATGGCGGTGAGCAACGCCTGAATACTCTCCTCGCCCTCGCCAAGGACGACATAGTCGATGCCATGATCCAGCGCGTCGGCAATGTTGTCGCCGCAGAAGTGCTGCCCGCCGGCTATGGTGATCACCCCCTGAGCATGGTAAAATTCGGCGATCTCGAAAAGCCTGGGAATGGTGCTGCTCAGACCACCATACAGACCAAGCACATCGACCGACCGGATCAACTGCAGCGTCGCATGATCGGGGCGACCCGATTCATCGGCGGGACCGTACTTGCGGTAGTTGTTTTCGTCGATCATCTCCACGTCCCAGCCTTCCATGTGGCTGATAACGGTGGCGACGTTCAGCGGCCCCAGCGCCGTTGTCTGCCTGGCAATACCGGAGTAGACATTGAACGCCGGATACGCGGGCGCGACCATGCGGAAGCGGCGAACCCTGGCGGCAGTTTGCACATGAACCTCTCATCTTTGGACGAATTGGCGGCATAACGAAATCGTGACAACACTACCATATCATCCAAAACCACTTGAAAGCAACAGCGCTGTCTTCGGTCCGTCCATGCCGTCCATGCCATCCG
Source organism: Lentisphaeria bacterium (assembly GCA_041690595.1). Classification (GTDB taxonomy): domain Bacteria; phylum Verrucomicrobiota; class Lentisphaeria; order JABSQK01; family JAWLHB01; genus JAWLHB01. Next base: position 226,432 of record JAWLHB010000006.1, read on the forward strand.
TACTTCTGTGTCATCGCCTCGCCTCCCGTTCTTCATGTCCCTCAAGCCTGCATGGCGAATTCCCCCTCCTGCTGTCACCGCATGACCACTATACTGGAATCGGCTGCATCCGGCTGCAAACGATAGAGCCTTACGTTAGCTAACGCTGGCACAAAAGTAGCGTAAGTGGCTACCAACGCGGCCTTTACGGAATGAACAAAGTTAGGAACACAAGCAAAAGGGGAACAGAATGGGCAGAAACATCAGTCTGAAACAGCGCTTACTGGGAGCGGGTGTGATCCTCACACTTGTGCCGATGGTGGTACTTCTGGGGCTCTTCATCTGGAAGAATCATGGCATGACGCGGGAAGCTGGAGAGGGATGCACCGAACTGGCGTACAACGATCTGGACCATCTCGCTGCTACCGTGAATGCGATGTGCGCGGCGCAACATGAGCAACTGGTTGGCCAGTTGAAGTCCATGCTTCTGGTCGCGCATCGCGAGATCGAGCAGCTGGGCTCTGTCCGACAAAGCAGCGAAACGGTCGAGTGGCCGCTTCCGACATCTGCCGGATCGAGTGGATCGACGGTGGCGTTGCCAAAGCTCCAACTGGGGGAGACGCCGCTCCTGCCGGTATCCCGCCTGGAGGAGCCGGCCCTGATCGTCGACCAGGTGGTCAGCCAGCTTGGTGGGATGTGCAGCATCTTTCAACGGCTCAACCCGGAAGGGGATATGCTGCGGATCAGCTCCACGGTAGAAGATGGAAACGGCAAACGGGCCTTGGGCACCATCCTCCGCGCCCGCAATGACGATGGGTCGAGGAATCCGGTGATCGCGGCGGTACTCGCTGGGGAACAGTTCCAGGGGCGCTCGGTCGTCCTGAATCAATGGTATCTGACGGCATACGAAGCGCTGCGAGATGGAAAGGGTGAGATTATCGGCACAATCGGCGTCGCGCTCAAGCAGGAATCGACCGCGGTACTTCGAGAGACCATCGAGCGGCAGAAAGTGGGCGCGACGGGCTACATCTTTGTCCTCAACACCATCGGCAAGGATCGCGGGCGCTATGTCATCAGCCAGAACGGGAAACGGGATGGTGACGTGATTCTTGATGCGAAGGATTCAGACGGTAACGCATTCATCGAATCCATTTGCGCCAGAGCCGATGTGATGCGCCCCGGGGAGATCGGGGAGCAGCAATACCCATGGCTCGACGCTGGAAGCAGCACCCCGCGCATGAAGATTGCGCGCCTCATCTACTTTGAGCCGTGGGACTGGATGATCGGCGTGAGTTCCTACCTGGACGAGTTCTACCAGGCTCGCGACCGCGTTCAGGAGATGGGGCGTTCGACGGTCTACACCTCGCTGGTCGTGGCGGTCATCACGCTGATCCTGAGCGTCCTCACCTGGATGATCGTAGCGAGGTGGATCGGAGGCCGCGTCGGCCGCGTCGCGGATGAACTTCGCAAGGCGAGCGAGCAGGTGAGCGCCGGCTCGCGACAGCTATCCAGCTCATCGCAGGCGCTGGCGGAAGGTAGTTCAGAACAGGCGGCAGCCATCGAGGAGACCTCCAGTTCGCTTGAAGAGATGTCCGCGATGACCAAAGAGAATGCTGCCAACGCGCAGTCGGCCAACAGCCACATGAGCGATGCGCAGAAGGCGGTGGACAGTGGACAGTCTTCCATGAGCCGCCTCAGTCAGGCCATCACCAGAATCAAGGATTCGTCGGACAAGACCGCCGTCATCGTGCGCACCATCAACGACATTGCCTTCCAGACAAACCTGCTCGCGCTCAACGCGGCCGTCGAGGCCGCTCGGGCCGGCGAGGCAGGCAAAGGCTTCGCCGTCGTCGCCGAGGAAGTGCGGAACCTGGCCCAGCGTGCCGGTACCGCGGCGCGGGAAACGGCCGATCTCATCGAGGAATCCGCCAAGAATGCGAACCATGGGGTCGGGGTGAGCGAAGAGACCTCCCACTCGCTGACCTCCATCACGGGCGCGGTCAAGCAGGTCAACGATCTGCTCAACATGATCGTCACCGGGACAACCGAGCAGAGTCACGGCATCGATCAGATCAACATCGCCATCGGTCAGATGCAGATCGGAACGCAGACGACAGCCGCGAATGCGGAGGAATCCGCATCGGCCTCCGAGGAGCTGAATGCGCAGGCGGAAGAACTCAACCGTATGGTGCTCGACCTGGAGACCCTGGTCTACGGCGGCGCCGTGCAGAGCCAGGCGAATCCCGTCGCTCTTGTCGGCAACGGAACGCATGCGCCCAAGGCGCCGTTGAACGCCTCCAGCGCCGGCCGGAATGGGAAGCCCCACCTGCAACCCGCGTTGTATCACTGATCATCCAGGCCCGGCAGCGATTGAAGACGCTGCCGGGCCCCACATCGATCTTGGACAGAGTGTCAAGGCGGTGGCGGCCGCCATACCGTCTCCGCGGCAAACCCATCGGCCTGCTCGCGACGAGGCTTGCGGAAAGGCTGGAGCGGCTTATAGTAGACAGCATGAAAGCAAGACTCCAATACAGCCATCTTCATGCCCTCCTGGCCTGCGCGCTCTTCCTCGCGTCGCAAGTCGTGGCAGCAGTCAGTTGTCTGCCGGAATGCCAGGATGAGCGCGAAGCTCTGCGCGGGATGGCCGCTATGCAGCTGGACGATTGCTGCGCACCGCTGCCGGCGGTTCGTGCCATGGACGATGGCTGCACGGATTGCGCGGTGGCATGTTGCGAGCAGAAACCGATGGTTGTGCAGGCCATGGAGGATCGTCCGTCCAGCCGGCTCGAGCTGGTCATTCTCGAATCCTGTTCTCCCGTGCCCCTTTGCGGCGAATGGAGAGCGCCCGGACAGACGCTCGCGGCGCTTTTGCCACTCCCGCCAACACCCCCGATCTATGTCCTGAGCTGCTCCCTGTTGTTGTGATACCTGACGAGACACATGCTCTTCGTCCGTCAGCAAAGGTATTCACCCAACAGGAAGTTTAATATGGCGTCCAATTTACTGGACTTACATCAGGAAGGATCATCGGCAAACGCGGTTGCACGACCGCGATTGAAATGGTGGTCGAGAGTTTTCATACCGGCACTTGTGTTGCTCGGCGTCGGAGCCTTGCTGGTCGGCGCGGCGTGGCAGCATCTGCTTCCGACACCGGTCGTGCAGGTGGAAGCTGCCATCGCGAAGCGTGTGGGCGATAGCCACCCGGCGAGCATGGTGGTACAGGCGGCGGGCTGGCTGGAAGCGTTTCCGTATCAGCATCATGTAACGGCGCTGACGAACGGCGTTGCTCGGGAAATCCTCGTCCTGGAAGGCGATGCCGTCGAGAAGGGAGCCGTTGTGGCGCGCCTGGATGCGCGGGATGCGGAACTCGGGGTGCAGACAGCCGCGGCAGAGCTGGCCCTGCGACAGGCAGAGCGGGATGAAGCTGCGGCGCGGCTTGCCGCGGCCAGGCAGACATGGGACCATCCGGTCGCGCTGGAGCGGCAGATTGCCATGGCAGGCGCCTCCGTACGGGAAGCCACCGCCGACATCGCCGAGATTCAGGCCCGCATCGCCGAGAAAACCTCGATCCTCGACCAGGCGCGAAAGGACGCGAGCCGGGCGGAGCGGCTTTTCGAAGCCAAAGTACTGAGCAATCGCGATGCCGAGCATGCCTCGACCGATGCGGAGGCGGCCCAGTCGGCCTTCGACGCGCTGGAACGTAGCCTGACGGCAGCGACGGAACGACGCCAACGGGCCGAGGCCGATCTTCATGCGGCCAACCGGGAACTGGAGCTGCGGATCGCCGATCGCCGGGAACGGGACGAGGCCACCGCCCTCCTGAGCCGTTCGGAAGCAGCCGTCAAACTGGCAGAGGTTGCTCTGGCAAAGGCGGAGTTGCGCCTGGAGAGAATGACCATCACCGCCTCCGTGCCGGGAATCGTCGTGACTCGTCACAAGGAGCCGGGCGATAAGGTGATGCTGGACACCGACTCGCCGCGCTCCGCCACCATCGTCAGCCTCTACAATCCGGACGACCTCCAGGCACGCGTCGATGTGCCGCTGGCCGATGCCGGACAGATCACTGTCGGCCAGCTTTGCGAGATCACCACCGACGTCCTGCCGAACCGCACCTTCAAGGGGAGAGTGACGCGGGTGCTGCATCGGGCGGACATCCAGAAGAACACCCTGCAGGCGAAAGTGGCGATCGAGGCGCCAACGGCCGAACTGCGACCGGAGATGCTCTGCCGGGTGCGTTTCCTGGCGCGCCGGGAAACCCCCGATCCTGACGACGCAACCGTCACCCGAATCTTTGCCCCCAGACGCGCCATCGTCGATGGGAAACTGTGGATCGTTCATGACTCGGATGGAACCTTTGCGCGGGTGGAATCCCATGCGGCGCCGGCGGCAACGGAGATGGACGAGTGGATGGCCGTCGACGGTTTGCATCAGGGTGCCCTGGTCGTCGTGAATCCAACGGCGGAGCTGAAGTCCGGCCAACGTGTCCGCCTGGCGACGCCGGAGGTGGCGCCATGAGCTTCATCGAATGCCGCGCCTTGACGCGGACATACCGGCGTGGCGAGGTCGAGATCACGCCGCTGGATGGGCTCCACCTGGATGTGCAGCGCGGGGAGTTTCTGGCGCTGATGGGACCGAGCGGCAGCGGCAAGACAACCCTGCTCAACCTGATCGCCGGCATCGACCAGCCAACGGCTGGCAGCCTCGTCATCGACGGGCAGGACATCGCCAGGCTCTCCTCGCGCCGGCTCGCCCGGTGGCGCTCGCAGTACATCGGTTACGTCTTCCAGCTCTACAACCTGATCCCGGTGCTGACCGCCTATGAAAACGTCGAGGTGCCACTGCTCCTGCACGACATGGGCAGGCGCGAGCGCCACCAGCGGGTCAGCGCCGCTTTGGAACTCACCGGAATCGCCGATCGTCACGATCATTATCCGCGACAGCTTTCCGGCGGGCAGGAGCAGCGGGTCGCCATCGCGCGGGCCTTGGTCACCGACCCGCGGATCATCGTGGCGGACGAGCCGACGGGAGACCTGGATCGTCATTCGGCCGCCCAGATCATGGCCTTGCTCCAGCGGCTCAATCGCGAGCTGGGGCGTACCCTCATCATGGTGACGCACGACGAGAAGTCGACCCGATTCGCCACGCGCACCCTGCATGTGGACAAGGGCAGACTCCTGGAATCGCCGGCGCATACGCTCGTGGCGGAGGATGCATGACATGCTGAAACCAAAGTTCCTGCCCTTCGTTTTCAAACACATCATCCGGCACCGGTGGCGCAGCCTGCTGACGGTGCTGGGCGTGGGAACCGCCATGTTCCTCTTCTGCACGGTGCGCGCCATGCAGCAGGGGGTCAGGAAAGCGACCGTGGCGACGGCGGAGGATACCACTCTGGTCGTCTATCGCGAGAACCGTTTCTGCCCCTTTTCGAGCCGCCTGCCCCAGGATTACACGGCTCAGATCGCCCGCGTGTCCGGGGTGGCCAGCGTCACGCCCGTCAAGATCCTCGTGGGCAACTGCCGGGCCGCCCTCGACATCATCACCTTTCGCGGCATTCCTCCAGAAGACTTCCGCCACTTCGCTGACGACCTGACCCTTGTTGCAGGATCCGTGGAAGCGTGGCGACGACGGAGCGATGCGGCCCTCATCGGCAAACGGGCCGCCGAGCGCCGCCGACTGAGCATCGGCGACCGGCTGGAGATTGCCGGCGTCACCATCACCATCGCCGGTATCGTCGATTCCACGCGGCCCCAGGATCAGGAGTCGGCCTTTACCCATCTCGACTTCCTGCAGCAGAATGCCGGGACGGGGCTGGGCAGCGTGACGCAGTTCAACGTCAAGGTGACGGACCCGGCGCGGCTGGATGAGGTCGCCGCCAGTATCGACGAGCTCTTCGCCAGCGCTCAGGAGCCGACGACGACCTGGAGCGAGAAGGCCTTCACGGTGCGGGCGGTGGCGGACATCGTGGAGCTGGCCGGCTTCGCGGCCTGGCTGGGCTGGGGAGCCTTGGCGGCGGTCTTCGCGCTGGCGGCCAACGCCATCATCCTGAGCGTACAGGACCGCGTGCGGGATCATGCCGTCTTGCAGACGCTGGGATATGGGAGCGGCCTCATCGCCCGGCTCATCGTGGCGGAAGCGGCGATGCTCAGCATCCTGGGTGGCGCGGTCGGAGTGGCCGGCGCCGCGGCAGTTCTCCACTGGGGGCGCTTCTCGATGTCGGTGGAAGGGTTGAGCGTGCAGGCCAACGCGGATCTCTCCACGGTTCTGCTGGGACTGGCCTACTGCCTGGTGCTCGGCATATGTGCCGGCCTCTTCCCTGCCTGGCAGGCAAGCCGCCGCGAAATCGTCAACTGCTTCCGGGCCGTATAGGAGAGACATCGATGCGTATTCTGCCTTACGACTATGCTATCCGCAACCTTGGGCGGGCGCCGTTGCGCCTGGTCGCCACGGTGGGCGGTTGCGCCATCGTGGTAGTGATCATGATGGCGGCGGCGGCCTTTGTGCAGGGGATGCGCCGCTCCCTGACACCCAACCTCCAGAACCGCAACGTGCTGCTGCTCGGTGTGGGCAGCGAGGAGAGCGTGGAGCGCAGCCAGATCGGCGCCGCCGTTCCCGGCCACGTGCGGGCTGGCGTTCAGGGTATCCGGCAGCGGCTCGGCGAACCCTATATCTCACCCGAAATTCACCTTGCCCTGATCGTCTCCCGACCGGACCGAAACGAGGAACTCCGGGCCCTCTTCCGGGGAATCGACAGCGGCGCCTACCTGGTCCATTCACGGGTGGAGATCGTCGCCGGCCGCCCCCCGCGCCACGGCTACAACGAGCTGCTGGTGGGAGCACTTGCCGCGGACAAGCTGGGCATCCCGGAGCCGGATCTGGCCATCGGCAAGCAGCTGATTCTCGAAGGGCGGCCGTGGGAGATCGTCGGCCGCTTTCAGGCACCCGGTACGGTGATGGACGCCGAACTCTGGACCAGCGTGACCGACCTGCAGATCGCGACGCAACGGGACAGCCTCTCCTGCGTCATCGTCACCCTGGACGAAGCCGAACTGGCCGATCTGGAGGCGTGGGCGGCGACTCGTCTCGACCTCGAACTGGCTGCCTTGAGCGAAGCAGAGTACTACGACTCGCTGCGGCGCTTCTATGGTCCGGTGCGGGGAATGATCTGGGCGACCGCGGTGCTCATGGCGCTGGCGGGTGTACTGGGGGGACTCAACACCTTGTATGCCGCTTTCGCCGCGCGAACGCGCGAGCTGGGAATGCTCCAATCGCTGGGCTTCTCGCGCGGCGCCATTCTGCTGAGCCTGCTGCAGGAGTCGATCCTGGCGGGCGCCGCCGGCGCTCTGCTGGGCGCGGCCCTGGCGATGCTCCTCCTGGAAGGCCATGCGGTGCGCTTTTCCATGGGGGTCTTCGAGCTTCGGGTCGATGCCGTGGTCATGCTCATCGGCATGGGCAGCGGGCTCCTCCTCGGGGCAATCGGCGCCCTGCCCCCCGCCATCCGCTGCCTGCGCCTTCCCCTTCCCGATGCCCTTCGCTCTTGACTGAACAGAACACCAACACCACCACAAGGAGAACGACATGAAGAAACTCACGGCAACCACTCTGGTCATCCTGGTCGCGGCCCTGGCAAGCGGATGTGGCAAGACACCATCCGCCGATTCGGCCAGCCGCCCGGAAAACACCGCCGCTCAACTGCCGGCGACGCTGATGGTCGCCAGCGTCGATGGAGAGCCCATCAGCCTCCTGCAGGCAAAGCAAGCCGCCAAAGCGGGCGAACCGGTGCTGCTGACCGGTCACATCGGCGGCCGTCCGAAACCCTTTGTGCAGGGGCGCTCCATGTTCACGCTGGTGGACTCGAGCCTGCCGGCCTGCACCGATGGATGCGCCACCGCCTGGGACCTCTGCTGCGAATCGCCGGCGGATATCACGGCGGCCGCGGCAACCATCCAGGTAGTCGATGACGCGGGCAGGCCCCTCGCCGTCTCGCTGGAAGGGCCGGGGCTGCTGGCGCCGGGGCAACGCGTCGCGGTGGCCGGCACCGTCCATCAACGCGACGACGCCACCTTCGTCGTCAACGCGGAGCGGATCGCCATTCTCGACTGAGCCTGCCGATGGCGGTCAGGCGTGAGTCTGGCCGCCATCCACCAGCACACAGCTCCCGGTGACGAAGGAGGCGCGGGGCGAGGCAAGGAACGCAGCCACGTCAGCGATCTCGCGAGGAGTGCCGAAGCGCTGCATCGGCACGTTTTCCCGAATGTATGTCTCGAAGAACTCGCGCCGTTCCGCCAGCTTTTTCTCCCAGGAACCGCCCGGAAAGAGGATGTTGCCGGGGGCAATGGCATTGACGCGGACGCCCGACGCGGCAACCTGGCGGGCCAGGTTCTTGGTGAGACTGAGGAGTGCCGCCTTGGCGGCGCTGTAGGGGAGAGGTGCCGGAGTCGCTTCCCAGCCGGTGATGGACGAGATGATCACCAGGCTGCCGCTGCTCGCCATCAGGCAGGGCATGATCTGACGGATGAGGCTGGTCGCCGAGGTGAGGTTGACAGTGAGCAGGCGGCTCCACTCCTCCTGGTCGATATCCCAGCCCGGCTGGCCGCTGCCGCTGCCGACATTGGCAACCGCCGCATGAATCTCACCGAAGCGGCCCTGCGTCCGGGAGATGAAGTCAGCCAGTTGCTTGGCGTCGGTCACATCGGCAGGCATGGCAAAGAGGCGATCCTCACCGAAGCGCCCGGCAAGTTCGGCGCGGCTCTTCTCGAGTGATTCGGCACCACGGGCACAGATCGCGACGCTGGCCCCCTCCTCCAGGAAGACCTCGGCGATCGCCCGGCCGATGCCGCGGCTGGCACCGGTGATCAGGGCAACCTTTCCATGCAGCTCAAGATTCATGCCTCGCCTCCTCAAGATGCTCTTCCACGAAGCGGCGGTGGGCGATGGCCAGCTCCACCTCCCCACCCTCCTGGCCGCGAGCGGTCTGGAGGATGTAGGGGCGGTCGTAGCCCAGGCGAAGAAACGCCGCGAAACAGGCCGCGAAATCCGTGTCGCCGGTGCCGGGTTCGACGGTGCCGCCGCCGCGGAGGCGATCCTTGATGTGGACGCTGCCGAGACGATGACCGTAGGCGGCAAGCTCCTCAGACGGGCGGTATCCCAGGCTGGCACTGTTGCCGGTGTCATAGTTGGCACGAATCCCGGGAGGGCACTGGTCGAGGAGCCCAGCAAAGTCACTGGGTGGTAGATCGGTCTCGAGATGCAGTTCGAGCCCATGCCGGTCGAGGAGCGGCTGCAGGTCGCCGAGTTGCGTGGCGAGCAGCTCCCGACTGGCCGCATCGTGGCGGAGGGAGGAGCTGTCGACGAAGGGTAGGACGATATAGTCGAGGCCTAGGATGGCCGCCTGACCGATGAGCCAGCGAAGATGCTCCCAAGTGTCGGCATCGGGACGGCCGTCGCGGATCAGCAGCTCGGTCATGAAGTAGTCCGCGCAGATGGAGCGGATGCGAACGCCCGTCGCCTCGCTGAGCCGACGGATCTCGTCGAGCCCGCTTGCGCTCCCGATCGGATTCTCCGCCAGATGTGGCCGCTCATGGATCCACTCGATGGAGACAAGCCCGGCGTCGCGGGCTCGGGCAAACTCCTCGCGCCAGGAGTCGGCCGGAAAGGCCTGAAAGCGTCCTTCAAAAGGGGGCGAAAGGCGCCCATGCATGATGCCGACCTGAACCGGCCGCGCTGTAGGGGATGGATTCACGGAAAGCTCCCTCTCGGTGTTGATCGGACAGGCCTAACGCTTGAAGCGATAGGGGGAAGGGCCGGCTGATGTTTCACCGCTACGCTCGGCATCCCATCGCTTGATCTGACCGATGATGTCGACATTGACATTGGCGCTCCACGCATCCAGCAGTTGGCGGGTGACCGGCCCCATCGGGCCACTGCCGATGCTCTCGGAATTGAGCTGGCTGACAGGCAGAATGCAGAAGGGGGTGCCGGTCATGAAGGCCTCATCGGCCGTGATCACGTCAAAGGGATGCAGGTTGGTTTCACGGCAGGGCAAGCCGAGCTGAGGGGCCAGGACATCCATGACGTACTGGCGGCTGATCCCGCGCAGGATGTTGCGCCCTTCCGGCGTAAGGATGACGTTGTCCTTCACGATGAAGAAGTTATCGCCTGTTCCCTCGGCGATGAAGCCGTCGGTGTCGAGCAGAAGCGCCCAATTGTTATCCCCGGCGTAGTTCGAGACTTCGATGTTCGCCATCTGGTAGTGAATGCGGCTGCGATTCTTCACCTTCGGCTCGAGCAGATCCGCGGGGATGGCGCGCTGGGAGGGAATGACGGCATTGATGCCGGTATCGAAGAGATTGCCCATCCCGGTTACTGTCCAGCGGAGCGGAAAGTCGGCAATGACGACATTGGGTCCCTTGCGCAGCCCGGGGATCCCCTGATAGATGGAGAGGAGCCCGCGCGACACGTCGATCATGATGCGATGCTCGTCGTCGTCACTGAAGGTCGGATCGTTCTCCTCGATGGTCGCGTAGACCAGCGCTTCCATCTCGTCGATGGAGATCGTCATCGGGATCCGCAGGAAACGGATGGAATCGTACAGGCGGACGAGATGCTCCCGCAGCTTGAACTGCTCCTTGTTGAAGGAGCGGGTCATCTCGAAGACCATGTCACCGAACATCAGGGCGGAATCGTAGACGGAAATCCGAGCTTCCGATTCTGCTACAAACTCACCATTCATCCAGATCTTACGCTGCGGAGTGGTCACTGATCGTTGTCCTTGAAAAAGGGTTTACTGGGCGAGCGATGGCCGATAGACGGTATCGTACCATGCGATGATGTCGGTGATGTGAAAGCTCGGATTGCGCGGATACAGGTAATCGTAGAGTTCCGCCATGAAGCGGTACTGCTTCTCGGTGTTGACGTCCAGCACGAGATCCGGTCGCCGGAACGCTTCCGGGCAGGAAACCGTGCCGACCGGGAAGCGCTCCGCATCCACGGGCCGCTGCCCGTCATAGTCGTAGAAGTTACGATGCGGATGCTCACGAAGCAAGGGATCGCTGACACTGCTCCAGACCGACTCCAGGCAATCGACCCGCATCACCTCGGCCCCGATACCATCCGGATAGCCATTGCCCATCACCTGTGCCAGATTGGACGAGAAGGCATTCGGGGAGGCGAGGTGGTAGTCGATGATCCGGTCGATCTCGGCCGGCTCCGGGGTGACGTTGTCCGCAGGCAACCGCGCAATGTCGGTGACGCCGACATGGCGGGCAGCCATCAGGTAGCGATCGACAAGGTCGTTCTCGGCGCCGCGGAAGACGACGACGCCATAGCGTTCACCCAGCTCGGCGAGCACGTCATCTTCGGCCTTCTGGGGAATGGCCAGAACGATGGCGCTGGGACGGCGACAGCGCTTGACCCGTTCCAGTATGCGCCCGACAAGGGGCTCCCCAGCCAGTGGCATCATGGATTTGCCCGGCAGGCGCGTGGAGCCCATGCGGGCCTGAAGAATGAGAGCAGCACTGCGTTCGGCCATGTACCGGTACTCCGGATTAAGCGGTGGGAAGGTGCTGACGGAGTTTTTCGGCGACTTTGCGTTCTTCGGGCAGGATGCGCTTGACCCCATCGCCCATGGCGCCCGGGATCTTGCGTATGGCGCCGACCAGCATGCGGAGGCCGGATGGTTCGACGGAGGCGGCCTGGTCGCTGCCATACATGCTGCGGTCGAGGGTGATGTGGCGCTCGAGGGAGGTGATGCCGAGGGCGGCGGCCGCGTAGGAGACGGCGAGACCCACTTCATGACCGCTGTAGCCCACGGCGCAGGTGTACCGGTTGCGGAGAGTTTCGATGCACTTGAGGTTGGCGTGGCTTTCGTCCATCGGATAGGTGCCGACGCAGTGCATGAGTTCGAAGGGGCAATCGGCATCCCGGAAGATCTTGACGATGGCGTCGATCTGCTCCAGTTCCGACATGGCGGTGGAGATGAAGGTGTGCTTGCGGCGCTGGGCAACGGCGCGGGCGAAGTCGGGCCAGGCATTCATGGCGCCGGCGACCTTCTGGTACTTGCAGTCAAACTGGTCGAGGAAAGCGAGCGCGTCGAGATCCCAGGCCGAGGCGAACCACTCGATGCCCTGCTCGCGGCAGTAGCGGTCGATCTCGCGGAACTCCTCCAACTCGAACTCGAGCCCCTTCTTCTGGTCGCGCTGCGTGGTTCCCCAGGGGGAGTCGCGGAGGCCGTCGAGATACTCCTGGGTGTAGACCTTGTCGATCGTGCGCTTCTGGAACTTCACGGCGTCGCAGCCCGCATCGACCGCTACATCGATGAGCTTCTTGGCAATATCGAGATCGCCGTTGTGGTTGATCCCGACTTCGGCAATAACAACTATGCGGGGATTACTCATGATGCGTCTCCTTTAAGTGAGGGAAAGAGAGCGTCGGCAAGGGCGCGGATGACCCCTTCGCCGCCGCGGCGGTCAAGGATACAGTGAGCCAGATCGAGGATGATCGGATGCGCATCGGCCGGACAGAGCCGCAGGCCGACCGCGCGCATGACGGAAAGATCGTTGAGATCGTTGCCCACAAAGGCGACCCGATCCAGGTCGATCTCGCGTTCGTCGCAATAGCCGCGCAACGTGGCAAGCTTGTCGCTGCTGCCATGCAGAACCGGCAGCTTGAGCTTCTCGGCGCGACGGGCAACCACCACGTTCCGCTCCGTGGAAAGAATGAGCATCTGGCAGCCGGCGGCGCGCATCATGTCCAGCCCCAGACCATCCCCCCGATTGCAGAAGACAGCTTCATGGCCGTCGTCGAAGACGAGGACGCGGTTGTCCGTCATGACACCGTCGAAATCGAAGACCCAGAGGCGAATGCTGCTGAGGTGATCGCTGGAGATCTGAACGGTGGAAGATGGCATGACGAATGGACGCAGTGGGTATGGAGGCTGGCCGACCGGCTGAGTGAAGGGTGGCGGCTGGGACATAGTATACAAAGGTAACGTTGGCTTTGCAATTCTGCTCACCCGAGAATTTCCCACGACCTGCATGGTTCCCGAGGCGGCTGCCATCCTCTTCGCCTCTTGTCTCCTTTGGAAACGAGCATCAGGCACAGCTGCACGCGCTTCTGGCCTTGGATCATGAAGGGAGTGGGACAAGGGAATCGCCGCGGGACCTGGAAAACAAGCTGGATGCAGACCTTGCAGGGGACTGGGGTGAGAAGGCTAAGGCAATCGTGATAGAACCGGAACTCGAAATATGGATGTGGGGCAGCGACGCCGCACTCTCGCAAGTCTGTTGATAAGTAGTCCTGAAGTGGTGGGGAGCCGTGCCGAGGGGATTTTCGATGGCTATAGAGCTGGCCAATGGGCCGGAGTGCGGTATTGTGAGTGGTTTGCGATGCTTCAATCGGGGAGATCCGGAATGGCTCACGACCTACTTTCGCTGCCGGTACAACATGATTGGGAAGGGCTGCGCGACTGCATCCTGCGCCGCGGAACACCCGACCGCGTCTACAACATCGAACTCTTCCTTGACCAGGAGGTGCAGGATCTTGTTGCCGCCAGTTATGGCCTCAACACCGGTCTCGACCTGACCACGCTCGAAGGGCGCTGCCAACGCCACCTGCGCGTCATGCGTCACCTCGGCTACGACTATGTCCGCGTCGGCCTGGACGACCTGCCCTTTCCCATGCACCGGGCAACCGTCAAGGATACCGCCACCCTCGAACGCGGTGGCGGTCGTGCCTACGTCAACCAGCAGCGTGGCCCCATCACCACACGCATGGAATTCGAGACCTACCCTTGGCCGCATGTCAGCGATGCCACCACCCGGGCCCTCGAATGGTACCAGCGCAATCTTCCCGACGATATGTGCATCATAGCGGGCGGCGGTTTTGCTCACTTCGCCGAGTACCTTGTCTGGCTGCCTGGCTACGAGACCCTCTGCACCCTGCTTTACGACAATCGCCAGCTCCTCGAAGATATCCGCGACCGCCTCATGGCGATCTACTCCGACTCTCTCCGGCGCATCCTCCGGTTCGATCGCGTCAAGCTCGTCTGGGGCAGCGACGATATGGGCTACAAGAATGGTCCGCTCATTTCGCCGCGCGACCTGCGGGAGCTGGTTCTGCCGGGGCACAAGCAGATGGCTGCCATGGCGCATGGCGCAGGCCTCCCCTATCTGCTGCACTCCTGCGGCGATCTCTCCACCATCATCGACGACCTCATCGACGATGTCGGAATCGACGCCAAACATTCGTTCGAGGACACGATCGAGGATGTTGTCGATGTCAAGCTTAACGGGTACGGTCGCCGGATCGCCGTGCTGGGCGGCATGGATGTCGATTTTCTCTGTCGTGCGGGTGAGGAGGCCATCCGTGATCGTGTCCGGCGCACCCTCGACAGTTGCCAGCCCGGCGGCGGCTATTGCCTGGGCACCGGGAACAGCGTCGCGAACTACATCCCGCTCGAAAACTACCTGATCATGCTTGACGAAGGCCGTCGCTACGGCCGTTGAACCCCTTTTATTCGCACAGCAACCGTATTCTCACATCAAAGGAGTATTTTCATGACCGATCAGCCGAAACTCAAAGTAGCCCAGGTTGGTGTCGCCGGATTTGGCGCCGCCCGTCGCGCCCGCATGCGTGTAACGGGGCTCTTCGATCTCGTGGCCAGCCACGACTGGAATGAAGCGGCCATGACCTCCGCCCAGGCGGAAGATGGGGCGACGCCAGTCGGCAGCTACGAAGAGCTGCTCGACTATCCGGGGATCGAGGCAATGATCATAGCCACCGGCGGCAAGTATCACGCCGAGCAGGTGATCGCGGCCGCCGATCGGGGGCTGCACGTCTTCGTTGAAAAGCCACTCTGCTCCAGTGAAGACGAGATGCTTGCCATCCTCGACGCGCAGAAGCGCAATGGCGTCGTCATGGCCTGCGGGCACAACGACCACAGCCATGACCGGCATTCGGTGACTATCAAGAGCCTGCTGGACAAGGGCGAGCTGGGCGATCTTGTCGCCTTCGATTCGACTACCTGCCACAATGGCGGCCTGATGATCAAGCCCGGCGACTGGCGCGGCGATCCGGAGAAGAACCCGGGCGGCATGCTCTTCCAGTGCGGCGTCCACAAGCTTCATGAACTGATGTACTACTTCGGCCCCGTCAAGCGCGTCAGCTGCAAGATGCGTTATGACATCAACCGCAACACCGGGACCGCGGACATCGCGCTCTGCCACCTCGAGTTTGTTTCGGGCCTCACCGGCTGCCTCAACGCCTATCACGTCAGCCCGTATTATCACACCATCAACATCTTCGGCACGCGCGCCAACCTCTTTCAGGAGCATCGCTACTTTGACGAAGGTACGCACCTGAATCTGCAGGTCAGCCATCTGGACGGCAAGTACGAGCCCAGAGTGCCTGTCGATCTGATCGGCGAGGATGATGGCAGCGGCAATGTGCGCAGCTTCTACAACGCCATTCGCAACGGCGAGACGCTTTATCCCTCCGTTCAGGATGGCGCCCGCGCCGTAGCGGTTGTCTTCGCCGCCGAAAAGTCCGCCAAGCAGGACGGCGCCACGGTCGAAGTCACCCAGATCTGAGCACTCGACAGGAATCCAGACATGAGCACCAAACGAGTTGCTTTCATCGGCACCGGGGGGCGTAGCGTCTCCTACGCTCAGCACTTCCTCAAGCAGGGAGCCATCGATATTGTCGCCCTGGCAGATCCCGTCGCACAGAATCGCGGCGCCATGCGCCAGCGCGCCGGCATGACCCATGCGCCAGAGGAATTTGCCGACTGGCGGGAGATGCTGCGCGTTCATGGGGACGGACTCGACGGCATGGTCATCTGCAGCCCCAACCACCTCCATGCCGAGCAGGCCATCGCGGCTCTCGAACGGGGGCTGCCCATCGCCTTGGAGAAACCGCTTGCCGCCAACCAGGGGGACTGCGAGCGCATCATCGATGCCGAACGCGCCAACAATGGACGTACGCTCATCGGTTTTGTCCTCCGCTCGACGCCCTTCTACTCGACCATCAAGCGACTCGTCGAGGGCGGGCGGATCGGGCGCATCGTCTCGGTTCAGGCGGATGAGCTGGTCGGCTGGATGGTTACCTCGCTGATGGCACGCAACGCCTGGCGCCGACGCACCGAGACAAGCGGCGGCTCCATGCTGGAGAAGTGCTGTCACGACGTGGATATCCTCAACTGGATGATTGGCTCGCGGCCATTGCGCGTCAACTCCTTTGGCGGCTGTCTGCACCTCAATCCCAACTCTCTGCTTCCGGACGAGTGTCCCGGCTGTCCTCAGGAGAAGAGCTGCAACTACTACCAGATGCCGGTGCGGGCCGATCACGAAGATGCCGGCGAGCAGATGCTGCACAGCTTCGTCAGCGATACCCACAAGTGCATCTACAATATCGACAAGGATGTCCTCGACACCCAGACCCTCGCCATCCAGTATGAAAACGGCGCGCTTGCCACCTTCCTGCTCAGCTTCAACGCCGCCGGTCCACGCGCCGGTCGCAGCATCTGCCTCGTCGGCACCCGCGGCATGATCTGGGGGCACATCGACGAACTGAAGGTTTCCGTCTACGACAATCATACCCATGAGACCGAAGTCTTCGATACGGCCGGCGACGGCAGCGGCCACGGCGGCGGCGACCGTGCCCATGCTCTCAACCTGCACCGCATGATGTGCGAACCCGATTATCGACCCGAGCAGAATGCCTACGCCGGCTATCTGAGCGCCATGGTCTGCTTCGCCGCGGATCACAGCGTTCGCGAACAACGCCAGATCGCCCTTCGGTACAGCATCGGAGGCCAGGTAGAACTGCAGTGAGCAGCGCCGCTCTACAACCCCTTCTCGCCTGGCATGACGTCACCCTGCGCGATGGCGATGCTCTCCGCTTTGCGAGGACTTCGTGGACAATTCATGCCGGCGAGCACTGGGGCATCGTCGGCGCGACGGAGAGCGGTAAGAGCCTGCTGGCCCGGGCGCTGGCGGGCCGGGTCGCCATCTGGCGCGGCCGCTTCGATCATCCAGAAGGCCGCACGGAGCTGCTCTCCTTCGAGAGCCAACGCGACCTGCAGCGCGGCCTCGGTACCTTCCATCAGGCGCGGTGGAATGCCTTCGCCGGCGAGGGGGCTCCCACTGTGGCCGATCTCCTCTCCCGGCAGGCCGTCATGGGCATCAGCCCTTACCAGGTGCTTGCCGCGGATGGCAATGCCGACTATGCCGACCGCCTGCCCGGCGTCATCGCGCTTCTGGAGATCGAGCCCCTGCTCGACCGCAAGGCGCTCCACCTCTCCAACGGCGAGAGTCGCAAACTTCTCCTCGCCCGCGCCTTGCTCCGGCAGCCTCGCCTCCTCATCCTCGACGATCCCTATGCCGGCCTCGATCAGGCTTCGCGCCAGCACTGGCAGGAGCTGCTCTCGCTCCTCGCCACGCAGCTTACCCTCGTCTGCGTCACCGGCCATCCCGATGAGTTGCCCGAGCCGATCACCCATATCCTTGGCGTTCGCGACCACCGCATCCTCTTCCAGAGCCCCCGCAACCGCGTGACTGCACGGCAGTGGCGGGAACTCCTGCCCGATGAACGACCGGCGGCCCTATCGTCTGCTCACTTGCCTCCGGCACCGAAGCTCGACACCTTTCTCCTCGACCTGCGCCACATCACCGTCCGTTACGGCTCGACCACCATCCTGCACGACCTCACGTGGCGGGTGGAGCCCGGCGAGCGCTGGGCGCTGCTCGGTCCCAACGGCTCCGGCAAGTCCACCCTTCTCAGCCTGATTCTGGGTGACAATCCACAGGCTTATGCCAATCAGGTGCACCTCTTCGGCAGGCGTCGGGGCAGCGGCGAGAGCATCTGGCAGATCAAGGCTCGCATCGGCGCGGTTGCTCCCGAGATGCAGACCCACTACGATGCCCGCGCCACCTGTCGTCAGGTCGTTGTCTCGGGTTTCTACTCCTCCATCGGTCTCTATTATCAGCCCACTCCCGACCAATGGAAAGCTGCCGACCAGTGGCTGGAGCGACTCGCCCTCACCCCCCATGCCACCGATCCCTTTCCCCTGCTCCCCGCTGGCGTACAGCGCCTCGTTCTCCTCGCCCGCGCCCTCGTCAACAATCCTCCCCTGCTTGTCCTCGACGAACCGTGCCAGGGGCTTGACGACGCGCAGCGCGACCGGCTTGTTCCGCTCATCGACACGCTTTGCCGGCTCCCCGGCCGCGCCCTCATCTACGTCACCCATCATCCCGAGGAACTGCCCCCGGGCCTCACTCACCTCCTGCGCCTGCACGCCGGCACTCCCGCCTACATCGGCCCCTTTTCCGCCGACGAGCAAATGCCCGGCACGTGACGCGCACGGTCCTACTTCGCAAGACGATCCATCTGCCAGACATGCACCTGATCGTCATGCGCCATGGGCGCAATCAAGTGCCGCCCATCCGACGAGATGATCAGGGAGAAGGGGGCGTGCACGAAATGGCCCAGCTCCGCCAGCAATTCGCCGCTATCGACGTCGTGGATGAAGACGACGTTTGGTGTCATGCCGCCCGTCCAGGTCGAGCTGGCGATACGTTTACCGTCAGGGGTCAAAGCCAGACACTTTATGCCATTGGCCCGCATTTCCTGTATCTTGCTGCCGGTAGCGCCATCCCAGACCACAATCTGGCGGTTCATGAAAGCAGTCCCCGCTATCCGGGAATAATCGCTGCTGAAGGAGATGGATTCCATGTCACCAGCCTGCTCCAGCGCCGCCACCTTTTCGCCACTCTTCAGATCGTAGACAAACAAGCTGCGATCCGGCAGCATCACGACCGCGCGTGCGCCGTCACGACTGATACCGATGACGCGCGATTTTTCGCCGCTGCCGATCTCGAGAACAGGCTGGTCCGACTCCCACGACAGGATGGCAAGACCGGATTCCGTTCTGGATAACACACCTGAACCATCGGGCATCAGCCGGTCGCTCAGGCTGACGAATGAACGCTCCGCGAGAATCTTCTGGTCGGACAGGCTTATCCGGAAGGCTTTCTTCTTCTCACCCGCGAGCGTCACCGTCTCCGTATCACCGGCGAAAGCCGCTCCCTCGCTGCCATCCACGAGTGCGCCATCGATTTGGGTTAGGGTCTTGACGATTTCTCCGCGGTTGAGGTCGATCACGCCCAGGTATCCGCGCTTGGCCACAACAAGCAGCTCGTTGTCGGCGGAGATCCCAGCACCCGCAAACATGTCCTGCTTGACGGTGTAGCTCTGATGTGGCGCGATAGCCCATTCGCTGGCGGCAACAAGCAATAGTGCGTTCATAGCCTCTCTCTCCACTTCCACGGTCAGGGAGGCTTTCCACTGGTCACCGTTCGGCCAAAGCTGCATCGTCACCTCGATACCACCGGGAAGAACTGCCTTTCCCTCCGGCCGCCGCTGGGCATCCTCAGCCAGGGCGTGCCAATCCTCGACACTCTTCCTTAGATCACTCTCGGCAAGAAACGAGTGTGCCTTGAGCACGGCCCGGCACGCTTCCACGGCTTCCACATAGCTGCCATTTGACGGAAGAGAATAGTTCACCGCTGTCAGAATACCCGAGTACGCACGGACCGTCGTCCAAGTCGATTCCGCCTTCACCTGCCGCTTTTCATCGAGCTTCGTCACAACCGTCGATCGCTTCTGGATCCATCCATGGACCAAGTTGTTCCGCTCAACCGGCAAGGGCTGTCCGTCTACACTCTTCGGCGCCACCTTTCCCAGAACAAAAGTATCGACCGATTCACGTGCAGACGCGGGGAGAGAACCGTGCAGCATCGCCACAAGCCCCACAATAGCAACCCAACCACGTATGACTGACTCCATCATCCCGATCTCCATTCTGGTGCTGTCTGTTTCTCAGTGCCGCTCGAAAAGGCGTTGCCGACGATACCTGTCGCCTGCCCCCGAGCCACCTGAGTGACTATACACCGACGGCTTGTTCGCTGCTACTAGTCCTCAATCTCGTGCGTGAACCGATTCCGGTTGGCCCAAAAGGGGCACATCGGGCAGTACGTTCCTTCCGGATAATCTATTCCCTCTTCATGAGGACAGCCGATGATCCCGTCAGTCACGGCGACGGACTTGACGTCGTGCTCCTCCAGAAATGCTGAGTTCTTTCCGTCTCTTCTTCATGATCTTTCAGTGAAGGTGCTTTTTCTACTCTGGAGCCCTTTGTTTGGCCGCACAAAGCCACCGACAAACTATAGCCACCCCGACGGCGCGATGCAAGCGATTCCGCCGCGCGAGGCTGCCGAAGGTGCGGGCGAGGAATTGACTGGGGCATTACCACGTGTTATGCTTGTGCATGAGCCCGTACGTCACGAGGTTCAGCCCCTGTATCGATCAAGGAGAGTGTCATGATGAAGTTCTGGTGTTGCCTGTTTCTCATGCCCCTGATGGCGCTGGCCGCGGAGCTGATAGTGCCGCTTGATAAGGCGTTGCCGACAGAGGGGCAGTTTGTGCCGGTTGACCTTTCGAGCGTCGCCAATGCCCAACAACCGTTGGAGATGCCGGCGGACAAGGTGACAATCCAGAAGATACCCTTTCACTTGGTGTCGGGAGGGGATGCCAATCATCTCTTCATGAAGCCGATCGGCTGGTCGGCAGCCGAGAACGAGGGCCGGCAGGAGTATCCCGGCTACATGGCCAGATACGACTTCTTTCCAGAGCCAGGCGACTGGTCACGGGCGACGCTGGAAATACCTGTCGCCGACTATGCAAGCGTCTATCTTCTGGCCGCGGCGGACGATGAGGAATCGCTGACGAATCACCTGACCCTGCGCTTCGGCCGCTTTGACGGACGGGTGCGCACCTCCTATCACGACTTCACGGCGACGATTCCGCGGAGCAGCGATGCGAGCGTCAAGGCGCGGAGTGGCAATGTGGTGCAGGTGGTGCCGACGGAAAGCGGGCGGCTGTATGTGGTGCGGATCCCGATCAACCGAGCGTTCTCACAGGATTACCAGCGCCACTGGGCGATGCATCTCGACCTGACACGTGAGCTGAAGGTGGCGATCAACCTGCCCGATCCCTTCCGCTTCCAACTGCGCCCTCTGGGAGACCCGAGCGGCGTGCGTATCTTCGCGATGACGCTGGAGCGGTCGTCGCCGCAACTGGAACTGACGGCGCGGGAGCCGGGCAACGTCTTCAATCAGCCCCAGAAGCCGGTCTTCGACCTGCTGATGCGCAACCATTACGATCACCATCGCGAGCACCATGTCGAGGTTGAGACAAGGCGGGATGACGGCGAGGTGCAGACCTTCGTCTTCAACACCTTCCGCTTGTGGCGCGAAGGCAACGCCAAGCAGACCTTGACGCTCGATCTTAGTGAGCGCGGCCACTACGACGTCGTCTTCCGGCTCTTCCGTCAGGGGCAACTGCTGCTGGAGCGGCCGACGACGTTGGCGATCCTGGCGCCGGACACCCGCAAGCACCGCGAGAGCAGTCCGTTTGGCACCTGGGATTTCGGTGGAGGTCATGAAACGCCTTTCGACATCGACCAGACGGGGCCCCTGGCGGTGAAGGCCGGCCTGCGGTATCTGCGCGACAGCGAGAGCCACGGGCTCGTGAGCTACCGCGATGTGAAGCTGACGCCCAAGTCGGTGGAGAAGCTGATCCAGCGAAAGGCGCAAGAGCCGGATTTCGTACCACCGGCCCGAGGGTTGATCTTCCATGAGAACAGCGTCTCCGGGCCACATGTGCTGCGCTCGCCGGATCTCTTCACCGGCAAGCAGTACGACCTGACGGAGAACGATCGGGAACGCTTCGAGAAGCTGTGGACGGAGGCCATGCAGACCTTTGCGCTGATGGAGGAGCATTTTCCGGAAACGGAGATCTACTTCGGCAATGGCATGCCGCACCTGATCGAAGAGTTCTGCCGCCAGGGCATTCCGCACAAGTACCTGAAGGTGGCCGGCAACGAAAGCGGCAACTTCATGCGCCCTCCGGAGACGCAACCGACGGATTTCGTGGCCAACAACGCGGGAATCTTCATGTTCCGCCGGGTGCTCGATCACTATGGATATGCGGATACGAAGGTCTATCAGTGTTTCGAGATGTGTTACCCGAACACGAATCCCGGGAACCTGACGCATCAGACGCAGGCGGAATATTTCGTTCGCCATGTGATGCACTCGCTGGCGTGGAGAATTCCGCTGATCCGGGTTGGCCTGATCGCCGATGTCGGCAACAGCTACTACCACAGCAACTGGGGAGCAGCCGGTTTCTGCTTTGGCTATCCGAATGTGTCGCCGAAACGCTCCTATGTGGCGATGGCGGTGATGACGCAGGTGCTGGATGGGGCCACCTTCAGCCGCATCGTGCCGACCGGGTCGGATGCCGTCTACGCGTTCGAGTACAAGCGGGGATGGAACGACTTTGTCACCTGTCTCTGGACCACGCGGGGGAGCCGTCCGGTGATGCTCGGCGTGCCCTTCTCGGGGCGGGCGGAGGTGACGCGCCTGTACGGCCGGGAAGAATCGCTCAATGTAAAGAATGACTGGCTGACCATCGGAACTGCCGCAACCTTTGTGCGCACGAAGCGGCCAATCCGCAGGCTGCAATTGGGCGAACCGAGCCATGCGCCCCCGCCCGAGGGCGATGCCTTTGTCATCTCCAGCCTCAGCAGCATGAGCGAGTGGGAGCTCGAACAGGAGCGCAACTATGAGTTGGAGAGCTTCAACTTCATGAACCAGCGTCGGCCGGGCATCTTCGTTCATGAGGAGATGCCGGAGCTGGCGGGACGCGAAAAGGTTATCGCGATCGAAGCGCGGGAATCGGCCCCGGGCACGTCGGAGTACCTGCAGAGGTATACGGTGATGGCGATGCGGGAGCCGGTCGAGATCCCCGGCATGCCGACCGAGGTCGGGCTCTGGGTGCACGACAACGCCACCTGGGGACGGGTCATTTTCGAGTTGGAGGATGCCGGTGGCCAGCGCTGGATATCCATCGGCGCCGAGCAGGGGGGCGAGCCGAATCCATGGATGGCGGACTGGCTGCCGAAAGAGGAGTTCGCAAAGCTGAAGGATAGCGGTAAGGCGGGGATCAGCGACTGGAACAGCGATGACGCCTGGGGCTGGAGCCGCCTCAATCACGACGGCTGGCGCTACGTGAAATTCCCGTTGCCGGGCCAGTACGGCAGCAACCACGACATCTATCACTGGCCGTACACCAGCCAGTGGCGTTTCTCCGGCGATGGGAAAGTGAAGTACCCGCTGACCTTCAGGAAGCTGGTGGTCACCATGCCGGAGAAGGTACTCTACGGCACCGACTGGCGCCCGCTCCGCCACCCGCGGATCGGGGTCAGCACATTGCAGGTCACCTATGTGCCTGCCGAGGAAGCCTTCATCGGCGAGTAGACCTGGCGCCACCTGATCGGAAGCGTCGCGTCGACGGCGCTTCCGGTATCGGTGGTTCTATGCGTCCAGCTTCAGAATGTGTATGGCATTCCGGCGGGCAACCTTCTGGAAAACATCCTCCGAGATCTCGCCGGAGGCGCGCAGGTCGAGGAGGTAATCAACCAGAGGCGTGGGTGTATCCGGAGCGCATATATCCGTTCCGAAGAGCAGGCGATCCTGGAACTCGTTGAGGAAGCTGATGCCATAGGCGCGGTCGCGCTGGATGGCGTTGCAGCCGCTGCCGGCCGAGAGATCGCCATACAGATTGGGGTAGCGCCGCATCAGCTTCGGTACGACGCCTTCCTCGCGTATGGGATAGCGCGGATAACCGTAGCGATCGGCCGGTGTATCGAGGCGGCCCATCTCGGCCCAGAAGCTTTGGGAGTGACCGAAGAAGATGAGCTTGGGAAAGAGCTGGAGGCTGCGTTCGAGCTGCGGCAGGCCGGGCTCATCGTAGAGACCATACATGCCGCCCAACTGCGCGGAGATGTGGAAGGTGAGCGGAAAGCCGGTTGCCTCGACATGCTTGAAGAGATTCTGCACCCGGGGATCGAGGATGGGCAGGTTGGCGGTCACTTCGCCGATCCCTTTACAGCCGCGGTCGCGATAGAAACGCAGGATATCCCCCAGCGGCGCATCACCGCTGTTGGTCATCGCCCGGGGATCGATGTTGCAGAAGGGAATGAAGCGCCCGGGATGCTCCTCCGCGATGGCGATAATCTCCTCATTGGACTGAGGCGAATAGGCGCACTCGGGGCTGACTCCGGGCAGGAGGACCGCTCTCTCCACGCCAATCGCTTCGTAGCGGGCAAGGAGTTGTTCCGGCGTGGCGTACGCTGGTTTGGCGCCTCGCGGCGGCCCTGGAATCCCGCGCGTATGGACATGAATATCGATGAACATGAGGCATCTCCCATGGCAGGGGCGCTTGGCGCCCGTTTCACCTCGATCGTCGCCACACAATCCATCGCCGCGTCATCTCTGTCAAGCGCGAGTCATTAAGATCCGCGGCTCTTCTTCACTCCACCGGCTCCATGGCATCGAGGAGTTCACCGATGGGCACCAGAGCGAAGGAGCTGGCATAATCAGCCATGGCATAGGGGATGACCAGTTTGCCGTTGTGCACGACCCCACCACAACTGTAAACGACGTTGGGAACGTAGCCCTTGCGTTCGTTTTCGTTGGGGCTGAGCAGGGGCTCGCGCAACCGCGCCTTGACCTTGGATGGGTCTTTGTGATCGAGCAGGAAGGCGCCCATGCAATAGCGGCGAACCGGCCCCACGCCGTGGGTGAGAACCAGCCAGCCCTCGTCGAGTTCAATGGGTGAGCCGCAGTTGCCGAGTTGCACAAACTCCCACGGATAGGTTGGCCGCAGGAGCATCTCGCGCTCGTACCAGAAGTGAATGTTGTCGGAGTACATGAGATAGATGTTCTCGCCATCCTGACGGGAGATCATCGTATAGAGACCATTGATCCTGCGCGGAAAGAGGGCCATCCCCTTGTTCTGAGCCTGTGGTCCGTTCAGGGTGCTGATGTGGAAGCGCAGAAAGTCACGCGTCATCAGCAATTGCGGAAGGATGACCTTGCCGTCGTAGGCAGTATAAGTCGCATAGTAGCAGTTGTCGTCCGCAAAATGGACAAAGCGAGCGTCCTCGATACCGTTGAGTTCCGAGGGAGAGGTTGGAAAGACGATACGTTCGGAGATATCCTCACTGGAATCATAGACCGTCTGGTAGTTGGAATCCGCCAGCAGCCGAATGCTGCGGATGCTTTCGGCAAAACGCTTCTGGTGCGCCCGATCCATCCTGAGCAGCCGCTCCAGCGTGGCATTCAGCTCGCGATAGGTAAACGAGTCGGACAACTCTTTCAACACCTGATCGGAGAATTCGTCATCGACATTCATCTCGAAAAGTTTGCGCTGGAAGAGGGACTTGTCGTAGTCGGGATTCGGTAACCGCTCCGGGGCAGTGACGAATCGGCTTGCCTTGTCGATCTCCAGTCGGTGATCATCGTGGATGATGCCGGAGCGGAAGGTAATGGAGGAGAGGTGCCCTTCACCGATCGCTCGCAGACTGATGATGAAACGCCTGGCGCCGGCCGGCAGATTCCCCTGCTCGGGATGCCATATCATCGAGGGATTGAAGAGCGCGGCGGATTCGAGGGAGTACTCCTGAGTGAAGTAGGCTCCGATCAGCAACTGGCGCAGCTTGGAAATCGGCGCATCCGTCAGCATGTACTGTTTCACGCGGCAGTAGCGACGCAGAAAGAACTCCTGCAGGCGAGGATGGCGTCCGTAGAATTCCCGCTCCACCAGTTGCCACTCGGTCTCAACTTCGGCTTCGGTCAAGCCCATGATCCTGGCGATAATGCGCGGATAGCGTTCGACCTGACCGAACTGAAAGTCACGGAAGAGAACGCGTGAGGCGTCGGGTTTGAGGATAGTATCGAGTCGTTCAACTATCATTCGGTCACCTCGACCGGATGGACTTCCACGAAGTGCGAAGACTCCGTCGAAATGGGCTTGTGGTTGTGCTGAGCGCTTTCACGGCGCGTCCGCTGCTGCACCAGATGCAATCGGGCAAGCGAGAGAAGATAGGCGAGGGTCGATTCCGCGCCATCATTCTGGTTGACCCGGTCGGGATGCAGACCGTCACCGCAGGCACCCGTCTCACGGTTGACCAGCTCCACGCCGAGATCGTTGCGGCCGAGGAACCACGAGAAGGCGCGATAGGCTTCGTCCAGCCATTTCTGATCTCCAGTAGCGCCATGCGCTTCAATGCAGGCGCAGCAGGTCACATAGGCTTCGATCGGCTGCTGATCGAAGATGGCACGCTCACCCCCGCGATGATAGAATCCCTGGTTGCCTATCGGCCGGAAGCAGCCATTGTCGCCCCGTTGATTCTCCTGCAGCCATTCGAGCGAGGAGAGGCCGATGTCGAGGGCGTGCTGGTTGCAGCACCATCGGCCGGAGAGGATCAGGGCGTGCGGCATGACAGCATTACCGTAAGCCAGTACGTCCTCGAACCAGCGCCACTCATTGGAGGCATTCTGCTCGTAGAGCCGGATCAACTGGTCGGTGAGGAAAAGGCGGGCTTCCTCGGCCCGGCAGTCGCCATTGAGCCGCCGGAAATACTCGTGAATGCCGATGAGCGCATACGCCCAGGTGCGAGGCGAATCGCAGCCGGTCACCGTCGGCAGGGTTTTCACGAACAACTCCTGTGCCCAGAGGCGCAGCTTGGCATTGCCGCTGCGGCCAACGACGCTGCCCAGAGCCAGGAGCGCCCTGCCCTGCGAATCATCGGAGCCAACCTCATGACGCCACCGTCGATTGAAGAGCATGAAGTTCCGGAAGGCATGCCGCTGCTCATTGAAGGCGTAGTGGAGAAATGCGGCATAGCGGGAGACGGCTCTGTCGAGTTCCGGGGATGCCATGTCGAGTTCTTCCAGCAGGACGGCCAGGAGGAGAGCACGCGCATTGTCGTCGGTGCAGTATCCTTCGCTGTAGAGGGGAAAGGAGAACTCGGCGTGTTGCAGCAACCCAGTGGAATCGGTCATGGTCAGGAGATGTGGGAGGCGTATGCGCGGCAGCTGCAGCGGCGACTCATCCAACTGCAGCTGGTGACGCTTGTTCGACCGTCTTGTTCTGCGAGGCGGGTGGAAGGCATGCAGATACTGCTGCGCCACATTCGACCAGACCATCTCCCGGCCGATCATATAGGCGCGTTTGCGCATGGCATGGCGGTCTTCCTCATTCGCCAGCAGGCGGCAGATGTCTTTGGCCAGTTGCTCGTGGTCATCGAAGGGGAAGAGCACGCCGCACTCACCCGCCAGGAGTTCCTCCGCGTGCCAGTAGGGTGTGGAGACGACGGCCTTTCCGCAGCCGAAAGCATAGGCAAGGGTGCCCGAGGTGATCTGGTGCTTGTCCCGATAGGGAGTGATGTAGATGTCGGCCGAGCCGATGTATTCCAGGAGTTCGCCCAGCTCGACGAAGCGGTTGTGAAAGGAGACGTTGTTCTTGATATTCAGCTCTTCCGTCAAGTGCTCGAGGCTCTGCCGATAGCGCTCGCCTTCGGTTCGCAGGAGGTTGGGATGGGTGACGCCGAGGATTGTGTAGTGGACGTCCGGCACCTCCTGAACCACAGCGGGCAGCGCGCGCAGAACCGTCTCGATCCCCTTGTTCGGCGAGAGGAGCCCAAAGGTGAGCAGCGCCGGCCGTCCCGCCACTCCCTTCGTGTCTTTATAAAAGTTGGGATCGACGAAGGGCATGTCAGGGATGCCATGGGGAATCATGCGGATCTTGGCGTCGGGAACGCCATAGATCTCACGGAGAAACTGTCGGCCGCGATTGGCCATCACGACAATGAGAGACGAGCGATCGGCGATCTCGCGGGTCACCCTCAGTTGCTCGGGCGTCGGCTTGTCCAGCACGGTGTGCATGGTGGTGACGACCGGCTTGTCCAGGTGGCGCAAGAAACTGAGGATGTAGTTTCCGGCCTCCCCGCCATAGATGCCATACTCATGCTGCAGCGAAACTACTTCCGCCCCACTGAGGTTGAGAAAATCGGCCGCTCGCTTATAGCTCTCCAGATCCTGTTCCCGGAAAACGAATCGCACCTCGGGCGGATACTCATTTTCAGTGCCGTCACTTACCGGCACGACGATGCACTCGGTACTCCTGGCTTGTGCATAGACCGCGTTGCGTAGATCGGAGGTGAAGGTAGCGAGGCCGCAGTTCCTGGGCACATAGTTGCCCACGAATGCCAGCCTGCCTATCGATTTATGAGGCATGTTGCATCTCCATTAAAGGTGAAACGGATCGCCGATACCCACTGTGGGCGATCGCGCTGACAGGTTTCAAGGATTAACAGCAGCTGCCATGCCAAGCGCCTCAACACCGGGCAGTTGCACGACGCTTTGCCTGAAGGAACCCGCAAACGCCCGGTCGCCCCCCCGGCGGGACCGTCAGGAACGTTGGCTCAGCTTTACGCCGCGTCCATGTAAAGCGACACCTTGCGCCAATTATTCCTTCCGGCGCTGCCGGTTTATTCCTCAGAAGCCGTCTTGGCATCACATATGCACCATGAATCCAAGCGCAACAGCGCTACGACATCACGCTAACAAGCTCAACATAAGGAGAATCGGACATGGGTCTCTTCTCGACTGAAATCAACTCTCTCGAAGATCTCTTCGTTCATGAACTGCGCGACCTCTACGACGCGGAGCATCGTATCCTCGATGCGCTGCCCAAGATGGCTGACGCAGCTCATGAACCCAAGCTCAAGCGAGGTTTCACCGAACATCGTGAACAAACGCTGGGACAGGTGAAACGCCTGGAGCAGATCTTCTCTGAACTGGATATCGACGCCAAGCGGCACACCTGCGACGCAATGAAAGGGCTAATCGACGAAGGCGAGAGCCTTATGAATGCCGATGCCCCAGCCGAAGTCAAGGACGCGGCCCTCATCAGTGCGGCTCAACGCGTCGAGCACTATGAGATTGCCGGATATGGCACCTTGCGTACATTTGCCCGCCGCCTGGGCCACAATCACGCAGCCGAACTGCTGCAGCAAACCCTGGATGAGGAGGGCGAAACCGACAAGCGCCTGACCCACCTCGCCACCAGTTACGTCAATCCCCGCGCTGCCTGATATCGGTAGCGACCTGTCAGGGGTAGCAGAGCCGTCGTGCGATACCATGTCGTACGGCGGCTCCTGCGTTTTCAGCTTACGTCGAGATCCAGCGGCGCATCTTCCGGTTCCTCGACCGGAAGCTCCAGCGGTTTATCGAAGGAGGGAATCTGGACTTCAACCAGCGCTTTGCGGACCGTTTCGCCGCTGTTCAGATCCGTGTAGGCAGCGCGGATGATTCTGGTGATCCTGGCTCCCGGCAGAGCCTCTTCGTCTGAAACCTTTCCGGATACCTCATGACGCCGGGGATCGAAAAGCGTCTTGCGGGGGATGATTTCCTGCCGGGCCATCTCCATCTCGCCGGCCAGATGGTCCACCAGTTCCAAATGGCTCTCCAGCTTCCGGGCTCGCAACTGAACTTCGAGACGGTCGAGGAAACCCTCGACGGCCGTTTGATGCAGGAAACGGTTGTACTGCCCGATCAACTCGTCGCTCCAGGCTTCGGCAAGCGCCCGCACGGGATCGCTTCGACGCAGCTCGGCATATCGGGCATTGGCATTCGCCTGGCAGAGCGAATGCAGCGCAGTCATCCGCTGCAGCAACCAGTTACCGTAGTCGCGCAGCAAGGTGATGACCTCGGGGTCAATTGCATCGCCGGAGCGGGGCAGCTTGCCGGAACCCGCCAGATTGCTGACGGCAATCTTGATGCGGAAGACGAGCTGCTGACAATGCGCCACTTCGGGAGGAACGGGAAGATTTCCGGAGGCCGTGGCAGTCACTTCACGACCGTCGACAAAGGTGCCGGTTCTGGCGGATGACTTTGGCTTCTGAGCCACAGCCGTGGGCTCGATCCGTACTCTGCACTTGCGCACCAGATGCTGGCGACGTGCATCGACGTACCCTGCCTGCTCGACGGCCAAGATGGTGGCTTCATCCGGAGCGGGTGTGCCATCCGCGATCTCATGCTTCTCGGGATCGAAGCTGGTGATACCCGGATCAACCGGAATCATATCGAGCGCCACGACCATCGCCAGGTAATCCAGCAACGCCTCGCGAACCGCCGGCTGGTGGTCTCGGCTTGCCTGCTCCAGCGGATCGAGCATGTCAGCAACATAGCGGCTTCCACAGTACGATTCGTATTCTTCCAGCGTCGCCGCATCCCAAAGCCCTGCTTCGCGCGCCGCCCCATGCATGAGCACGAACTCCTCGAGATAGCCGCTGGCGACCTGGCCGATCGCCTCCACCAGCTTCTGCTCAAGCGGTATGTCCGCCGGCGGAAGTGTACGCTCATCCGTCAGATGCTGAATGGCGTCGCGCAGATCGCGCATCCAGCCCTTGATGGCATTGACGGCTGCCGGCACCGGAGAGGGCGATTCCTTCGCCTGCAGGGAAAGCGGTTCCTTCCGACGTGTGGGCGAGATCTCATCCCGCGAGGCCGGTGTAAGTTCGGGGACCGCGACAGTGGCTGTGGCGGCAACCTCTTCCAGACGCAAGGTCACGTCGTTCAGGCGGGTACTCAGGGCCTCCAGATCATCCAGGTAGCGGTGACGAAGTTCGTCGATCTGGCAGCGCAACTGACGCAGCTCGTCGACAGCCAGCCGCAGGGGAGCGTGCAAATCCGGCGGCGGGGACGCGATCGCGGCAACGGAAGCTTCAGTTACCGGCGCCTTGAGCTTGAAGCCCGGCTTCTTCGGCGGCGGATCCGGCTCGCGAAGGGGCGGAATATCATGTGACGATTCCTCGGGCGAGACGTCGCTCATGCGCAGGCGTTTCATGGCTGATAACCTCTTCTTTCCACCAGAACATGTAAAAGGAATACGGGAAGAGTAGCCTGTTCACCGACCCGCGTCAAGTCACCTGAAAAAGGCGAAGGGTGCGGATCTGAAAGGGTTGAAACTGCAGTTCCACCGAAGCCGCCAGCGCGCGGGCTTCACCCCGCGCCTGCCCGAGCCCATCGGCTTCTGCCATCGCCCCATAGGTGGAGGGGATTTCAAGCCTCGCCGTCGACGCGACGCCAACGGATTCGTAGAGCCGCACGATGACATCCTCGCCGATCCGACGCAGGGCGACCAGGATGACGCCGGGATCGCCGCTGAGCCGCCAAGACGCGACCGCGCCAACCGGGGCAGGCACCAGTGGTCGGTTGAAGGCCAGCCCTTGTCGCACGACGTCACTCAAGGCGTCGGCGGCATGCGGCATCACCGCGTAGTCGAAGACGTGCGGAATCCCTTCGCCGAAGGAGGCGGCGCTGGGCGCCTTGTACTCCATCGCCGCCGACCGAAAGAGTGTCAGCAGCAGCGTCCCCTTGTCGACACTGGCACCGGGCATGCCCCGGTTAAGCAGGGTGACGCCTTCGGCCTCGCCAACGCGTGCAACCCAGTGCTGGGCACAGTGCTCGCCGTCGCCGCGTTCCTGGATGCCGAACGGAATCTCATGCAGGCTCCTTCCCGCCTGCAGCGTGGTGGGAAAGGCAGCTCGCAGCCGATAGTGTCGTCCTGCGGGGGTGAAGGTCGTGCGGTAGTGGATATGCGGTGATCCAGCGTCGAGGCGAATTGTCGTCTCGAATTCCACCTGTAATTGCCAGAAGGACAGCGATCCTCGCTGGCGGACTTCAAGCGCGTCATCCCCCCGCCGCCAGGCGGAGATCTCCCTTACGGAGGCCGGCATGGTTCCGCGATTGACAATGCTGTCCGGCGTGGCGCGATCGAAGGGATCGGCATGGTTCTGCGTCAGCGAGCTGGCCAGCGAGCCGCCATTGAGCGGTGCTTCGAAGTTGAGCCACAGATCGCCATAGTCGAGTTGCATCCCCAAGGCGCCGAAGGGTGACCGATGGTCGGCGTCAATCAACTCCCGCTCGCCATCCGTCAGGCGAAGGCTGGCAAGATAGCCGTCGGCGCCAATCCGCGCCCGGTACCAGCGGTTGGAGAAGTCCGCTGGAAGCTGAACGGGCTCCGCCGGCGGCAAGGGCGTCACCTCCCTGACGACAGAGAAACCGTCGACCGTCACGATCGCCGGGCCACTCTCCAGCTCCACCCGCTCCGTGCGAGCAAAGGAAAGAGGATTGTACCAGCCGTCTCCACCGCCCAGCATCCGCGCCGCTGTCGTCAGTAGCGCTTCCGCCTCGTCATAGTCGCGCAGCGCATCAGCCAGCGCCTCATCGCAGATGGTCCCGCAGATAATGTCGTGGAACTGCTGTTTGAGCAGCAGGCGCCAGATAGTTTCGAAATCGGCCGCCTCTCCGGCACTCACCGCCGCCAGAGTCTCTAGCGCCAGAAGCCGCTGCACCAGTTGACGATTGCGCTGCTTGATGCGGATGTTGCTGGTGAAGGTGCCCTGCAGCGCGCTGTTGAACTCTCCTTCGACGAGCGGCATGGCTGACCAGTCGACCCGCTCGAAGCATGCATCAGGGCTGACGAACTGGAGTCGCGGCTCGGCGCCGGACGCATTGAGTTGGCGCACACAGCGCACCGCTATTTCCTGGGGCATGACGAAGTCGCCGCCATTGCAGATCAGCATGTGCCCGCCGCCGCCATAGCCGCGTAAGGTGTCGCACAGCGCCTCGATTTCGCGTCGGCCGGCATTGGCAAACTCCTGGTCGAGGACGTTCGCCGCATCCGCGGTTGCGCCAAAGTGCAGGTTGGTATAGCCGCGCGCAAGCCAGTGTGTCGGCAGTTGCGTGCCGTCCAGCCCCTGCCAACGGAAGAAGCGCTGCATAAGCTCGGGCCGCATGCAGCGCCAGAAGACATACGTGCCATACCCACAGGCGCTCAGGATCTGGGGAAGCTGCGCATGGTGCCCCCAGCAATCGGCAATCCAGCAGACGGATGGTTGAATCCCCAGATGCTCCTTCAGCCAACGGAAGC
Source organism: Lentisphaeria bacterium (assembly GCA_041690595.1). Taxonomy (GTDB): domain Bacteria; phylum Verrucomicrobiota; class Lentisphaeria; order JABSQK01; family JAWLHB01; genus JAWLHB01. The sequence continues at coordinate 259,309 of JAWLHB010000006.1, forward strand.
CCAGCTCTGCCTGCCGGAAGAGGCTCTCTCCATCACAATGATTGAGATCCGGCATCACGTACATGCCCGGGCCGACACTCAGGCGACCTTCCGTCGCCAAGGCCTTCATGGCCTCCCGGCGCTCGGGCCGCGCCTTCCAATAGGCCTCCAGGAGGATGACCTGCTCCACCAGGAAATGGTAGTCGGGGCAACGCTCCAGCAGTTCCAGCGCGGCGTCCAGTATCGCGAAGGAACGCGGCATGTAAGCGGCGTGCGTCTTCAGATAGGCGACGTCGTAATGAAAGCTGGGAACAATGGTGATGGGCGCGGCGTGGTCGGTCATGGGACAGCTCCGGCTGCACGAATGAGGAAACGCCCCGCCGGATCATGCAGACCCGACGGGGCGATTGGAGGCTCTCTGGTCGCGACGCTTACTGGTTCTTCTTGTCGAACTGAGCGTCGAAGGCGACGTTGCTGCGCTTGAAGTCACAGCGCTTGACGAAGGCTGCTGCTTCCGTGGCGCCGTGCTCGCGGTCCATGCGGCTGTCTTCCCACTCGACGGAGAGGGGGCCCTGATAGCCGATGTCGTTGAGCGCCACGATAATCTCCTCGAAGTTGATATCGCCATGGCCCAGCGACCGGAAGTCCCAGAAGCGGCGAGCGTCGGCAAAGTCCGTATGACCGCCAAAGACCCCGACGGTGCCGTCTCCATGTCCCCACCAGACATCCTTCATGTGGACGTGGAAGATGCGGTCCGGGAAGGTGCGGATGAACTTGACGTAGTCGACGCCCTGATAGCCGAAGTGGCTGGGATCGTAGTTGAAGCCAAAGGCGGGATGATTGTCCACCGCCGCCAGAGCGCGCTGGGCGCTGGCGATGTCGAAGGCGATCTCGGTGGGATGCACTTCGAGCGCGAACTTCACGCCGAGCTTCTGGAACTCGTCCAGGATCGGCGTCCACCGCCGGGAGAAATCCTCATAGCCGGCGTCGATCATGCCGGACGAGACTGGCGGGAAGCTGTAAAGGAGGTGCCAGATGGAGCTGCCGGTGAAGCCGCAGACCACATCGACACCAAAGCGCTTGGCAGCCTTTGCGGTCGCGATGACCTCTTTGGCCGCGCGCTGGCGCACGCCTTCGGGATCGCCGTCGCCCCACACATAGGGGGGCAGGATGCCCTGATGCCGCTCGTCGATCCGGTCGCATACGGCCTGGCCAACGAGGTGCGTCGAGATCGCGAAGCTCTTCATGCCATGCTTGGAGAGGCACTTGGCCTTCGCGTCACAGTATGCCTGATCCGCCTTGTCGACCTCGAAATGGTCGCCCCAGCAGGCCAGCTCGAGGCCATCGTAGCCGAAGGCTTTCGCCTTCTTGCAGATTTCTTCACAGGGTAGATCGGCCCATTGGCCGGTAAACAAGGTTACGGGTCGCGCCATGCTGATACTCCTTGGCTGATTGTTCACTCCTCGAGGCGTCTATCCCGATACTTGAGCGATGCACACTACCCTTGTCAAACCATGCTTCGACAATCCATGCCAGAGTGTCATTCGTGGTTGCCGGGGTTGTTGCACTATCTTATCGTCGGGATACATCATCACGACCTGAAAGGAGCGAGTATGACTGTTCTGAATCTGTTGGTCTTGTTGCTCATTGCCGGCATCGTCGGCTCCATCGGCAGAGCGATTGCCGGCTACACACATGGTGGCTGCCTGGTATCGGTGGCGGTCGGCTTCGTCGGCGCGTTGCTTGGCTCGTGGCTGGCGGGACTTGCCAACTTGCCGGAGATGATACCACTGCGGATCGGCGATACCACCTTCCCCCTGATCTGGGCCATCATCGGCTCCGCTCTCTTCGTGGCCATCATCAGCCTCATTTCCGGGCGACGCCGCGCGCCTTAGCAGCCCTGCGCGCCGCTGTCGACGCACAGGACCGCCTTGATCGTCAGCAGCTTGGAATCTTCACCCAGCTTGCCCCCTTTCGGGCCGATTCCACGCAAGCCTCGATGAAGGCAACGCCGCGTACGCCATCCTCGATGCCCGGGAAGTCCAACGCCAGAGGATCGACCTCCACGCCGTCAAGGCGCGCGTTCAAGCTTTCGGCGAAGTTGACGTATAGATTCCCAAAGGCTTCCAGGAAGGCTTCGGGATGCCCAAAGGGTATCCGTGTGGCCCGACCCGCCGCCGTCGACTTGGCGCCGACATAGTCGTTGCCGCGCTTCCATACCTGCGTCGGACCACCGCCCGGATTGACGTACAGATAGTTCGGGTGCTCCTGCTGCCATTCCAGGCCGGCTTTCGTCCCGTACACATAGATGGCCAGGCCGTTCTCCTCGCCCAGGGAGATCTGGCTGGCATAGAGCAGCCCTTTCACGCCGTTCTCCCAATGGACCAGAACATTGCCATCGTCATCCAGACGCCGACCGCTCACGAAGGTGTTGAGGTCGGCGCACAGCTCGACGATCTTGAGGCCGGTGATGTACTCGGCCAGATTCTCGGCGTGGGTGCCGATATCGCCCATGCAGGAGGAGGCGCCTGCCTGCGCCGGATCGGTCCGCCAGCCTGCCTGCTTACTGTCGGCGTCGATCGCCGCCGAGAGCCATCCTTGCGGGTACTTCACGACGATCTTGCGAATCTCGCCCAGATCTCCGCCTTTGATCATGTCCCGTGCCAGCTTGACCATCGGGTAGCCGGTATAGTTGTGGGTCAGGCCGAAGAGCACACCGGAGTCCTGGACCGCGGCGCGAAAGGCCTTCGCTGTCTTCAGATCCGTCGTCAGCGGCTTGTCGCACATGACGTGGATGCCGGCTTCCATGAAAGCCTTGGCTATCGGGAAGTGGGAGCTGTTGGGCGTGCAGACGCAGACGAAGTCAATGCGCTCTTCCTTCGGCAGCGCCAACTCGCCGGCGATGTAGGCATCGACGTCGGCGTAGACGCGGCGGGGATCGAGAAACTGGGCCTCGCCCGTTGCCCGCGACTTTGCCTCCGTTCGGCTGAACATCCCGGACACCAGCTCGATCTTGCCATCCATCCGTGCCGCTTTGCGATGTACCTCTCCGATGAACGCGTCGGGACCACCCCCGACCATACCCATGCGTAGTTTTCTGGCCATTTCCTTCTCCCTTGTTAGCATCTGGAGCTCGCTGCCCGACAGTGGCGGCGCGCCTGCCTGTACCGTTCAAATATACCTAAGGTACGATAGGGCAAAACCAATGCAAGAGCATCATTCCCGAAAGAGCCCGCACTTACCTTCGGATGGCCTTCCCCCCGCCATTCAAGCCCAAGGCTTAACCGCAAAGAACGCAGAGAGCGCAAAGGTTCGCCGCTCGGGGAGGCGGGGAGGACGGAAATGTGGACCATAAAGATTGGGACTGCGCCGCTCGAAGTGCGGCTCCAGTTGGTGGGCAAGTCTTGGCTGCACGCCCATAGAACGCCGCGAATCCGGGCGACCAGCCTTGCAGACGCCTCAGCCGATCCCGCTGAGGTTTAGTCATCGTCCTTCTCCCCGTCCTCTTTTACGCTGCCAGCCTTTTCCCCTTCATCCGGCTTAAACGCTTCAGGGGCAAACTCAAAGTCAAGACCTGTAGAGCCCTTGAATTCAGGTTCCTCATCCATTATAAGCTCATCGTTTACAAGTCTCCAACTGTTTGTTCGCCAGTCATGCTCCTCATGATTCATATGATCAACACGGTGAATAACATCAGATCCTTTAAGGCAAAACATAACTGTATCAGGTCTGAATTTATTTACTGCTTTGGTGGAACTAAAATAGTCCAACATGATCAAGTAGGAACCACGTGTACCTCCCAAGACTGATAATGATGTTAGATTCCCAGTAGTCCTGAGATTGGTAAACCACACTTTCGGTATGCTGACAGTAGAACCCTTAACCACGATCTCTATTTCCGACAAATTGCCATTATTCAACCTGACTGTAACGCTTGAAGGAATGACAGCGTATGATCTGACTTCTCCCAAATCGATCGTCATGCTTTTTACGGAAAAAGGTGTGCCGTCAAAAGCAAACAAAGAATGAACAAAAACGATGGCGGCCAGAATGAATAAACGCTTCATCGGACGGATCCCTCGAATTAAATATCAAGTGAAGTACAGATGCCAAATATCTGCCACGTGTTTTGTGGATAGTGAAGGGTTGTTTGAATACAATTTCCTGAATAGTTAATGGTGTCGGCGTCGTCTTTTGATACATAAATATGTAATCCACTCTCTATTCAATATCGAATACACAAGCCAATGGGGCTCTTTCTGCATTGCTTAATTTTGTTCATGTCTTTTTGACTGTTTGAGCAAGAAGTGATCCAAATATATAAAGAAGTCGTCATAGCTTCCTTCAGAAAGGAACTCCGACAATTCTGTTGCCCGTGCAGAATTCGCGCGCGACAAATCGCTGAATTGCGAAGCACAATCTGCGATCTTTTGAACGAAGTTTGGAGTCCTGACAGAACGCGCTCCATCCAGCTCTTGGTCATACAGAATCCACATTTCCGAGTATCCCAAAGATTTCAATGTAACTGAAAGCAGCTGAAAGTCAGCGTCCGTGTCAAAAATAATTCTCGGCTGACTTGGCGTTTCATCATAAGACCAAGCGAATGCTCTCCTGTCAAAGCATGTAAAATACGTGTCCTCCGCCTTCATGTACTTGAAGTTCACAACGTCAAAGTAATACGAAGAATCCGTCTTTAGGTCGATCAAAAGAAAGGCTGAGAGAGTCACTATCATAAAAATTGTCGCTGAAACCATTGATACATTGGTTTTGATTCTCATGCCCTTTCTCACAGACTATAGTTCTTATTAATGAAGCATCTGGCCGAAGTGAATACGACCTTCTCCCAAAACCAAATGTCGATGACAATGTCCTAAAAGCGACATACTATTTATCATCCACTATTTGAAATAAATGCTATCTTCCGATGTTGGCTGCGGCAAGCTATTTCGCTCATCTATCAACGTTTCGCCATCCATTATTACTTCAATATGTGTAACCATTCCTTGATTATCAACCTCCACCAAAAACTTGTCGTTATCCCTTCTAATCATCACTGCCTCCAAAGAACCGTCGGCTCGATAAGAAATTCCCTTCATGGTTTTTCCGTCTACAGAAAATCCCTCAGCATGTAAACTACCATCAGGATGCCAATAAAGCTGCTTTCCATGCTTCACGCCATTGTAGTAGTGTTCTTCCAGTACGCGATTGCCGTCTGCATACCACTGTTCCTGAAGTCCATGCAATTTTCCGTCTACATAACGATTTCGCATACTCAAGCTTACGTCTTCCAGCCAAAACTCCACCGTCTTGTGAGGTCCATCCGTAGTGACAACCGATTCAATTTGCCCGTTGTCATAAAGCTCAAGCTTACGTTGTGTTGTTTCATCACGGTCACCATGAGAGCAAGATACAAGCAGGCAACAGCCTGCTACTATAGCAGCCTTGATCAGAATGCCTTTCATCATAACTGTTCCTTTCGAAGAGCGTCGCGCATGTCTGCCAGATGTGGATGCTTCGCTCTGGGTAACCCATGTGGTTGCTCGACCATGGAAGGCAATATGCTCATCGCTCCCGCCCTTTGTCAAGCAAGTCGAAACCATGATCTTCATCCGCGCAGCCGGTCCCATGGAATTGCGCTTCGACGGAGGGGATGGGTGGACGCAGTGGACGCAACATTGAATGGGGCTGATGCGTGGTCGGGAAGTATACCCAGTCCGTCGGTGGACGGCCACTTCGTGGTTAGGAAGTATTGACGCAGCCCGGTTGGGCAAGGGGGCGATAGGAGACGGCATGAACAGAGTGAATGCGGCACGCTCGAAGGAGCAACAGGTCGCCGCTCAGAGAGCGGCTCGGTCGCGGTTCGGAGAATTCCTTACCAATGAGTCCCGCGGAATTGAAGCTCACGTGCGCCTTTCAGGCGTAGCGGCATTGCCCCACGGCATGGTTAGGTGCCGGTATATCTCACGGAAAGGTACGATGGGGAATATCAATGCAAGAGCATCATACCTGAAAGAGCTGGGACGGCATCAGAACAAGGTATAGATGAAGGGTGCGATGGTCGGTCCGGCGAAGACGATCAGCAGCCCCAGCAGAAGCAGGGCGAGGATGATGGGCATCAGCCAGTACTTCTTGCGTGTTCGCATGAATCCCCAAAGGTCTTTCAGCAGGTCCCACATCAGTAGGGATGCTCCATATGATCAGGTGGCGGTTTGCGGCTCTGGCAGCGGTAGCTGCCTGCCACTGCGTCGAAGCGCAGGTGAAGCGGATTCTTGCCCATCAGGCGAAGGAGCAGGCCAAGTGGCGTCATCATCAGGAAGAAAACCAGCCCCAGCAGTATACGGGTGTTGACCCAGCCTAGGATGCGACCAAGCGCGGCCCAGCCGATGTAGAGTGGCTTCAGGAGGAGCGGCGCGACCAGTGCGGTCAACGCCACCAGCACGCCGACGACAAAGGGCCACGCCTGCCAGGAATACCTGAAGAGCCACGGCATCGTCAGCCCGATCCAGATGACGAAAATGGCTCCGAAGATCAGCCCGAACTGGCGGAGGATCTGCTTGTTGAGAGGTGGATGATTGTTTCTCATCAGTCCAACTGGTACTCCCGTTGCCATGCGTCATCCTTCGATCCCGCGGGCTGATCCGACTTCGAGAGCAGGGCATCCTCCAAGACCAGATAATCCATTTCCGTGCGCATGAAACAGCGATATGCGTCCTCCGGGGTACAGACGATCGGTTCGCCACGAACATTGAAGCTCGTGTTGATGAGAACCGGGCATCCGGTCAACGCCTCGAACTCCCGCAGCAGTGCATGAAAGCGCGGGTTGGTTTCCCGATGCACCGTCTGTACACGCGCCGAGCCATCGACATGCGTTACCGCCGGAATGCGGCTGCGAGTCGCGTTCAATCTGGCCAGGCCGGAAAGCGCTTCCTGATCGGGCGTTGTTGCGATACACTTGTCTGCCCGAACATTGGCCACAAGTAGCATATACGGGCTCGGGCACTGCAGATCGAACCATTCGCTCACTCTCTCGGCCAGGACTGCCGGAGCAAAGGGGCGGAACGACTCTCGATACTTGATCTTCAAGTTCATGATGGACTGCATGTGCGGAGATCTGGGATCGCCGATGATTGAACGTGCGCCAAGGGCACGCGGCCCAAATTCCATGCGGCCATGAAACCAGCCGACCACCTTGCCTTCCGCGACCAGCTCCGCCACCCGACGCAGCAGCACGGACTCCTCGTACACAGTGAATGGCGCCTTCGCCTCGCGAAGATAGCCCTCAATCTCAACCATGCCAAAGGCCGGCCCCAAGTAAGTGCCGCATACGGCATCACGGCCCTTCGGGTTGGCGCGCTCCTGCTGGCGATAGCCATGCCAGGCCGCGTAGGCGGCACCCAGCGCCCCGCCGGCATCGCCGGCCGCGGGCTGAATCCAGATCTCGTCGAACGGACCTTCACGCAGCAGACGCCCATTGGCAACGCAATTGAGCGCCACGCCTCCCGCCAGGCAGAGCTGCCGCATGCCGGTCTCCGCGTGCAACGTCCTGGCGAGGCGCAGGACGATCTCCTCGGTCACCACCTGCACGGACTTCGCCAGATCCATCTCCCGCTGAGAGATCGCCGATTCGGGTTGGCGCGGGGGACCGTCGAAAAGCCGGTCGAAGCGGCGGCTGGTCATGGTGAGGCCGACAGGATAGTTGAAGTAGGCCATGTCGAGCCGAAAGGTACCATCCGGTTTGAGGTCGAGGAGGTGGTCAAGGATAGCCTGCACATAAACAGGCTGACCGTATGGGGCGAGACCCATGAGCTTGTATTCGCCGGAATTGACTTTGAAGCCGGCCTGATAGGTGAAGGCGCTGTATAGCAGGCCCAGCGAATGGGGGAAATCGAGCTGCCAAAGAGGCTCCAGATCCTTGCCTTTGCCTCGCCAGGCAGTCGTCGTCGCCCATTCGCCAACGCCGTCCAGGCAGAGGACGGCAGCTTCGTTGAAGGGGCTGGGATAGAAGGCGGACGCCGCATGCGCTTCGTGGTGTTCGGTGAAGAGCAGCCTCGGGCAGGCTGACGCCTTTCCGTCCGCCAGTGCCAGCAACTCCCGCTTGAGGATGACCTTCAGCATCAGCTTTTCCTTCAGCCAGGCGGGCATCGCCATGGCAAAGGAGGCAAAGCCTCTGGGCGCGAAAGCCAGATAGGTCTCCAGCAGGCGTTCGAACTTCACCAGAGGCTTGTCGTAGAAGACCACTGCGTCCACGCAATCGATTCCCAGCCGCGCCTCCCGGAGGCAGTAACGCACCGCATTCACGGGGAAATCCCGATCATGCCGCAAGCGGCTGAATCGCTCCTCCTGGCCGGCCGCCACAAGTTTCCCATCGATCAGCAGTGCAGCGGCACTGTCATGATAATAGGCGGAAATACCAAGGATGATCATGAAAAGATAGTCAAGACTCCGTTTCCGCACGGCGGTGACGATGTGATAATCCTGAAATGTGCGGTACCTTGAGTCAATGTCAAGGATCGCAATGTCAACATGGTCTTTGGAGCCCCCTCCATGAGCAAGGAATTGCAGGATAAACAGCCAACCGGGAAGAGCGCTTCCGCGAGGCACCGCTGGCAACATGCAGTGCGTTCCCGGCCCTGGCTTGGCAAGCTGCTTGCGACAGGGTTGGGCTGCTTCATGGTGTTGATTCTGGTCCTGATGCTCGAAGGGGCGGCCGTGGCTCTGCGGTCCGCGAAAGGGCTCTACACCTATCCTTTTCTGGTGTGCCAAAATCGGCCGCGCGACCTGCGGGCGGCAAGTGGGGGCTACCGTCATCTGGATCCTCAACTGGGCTATGCCGCCGCCGAGCCGTTCGAGACCTTCGGCGACCCCTCCGACCCGCGGGCCTATCGCATTCTTACCCTCGGCGGCTCAACGGCCGACACCAGATACGATGCGAACAACTGGCCTGGCCAACTCTACGACCGCCTTCGGGCGAGCGGGCAGCCGGTCGTGCTCTTCAATGGCGGCATCGTCGGCTACACGACCAGTCAGGAGTTGTTCAAGTTGCTGCGTGACGGGCTGCTGCTCCAACCAGATCTGGTTATCTCGGTGAATGGGATCAATGACTGGGGCGCATTCCTGGTCGAAGACCACCCAATGGTCAACACGTACCAGCATTACCTTCTGCAGCAGTTGACAGGCGAAACTGGCCCCAATCCCCCTACCCTGCTGCCCAACCTGATCACCAGACCTCAGTAAAGCTGTAAAATAGAACGCCCGCTTTTTTCGTGCCATGAGGCAAACCGGGCGGGCTACCGGTACAGTGATAAGAACCTCTGCAAA
>JAWLHB010000007.1:0-40196 GCA_041690595.1 Lentisphaeria bacterium
AGGGAACGTACCTGTCCCCAGGCTGAGGGAACGTACCTGTCCCCAGGCTGAGGGAACGTACCTGTCCCCAGGCTGAGGGAACGTACCTGTCCCCAGGCTGAGGGAACGTACCTGTCCCCAGGCTTATCTCTCCGGGCTGAGGTAAGTACCTGTCCCCGGGCTGCCCCTGTCCCCGGGCTGCCTGTCCCCGGGCTGAGGGAAGTACCTGTCCCCGGCACGAGGAGCTGTACGGTGCGAGGTTTTCGTGGTCTTCAGACCCTGTGCTGGGGGCCTGAAGACCATAATCGCATTCCAGAGCAGCCATACGTGGAAAGAGTCCGCTGTGCTGTAGCAGCGGCTAATACGGCATGTCGTGCAGGATGGTGAAGGTTCGGTCGGAGACGATGTGCCCCCCGGGCTCGATGATCGTTGGCCGGAGTAGCGTCTCTGCCAGAACATGACCCGTATCCAGATGTCCATTCGAGCCGCAGAAGGCGATCGGACCGGCGACCTCTTCCATCAGGCCGATGCGCAGGATTGGATTGAAGAATCCCCATTGTCCGGCGGGGAGGTCGTCTCCCGACAAGCTGACCCATTGCTCCTGATTGGCACCGCTGCGCATGCCATTCTGCAGGGGCCGGTAGTCGCCGGCAGCTGTGCGCTTGAAGAAATGGATGTCGGCCAGTTCCCCGGCGCGCAGGATGAGAAAAACGTGCGGGCTGACCTGGAGCGGTTCCTCCGCGTGATTGGTGATAACGGTGCTCATCTGCACTCCCGGACTATCCGGCAGCAGGGAGAGCCGCCGCTCCATGCTCAGCTTGCCATCGAGGGCGATGGAGATGGTCGCCCAGGTGTCGCCGGCGTCGACCAGTTTCCAGCGATCGAACTCATGGAGGAATGCCGCTCCGCCTGGGAGATCGACACCTTCGACGATGCCCGCAATGTAGGGGTAGTGCAGGATCTCGGGATCCGGCTTACACAGGATGTCGATTCCAGTGTCTTTGTCGCGCAGGCAGCAGATCGATCCATTCAGCTCTGGGGAAAGCGCCAGGTGAGTATAAGCGTTGTCCAGTAGCGTGAGGGGCAGGTCGCGGGTATGGAGGCTCCACCCCCACGCGGTGTCCAGATCGTTCATGGAGGTCGGATATTCGCAGATCTTGGTGATGCCGAAGCGCTTCAGGCCTTGACGAACCTGGTGGTGGCGCCGTGGGGCATCCTGGTCGGCCGCCTGAATGTGCAGCGACTGGCCGCGCAGGGCCAGGGGGCTGCTGGTCGCCATTCGGGTGAAATCCATCCAGAGAGCGACTTGGTCCAGTCGACGCCGGTGTTTTTCATTCTCACCTGCCGCGGCGATGGCGCGATCCAGGCAGTCCTGGGCGCCGTGTAGTTGGGCTGGCTGAAAGGTGCCCTGATGCGGGTGACGGTAGAGGTGCAGGTGGAAATCCGGGGAGTTTCCACCCTGCAGGAGCTGGATCATCTCCCAGAGGTGCGGAGCCGCGTCGTCCCCGTAGTAGCCGGAGAGGAAGTCGCGCACCTCGGCATGGTAGTCCCGGTCGGCATCCCAAAGACAACGGCCCATGGCATAGCTGTGCAGTTCTTCAAAGGCCACGCCCTTCTCCGCAAAGCCTTGCAGGAACAGGCCGGAAACGCCCGCGTCACGCAGAAGACGGATATCCGTCCGCAAGGCGGCAAAGTTTGGATGGAAGCAGAGGGCGTGCTGGAAATTGGTTACATAGTCCCAGACGTAGAGGCGCTTCGCCACCTGATGCCAGGCCTGCAAAGTATCGAGGAAGGCGCGGTTGCGCTCGCACCCGTTCAGGGGATGGGTATCGCAGCCGTTCATGTGGCAGAGTCTCACAATGACATTCGGATGTGCCTGGATCCCATGCGGCGGTTTCAGCGTATAGGTGTAGGCCAGGGTGCCGATGGACTTATCCGGGTACACCTTGCTGGTGCGAGCAGCCACTTCGTTGCACATGGCGATGATGCTGCCGGCATGGGAGCCGGCGGCCTGGTCCGTGGCCGCGCAGGAGGGGCATTCACAGGGATTCGCGTGATCCATCTGACTCAGGTCGACGATGCGGACAAGGGGCTTCGCCATCTGCTTCAGAGCGAATGCTGTCAGGATATCGATGACCTCCGGATTGCTCAGGCAAAGCTGTCCACCGTGAATCACGCGGCCTTGCCCACGGCGGTACGAGTAGTACTCCGGGTGCGTGGCGGCATAGGTGGCGGGTGGCACGGCGCTGAAGAAGCTGTGCACATAGGGCTCCCAGCCCCAGTGTCCCCCGTGGCTCGGGGGAACCTTCGCCATGGAGCCGTTGTAGCGGAGGCGGGCCGCAAAGGTCGTATCGCTGTAGGCCGTATACCAGTGGGCCTCCCGGTACTCGAAGGAGGGGCGTCGGCGTACTTCCCGCGGCAATACGATTGCCGCGAGCCGGGGGATGAAGCTCTCTTCGGGATGAAACCATCGTATACCCAGAGCTTCGAGTAACTCGTAGACGGCATATAATGTGCCGCGTGGGCCGCCGCCACGGATGATGTAATCGTTGTTGACGGCTTCCAGATGGATTTCGTCTTCCGCGAGCCTGGCCCCTGGGCTTTCCACTGCGGCGTCGCCGACCAGCAGCCGTGGGGCGCCCAGACTCGTGCCGCATTCACCCACTGGAACGACATGCCCGCTCAGCGCTTCGAGGTATGTCGCGAGTTCCTGGGCGGCCAGGCGGTCGATCGCGGGTGCATCCTCGCCAATCTGTATCTCCAGAAGCCCTTCCGCGAGAAGATGATCCAGTCGCATCGTTATCTCACTCCTTGGCTATGCGTAATTCGGCGTCGCTGATCAGGCACCAGCAGACCGCAAATACCCCACGACTTCCGACGGTGATATTGGCAATTTCCAGCGTGTTCTCACCCCTCTTCAGGATGCCCTCGGGGATGGTGAAGTCCCGTCGCGACCAGTTGCCCCGTACGAAACCACAGGCGCCACGGTAGACCTCTGTCCCGTTGACCCGGATTGCGATATCCGTCGTCTCGGCAAACAATGCCTCACGAGCCCACTTGGTTATACCATCCTGACCTTCCAGATTAAGTACGGCTGCGTGGCCGGCGCTCTCTTCCGGCAGCTCGAACTGCACGCGCATGGCGGTGCTGTTGGGTACGCCTCTGCTGGTCTTGCCCGCTCCCAGTACCGCGACAGCGAGTTTCGGTGGGCACGGGAAGTCGGGATGCGAGAGGTTGGCGTCGAAGAGGCGGGGACCGAAGTCGGCGCTCTGGAAGAGGCGCGGGGGGAATTGCCAGCCCGCCGCCGTCTTCACGGGCACCATGCCCGGCGAGTTGGCGAGCCAGGAATCGAGAAAGGCCTGGTAGCGTGGATCCTCGTCGACCAGCGTCTTGCGGAAATCGCTCAGATCAACGAGGAACTCGTTCAGTCTGCCGGCGTCGCTTGCGCTGGCGTGTTGAAGCGTGAGCAGGCGCTTGAGGCGGGCGAGCGGCTCGGGCTCAAACGCGTAGGTGGGTAGGTGGCGCACGACATCGTTGAGAAAAAGCTGCTTCTCCCCCTGGATCATGGCCAACAGCTTTTCATCGTCCTGAACCGCATTGATTGCCTCGTCAAAACAGGTGATGACTTGCTCGACGTAATCGTCTGTATAGAAGGCGGGAGGATAGCCGTCCACAAGCTCGACTCCCGATTCGAGCGTCGTCAGATACTGCCTGTGCATGAGCTGGAAATAGCGCTTTATACCTGGGGCTCCAGGCCCAAGGTCAGCATCGGCATAGTCCCCGGCGACCGCCACCGGGTCCAGCTCCGGATTCCATTTCAATTTGGCGCTGAGGTACATCCAGAGGTCGGGGAAGTTGGCTGGTTTGCCATAGCTGAAGGCAATGCCTTTGACGCCTTTGCGCGTATAGTCCCGGTAGCGATCGGCCGTCGTATCGAGAAAGGCGGGCTGGTAGGAGCCGCCGATGTACTCGCAGACCAGCAGGGTTGTCTCAGCTTTTGTGAGCCAGCCATCCAGCTTCTCCCAGCTCTTGCGATAGCGTTCGGTGTCGTCGCGTCTGCTGTGGCGCCAGAAAGGGATATTGCCGGCCCCCGTGGCGGCGACGATCCAGACGTTCGGGTTGGGCGCCACGTCCGCAGGAGCCTGGTCGGATCCGGCGTAGGCGAAGGTCAGCAGGGTGGCCTTGGGGAAACGCGTCTCCACGGCTCGTCCTATCGTGTTTACCCAGAGCAAGAGACGCCTGGCGTAAGCTCCCTCTTCCGGGTCGAGCGCCCGGCACTCCGGGCATTGGCACCAGAAGCCGGTGTCGCCATAGGTGATGAAGAAGAAACGCTTGTCGGGGTTTTTCTCGATCCAGACCAAGGCGCGTTCGGTGGCGATACGGGCGACATCCGGGTTCGACAGGCAGAGTGGGGTGCGGTGGTCGGTGAAGTGGTCAGCGGCGATGCGGTTGCCATCCTTGCGCATGGCGTAGTACTCGGGGTGCGCGTCGAAGAAGAGCCGCTTGGGCACCAGATAGCCGGCCGTGTGATCGATCCAGAGATCCGACCCGGTCGTCTTGCGGTCGAACAGCTCTGGTGTCGCGCCGTTTCTGGGATCGCCCAGCATGCTGCTCATGTTGCCGTTGATGGCATCCCACCCGTTGCGGAAGAGAAAGGCCGGTTCATGGTTAACCGTGGAGGGGGCAAGCTCCGCCAGTGGCTCGACAGGAAACGCGGCTTGGTTCAGGCTGGAGCTCGTCCACACCACGCCAAGCTTTTCCAGGAAGGCGCCGACGCCGAAGAGGGTGGCCCAATCGTCGTCGCCGGCAATGGCGATCCCGTCGCCGGTGACGGCGAGCACATACCCGCCCGGCGCCAACTCGTCAAGCTCTTCTTCGCGGATCATCTTGCTGGCCAGGGCCGCCTCTCGACCGAGAAAGCAGACTGGGCCGTTCGTCTGCTCTCCGATGTCGGCTCTCCGCACCTCTATGCCGTAGAGGCGCTCGAGCGATCGTTGCAGGTAGGAGAGCGCCTGCTCAAGGGGAGCGGATCGCTGATCGGCGACGATGATCGTGGTGACGGTCTCCAGCGCCAGCGAACTGGCTTCCGGGGCCGCTTGCGCCATGCTGGCCGCCATGGCCAGGATGACGAGTCCCTGCAGTGGGCTACGCATTGCTCAGTCTCCGGGAAAGGTGATGCTTGCTTCGCTGATCATGACCCAGTGTACTCTGGGGCTGTCGCTGTTGACGAGGTTGTGGATGGTCAGCCGATTCTCTCCTTGCTGAAGAAGACCGGCTGGCAACTGAAACTGCCGTCTGGCCCAGCCACATTTGACGAAGCCGGGCACGCCGCTGAAGACCTCGGTTCCATTGATGGAGATACGGATGGGGGCGGGGGGCGCCCAGAGCGAGTCGCTGTCCTGGCCGTCAAGCTCCAGAACTGCTCTTCCCTGAGGCTGTGCTTCCAGTGTGAAGTCCGCGGCCATCGTCGAGACATCGGTCATGGCGCCTCGCACCCAGGCAGCCACCTTGCCCTCGCATTTCCACTTGTACCAGGTGGGGCCACAAGCCCCGGAAAAGGACATGGCCGGGATCAGAACCCCGCCGCCCGGAAGTGGTTTGTCGAAGCGGGTGATCCGGTAGCTCCGGATAGTCTCGAATGGACTCTCCAGCATCTCCTGAAGACGTTGGGGTACAGCGTCCTCGCCAGCGGGAGATGCAGGGACTTCCACCCGTGTCCAGTTCCAGATCTGCTCGCTCAGCGGCTGATAGCTGGCTTCCGTCAGGGGCTTCTTCTGGCGCTCGGCAGTCAACCTGATCTCCTCCAGCTTGCCGGCCAGATACGGCTTCAGCATGGAGCCGAAGCGCCGCAGTTCGTCGTCGTCGATCTCGTGACCAGCGGGTTGCAGCGCGAGCAGGCCATTCAGCAGGAAGTTCGCTTTGTCGTGTTGAAGTTCAGTCTGGCGACGGCCCGACTCCCGGGAAATCGCCTCGTCGAACAGGGCCAGGATATGATCGACAAAGTCGGTTGCGAAGTAGTCCGGCGGAGGAACGCGGGCGACGCACTTCACTGCTTCCAGGCGATTGTAGATGCTGGAGACAAGCTCTTCGACGAGCGGGGCGTTGTCGCCGTAATAGGTTCTGATGAACTCGCGCTCCAGTTGTCCGGTGTCCTGGAAGGGGTCCCAGTTGAGCTGACTGTGGACATACTCGAACATCGGTTGGAAGGTATGGTTGACGCCGGAATACCAGAAGCCGGCGCGAGCATGGTGGCGGGCGAGCCACTTGATGCGCGCGGCCATGCCCCGGTGGGAGAGGACGAAGCCGCTGTTGTAGTCGTAATCGCCCAGATTCTCGCCGGCAACGTCCAGCCAATCCCGCAGCTGCTGACCGGCCACCGCATTCTCCGGGGCATCGAAGTCGCGAAAGCCGTTTGGAGCGGAAATCGCTGTCGGCCAGGGGCAATAGAGCACCTGGACGTTCGGTTCTGGCTTGAGCACGCGCGGAGCCGGCTGCGTGTCGACGTAGGCGTAGCAGAGCAGCCGCTTGTCCGGGTACGTGTCCAGCACCTGGCGGGCAATGGCGTTGGTCCAGTTGAGCATGAGGTCCGATTCGTTCCAGCCCTCTTGCTCCCGCTTGTGACGGCAGGTGGGGCAGTAGCAGGGGTCCATGCTGTCGCCCTGCTGGACGACGAAGAGGTGGCGATCGGCTTGCGCCTTGATCCAGCTGAGCAGACGTTGCGCGGCGACTTGGATCCCACCCGGGTTGGTGGGGCAGACGAGTACGCGCACATCGGGCGTCTCTGGCGTGACCAGGCATGATCCATCCGGCTTCTGGACATAGTATTCAGGGTGATCGGCCAGGTAGATGGTCTTGGGAACGAGAAAGGCAGCCGTGTGGTCGATCCACAGCGTCTTGTCACAAGGGTACTCCTTGTCGATGTTCGACGTGCGGGGATCGGCCAGCGCGAAGGTGCTCGAGCTGTCGCCGTAAATGCAGTAGGAGGTCGTGATGCGCTTGCCGCGGAAAAAGGGCTTGTCGACGAAGTTGGCGACGATCAGGTGGCCGGGACGGACCGCATCGGCTGCGTAAACCCCGGCAGCGACATATTTCAGCCCCTGCCTTTCGAGGAGTTTGTAGACGCCATAGTTCGTGCCCTGCACGGACTGACCGGCGATGGCCAGACAGCTGTCGTGACTCTTTACGACCAGACCATTGAACCCTTGCGCATCCAACTCCGCCTCGGTTACCAGGCCCGCCTTGGTGACGGCTTCCGCCCCGATCAGGATCACGTTGCGGCTGCCAGGCGACGGCGCCAGCCCCTTCGGGTTGACGGGGAGCTGCTTGCCCGTGAGGATCTTCAGATTCTCGCTGAGCGTCCGCCCCGCGTTCTCGACTCGCTCCGGATATGTGGACAGGTCGAGTATGGCCCGTAACGGCCACGCCGCGGCCACTTGACGCAACGGTGAGATGGGGGCCACCAGGCACAGCTGATCCGGCGGCAGCTCGGCGCCTTCGGCGGTGGCATTCAGCTCCAGCACCGTCACGCTCGCGGTGGCCTCCGCGAGGCTCAGGTTGGCGTCCGTGATATCGCCCCAGCCGGCGGGCTCGTCGACCCGGGCGAAGGCGCTGGTCGGGATGATGACGAACTGCTCCCCCGGCGTCAGGTCAAAGGCCCGTTGAAAGCTGCCCGTGCCGCTGCGAAAGATCAAGTTGGCCTGGGCCGACGTTTCGCTCAGGCAGCGAAGGACGATGCGTTCGCGGTCGCGCAGATCCCACGTGTCTGTCATGGTGAAGCCATCCGCCGGGATCGCGGACCTGCCGACAAAGAGACGGATAGGGGACGTTTCAGCCGCCGCCAGATTGAAGGCGACGGTGGCCGCCAGGACATAGAGAAGGGGGTTCATGGCTGGGTCTCCATCGAGGTTGATTCGCGTACGACATACACGCCAAATGGCTTGCACTGCACATTGCCCTGACTTACGGATCCCAGAAGAGGTGCGCCAGCGCGTACAAGTGGGAGAACGACCGGCTCCGGTCCGTGGTTCAGGTAGAAGGTCAACGGACCTCGCCGCAGAATATCCACGCCTGGGGGCAGATCCGAGATGCAGGAAATGGATGCTCGAGCCAGTGCCTGCACCATCACCGTTCGCAGGCCAGCGGCGTCGCTCCAGAATGCCTGATACATGGCCCATCCGTCGCCGACGGAGCGGATGGTGATGGCCGGTTCGCCGGCGAAGGCACCGCCTTCATAGCGAGCGGTGACCACCGCGTCGTCGACAACCTGAAGCCGCTCCATATAGTCGGTGACGGCGCCGGGCGGCTCCGCGTTGTCGGCACCGCGGAAGGCGATGCGCCCTGCCACGCTGCGCGTCGGGGTGCCATCCAGCTCGAATCTGCATGCCACCGGGCCGCGCTGCACGACCAGAATGCCGAACAGCTCCGTAAGCCCCGCAGGCATGGGATCCAGGCGATACTTGCCGTTGCGATCCAGGGTCGACAGGCGTGTCTGTGCCAGCAGGAGCCCCCCGTTTCGCACAAAGGAGCTGAGCGTTTCGGCCAGCCATGGGTCGACCATCTCGAGCTGAGTGGCGATCACAAGCTTGTAGCGCGAGAGGTCCAGCCCCTTGCGCACGGGGAGGATGTCGGCGAGGACGCCAAGGCGATTCAGGGTTGTATTGGCGGCCACCAGATGCTCCATCGTCCGGCGATCTTCCACCAGGCCGCACAGCGTCGAATCATAGTCGAAGAGGATGGCCACGCACGCGTCCGGCAGGGGAAGGTCCTGGATTGCGTCGCCCAGGGAGGCCAGTTCCAGAAAGAGACTCTGGACCTGAGCATAAGAAGGTCCGGGCCGGCCGCTCCAGTCCAGAATAGCGGGGTGATCCTCTTCCCCCATGGGCGACTGCCGCCAGCGGAAGTAGATATGGGCGTCACTGCCTTTCGCCAGCGCCTGATACGCCCACGGTCGCAGCGCGGCGAGTCCACCGGGCGTGGTCCAATCCGGATTCCAGGCGTTGGTTTCAGCCAGCCAGAAGGGGCGGGCCGGTTGCTTGATGTTCCGGTAGAGATCCCAGACCGCCGAGTAATGATCCCGTCCGGCGTAGTAGTCCCAGTAACCGTCGTAGGCGGCCAGGTCGAGCGGCTCGAAGAAGCGTCCGGCGTCCGCGACGGGATTGAGCCCGGCCCATTGATTGGTGGTGATCCGCCAATCCGGCCGGACCGTTCGAAGCGTGGTCGCCTGCTCGGCGATGAAGCTGGTGAAGAGATCGTTCTCGAAGCGGCGGTAATCCAGTTTCCACGAGACCCGAAACTGGGGTGGTTCGATCTGATCCCACGCCGAGAAGTCGCCGGACCAGAAGGCATTTCCCCACGCTTCATTCAGCGCATCGAGGGTGCCATAGCGCTGGCGCAGCCAGTTTCGAAAGCCCTCGGCGCAAAGTGGGCAAACGCAGGAGATCGGCACCGGCGCGATCTCGTTGTCGATCTGCCAGGCGATGACGGCAGGATTCCCCTGCACGGCATCCGCCAGGCGGGCGGTCACCCGATTGGCCAACTCCCGATAGCGGGGAGACGAGGGGCAGTAGTGGCGGCGGCTCCCGTGTGGGTGGCGACGACCATGGTCGTCCATGGCGACACACTCCGGATAGTTTCGGGTCAGCCAGGCGGGCGGCGCGGCACTTGGCGTACAGGCCAGAATGTCGATGCCCGCACGCCGGAAGCGTTCGCAGATGCCCACCCACCAATCCAGCTCGAAACGGTTATCTTCCGGTTCGAGTCGTGCCCAGGCAAATTCCCCCATGCGAACCAGATTGATGCCCGCCGCCAGCATCAACTGGATGTCCTCGTCCCAGCGGTCGGCTGGCCACGCTTCCGGATAATAGGCGACACCCCGGTAGGTCATGGGCAGCCTTTCGGAGGTTGATAATGAACGTCACACTGTGACCTCGGGGTCATATCAGGACTCCCGTTTCGCTGACGATCTTCCTGATGCTCTCCATGGCGAGAAGGAGGGTCTTTTCGCAGGCGGCCCACTCGGCTTCGAGATTGTCCTGCCGCCATCGGCGCGTGTACCACTGGAGATCGCTGGTCGCTCGTTGGAGATATTCCTGGCGTACGGCGGCACGAGCCCGGCATGCCGCCAGGTACGGTTCGTCGTCGCCGCGGTAGGAGCTATCCCAGGCATGGTCGTACCAGAGCTGGGCTCTCAGGGCGACGACCAGCAGGCGGTTGGAGAGCATGACCAGGTCCTGCGCATCGTCTGGGCGAGCGGCCAGGGTTGGATCGACCCCGAGCATCAGCTCATGCGCCCGTCGCATGTCGGCCAGGAAGCGATCGAGACCGGTGCGTTCGTAGCAACCGAAGCGCCTGGCGGTGCTGCTGTGTCCGGCGGGATCCTTGAGCATGAGGCCGGGCAGGCAGGGAGCCCAGTCGATGTCCCGCTGGGGAAAGTAGTCCGGATTATTCTGGGCATTGAGCATCAGGCTGAGCGCCTCGCGAAAGGTCGGGTTGTCGACACCGAGGATGCAGTGGCAGAGCTCTGTCAGGAAGCGCTCCTGGCGGAGGTCCGGGTCACGGATTTTCATGAGGATAAAGAGGTCACCCAACAAGCTGACGACGTACGGGTTGATGTTGGCGTAGCTGCCCCAGTCGGTGATCAGAAAGCAGTCGGCGCCATGCTGCTCGGCCAACTCCAGCCAGCTCTCGGTATTCTTTTCCAGTCGCTGGTACGGGTTGAAGATGTATTCCGCCATGTTGTTGCCGCAGACCCAGAGACGGTGGCCGCGACTGGCCAGAAAAGGATGCGTGGCGAAGTGACGATTGTCGCGCTCGAAGGTCTCCTGAGGGGTGCCATAGCCCCAGTTCGAGATCACCACATCGCTCGGCAACAGCTCGAGAATGCCGGGGTAATCCACGATCAGGTCCGCCCAGAAGACCAGCGTCTTGCCGCGAGACTTGAGGAAGTCGTTGAAGGTGGTCAGGTAGTTCGCGAAGACCCGCTCGATGCCCTTCTCCGCCACAAGTGCCGCACTACGGCCCTTTCCGAGGGTCCACACTTCGTCACATCCGACATGGACAAACGGCGAGTTGACGAATGGAAGGATCTCGTCCAGCCAGCTGAAGAGAGCCTCCTTCACCTCCTTGCTGTCGGCAAGGAAGTTGTTGCTCCCGGAGCCGTTCTTCGGGGGTGGCATTTCGCCAAGGTGCTGGTAGTCTGGGAGGGCCAGCAGCTTTTCCTGGTGGCCGAGGATCTGTACGATGGGGGTGAGAAGGATCTCGCGGTCTTCGCAGATGCGCCGGAGTTCGGCGAGGTACTCCCGGCTGATTGGCGTGTCGCCGCAGCCCACCGGGGTCAGGACCTCGCTTTCCACGACGCTCTCGATGTAGAGGCAGAGCATGTTCAGGCCATAGGGCTTGAGGACGTCGAGGCGATCCGCCACGGTTGCCAACCTGGGGATGCGTCCGCGGCTCACATCGAGTTGGATGGCCTTGTAATCAAACATGGCGGTCGACTTTTCGTTGATGGGGGCCAAACCTCACCATAAATAGCGGGTTGAGTTGTTCAGTTTGCGATTGGCAAACCAGTCCCAGTTGTACTGCATGATATAGTTGACCTGGTCGACATGGCCATCCATGAAGGCGAAGTTGGCATTGAGGTTGTGCGCGAACCACGTAACGCGGGGGCTGGTGGAGAGATAGTAGGTGTGCTCCATGCCAAGGTAGTTGCCGTCGAAGACGGAAAAGGTGCGGTCCGCCTCGGAGATCCTGGAGAGCCTGGAGGCCCCGCCTATGCCCTGGGGACAGATCAGTACGCAACGGTTGTAGCCGTAATTGGTGTAATAACCGGATGGAGTGGTTTTCAGGATATTGGTGGTGGAGGGACACATGTCGACGCGGGAGAGGTCCACGGGGTTTGCATGCCACCCCAGCCTGGTGAGGCCCGAGCTGTTACCGTTGGGATCGCCCAGATAGGAGGCGAGAGCGCCATACCAGCCGCCGTCTCCATAGTCGACACCCGCCGGAGAAATCGTATCCGGATACATGCCGAGGCTTGGCAGGAAGCCCTCGTTGTCGTCTGTGTACAGAAAGACCGCGGCTTGGATCTGCTTGAGTTGACCCGCACAGACGATACGCCTTGCCGTTTGGCGCGCCTTGGAGAGCGCGGGCAGAAGCATACTGGCCAGAATCGCGATGATGGCCACCACGACGAGAAGCTCGATCAAGGTGAAGGGTGCCTGCCTTGCGGTCGGCTGATGCAGGTGGCGGATGGTCGCGTCACGATCTGTCTGTCTGTCCATGGCGATGCTCCTCGGGCTGGGGTGGAATTCAGCTTGGTGGTGAACAGCTTTCCCGGTGTACCAGATGGCAATTGAGAATGCGGGTGATGGGGTGGGCGGCGGGGTGACGCGTCGCCTCCAGCAGGCAATCTATCGCTTCGCGGCCCAGTTGAACACGCGGGACACCGACGGTGGTCAGTGGCGGGGTGGAGGTTTCCGCTTCGACCTGGTTATTGAAACCGATGACGCTCAACTGCCCGGGAACGGCGATGCCGAGAGCCGTGGCGGCATTGAGTATGCCGATCGCGGCGGCATCGTTTCGCGCCAGGATGGCCGTCGGCAGGTCGCGCTCTTTCATCCAGCGTAACGCGGGCTCGAAGGCCATGTGCGGCTCATCCGTGTTGACCGGCATGATATCATGCTGACGCACTTCCAGTCCACCGCAGCGCATGGCGGCCGCATAGCCCTCGTAGACCTCCAGAAGGTCATCGCTGTCGAACTCGCTGCATCCGGCATAGCCGATCCGCCGATGTCCCTGCTCGATGAGGAACTGGGTCGCCTCGAAGGCACCACGCACCTTGTTCACGGCAACACTGTGATGCGGCGGGAGCGACTCCTTGGCGTATTGGGTGTAGTTCTGGACGATGAACGGCACCTGGTGATCGATCAGCCATTGGAGAACGGGTCTGTAGGTGATGTTGATGAGGACGCACGCTTGCGCGGTGAATGGGAACTGATCCGAGAGAATGGTGGGGAGGCGCTCCACTTCGGCCGGCATCGCCATGACCCGCATCTTCATATCGGTCGCATCCAGTGCCTGAGTGTGCCCCTGCAGGTAGTCGGACCGCACAAAAGTGGGAAGCGTCCCGGTGGCCCGCTCCAGAACATTCACGCAGCGCAGGGCGGATACAGTCGTATCGCCATTATCCCCGGAGGCGAGGCGAACAAAGGTCCCGCTGCGCTCGCGCCGATAGAGAAGTCCCTCATTCACCAGGATGTCGACCGCGTTTCTGGCTACGCGAAGACCGGTTTCATGTTGCCGGGCAAGCTCTCGAAGCGACGGAAATGGCTCCGACGCCGAGTGCCGCCCTTCGAGGAGGTCATGTCGCAGCTGGTTGGCAAGTTGGCGGGAATCGTTCATTGCCGCGATACGGAGAGAGGTTGCGAAAATCTGTGTCACACACAGTGACAGGAGAAGTTACACTGTGACCTTTGATAGTGTAGCCAAGCTGCCGTGCCATGTCAAGAGGCAGTCTGGTAGATTTTGTTTCATGACGTTGCCTGTCGCTGCCGCAATTGCCGGGTCAGATCGGCGACTATGCCCGCCAGGTTCGGATTGTCGATGAGGTTGTTGTGTTCACCCGGATCCGCCTGCACGTCGTAAAGCTCGTTTTTGGCCCAGTCGATGTGGTTGAGCTTCCAGCGCCCGGTTCGGATCATCCGAATCGGCGGCTTGCCGACGTAGCGGTTATCCTTTGTGAAAACATGATGGCAGAAGTCATACTGGGCAAACACAGACTCGCGGGCACTCACCGATTCGCCCCTGAGCACGGTGGCAAAGCTGCGTCCATGGATCTCCGGTGGCGCCGGAAGGCCGCAGAACTCAGCCAGAGTGGGGTAGATATCGACGTGCTCCACCATCGCCGACCGCACCGCCGCGCCGGCAGCGTCGCCGGGCAGAGCGACCAACAATGGAACCCGCACCGATTCGTCGTACATGTTGTGCTTGGTCCACATCCGGTGAGCGCCGGCCATTTCTCCGTGATCGCTGGTGTAGACAACGATGGTCTCCCGCTCCAGCCCCGTTTCACGCAGTGCATCCAGTACGCGTCCCACGCAGGCATCCATCTGGCTGACATTGCCGTAATAGCCGGCCAGGCTGCGCCTCAGATCGTTTTCGGGCTGGTCATACCAGCCTCGCTCCTTTGCCCGAATCCGGTGCCCCTCGAAGCCGTCGTTCAGCGCATCCTCCCGTCGTTCCGGGAGGACCAGCGTTGCCGGATCGTACAGGTTGAAGTACTTCCGCATGGGGCTGAGCGGGGTGTGAGGCTGGAGGAAGGATGACCACAACAGAAAAGGCCTATCCATGTCCCGGGCTTCCCGAAGGAACCGGATCGTCTCGTCGACCATGTAGTCGTCCTGCCAGAGCTCCTCCGCGATGTCTACCGGTACGCCCTTGACGCCGCCGCCGTCTTTGAATGCCTCCTTCAGGATCGCCAGGTCCTCCTGGCTCAGCGACGCCCGGAAGTCGTCTTCCTTGACCCGGTACTGGAAGCCGTGCCGGCGGGATTCGTCGACGAAGTGCATGCGTCCAATGGCCGCGGTCTGGTAGCCGCCTTCGGCAAAGTGGTGGGCCACGGTCCGCACAGTATCGGACAGGGCATCGCAAAGCAGGCGGGCGCCGTGCGCATGCGGGTAGAGACCGCTGATCAGCGAACCGCGAGCCGCCACGCAGACGGGGGCCTGACAGAAGGCATTTTCGAATCGCTGCGCCCGGCCGGCCAGGCGGTCGAGATTGGGCGTCTGCACGTCCGGGTGTCCCGCGCAGCTCATGGCGCGCGCGGCGTGCTGGTCGGACATGAGGAACAGGACATTGGGCCGATCGCAACTCATGATCATCTGGTATCCTGGAATGCGCTGAACTCAACTCTGTCGATAGGATAGCCGCTCAAGTCCCGGAAGTCGAACGAGCTGCCGGCGGCTTTGGCTCAGGGCGAGTCGGTCACGTCGAAGGAGGCGCGAAGGGGATGCGTCTGGTTGACCTTGTACCAGCCGACGCAAGCGGGCGGTTCTTCGTCAGGCGGAATGCCCAGGCCGGTCGACGGTACGCCGAGCAGGTAAGTGGTACCGGCCGGCAAGGTCTCGGTCAGGCAACGGCCGGCGGCGACGTTGGCGATTTCCGCCAGCGTATCGTTCCGCGTCGCCTCATCGACGTCGCTCTCTTCCAGGTCGTGGAGAAGGGCGGAAAAGGTGCTGACCATGGCCGGCGGGCAGGCGATCATGAAGCTGGCGCCCGCGGGGACACGAATCCGCACCCGCGCCCAGAGCCAATCCTCTATCGCGGGTGGGATCTCCTCTTCAGGGCAGCGCTGTACCTCGCCGAAGACCATCTCCTCGAAGGTACTGGCGATCGACTCGTCGAGCGCCTCAAGGAAACGGCCGGGAACCAGGTCGGTGCCGAGTCGTTGCCAGATGCCCCAGACGCGTTCCAGGGCCTCGGCCATGATGCCGGGATTGACCGGTTTGGCAATCTGGATGCAGGACTCCATGGCGCCCAGCTCCTTGTCGATGCCGGGATTGGCGAGGCTGGTTACCACGATGGTGGGGATGGCGATCAGCCGCGGGCTGGCAGCCATGCGGCTGAGCACCTCGCGGCCATCCATGTCGGGCATCACCAGGTCAGTGACGAAGAGATCCGTACGCTGCTCCTTGAGGAGGACCAGCGCTTCCTGGCCGTTGGCGGCTTCGACGAAGGTGGCATCGCCACAGCCGGCTATCTCCAGGCAGCGTCGCACGATGGCGCGGGCAGTCTTGGAGTCATCTGCTAGAACGATACGTTTCATGATGGGATGCCGAAACAAGTGGGTGAATGGCTGTCGATTCCGGCGACCTGCTCCCAACTATGCGCTCTTTTTCTCTTATCCACAAGTGCCGCTGCCTCCTCTGGCGCTAAATTTCCCATGTTCCCTGACTGGGTGACGAGATGATGACGCGTCCCGCGCCGGCGATCACGCGAACGCTCCGGCTATAGCCTTCGCCCACATCTTCCGCGAGGGGCCCCATACCGTGGCGCCACAACGCCTTCTTGATCTCCAGAACATTGCGCTTGCCGATGTTGAAGAGCTGGTCGGGATCCATGATGTTGGCGCCTCCCACCAGCTTGACGGTGATGCGTCGCAGCAGCGGCGCGCCTGCCTTGGCCATCTGCGCGATCAGGGCATCCACGGCAGGGCCGGCAAAGTAGCCGGGAAGCGTACGTGCCCGTCCCGGATCTGTGCTTGCATCCGGCAGGGCGACATGTGCCATGCCGATGGTCTGACCCTGATGCGCCAGCATGATCACGGCCACGCACGAGCCGAGGCCCAGTGTTGCCAGCTCGTCGCCGCGCGTCTTGGTGACCGCCAGCTCGCCCACGCCAAGGGTGATTCGGCTCATGGTACCAGTCCCCCAAGGAGGTCGAGCAGTCGGTCGGCGATCTCATCCAGAGGCACCAGCATTTCGGCCGCCCCGCTGCGCCAGGCTTCGCCGGGCATGCCGAAGACGACGGAGGTCGCCTCATCCTGGGCGAGGGTCCGTCCGCCTGCCTGGCGCACCGCCTGCAGACCGGCCGCGCCGTCCTTTCCCATCCCTGTCAGGATGGCGGCGACAACGCGGCAGCCAACGTGTTGGGCCAGAGAGAAGAGCATCGCATCGACGGACGGGCAATGACCGCTGACTGGACCTTCTGGGCGAACATCCGCATGGAAGGTGTTGCCGAGGCGCACGATGCGCAATTGCCGCTCGCCGGGAGCGACCAGCGCCAGCCCTTCCGTCAGGCAGTCTCCGTGCGCAGCTTCCTTGACACGCATAGGGCAGATCTGGTCCAGCCGTTCCGCGAACTTGGCGGTGAATCCCGCCGGCATATGCTGCACGATCACGACAGCGGGGCCGTCCGCCGGCATGGCTTCCATGATGCGCCGGATCGCCTCCGTGCCACCGGTGGAAGCGCCGATAGCCAGGATGCGGGTCGCCGCGTGGGCTCTGTTGGGGCGGGCACCCGCCGAGACGGTCGCCGGGCTGTGCCGCCAGTGGGAGACGTTGGCAGTCGAGGCAATCTTGATCTTTGTCCGCAGCTCCCGGAGCATTGCCTCCTGCTCGGCATCGCCTCCGCCGATGGGTTTTGCGACGATATCCAGAGCGCCGGCTTCGAGCGCTTCGAGGGCCAACTCCTGGCTGGCGGCATTCATGGCACTGACCATGATCACGGGCAGGGGATATTGCGGCATCAGCCGGCGCAGAAAGGCGATGCCGTCCATGCGGGGCATCTCGACGTCCAGGGTCATCACCTGGGGTCTCAGCTGCACGATCTTGTCGCGCGCGCCATAGGCATCCTCGGCTACCCCGACCACGTCGATCCGGGGATCGCTGGCCAGACCCTGCGCCAGAAAGCGGCGCGCCGAGGGCGAGTTGTCCACAATCAGCACTCGGATCGGCGTTGTCATGTGACCTGCCTCCGGTACACGCCCGGCTGCACGAAGTCGACGGGGCAGTCCAGTTGGTGCAGCGTCTCGGAATGGCCGATGAAGAGATAGCCGCCGGGTCGCAGCGCCAAGCTGAGGCAACGGGCTGTCCGTTCCCGGATTTCGGCATCGAAGTAGATCATCACATTTCGGCAGAAGATGACATCGAAAGGCTTGCGGAAGGGCAGGCGTCCGGTAAGCAGGTTGAAGCGGCGAAAGAGGACATCGCGGCGTACCGCCTCCACGACCTGCCAGCTGTCCTCACCTCGGCGCTCGACATAGAGTTGCCGCAGGTGCTCCGGAAGATGACGCAGCCGCTCGCCCGCGTAGATGCCCCGCCTGGCCCGTTCCAGGACATTGGCCGCCAGATCCGTCGCCAGCACGCCGCCATCCCAGAGCGAATACTCGCGACCGAAGTACTCGTGCAGCAGCATGTCGAGGGTGTAGGCTTCTTCGCCGGTGGCGCAGCCCGCGCACCAGATGCGCAGATCGCGGCTGTTGGCGCGCCGGGCGGCGCTGGCGCACTCGGGCAGAACCTTCTGAGCAAAGAAGTCGAAGTGCGCTTTCTCGCGATAGAAGAAGGTGTGGTGGGTGGTGATGCGGTTTGCCAGCTCCGCCAGGGCGGACCCAGTGGCATCGTCGCGCACATGCGCGCAATAATCCTCGAAGCTCGAGAAGCCCAACTGCGCGACCAGTTTGCGCAGGCGTCCGACGATCAATGCCTGCTTCTGCGGGCTAAGGTAGATGCCGAACTGCTGGTGGATCAGCGACGCGATCATGGAAAATTCGCGATCGCTCAATTCCATGGGGGTATTCATGGCTCGGCGCCTCCCGCGACCGGCATTGCCAGCGCCGGATACCAATGCGCCTCCTCCACGTCATCGAGCCTGGCGATCACCACATCGCCACTGGTCGAGCAGAAAATGACCTTGCGCCCGCGCTTTCCGCCCACCTCCCGCCCCGCGACGGAAATCCCCAGGCCCGCCAGCACTTCCACGCCCACCTCCACATTGCGCTCGGCCAGACCCTCGACATAGCGCGAGCAGCGTGGATTGACGCCGCCGCCATAGAGGTGCGCTTCCAGTTCTTCCAGCCGCGAACCGGATCGCCGGAACATCTCCGCCAAGCAGAGAATGGAAGGCGCCGCGAAGACCGCCGTCGACAAGCCATCCCGCCGGCAGGGCTCCGCATAGTGGCAGAGCCCGCCCCGCCGCTGTTCACCATCGTAAAGTGAAACCACCACGCCGGAGGTCACGATCGCCGCCAGCATCGTCGGCCGAGACGGGACCAGAACAAAGCCCGGCTCAACGTACCAGGTTCGCGATAGCTCGTCATTCATGCTGTGCATCGAACCTCACTTCCAGATGAAAGCTGCCCCGTATCTGCGCGTAACCTATCACCGGATCCGGCACTTCTCCAGTGATGACATGTCGACGCGGCACGAGTTCCTGAAGATGGTTTGAAATCCACTGGGAAAATCTTCTGATTGATACTATAATGAAGCATTGGCGGCGCTGATGTCAGTGACCACCAGATTCCGCAATCATGGAGAACCATCATGAGTCGACGAGTTGTCCTACGCTTCACGCTGATAGAACTCTTGGTCGTTGTGGCAATAATTGCCGTGCTCGCGTCGATGCTGCTGCCCGCGCTCAGCAAAGCGCGAAGCAAGGCCAAAATTGCCAGTTGCAGCGGTAATCTCAAGCAGGTTGCCATGAACCACCTCTTCTATGCGGGCGAATGGGATGGCTGGTTCCCCAAGACCCACTGGACGACCATGGCTCACATCCTTCTCGACGACGAATCCGACCCCCTTGGCAGCGCCTGGTTCGGCGAGTGGGACATCTACAAGTGCCCCAGTCACGAGTACATGGGGACGCATGCGGCCTATGATGTTGGCGGCAGGAATGTTTTCGGGCGATCAACCAGCTATCGCTTCCTGGCCACCCGCGGCAATCGCACCAGCAGCCCCTTCTACAATATCTGGTGGGACTCCTTTCCGGCCGCAGCTAACAATTTCACGCTCCGGCACCCGGTCCCCAGCCTCAAACACCTCGAGTGGACAGGCACCACCCCGTATGGCTCCGGTTTCAGAACCATCTATACCTATGGCGCCGAAACCCAGCCTCTTGCCGTTGACGGCATGAACACCACGCCCGGTTTTGACTCTTGGATAACTTATACGACCTCCCTTGGCTCCTATACCCGGAACAACCACAACGGCAGTTTCGGCATGAATGTCGTCTTCATCGATGGCCATCTTCAGTGGGGCAAGCTCTATTCGGATCCCCCTCGCGGTGCCTTTTACAGCGGCGGCCACATGTACTTCGCCGACTGACTTGGCAGCCGTGCCGGCGTCGGTATCGAGGCGGCACGACCGCAAGCTGAGGGTTTGGGGATCAGTGGGCGTACTGGAGATCGTGCACCTGCAGCCCTGCTTCCGCGACTTCCGCAAGGGCTTCCTGATACTCGCTCACGGTCGTGCAGCGGCAGAGTTCCTTGTCGAGCGGTTGGCAGGATGGCGGGGTGTACTGGTTCATCAGGTGCAGATAGGTGCGCGGTGAAACTTCGCGCGCGAGGAAGCGCATGATGTCACGGGTGCCGGCGAGCTTCTGGGGCATTACCAGGTGGCGCACCAGGAGACCGCGAAAAGCGAGGCCATTTTCCTTGAAGCGGAGCACGCCCACCTGTCGATGCATCTCCTTGACGGCAGCGCGATTGACCGCGGGATAGTCGCGGGCATGACAGAGGCGCTCCGCAATGGCGGGATCGGCGCACTTCATGTCCGGCATGTAGATGTCGATGCAGCCATCGAGCAAGCGCAGAACATCCATGGAGTCGTAGCCGCCGGTATTGTACACAATGGGGAGGCGGAGGCCATGCTCGGCCGCAATGTTCAATGCCGCGAGAATCATGGGCGCGACGTGGGTGGGCGAGACCAGATTGATGTTGTGGCAGCCTTCATCCTGCAGATGCAGCATCTTGCGCGCCAGGCGCTCGGCGTCGACATCCTCCCCGAGTCCGCGGTGACTCAGCTCATGGTTCTGACAGAACTGGCAGCGCAGGTTGCAGTTGGAGAAGAAAATGGTGCCGGAGCCTCGCCAGCCGATGAGCGGCATTTCCTCGCCGTAGTGGGGAACGGCGCAGTACACGCGCGCGACGGAGCCCGTGGAGCACGTGCCCAGTTCGCCTTCAAGGCGATTGACGTTGCAGGCGTGGCCGCAGAGCGAGCAGTGGCTGAGAGCCTCATTGGCAGCCTCGACGCGTCGGGAGAGTTCTCCCGTCCGCCAGAGGTGCCGGAAGAGCGGTTCTTCGGTCGTCATGGTAGGAGCCTCCGATAGGGGCGCGGATAGGTGAAATCGAGACTCCCCGCTCAAAACTACTATAGTCTTTTTGTCACGGCAACAGCAAGCGGGGACGCGGGGAAGCGGGAGGCTTCCGCAAGTCGTACAGATGCTGCCCCTTCCTGAGAACGCCACTCGCCTGGACGGGGCTGACGAGGTATGAGGGATCTGACGGATCTGGCAACGGCCTTGGTCGCCGCTCGGAGAGCGACTTGCTAATAGGTCCCGTGGAGTTGAGCTTGCCGTGGGGAAGGGTGGACGTGGTGGAGGCAAGCCTGGTTGGGGCAAGGGGCGATAGGACGGTCGGGCGGACGGGGGCGGCGGGTTGGAAACGGGGGGGCGGACTTGAGAAATGGGGGATGTGCGGGTAGAGTACCGCACTGGTAATGGTTGAAACTCTCGAGGGGTAATTTGTGGTTCTATTCAAATTCCGGGAAGATCGGTTGCCGGTCTTCCTCTTCGTGGCTTACTTTGCGTTGGATGTGGCTGTCTTCTTCGTGGTGGAGCAGGTGTGGGTGGTGGCGGCATGGATGGTGCTGGGGATCTTCCCCAAGGCATGCATCTGTGCATTCGGCCATCATCATCAGCATCTGCCTACTTTCCGAAAGGTCTGGTTGAACCGGCTGCTGGAAGTGGTGTATGGCTTTCAGACGGGGATTGTGAGCCATGCCTGGTTTCTGCATCACGTTGTGGGCCATCATCGGCATTTTCTGGATCAGAACAAGGATGAGTCGGCGTGGCAGTGCGCGGATGGGCGGAAGATGGGGGTTGTCGAGTATGCGCTGGTGATTTCGCTGACAGGCTATCCGCGGGCCTGGCGGGCGGGCGCGGCTTTTCCGAAGCAGCGGGGCATCTTTCTGCGCATGACGCTTGTTCAGCTCCTGCTGCTGGCGCTGGCCTTCTGGTACAACTGGGTCAATGCGCTCTTCGTCTTTCTTCTGCCGATGGCGATTTCGCTCTTCATTACGGCCTGGCACACGTGGTATCATCATGCCGGCCTGGAGACGGTGGATGAGTTTCATGCCTGCAACAACATCTACCACAAGTGGTACAACATCCTCACGGGCAACCTGGGCTATCATACGGCGCATCACCTTCGCGGCAGCGTTCACTGGTCGCGGTTGCCGGAGTTCAACGAGCGCTTCGTCGACCGGATTCCGGCCGAGCGCATACACGCCCCCTGCATACCCTTCCGGTGGATGCCGGCGGGGGACGATCAGCGGGAAGAGATCAGTGTGGTCGAAGTGGCCGGGAGCTGAGGGAGGCGGCGGAGGATCTCGCGCAGAAAGGTGTCCTTGGCCTGCGTGTAGCCTTCCCGATCTTTCGCATGCGCGGCGGCAAGTTCGGCTTTGAGCTGAGCGTAGCGGGCGGCCTCGCCGGGGTGGCTCTTGAGGTAGTCGCGCACATAGATGCCATTCCAGACCGGATGGTCGAGCGGCGCGAAGTGCAGGTGATGCGTGCGGGGACCCATGCAGCAGTCCCGGCGGACAACGAGCATGTGGTCGCTGTACCACCAGTACTCCCAGCGCTCGCCGCACAGGCGAGGAAGCAGCGTACGCCGGGCTTGCTCAAAGGAGGAGATCTCGACCAGGATGTCGATCACGGGTTTGGCGGCAAGGCCGGGAACCGCGGTGCTGCCATAGTGGGCGATGCGGCCGATCGACCCGCCAAGCTCCGCGCGCAGCCAGTCGGCCATGGCGCTGAAGCGTGTGGGCCAGAGGGGAGAGTAGGGGAGAACCTGGACCTCGTCTTCGAGGCTGCGGGTGGTGTCGAAGGGCGCCAGGGCGGAGAGCCACCAATCGGCGCCTGCCATGGAGAATTCGCCGATCGCCGCCGTCGGTGCCCACCAGCGCCATGGGGTGGGTGCCTGGCCGAAGGTCCAGCCGGTGCAGCCGTCGGGTACCGCGGCTCCCGGCGGTGCTTCCAGCCCGAAGATGTGCTGCTCGCTACCCGGGTCGAGGCGCCGGCGAAAGCCCAGCCAGCGACTGTGGGTGCCCGACAGCTTGACCTCATGGGGCAGGCGCTTGAAGAGCGAACCGTAGAAGTCCATCGCCTCCGCGCTGATGGGGCCGGCCGGCAGGCGGGCTTGCGCGCCGATGAGATGGATGGTAGGAACTGTCATGATCAGTCGCGCAGATGGCCGTCGCCTTCCGCAATCCATTTGTAGGTGGTCAGTTCGTTCGGGCCGACGGGGCCGCGGGCGTGCAGCTTGTCGGTGCTGATACCGACAACGGCGCCCATGCCGTAGTCGCCGCCGCCGGAAAGGCGGGTCGAGGCGTTGACGAGCACGGAAGCGGAATCGATGGCGGAGACAAAGTGTTGGGCCAGCTTTCTGCTTTGGGTGACAATGCCGTCCGTGTGGCCGGATCCCCACCGCTGGATATGCTCGATGGCGGCATCGATTCCGTCGACAACGCGAATGGCGAGGATCGGGGCCAGGTATTCCGCCGCCCAGTCCGCCTCGGTGGCCGGCAAGGCATCGGGAAGATGGTGGCGCGTACGCTCGCAGCCGCGGAGCTCGACACCATGCTCGGCAAAGGCGCGTCCCAGCTCAGGCAGCAGCCGACCGGCGCATGCCGCATCGACCAGCAGGCTCTCCAGTGCGTTGCAGACTTCCACCCGCTGGCACTTGGAGTTGACGCTGAGGGCGACGGCCATGGCTGCGTTGGCATCCTCCGCCAGGTAGAGATGGCAGATGCCATCGTAGTGCTTGATGACGGGAATGGTGCTTTCGCGGGCGACGCGCTCGATGAGGCTCTTGCCGCCTCGCGGGATCAGCACGTCGATGTAGCGATCCTGCCGCAGCAGCTCGCGCACGGCGTCGTGTCCGGGTGAGCGGAGGATCTGTATGGCGCCGGTGGGGATGCCGTTGGCGGTGGCCGCGGCGATCATGGCGTCGGCCAGGACGGCATTGGTGCGGATGGCTTCGGAGCCGCCGCGCAGGATCACCGCGTTGCCGCTCTTGAGGCAGACCGAGGCGGCGTCCGTCGTCACGTTGGGGCGCGATTCATAGATGATGCCGATCACCCCGATCGGGATACTGACGCGACTGACCCGCAGGCCGTTCGGGCGAGTGTGCCCCTCGAGGATGCGGCCGACCGGATCGGGGAGTGCCGCGACTTCACGCAGCCGCTCCAGCATGTAGTTGAAGACCTTGTCGCTGATTTCGAGCCGTTTGACCAGCGGCTCCGCCAGTCCTGATTGCCGAGCGGCGGCCACATCGGCCGCATTGGCCGCCTGAAGCTCCTTCCGTGCGTCAAGGAGAGCCTGTGGCATTGCGGCAATGGCGGCCTCCCGCGTGGCGCCGGAGAGGGTTGCCAGCCGCCGGGCAGCCAATCGTGCCTCCCGGGCCAGGGCCATAACATCATCTTTCGCCGGGTGATTCATGGTCAATTCCGTGTGTGGGTGGATCGCGACGGCCTAGAAGGTGCACCGGAATCGGTGTCGCGTCCAGTCGCGGAGCATCGAGAGTGTTGACATCGTATTAAAAGAGAAATGTCTATATAGTAAGTGCAGTATTTGTGCCACTAGGGCAGAACGCGATGAATTCTCACGGGAGTGGACTATGGCAATGCGGAAAATGATGACAATCTTGACGGGCGGCGGCGGCATCTGGCATGACCTGAGCGCGCTGGTGCTGCGGGTAATCTTCGGCAGCTTCATGGCTTTCGGCCATGGTCTGGGCAAGCTGCAGGGCTATTCGGAACGTGCGGAGAGCTTCAGTGATCCGCTGGGCGTCGGCAGCCCGCTGAGTCTGGCGCTGGCCATTGGGGCGGAGTTCTTTTGCTCGTTGCTGCTGGTGCTGGGGCTGGGGACACGCTTCGTAGTGTTGCCGCTGATCTTCACCATGATCGTCGCCGGTTTCATCATTCACGGCGCCGACCCCTTCGGCAAGAAGGAGCTCGCCTTCGTTTACCTGACGGCGTTTACCGTCATCCTGATGCTGGGCCCCGGCCGCTTCTCGCTGGATCATCTCATCGCCAAGCGGTTTCGCGGGAAGTGAGCTGTACGGGACCGTGGCGTGACGGCAGAGAGCCGCCATCCACGGTCCCTCTTGTTCAGCCGATCAGGCGATCGAGCACGGCATCGACATCCAGGGTGGCGCCACAGCAAACCCAGTCGGCCGCGCCATAGTAGAGATCGATCTTGCCGTTGCCGCGATCGACCCAGCCATTGTGAAAGCAGACATTGGGGAGGAAGCCGCTGGTTTCGTACTCCTCGGTCGGCTCCAGGATGGGCTTGTCGCTACGGGCAATGACCTTGGTGGGATCGTCGAGGCCCAGGAGTATGGCGCCGGAGCAATACCGGGTGTTGTTGTCAGAGGCGTGGTAGATCTGGAGCCATCCGTGCCGCGTCTTGATGGGTGAGGCGCCGCAGCCGGTGCGTTCGCAATCCCACATTCCTTCCCGCGGGCCGAAGAGCCACTGGTGGTTTCCCCAGTCGCGCAGATTGTCGCTGCTGGCCAGCCAGGTGGAGGGGAGCCGGCCGATCTTGCCGGGGCTGGGGCGGTGAAAGCAGTAGTAGCGCCCACCGATCTTTTCCGGGAAGAGAGCGATGTCCTTGTTGTCGGGGCAGAAGATGATGCCCAGGCGCTCGAAGTGGGCGAAGTCGCGGGTGCGCGCCAGGCAGGTGGTGACGCCGCGGCTGCTGATCGCGCTGTAGGTGATGTGGTACCAACCTGCGATGTAGCAGATGCGGGGATCCTCGATGCCGAATTCCTCGTATGGCCCCTCGGCCCGCATGGCCGGTGCGGCGCCGATCGTGAAGTTGCGCCCGTCGGTACTGGTCGCCAGGCGCAGATGGCTGATGCTGGTGAGGTAGCTCTCCCCCTTGTAGGTGAAGACGCGCGGATCGGTGGCATCGAGGTCCGGGTCATCCGCCTTGATGCGGAGTTCGCGATAGGCGCCGGGGTTTTCGGGGTCGAGCAGCAGGGTACTGATCCATCCTTCTTCCGGGATTGGACGTTCTGCCACGCGGATCAGGAGCACCGTCTTGCCCCCGTGGATGGCGGCGCCGGGATTGAAGGCACACATGACTTCGAGCCCTTCCTGCGTGGGAGCGATGTCGGCTGGGCTGACGAGTGGATTGCGTGGGAACTTGCTGAGCATGACGAAAGCCTATTGGGGATAGCGGTTGTACCAGGCGCGCTGGTCAAAGGTCTTCTTGACGGGGCCGGTGACCGGCTCGGCGGGTACGCCGATGGGCAGGAGCACGCGGACGACCTTGTAATCGGGCAGGCCCACCATGGCGCCAATCTGCTCGGCCGCTGCATTGCGGCGGAGCCAGCCGTCCATCCAGCAACTGGCATAGCCAAGGGCGGTGATGCTCAGCAGCATGTTCTCGACGGCGGCGGCACAGTCTTCGATCTCGAAGGTCTCGCCGAGACCGATGCGTTGCGGCTGGGAGTCGATGATGGCGAGGATCATGGCGCGGGCATCCTGCACACAACGGGGGGCGTCGGGCAGGGCGCCGATGTGTTGGAGAATCTCCCGGTCATCGATGATCAGAAAGGTGGTGGTCTGATGATTGCGGCCGGAGGGGGCTTCGAGTCCGGCTTGAAGGATGCGGTCGAGGTCGCGGCGTGGAATGGCGACGTGGCGGAAGGGGCCGCGATAGCTGTGGCGTTGGTTGATCGCTTCAAAGAGATCCATGCGTCTGGCTCCTGGTGGAAGGATGGAAGGTGGTGTCTGTATTCATATACCATCAAAGCGTGGTTGACGCCAACCAGCGACTCAGGCTTTTTGGCAACGGATGCGCAGGGTGGCTTCACCGCGCGGTGGCGTATTGGGCAGGGTCATTGTGATCCGATGCAGGCGGTTGCCCCAGACCGGGGTGAGGCGGCCGTCCGTCACCGGCACCTCTTCCACCTCCGTTCGCCAGCCATGCTCCAGCTCGACGATTCCTCTGGCGGAGTGACGTCCCCCGGGCAGTTCCATGCGCTCGAGCTTGAGGCGCATCGGGTCAACGACGACCTCGCAGCAGGTCAGCAGGTGCAGGCGCAGCGGTTCGCGAACCGCGTTCAACCGCCATCGGTCGTGGACACGTACATGGTCGCCGCGGACCAGCTCGATGGTACGCCGCCAGCTGTCGATGGCTGCCTCCTCCGGCCAAGCGGCGATCTCCATCTCCAGGCGGGCGCGCCGATCATCCTGCTGGTAGTCGAGATCCCGCGCGCGGAAGTCCACCCCGGCCATCTGCATGCAGCCATTGACGGTGGGAAGATTGTGGTAAGCCGACTGCATGGTCCAGATGGTGTAGCGGTCGGCGCTGAATGTCTGGCGGCTGTAGGTTTCCACGCCGGCGTCGACGAGGAGGGGAGCGCCGTCGTAATAGACAATGAAGTGGCCGATGTCGTTGTGGTTGTGGCTCTCGGCGTTGTGGCCGCCCTTGGCGGCGAGGAAAAGCCCGGCGGCGGTGCCGGCGGAGTCGCGCGCCGCCATCACGTTGATGCCGGGTAGCCAGACGTCGCGAGGCTGTGGCGCGACCGGAGGCGTCTCCCGGACGGCCGGCACCACCTGCAAGTCGGCCAATCCGCGAAGGAGACTGGCGTCGAGCGCCGTACGCTGGTGACGGCTGTATAGAAAGGCGCCGAAGTGCTGCATGTCGGGATCGCCCACCGCCGTGCCGAAGCGATGAACCAACAGCGCCCCCGGCTCGTTGATGGCGGCGGCATCCGCGAAATTGACGAACCAGCTCTGGTCGATGTGAAGACGATAGATGTAACGGCCCATCTCCCGGACGAGGGGCTGGTCGAACGCATCGAGCTTGCCGCCGCTGGCGCGGTGAAGAAGGTCGAGAGAGTCGAAGAGAGAGGCGCCGGCGCGTCCCCAGTAGCTGGGGCCTTCATCGCAGCCGCCATCCGGCGGATAATGGGCAATGAAGAAATCGAGGCAGTGGATGCACTTGCGGAGGTGGGCGATGCGGCGATCGGGATCCGCTTCGAGCAGCAGCGCGGTAGCCAGCCAGTTGGAGATGATCCAGGGATTCCAGTTGTTGACCGGTCTGCCGTGATAGCCCATCCACGAGAAATCCTCACGCTCGAGGAGAGGGCCGAGTATGCGTCGTTGCGTTTCGTAGCGAAGGCGTCGACGAATGAGC
Organism: Lentisphaeria bacterium; assembly: GCA_041690595.1. Lineage (GTDB taxonomy): Bacteria > Verrucomicrobiota > Lentisphaeria > JABSQK01 > JAWLHB01 > JAWLHB01. The sequence goes on from JAWLHB010000007.1 coordinate 27,898, forward strand.
GGTGAGACCGCATCGAAGCGCTCCCCCAGCAGGTAGTCGACGATGCTGAGCAAGGCGGACGTCTCGGCTGCGAAGAGGTCGACTGTCGGCTCTTCCACATCCGGAAGGCCGCTGCCGGCGCGCTGCATGCCGATATGCGCTGGGACTCCCCAGTAGCTCTCTTCGCAGAGCAGCCAGAGACCATTGATGATAGCATCGAGAAAGCGGCCGCGATTGTCGATACATTCGGCCAGGGTGAGGTCGCGCAGGCGATGCCGGCGAGCAAAATGGTCGTCCTGATAGCGCGTTCGGTTGCCGTTGCGGGCGAAGTCGAGGAAGCGCGTGGCGGTAAGTTCTGGCCAGGGTTGGGCAAGCGCGGCTTCGGCGCGTTCGAGGATGCCGTCCCTGTCCGTGGGCTGTAGCTTCTCCCAGAATTCCCGATCGTCCAGAGTGGCCCACGGTCGCCAGTCAGCAGGCGCGATGATGCAGTCGTCCAGTGCCGTGAACAGTTCTTGAAGCTTCATGGCCGTCTTCCCCCCACGGTGAAATGTGGCACTCCCCCCGCGGAACCGCCGCGGAGGGAGTGACGTAGCGCGTCAGTGCAGCAGATCCTTGATGACGGCACGCTCTTCAAGCAGCTCGTCCGTCGACTTCTGGATCTTCTGCTTGAGGCAGTCGTCGCACGCGAAGCCATCGACGATGCTCCAGTTGCCGTCGCCGGTGGAGCGGCAGGGGAAGGAGTAGATGAGGCCGTCGGGAATGCCATAGGGGTTGCCATCGCTGATGACGGCCAGGCTGAAGACATCGCCTTTGGGCGTGGGATTGACGAGGGAACGGACGGAATCGATCGCCGCGCTGGCGGCGGAAGCGGCGGAAGATTTGCCGCGCGCTTCGATGATGGCGGCGCCGCGTTTGCCGACCGTCGAGATGAAGTCGCCCTGGAGCCAGGCAAGATCGTCGATAACGTCCACAGCGGGCTTGCCCCCGATGCGGGCATTGAGGTAGTCGGGGACCTGATTGGCCGAGTGATTGCCCCAGATGGCCATGCGGGAGATCTCGGTGACTTGGGAGCCGGCCTTTTTCGCGAGCTGGGCGACCGCGCGGTTCTGGTCGAGTCGCGTCATGGCGGCAAAGCGTTCGCGGGGGACATCCGGCGCGTTGTGCATGGCGATGAGGCAATTGGTGTTGCAGGGATTGCCGACGGTGACCACGCGCACGTCACTGGCGGCGTGGTCATTGATGGCCTTGCCCGTGCCGGTGAAGATGGGGCCGTTCTCCTTGATCAGGTCGGCCCGCTCCATGCCCGGCCCGCGCGGCTTGGAACCCACCAGCAGGGCCCAGTTTGTGTTCTTCATGGCGCCGGCGACATTGTCGTGCAGGTTGAGTTCGGCCAAGAGGGGAAAGGCGCAGTCCTCCAACTCCATGGCGACGCCTTCAAGGCCTTTCATGGCGACGGGAAGTTCGAGGACGCTGAGGGCGACCTTCTGGTTCGGGCCGAAGAGTTCGCCGGCGGCGATGCGGAAAAGCAGGCTGTAGCCGATCTGGCCGGCGCCGCCCGTGACGGTAACGCGAATAGGGTTCGTGCTCATGCGGTCAGTGATCTCCTGATACAGGTCTTGGTTCTTGCGATAACACTGGAGGGTAATCTATCACGATTTGGGTAAAAATGGGGTTCGCCGGAGCGATCAGGCGAGGGATTCGATGAAGTCCGCCAGGGCCGACAGGGCAGGACTCTCCGCAGTACGCACATAATAGCCACTGGTGGCGACACCCAGTTGCAGGCAGGCGGCAAGGTCTCCGCCCAGGCAGCGGCCGAGGAAGTAGCCTGCATTGAAGTGATCACCGGCGCCAGTCGAGATCAGGGGTTTCTCCACGTACGGTCCATCCACGATGGCGCTGCCACCGGCATCCGCGGCGGCGGCAAAGGCGACGGGATGGATCACCACCGAGCCGATCTGCAGTGCGGCGCGTACCCGTTCGGCGCGCCCAACCAACGCGCTGCGATCGTTCGTCCCGCCTAACGCGAGCCCGAGGATTTCGCAGATGTGCTCCGACTCCTTCTCATTGAGGCCGAGGGTCGTGTCGTAGTACTGCTGGAAGCGGGAGACCAGAGCCAGTGCGCCCCGGGTATGTTCGTGATCGTGCTTTTCCGGATCGGCAAGATCGAAGAAGATGTGGCGCTGCCGTGAAGTCAGGTTTGGGCAGATGTCGCCAAGGAGCCGTTCCCAGATGGCGGACATGTGGGGCATGCTCGACCAGTTGTTCAGGGCCACCGCGCTTGACGCCTCGAAAAGCTCCAGCAGCTTCTCCCTTCCCAGGCATTTCTCCAGCCGGGGATAGTCGAGCGAGTCCAGGCAATCCAGCTTCTGGAGCATGAGCTTGCCGTCGTCGAACTCAAGGGCATCGGTGGAGGCGGCATCGCAGACCGGCAGGAGGCTGCAACGCTCTCCCATCGGCTGGAAGACCGGATGCACCTCGGTGCCTTGGCCGATCGCGCCGATATAGGTGACCGGCATGCCGAAGCAGCTCAGGGCGTTGGCCATGATTGGCCCGTTGCCGCCCAGCTTGACACGCTCGATGATCAACTCCAGCGCCGTGCTCTTGCCGGCCGCATTGGCGATGCGACGGGCAAGGCCGGGGATGCTGGCAAAATGGGTGCGCTGACCGTTCGGCAGCTTTTTTTCGACAACACGGATGATGGAATCGACAAAGCCGTCAAGCCCGACAAGGGTGTGGGTTGCGGCGGCATTATCGCCGGCACTGGAGAGCAGGGCAAGCGCCCCGCGATGCGATGAACTCATGGCTGTGGTGGAATCTCTCTCTCCTCGGGCTCCTGAAGGAGTTTCGCCAGTGCGTCATCGCTCAGGTTGAGGTGTTGCTGCAGGTTGGCGACCAATGGATTGGCCAGGTAGGGGACGACGTTCCGGAGTACCGCTCTGTTCAGGCCCGGGTCGTCCGGTGGCGTCAGTTGCACACGTTCAGTGGAACGGGCGCCCGCTTCGCGCCCTTCCATATACTTGTCGTAGATCTGGCGCGCGAGCCACTGATTTGTCGCGGCCGACTCCAGATCATCGATCGCCAGGTCCTCGTAGTAGCGTGCCAGGAGGCTGACGATGAAGGACTGGTTTGGCTTCATGCTCTTGCCGGAGATGTCGCCGCCGAGCAGGTTGAGGGTGAACTGCGTCGTCGGCTGATTGTAGAGCGGGTTCGGGAATTGCTCGCGCAGGTAGCCGTGGAAGCGTTGGGCCCCTTCCCGATCCCCCGAGACAAAGAGCTGAACCATCGCGTCCTTCAAGAAGTTCTCGTAGCCGGACATGATGGACCGGTTGTTCTCGTTCGTCTCCGCGGTGTTCAGATACGCCTCGCGGACACTTTCCGCCAAGGCGGGATTCGGACGGAGGACGGGATGGCCGTCGCGGGTTATGTAGAGCAACCGACCTGCTTCAAAGGCATTTTTGAGCGACTGGAAAACCATGCGCTGGCACTTGATGTTGACGCCGCCTTCCGCAAAGAGCAACCCCTTGCTGGCCCAGTAGATGGCATGGGCTTCGGGCAGCCGAAAGTCCAGGTAACCGTGCTTCTCGATGAGGCCCGCAATGAAGTCCGGTTCGAGGCGATAGGCCTCGCGCATCCAGCGGGCCCGCATGAAGGTGTCGAGAGGGGTGAAGACATTCGCCTTTTCCAGCTCATCCCGCATGCCGGCGGGATAGATCGCGTCCCCGCGGAAGCCGTCCTCCAACTGCAGCAGCGTCAACTGGTACTGATCGAGGATGCGCATGAGCTCCTGCCAGCGGTCGGGTCCAAGCTGGGCCTGAAGGCCGCCGATCACCTTGCCATCCCTGTCCAGGGCGGTTATTTCCCGGGGCGCCGCGGCGAATGTCGCCCAGTCGATCGGGTATTTCTGCCCGGTAACATCCTGTATCTGGCGGGCGAGCTGAACCTTGTAGTAGTTATGGGCATCGTCCAGGATGTTGCCGAGCTTGTGCTGATAGATCCAGCCGAGTTCCTGATAGAGCACCGGGTCGTTGGGATTGTAGCGCAGTCCTTCATCGCGCGCCAGCTCGATACCGCGCTGCACCCAGCGCCAGCGATCTTCGTGGGCGGAGAAGGTCACGGAGACGTTATAGGCCATGTTCCATGAGAGGAAGGCGATGGCGCCGGTGAAACGCGGCTGCAGCTTGACGATCCAGGAAGCGAGCTGGACCATCTCGAAGTACTGCTCGCGCTCCTTCATCGCCTCGGATCGGAGGAAGAGCACATCCGCGATGATGCCTCGAAAGCCGCCGAGGGCGATGGTGGTGAAGGCGACCAGGGGGGGGGCTTCGCTGAGGGGGACGGTGTCGATCAGCTGCTCGTCCAGGCGCACCTGCATCATCCGATCCTGCACGGCCGAAACCGCCACGATGCAGAGACAGAAGAGGACGCTCGCCGCGATGCTCATGAGCCGCTGCCGCAGCGGCATGGCATGGATGGCAAAGACCACGATGGAAACCGCGCCGATCACCACCAGCGAGAAGATCAGGAAGCCGAGTATGCTCTGTGAAATCATCGTCGTATCACCTTGCCCAGTTCCCGCCTGTTGAAGAGCCAGATGCCCAGGAAGGCAATGATGCCTCCGCGGAGCAGCAGTATCAGCGACGCCAGTACGCCGATGGTGGTGAACTCGATGAGACGCCCGCGCGTCAGATGATCCACCAGATTGAACTCATTGACTGAGACAATGACATACTTGATCAGGTTCCGGAAGATGTAGAGCCCCCGCATGAAGGGATTCTGGGGTATGATGTCGTCTTCCGGTGTCGCCGGTTCCATCGCCACCAGCACTGCCCCGAAAATGACATACGAGAAGGCCAGGAAGAGCGCCACCGGCGTTGACAGCAGGGCGCCGCATGCACAGCCGATAATCCCCAGGAAGGCGATCTGAAGGAAGATCAGCAGAATCACCCGCAGGTAGTTCATCAGGAAGCTGGTAACGGGCATCATCAGGTAGGGGCCGTCCCCCATCTGGAAGGCGATCGGTTGCTCGAACATGTCCAGGTTCTCGAAGGATAAGGAGAGCTGGTTCTGTTCGGAGAGGAACTGATTGTCGATCTTGAGAGTGTGCCAGACTCCGCCCATGTACTGGGTGACCGGCATCGGCACTACCTGCTGCGCCCGTTCGTCGAAGACCCACCAGCGTCCACGTACGGCCCGCTGATCCTTGGACTTGGCATTGCCGACATAGAAGCGAAAGCGCAGGCTGATCGTGTCGTCCTTGTCGAGTTGCGGAAGCTGTTGGAACTCCCACGGCAAGGGCCGTATCGTCCACGGGCGCACCTCCTCCAGCTGTCCGACCACCTCGCGGCGAATGGTATCGTAGACCATCTTGTCGGTGATGTTCTCGGGCTTCTCGTAGCCTGCTTCCTGGCGTCGCTCAATCTCCTGCTCGATCACATTGTCGATGGGGGGCTCGACGGGGTTGAGGTACTTGCGGGCCACCAGGAGCTCGTGGCGGATCGTCTCCCGCTCTTCGGCGCTGAAGTCACCGCTTGAGAACCGCCACATGGTGATGGCGAAGATGGCGGTGGCCGCAATCGCCAGCAGTGCCCCCTGCAGGACCAGAATGCCAGCCAGCTTGCCGAACCAGAAGACCATGCGCGAGACCGGCTTGCTCAGCACCAGATGCGCCTGATACTCCTCGATGTCGTCCGTGATCATGGTGCAGCCGAGCCACAGGGTTACGGCCGAAAGGAGGAAGCCGACCGTGCTCAGCGCGTAGGTGAGGGAAACCCTCAGGAGGCCTTCCGCCGTACCGTCGCCCTTGATGGTCAGCGGCAGAATGAAGATCGCGAGCGCCAGGAAAAAGAGGATGGCGTGCACGACGTGCGAGCGTAGGGAAGAGCGAATGGTAGTCTTGGCAATGGCAAGGATTGTCGTCATTAGTGATGCGCCCACAGGTTGTAAAGTGCCTTCTGCCGCGTCGATGCAAAGGTAATCTACTCACGGGAGCCAGGATATCAACACGTTGTGAAGCAGGTCACCGGCTTTGCGCGGGGCAGGAAAAGCTGGGCGAGCGTCGCGGATGGCCCAAGCCCCGCCGAGGTCTTCGCGAAAATGGTTCCCTGCCCCCCCTGACAAGGGCTCTTGCATCCCCATTTTTCGAGGCTGAATGAAGAATTTTCGCAGAAGCAGCTTGCGAAATGTAGGACGGAGACCTACACTATCCTTGCGCATTTTGCTGACGTGAAGATGGACCGGAAACGGGTATCGGAACCGACGCAAGCGGGGATGCGCCTCCGAAAAAATGGTCACAGAACCAAGCCGCTTACAACCGAAGACGTACGGATTGTCGTTGTTCACTCAGCGATAGTCACGAGGGACCGTTTCCGCGCTCACTGCGTGGATCGTACACGCTACAGCAACAGGGGGTTGCGTATGTCTATTCGAACTGCACTAGTACTGTCACTCTTGTGGATGGGAGTCGGTGCATTTGCCGGCGTCTCCGTCGACGATATCCAGGGAGCTTATGTGGGCGGTTCCAGTCCGCCTGAATTGATCAAGAAGGCTGTCGGCTTCCTGAATGATGGCATGGATGCGTTGTATGGCAAGCGCTACTTCGGCCTCTACACCAAGCCCACCCAGCCATGCTTCGCGATCGGCTCCAAGGCGGCGATCGACATGGGCTGGATCACCCAGGCGGAGTTGGACAGCGTCGCTTACGGCGGTTATGTCGTTCGCACCACGCCTGGCGGGGTCGCCATCGCCGGTAAGACGAACTTCGACACGATCGTCGGGGTGCAGGAGTATATCCGCTACCTCGGCCATTCCACCATCGGCGGTTTGCCGGCAGGGGTCCGCGAGATTCGCGCCACCACCAAGCCGACCAGCCGCATCCTCCCGGACTACTCGATAGCCTATCGGCCTCCCATGCCGATGCGCAATTACTACAATCGGGACGATCAGGCCCGTCCCGACACGGCGATGGCCATCATCAATCCGGAGATACCAACGGATCTGTGGCTCGATCATTCGGCCGGCTTTCTGATTCCGAAAGACCTTTACTACGATGCGCATCCGGAGTACTTCGCGCTGGTCGGCGGCAAGCGTATCGCGAAGGAAGACTTCATCTACAAGCGAACGCCTCTCTGCCTTTCCAATCCCGATGTGCTTCGCATTTCCGCGGAGCGGGCTCTGCGCTGGGTCGAGGTCCAGCCGGAATACACCATCTTCCCCATCACCTACGGCGATACCCGCATCTGGTGCGAATGCGCAGAGTGCAAAGCTCTGGATCATTGGCCCGGCCAGCACGCGGGACGGCTGTTGCACTGGGTCAACTACGTCGCCGATGCCATCGGCGCGAAGTATCCCGACATCACCGTCATCACCTTTGCCTATGGTGGCTCCGATATGGCGCCAAGCAACATCGCGCCGCGCCCGAATGTGACCATGGTTCTTTCCAGCGGCTTGGACATGCCTTTCTACGGCCATCGCGAGAAGGTGGGCGCCCTGCTTCCGGGCGGCATCGCCAAGATCAAGAGCTGGCATGAACTCTGCCCCGGCCGCGTCTGGGTGTGCGAATACTCGGAGGACCTCTATCATCCGGCAATGCCGCTGCAGATCGAGGATCGGCTCCGCTGGTACTACAACCACGGCGTGACCGGGATCATGTACAGCTATGGCTATCCCATCACCTTCAAGGCGCTCTGGAGCCATATCTACGGACGGCTGATGATGGATCTCTCCCTCGACGCCCAGACACTCGCCGAAGACTTTGCCTTGCGCTATTATGCCGAGGGCGGTCCGGCCATGGCACGGTATTTCGCCCTCTCCCATAAGCGCTACAAGGATACGCTGCAGACGGTCACCAAGGAGAGCTTTATCAACGGTCATCCTGCCGACTACTACAGCAACACCTTCATCGAAGCCGCGCTCGATGCCTTCCAGGAGGCCATGGACAAGACCGCCTGGGAGATCACCAAGGAGATCCGCCCGGAGATGATGCTCTTTTCCCTCGACGCGCTCCGCCGTCCGGGGCCTGGTTCCATGGATACTGTCCGCATTGCCTTGATGCACCGTCTGATGGGCATCGTGCGCGACTTCAGCCCGAATGTCTCCGACGCCGAAAAGGCCGCCTTGGGCAAGAAGCTCTACGATGCCGGCGTCACCGCCGACACCGAGCGCCCGGGATCGCTCGCCGTCGTCAAGGAATGGCTGCTTCAGGAAGGGCTGCCCATACCCGCGCCGAGTCAGTCCGGTGACGGTGTCACGGTCTACGCCACGGACTTCCTCTTCGGGCATGGCCCCTTCCTCTACAATGGCGGGCATCGTGGCCCAGAGGATACGCAGGTTCCCGTCATGCACATCTATGTGGCCGGCAACGACAAGGGGCGCAGCGACAAGATGACCGCCCTCTTCGAACTCTATACCATACCCGCGGGTTCCACCGCGACTCTTGCCCTGCTCGGGCAGGACAACGACGACCCCAACATGGCACCCACGGATGTACGCGTCGAGGTCAATGGCCAGGTGCTCTATACCGGCCCGACCGAGATGCTCAAGTGGGACTGGTCATGGCACTACATCACGGTGCCGACAGGGCTCCTTCAGGAAGGTGTCAATCAGCTGACGATCACCAATGTCAGCAGCCCTTCCTCGATCAATCACTGGCACCAGCGCTGGTATATGCTGGTGCGAGCAAAGGTCAGCTTCAATTGAGGTAAGGGACTGCCCCGATTGAAGCTGATTCGCTGGAAAGGCGGCTTTTACCGCCTGATGACGCGGTTGTTCGTCGCCGCTGGTATGCCGTGCCGGACAACCGCACTTTCTCTGACCAAACGCACATGAAATAAGGAGGACGGATTGAACGACAGTGCTGCCGCGATTCGCCAAAGGGACTTAGCGCCATTCGTGGCGCTGGCGAGTTGCAGGGGAAACGCTGTCGCGGGGCCGGAAACGGCCTGATCCATCAGCATCATCGTCGGCGAGCTTCTGCAAAGCGGAATCTGGGATCTTCGGATTCCACGCCTCTGGATTCAAGGGACTGGTCCAGCAGCGACACCTTCCGCATTCAGATTCGCCGGCTCTTCAAGAAACATATCTGCTAGAAGGGAGGCAGATGATAGATGACCTGCACAATTGGGTTGTGGACAAAAATGTGGTCGGCAATGGGGTTCTGTGCCCTGCTGCTGACAATCAATGCCGCTAACGCACAAACAACAACCAGCGATACGGAATTCAAGGTGACGAGCGTGGAGGTTGCCGGCACCGGCAGCAGCACCGCCGTGACGGTTTCCTACACCTATCGCGATCTCGCGGGCCGCACCTTCACCATTGGCCTGGAAGCTTCCGCCGATAACGGCGCTGTCTGGGGAAATGTTCCGGTAGCGAATTGGATCGGCGATGCCAGTGTCGACGCGACGTCGACCGCAAAGAGCGCTTCGCTCCTCTGGAAGGCGGGCCTCGATTGGAAGGAGCAGCTTTCGCAGACGATGCGGGTGCGGATCGCAGCCACGCCGACCGTGGCGGAGCAGGGCGACTATCTGGTCATCGACCTTTCCGGCGGCGCCAGCGCGACCAGCTATCCCACCAGCAGCCTGACGTCGCTGCCGGCGCCCATTCCGACGACCTACAAGACGACGCACCTCGTCCTGCGTCGGATTCCGGCTGGCTCCTTCGCCATGCACTCGCCCAGCGATGAACTCGGCAGAGACCTCGACGAGGCCTACCACCGGGTCACTCTCTCGCAGGATCACTACGTGGGCCTCTTCGAAGTCACGCAGCGCCAGTACGAGCTGGTCATGGGGAGCAATCCGGCCTCGCATCCTGGCGCCGCGCGTCCCGTGGAATCCGTTACCTGGGAGGATGTCCGCGGCGGCACCTGGCCCGGCGGCGCACCAGTCAGCGGCACCTTCCTCCAGAAGCTGCGCAGCAAGAGCGGCCTTCTGCTCGACCTGCCAACCGAATCGCTCTGGGAGTATGCCTGCCGCGCCGGCACGACCACTGCGTTCAACAACGGTCAGGTGATGACCGTCAACAACGAAGACTCTGCACTCACGCAGCTCGCCCGCTATTTCTACAATGGCGGCGACAACCAGCACGCCACTGTCGGCAGCTATCTGCCGAACGCCTGGGGGCTCTACGACATGCATGGCAATGTCGCGGAATGGTGCCTCGACTGGTATGGCACCTATCCTGGTGACATCACAGATCCCACCGGTGCCGCAACCGGTTCCGCCCGCGTCATGCGCGGCGGAAGCTGGTACTATGGCGCCAAGTACTGCCGAGCCGCCTTCCGCGATTGCGCCAAACCGGCCGCTCGCTCGCCGATCGCCGGTTTCCGCATCGCCATGCCCGCAACTCTCAACTAAGAGTGCGGCGACCGCCGCCGGCATTTGATTGTCCGGTGGCAAACCCTGACCCAGCAGGACAGAACTCTGGATACAACGAGTGCGACAGGCCAGATCCCTGGACTCTCGCCAACAACACGCGTGGATCTTGCCGCTTCGCCATGGCTGCTCTGCCTGGCTGCGAGCAAACATACAGAGGTGAATTATGAATCGTGCCCTGAACCCCACAAGCATCGTCAAGTCATGGACGCCTGGTTCGTCCACCCGCTTCTGCCGCCTGCTTGCGCTTGCCTGCATCACGGCGCTCTTCGCCTTGCAGGCAGATGCCCAGACCTACTACGCCACGTCGGACAGCTTTGTTCTCGATACCCGCGAACCGGCTCCCATCCAACTGCCCTCGCTCTGGATTGGCGACCGCAGCGTCACGGAAGGGGGCGCCGCCACCTTCACGGTCACCCTCAGCGCCGTCTCCACTTCGGCGGTCGACGTCGACTTTGCCACCTCCAGCGGGACAGCCCTCCAGGGAGTGGATTATACCGGCGCGAGTGGAACGCTCACCATTCCGGCGGGCAGCCTGTCGGGAACCATCAACGTGGTCTCCCTTGCGGACGCCATTTACGAAGGCAATGAAAACTTCACCGTCAGCCTGACGAATCCGCGACAGGCGACAATCGCCACGGGCGCCGCCACCGGCACCATCGTCGACGCCAATGCCATGCCTGCGATCAGTGTCAACGACTTCGACATCACCGTCGGCACACCAGCACAGTTCCTGGTACGCATCGACCGCGTCAGCGCCTTCGATACCACCGCCTCCTTCAGCGTCACCGGTACCGTGGTAGCCGGCGGCACAGTCTCCGGGACGACCACCATTGCCAAGGGGCAGACTCAGGCCGCCATCGCCGTGCCGCTGGTGACGAACGCCACCGGCAGCATGACCCTTACTCTCAGCAATCCTCAGAATGCCACGCTGGCGCGCACGGTTGCCACGGGCGTCGTTTCTTCCACGCTGGGTCAGCCCAGCCTCGCCGTCAACGACGTGACGGTCGTCGAAGGTCAGGTTGCCGTCTTCACGCTCACGCTGAGCCATGTCACCGATGTCTCCGTGGTTGCCGATGTCGGGACCGTCAGCAGCGGCACGACGGGGATCATGGGAACAGACTACGCCGGCATGAGCGCACTTATCACCATCCCTGCTGGGCAGACCACAGGCTCCGTCTCCGTCGTGACCAAGGATAACCGCGTCGATCAGCCTGATCGCACCTTCAAGATGTTCATCAAGAGCGCCACCAACAGCATCATCGCCGACGCGGTCGGCCTGGGTACCATCTTGGACAATGACTTCTCGCCGGTTGCCGGCAATGACGCCTATGAACTGACCGATGTCACCAAGCCCCTTTCCGTCCCCGCCCCTGGCGTCCTTGCCAACGACAGCGATCAGGACGACACCGTCATTGTCGCTCTTCTTGTCGACGCGCCGAAGCAGGGACAGGTTGTGCTGAATCAGGATGGCTCCTTTGTCTATACCCCTGCCTCCGGCTGGAATGGCAGCGACACCTTCACCTATCGCGCCGCCGATCCGGTCTGGAACAAGAGCGCCGTGACCACCGTCACCCTCACCGGGACGGCTGCACCGGCTCCAGTTCCCGGCATCAGCATCGCCGACATCTCCCCCGATGAAGGGAGCGGCGTTGCCACCTTCACGCTCAGCATGAGCCTCGCCACCACTAACGACGTCTCCGTCTTCGTGGCAACCGTGGCTGGTTCGGCTGGCGTCGCTGATTTTGTGCCCATCGCCCAGACCGTCACCATCCCCGCAGGCGAGACCAGCCGCAACGTAACGGTCACCCTCCTCGACGACCTCCTGGACGAGGCCGATGAGAGCTTCACCCTGATGCTCAGTCAACCCGTCAACGCCACCATCGCCGTTGCTTCCGCCACCTGCAGCATCATCGACGATGACGCCGCGCCGGTCATCACCGTGGCCGATATCCG
>JAWLHB010000007.1:40296-56713 GCA_041690595.1 Lentisphaeria bacterium
CGTCTCGGAAGCAGACGCCACCGCTCGCTTCACCGCGACCCTCAGTGTCCCCAGCAGCATAACCGTCACGTTCGACTATGCCACCAAGGATGGAACGGCCAAGGCCGGCAATAGTTATGTCGCCGCTGCCGGCACCATCACGATTCCCGCCGGCGAGACGACCGTCGGCATTGAGGTGACGCTGATGGACGACGGGATCGATGAGGCAGACGAGAACTTCATTCTCACACTCGCCAAGCCTATCAATGCAACGCTGGCCACCGCCCAGGCGGTTGCCACGATCGTCGACGATGACGCCGCGCCGGTCATCACCGTGGCCGATATCCGCGTCTCGGAAGCAGACGCCACCGCTCGCTTCACCGCGACCCTCAGTGTCCCCAGCAGCATAACCGTCACGTTCGACTATGCCACCAAGGATGGAACGGCGAAGGCCGGCAATAGTTATGTCGCCGCTGCCGGCACCATCACGATTCCTGCCGGCGAGACGACCGCCGACATTGAGGTGACGCTGATGGACGATGGGATCGATGAGGCAGACGAGACCTTCATTCTCACACTCGCCAAGCCTCTCAATGCAACGCTGGCCACCGCCCAGGCGGTTGCCACGATCATCGACGATGACGCCACGCCCACTCTGACCATAGCCGAGGCCAGCGCCGGTGAAGCCGACCTCCATGTCGCCTTCACTGCCACCCTCAGCGCCCCAGCGGGGATGATCGTCTCCGTCGACTATCAGACTCAGGATGGCACCGCCAAGGCCGGCAGCGACTACAAGGCTGCCTCCGGCACGCTCGCCATTCCAGTCGGTCAGACCACCGCCACCATCCAGGTGCCGCTCATCGACAATACCGTCCACAATGACGACAAGAGCTTTGCTCTGCTGCTCTCCGCGGCGACCAATGCCGCCCTCGTCACCGAGGTGGCCACGGGTACCATCGTCGACGATGACGAGCCGACCGTCACCCGCCACTGGCCCGCCATTGCCGGGGATCCAAGTCAGGCTGTCTGGAACATCTATCTCAAGTCTGCCGACATCGACGGCATCGCGCTGGAGGCAGGTGACGAGCTCGCGCTCTATGACGGCAACCGCGTCGTCGGCACCTTCCAGCTACAGGCACCCCTGAGCGGCAGCATCGACAACAACGCCCAGCTTGTCGCCTGGAGCAAGCTCAACGATGTGACCGGTTATGCAGCCGGGAATAGCTGGACCCTGCGCTGCTGGGACAACAGCGCCGGCCGCGAGTACGTTGGCGCCCGTGTCACCTTCGATACGACGGATCCGGCTGCCTACAGCGGCGATACGTTTCCCGCCGGCTCGGCGCCGTTTAGCGCTGTCGACATCGCCTTCTCGCAGGGGACGGCACTGCCCCTGCGCGGCGGCTACCAGTTCGTCTCGCTTCCGATTCAGCCCGATCCGGCAGATATGCAGACGATCTTTACTCAGGTTGGCGACAGCCTCGACTTCGTTCGCGATTCCAGCGGGGCCACGCTCCAGCAAGCCTTCGGCGACTGGCGTAACAACATCGGCAACTGGAGTGCGGGCCTCGGCTATCTCGTCAAGATGACCGCGGGAGAGACGCTCTTCGTCCGGGGCAACCCGGTCTCGGCAATGTCCATGGATCTGACCGCCGGTTTCCACTTCCTTGCGGCGCCGGCTGATGGCATGACCGCCGCCACGGCCTTTGCCGATCTCATGGGCAATGGCCTCGACTACGTGCGGGATTCCGATGGCAATATCCTCCAGAATTCCTTCGGCTCATGGATTGACGGCATCGGCACTGTGCAGGCCGGCGAAGGTCTGCTTGTGAAGATGAGCAGTGCGTACAGTGGCTTCCGCTATCCCACGGGCACTGCCTCGGGCAGCGCCTCGGTGGCTCGCGCCGCGGGCGTTCGCGCTGCCATCTCCAGCCAGCGTCATTGGTCCCAGATCATGGGGGATCCCAGCACCGCCGTCTGGTCCATCTATCTTGTCGATGCGACCATCGCCGGCCGCTCCATGGCTGCCGGTGACGAGGTTGCCATCTTCGACGGCGACAAGCTGGTCGGCAGCATGCAGTTGAGCCAGTCCCTCTCAGGAAGTATCCACCAGGACAACCTGCTCAAGGTCTGGCGGACACTTGCGGAAGGCCCTGGTTACACTCCCGGCAACAGCTACACCATCAAGCTCTACGATGCCGCCAACAGCAAGGAGCATACGGTGGGCAGCGTCACCTTCCCGTACGCTGGCGGCTACGCTGAGGGGGTCTTCCCGACTGGTGAAAGTCCCTTCAGCGCGATGGCGCTGTCCGTCGCGCCCGCGTCCACGCTTCCCGTCATCTCCATTGCCGGCGCCAGTGTCCTGGAAGGGGGCGTCGCCTCCTTCACGGTCAATCTCAGTGTGGCCGCGGAGCAGGCGGTCAAGATCGATTACGCCGTCGAGGGGCAAACGGCGACCCTCAAGCAAGACGTAGCCGCCGCCAGCGGTACCCTCACCATCCCTGCCGGCCTGCTCAGCGGGGAGATCCAGGTGCAGACCTACAGCGACCGGCGCAAGGAAGGCGACGAAAGCTTCCTCGTTCGGCTGGCCAACCCCATCGGCGCCAGCCTTGGCGTGGATACCGCGGTCGGCATCATTATGGACGTTGACGCGAAGACACCCCGCAATGTGGTCTATACTCTCGATGTCCGCGGCACCAGCTATGGCGACTCCGCCACTGGAATCGCCTCCACCGGCAAAGCTTCCGGCAGTGCCGCACTCAGCGGCAAGGGATACCTTGTTCTGGACCTGGACACCCGGCAGATTGCCACGATCGTCAAGTGGCGGGATGGCATTGGCGAGGTGCATGGTTGGGACCGCGATGGCATGTGGTATACCGCCGATACCGGCACGGCCAACTACTGGTTCCTCACCTCCGGTCCAGCCGGACTGGCGGATGTGGAGCAGCGTTACGTCTCCTACAGCTATGCCCAGCTGCATGGCGCGGAGCTCGGCAAACCCGTCGACATCGGCGCAGGTTCCAGCCATATCAGTGCGGCCATGACCGGCCTCTGGCGCGGCGGGTATGCCGCCACGGGCGCCCGCTACGATGCAGCCGCGCTGGCCGCGAGGATCGACGTCGCCACGACCCGCGACAGCAACATTCGGGCCATCGTCCACGAAGATCTGGTCGATGAACTGCGCAGCCGCCTGGGCATCAGCGCCGAGCCGGCCGCGGTCGATCAGGAGGCGGTCGCCACTGCCGCTCCAGATGCCGAGGGGCTGGTCTGCTACCAGCTGAGCCTCAACGGCATTGAAGCCGGCAATGGAGTACTTCGCAACACCTCCTTCGGCGGTTATCTCGTTCTGGATATTGCCACCGGGCAGGCTCGCGCCATTGTCGGTGGGCGCGATGCGCAGGGTGGTTGGTATCGCGTCGACGACTGGAGCGAAGGGAGTCGCATGTTCTACCAGACGCAGGTGCGCAGTCAGCCTTATCTGATGGTCGGCAACGGCGCCCGGCGGGATCAACCGTCGGGGCTCAACTTCCGGCTCCTATATGGCGCGTCCCAGCATGTTCGCCTTGGCGGAGCCAATGAGCAGCCCGTCGCCTTTGCCCTGACTGGTGAATACTGGAACCATTCCCGCCAGGACGGAGACGCCGGCGTTTATTCCCATGGCAGCATTCAGTGCCGCGTCCTTGGCGAAGCAACCCTCACCCTCAATCGCCACGGGCTCACCCTCGATGAGGCGGTCAACCACCTGGAAGAGTCCCTTCCCGCGATCTATGAGAAGCGGGACTGAGCAATCGGGCAACTGAAGGAAAATGGCGGAGGGCGGGGCGGGGGTTAGGTTCCTGCCCACTGCCGCCTTCAGTACTCCACCCAGTGAGCCGGCTTGAGTTTACGCTCGGCCGGCTCACTCCTTTTTACCCCCTGGCCGTTCCATCGGCGCCTTATTCAGAGGGGGAGGGCGCGGGCGTGGCGGAGCGCTTCGGCGAAGTCGGTTTCTCCGAGGACTGCACGGAGCATGGCGAGGACATTCTCCGGCGGCGTACCGATCTGGATCGCGTGGCTTGGCGCGGCTATATAGCCTCCGCTTTCGCCAAGCACCTGCACCAGGCGCCGGCACTGGCTGTAGACGATGGCGGCCGGCTCATGGGGCAGCAGGTGCTGCACACTGATCGCCCCGTGAAAGGCGAGGCGGTCACCGAAATCGCGCTTCAGCCGCTCGGGCTGCATGCCGGTCGCATCCGTCTGCACGGCTTCGAGCACCTGCACGCCGGCGTCGATGAGGTCGGGCAGGATGTCGAAGACGGCCCCGTCGCTGTGCATCATGCAAAAGGCTTCGGGCGCAAGCTCCCGGACGGCGGCGCAGATGCGGGCATGATAAGGCTGAAGCACCTCCACATACATGCGGCGCGACATCAGCAGTCCGTTCTGGCTCCCCAGATCGTCCGCCAGGAAGACGATGTCAATTAGGTCGCCGATCTCGCGCAGTACCCGCCGGAGCCGCTCTTCCATGAAACCAACGATGTGATCGAGGGCATGTCGAACCAGCTCCGGCTGCATCGCGAGGTTCATCATTGCCTCCTCCAGCCCCGTCATCCAGCAGTAGATTTCGAAGGGATTGCCGGCGAAGTACTGGATGGCGCGCAGTCGGCATGGATTGCCGCGCTTGGCCTGGTTGCGCAGCTGCTCATAGTCGTAATGCTCCACCGATGGCCACGCATGCGCATCCAGCTCCGCTTCGCGGGTCATGCCGGCGAGCGGGAAATCGGTGAACTCTTCGTAGGCGCCTCCCTCGTAGGTGGCCCGCTTGAGATTGATTCCCCAGATGCCGGTGAAGGTATTGGCGTCCGGCAGCGGTGGCCCGATCCAGTCCGGGGCGATCACGATCTTATCGCAGGTGACCGCGGCGAGCTTTGCCCAGTCGATGCCGCGCTCCGCCAGTTGGTTCCGCAGGATCACGGTCATTTCCGGCGTTGGTCCAAAGCCCCAGGTAAAGGGAACGCGATCCGGTTGTTGATGGGTGAGGGCGGTGCGCATGCGCTCCCTTGGGGAGAGGCGGCCCTGCGCGTGTTCGGGCAGCGGTGGCGTACGATCAATTCCAACCATGGTCGTCCGGGTATACGTTGTGGAACTTAATGCTGGTGCGTGGTTCGGCCATCATTTCCGCGACGGTGTCGCGCCACGTCTGGTAATGGGCTGTCTCCTTGTGCTGTGCCGCGGCCTCGGGAGTGCGGTAGACTTCCACCAGCACGAAGCGGGTTGGATCGTCCTGCTGCTGGATGACATCGAATCGGGCAATGCCCGGCTCCTGGAGACTGGCGCGCGAGTTGGCCATGGTGGCGCGCTTGAAGCTTTCTACCTGCTCGGCCTTCACATGAACAAAAACGTGCACGATGAACATGATGACCTCCACTTCTGTAGGCGTTTGACCTCACTATACAGCGCCGCATGCAGCTTTGCGCGTAAAAAGCGGAAGTTCCGCTTGCAGCCGTTCGGCGAGCCATCATCTTCCTTCTCATACCTGTAACGCCAATTCCCTTCTCCGGAGCATCCCCTACCATGGCAGCCGAGCATAATCGCCCCAACATCATCCTCATCATGACCGACCAGCAACGCGGCGACTGCCTCGGCGTCGACGGGCATCCGGTGCTGCTGACGCCGCAGCTCGACCATCTGGCGGGCAGGGGCGCGCGGTTCAGGCGAGCCTACAGTACTTGCCCCTCCTGCATTCCCGCGCGGAGATCGCTGCTCACCGGGCAGTTCCCGGCGACCCATGGCATGCCCGGCTTCATCGGCGGCGTCCCCATCACGCGATCGACGCTGCCGGGCGAACTGAAGAAAGCCGGTTACCATACGTACATGGTTGGCCGCACCATGCATCAACACCCAGCCCTGGCCCGTTACGGCTACGATCATGTCGTCCTTGCCAGCGGCTATGAAGACGATCCCTACCACCAGTGGCTGCGCCGGGAGACCGACCAGGTTGACGGCATGGGCAGTCACGGCCTCGACTTCAACGGCTGGACGGCCCGCTCCTGGCACCTCGAGGAGACCAAGCATCCCACCAACTACATCGTCAACGAGGCGCTCAAGTTCCTGGAGAACCGCGACCCTACCTGTCCCTTCTTCCTCACGGTCTCCTTCTATGCTCCGCATCCGCCCCTCTGCCCGCCGGCCTTCTACATGGACCGCTACCTGCGCCAGCCGCTTCCGGAGCCGAGTATCGGTGAATGGGCCGTGCCGCCGGAAGGGCAACACCTGGGGCTGCCCATCGCCTCTCCCCGCGTCCACCTCAAGGGGGAAGCACTCCGCAGTGCCCAGGCGGGCTACTTCGGCCTCATCAACCACGTGGATGATCAGATCCATCGCCTGCTGCAGCCCCGCGGTGTCTCCTACGATGCGCGGAACACCATCGTCATCTTCACCAGCGATCACGGTGAGCTTCTGGGCGATCACCACATGTACCGCAAGTGCGAACCCTATGAAGGTTCAGCCCGGATTCCCTTCCTGATCAGCGGGCCCGGC
The DNA here is from genome assembly GCA_041690595.1 of Lentisphaeria bacterium. Taxonomy (GTDB): domain Bacteria; phylum Verrucomicrobiota; class Lentisphaeria; order JABSQK01; family JAWLHB01; genus JAWLHB01. Next base: position 46,789 of record JAWLHB010000007.1, read on the forward strand.
ATCGCCGCCGGCCAGGTGCACGATCTGCCTGTCTGCCTCGAAGATATCCTGCCCACGTGCCTCGATGCTGCCGGTTTGCCGATTCCCGAAGGGGTCGACGGCCGCAGCCTCCTCCCGCTTCTCCGCGGTGAGAGCAGCGAGTGGCGCGCGACCCTCCATGGCGAGCATGCCCCATGCTACAGCGCCGGCCAGGCTCACCATTATCTGGTCGACTCCCGCTACAAGTACATCTGGCGGCCCCTCGACGGCAGCGAGCAGCTCTTCGACCTGCATCGCGACCCGGGCGAGTTGCACAGCCTCATTGGCGACCCCGATCATGCCGCTCGTGCCGATGCGTTCCGGCGCCACCTCATCGAGCTGCTGCGCGAGCGTCCGGAAGGCTTTACCGATGGTGAGCGCCTGATCGCCGGCCGCCCCTATCCGCCTCTCCTTCCGCACGTGAAGCAGGAGCTCGGGTAGAAGGGCTTTTCTGCTCTTTCTTCTTGCATCCGCATCCGGCCCGGATATAGTACTGGATACTTACTGGTACTACTATTTCCACATCGTTTTGGAGAGCACCTCATGGCCTTTACCTATCAGCCTGCAGAACATCTTCCCTTCCGCGACCGCGAAGTTTGTGAGCGGGTGCGGCGCATCCCGCGTGAACAGATCTGCGATCACCCGCGACAGAACGTCAAGATCCGCGTCATCGAAGACGATACGGCCTTCCAGTTTGCGTATGTGATGCACATCGTCGCCGGTATCAAGCAGGCGCTGGACGAGGGGCGGCAGCATGTGATCATCCTTCCCGCGCCCAACCCCAACTATGCCTATGTGGCCCAGATGCTCAACAGCCTGCGCATCCCGTGCCACCATGTCCATACCTTCAATATGGACGAGTACGCGGATGAGTCGGGACGTTCCGCTCCGCGCGATTGGCGCGGCGGTTTCCAGTACTGGATGTGGCACGATCTCTTCGACAAGCTCGACCCCGAACTGCGGATTCCCGAGAAGCAGATCCACTTCCCCAACTCCGACAACGTCAACGATTACAGCCGCATGCTCGAGGATCTCGGCGGGGCGAACATCTGCTACGGCGGCACCGGCTGGTGCGGGCATATCGCCTTCTTCGAACCGCATCTCGGCGAGGAGTTTGCCGACGATCTCGATGGCTGGATGCAGCAGGGGACGCGGGTCGTCGACCTCCACCCGATAACGGTCTGCCAGAATTCGCTGTATGGCGACGCCGGTGGGGCAGGGGACTGGTCGTGGGTTCCGCCGAAAGCGGTGACCGTGGGTCCCCGGGATCTTGTCGGCTCCAAGATGGTGAGCTGGTGGAATGGCTATCGCGCCGGCGAAGGGGTCTGGCAGCGCTTCATCACGCGTCTCTCCATGTATGGTCCCGTGACGCCGCTGGTCCCCGCCAGCATCCTGCAACTCCTCAACACCGAGCTGACCCTCTCCGGCAAGGTTGCCGCGGATTGTTCGCAGGCGACGTACGAGCGAGCTGTCGAGCTGGGGGTCACCATGCATTCACCGCAGTGGCCGGAGGCGACGGATCTTCGCCCCTTCCCCGCCGGATGACGAGCTTGCCATGAGCACCAGAAGCGGCCGCAGCTTTGTCTATGAACGCGTCGTCGAGCTTCTCACGCAACGATTGCGCGACGGCACCTATGCCGTGGGTGACTACATCCCCGGTGAACAGTCGCTGGCCGATGAGCTGGGCGTGAGCCGGCCATCGGTCAAGCGTGCCGTGGAGGAGCTGGAGGCCGCCGGGCTGGTGCAGTGTCGTGCGGCCGTGGGAACGCGGGTGCTGCGGCGGCCGGGAGTGACCGGGCTCATTGGCTATATCAGCCCCACGCTGGGGGATCCCTTTCAGGCTGAAGCGGTCCAGGCCATGGAAGCGGCCCTGCGCACGCGGGGAACGGGGCTGCTGGTGGCGGAAAGCGGCGCCGATCTCTCGCTGGAAGTGCCGGCGGCCGAGCGTCTCAGCCGGCATGGGGCCGCGGGGCTGGTGATCTGCGGTGGCCCGACCAGCGACTGGCAGCGCCTTCGGGCCTTGCCGATCCCGGTCGTCTGGTTCGGCGGTGGGCCGGAAACCGATGCCATGGATCGTGTGCACGTCGACGATGCCGGGGGGATGTGCCTGGTGCTCGCGCACCTTCGGGAGATTGGGGTTACGCGTGTCGGCTATGCCGGCGCCTCGTGCCCCGGCATTGCCCCGGATCTCGACGACCGCTGGCAGGCCTGGCGTCTTCATATAGAGGAGCTGGGATTCCAGACGATGCCCGAATGGCAGATCCTCCATCCGGGGCTGGGTGAAGCTGCCGGCGAAGCCATCATGAGCCAATTCCTCGAGCGGCCCAGCCTGCCGGAAGCCATTGTCTGTTGCGACGACTGGACAGCCATCGGCCTGCTAAGCCGGGCCGACCGTGCCGGTCTCGCCATTCCCGGCGACCTCAAGGTGACGGGCTTCGACAACCTGCTCATCAGCCGCTATCTGCCTGCTCCCCTCACCACCATCGACTATCCCCTGCCGGCAATGGCCGAGATCGCCCTCGACCTGCTGGATGCGCGCGTGGCCTCGCCCGAGGTGCCACCGTCTCTGCATCGCCTTCCCGGCCGGCTGATGGTTCGCGCTTCGACCGCGGGCTGACCTCAGCGGCTGGCCCGCAGGACGATTGCGTTCGACTCCAGTGGATCGTACGGCGTGCTACCGAAGTCCGCGGTGGCGCGGATGTCGTGGAAGCCATGGTCCGCGAGGCAGGCGGTCAATTCTTTTTGCTGCCAGGGATGCAGGAGGGTGCTCTGGAGGTCATGCAGCGGCTGCCCCTCCGCCGACCACTGGATGCGCAGGATGTTGAAGCGTACGTGATCGTCCAGAAAATCGTAGAAGCGCACGAACTCGATGTCGTCGTCGCGGGTGACCGCCACGATGCGATCCCCTTGAGTCAGGACGCGTTGATAGTTGATGAGCTGCAGCACCAGCCGTCCGCCTGGCGCCAGCAGCTTCGCGAAGCCTTCGATCGTGGCCTCGAGGTCCGCGCGCTCCAGCAGGTGCGGCAGGGAATTCCCCAGACAGAGGAGCAGCTCAAAGGGGCCATTCAGGTGCGAAGCCAGCCTCTCCATGGGGGCCACCCGCCACTCCACGTGGAGGTCATGCTCACGGGCGCGCAGCCTGGCCTGCTCGACCATTCCCGGCGAGAGGTCGACGCCGGTGGCCGCCACGCCTTCGGCCGCCATGGCCATCGCATGCAGTCCCGTGCCCGTCGCCACATCCAGCCCGGATGCCGCCCCTCCTTCATCGAGCAGCTTGCGGATGGTGGCGCGCGCGCTCGCCATGCGCTTGCCGAAGGGGATCATCCGGTCATAGTCGTCCGCGAGTGCATCGTAGAAATCGCCACTGGATTTGTCGTCGATCGCCATGGGGTCTCCCTGTGGTTCGTGTCGTTTGAGTTAGGATAGCCCCGCCTCACCCTTTTCTGCAAGCGGCGCGAAGGATTCCGCCCCCTCAAGTGGAAGATGGCGTGGGAAGACTGTAGCTTTCTCTCTGAACTATCAGCCCCAACAGCTTCTGGAGATCGTGCATGGACGGTATGTGGATATGGTGCTCGCAACTGGATACGCATGGCTACAATCAGACCATGATGGCCCGCCGAAGCTTCGACCTGGGCGCTTGCTCTTCCGCCAGACTGCGCATTTCCGCCGATACGCGCTACCGCCTCTTCATCAATGGCGAGTGGGTTAACGACGGTCCGTGTCGCGCCTGGCCGGAGCATTATCAGTACGACATCCTCGATGTGACCCCCTATCTGCGCGAGGGGGCGAACGAGCTGCGCGTGCTGGTCAACTACTACGGGATCGGCACCTTTCACCAGGTACCCCAGCAGGCTGGCCTCCTAGCTCATCTGGAGGCGGAACTGCAGGATGGGGAGAGCTTCTCCCTCGCTACTGACAGCTCCTGGGAAGCCACCCCTGTTACCGCCTGGATCAGCAATACCCCGAAGATCAGCATCCAGATGGGGCCCATGGAGGTGATCGACGCGCGCCGCATGAGCGAGCTGCGCTGGCGCCCCGTGCGAGAACTCCACAAGGCTGGCGACGGCCCCTGGAAGAACCTCACCGCACGGGATGTCGCCCTTCTCACCCGCGATCCGGTCTCGCCGGTCTCCCTTCGCGAGATCAACCTGGTCGAGCGGCGAAAGGGGCTGACCATCTCCTTCAATATCGTCAGGATGCTGCACCCACGGCAGATGGAGGCGAACCGCTGGATCAGCCATGCTGGGGTGCTGGTGACCTGCCTTACCTGCCCGGCGCCCGCGCTCGTTCAGCTCGAACTCGAGGATACGCGCCTCTGGCTCGATGGCCGCGAGCGATCGGCCGGCGATCTCGAGCTGACGGCCGGGGAGCACCTGCTCCTCATCGCTCCCAAACGGCACTTCTCCCACGATCGGGTGCAGAGCGTTCGCCTTCAGCCCGAACCGGGCCTGGCGCTTTCGGATCCGCTCGGCGAGGAGGGACAAGGTTTCTGGCGCCTCATTCGCTTCGACCAGGTCAGTGACTATGCCAAGACGGATATGGAACCGGATCCTGCCCGTGAGCAGGAGCTTGACGTGGCCTATGCGGAGGGGCTGGCTCAACTTGGCGCGTGTGCCGATCTTTCCGGCCTTCTGGAGGCGCATGGCACCAGGCTGGAGCCTCTTCCTCCCGGCTCCCTCCTCGTCGATCCCTACCCGGATTTCGAGCAGCGCCGGGTCGTCGGCGACGGCGCTTCCAGCGTCCGCCTGCCGGCTGCCCTCATGGCCGACAACGCCGCCTGCACCCTCGTCCATCCCGATCCCACCGGCGATGTCGAACTGGTTTACGATCTGGGTGTGCAGCGCTGCGGTTACTGGGAACTGGATCTGGTCGCGCAGGAAGGGGTCGTGATCGATCTGGCGGCCGTGGAATACATCAATCGCGCGGGTGGCATCCAGCATACCGGTCGCAACCGCAACGTCATGCGCTGCATTGCCGCCGAGGGGCGGAATCACCTCCTCTCCATGCGTCGGCGCTCCGGTCGCTACCTCTTTCTCACGATCCGCAACCAGACCGAGCCCGTGCGCATCCGCCTTCTTCGCGTCATCGAATCGACCTATCCGGTCGAGGAGATCGGCGGCTTTGCCGCCAGCGACCCGCGTCTCTCCGAGATCTGGAAGATCAGCGCCAGAACGCTCAAGCTCTGCATGGAAGATGCCTTTGTCGACTGTCCGCTCTATGAACAGACCCTCTGGATCGGCGACGCGCGCAACGAAGCCCTCTACGCCTATACGGCCTTTGGCGCCCCCGACATCGCCCGCCGATGCATCCGCCTCGGTGGCGAATCCACCGAACGCTACGGCATGGTCGGCTGCCAGGTGCCGAGTTGCTGGGATATCCTCCTTCCCGCCTGGAGTTTTCTCTGGACGATCGGCGTCTGGGAGCACTACCTGTATACCTCCGACAGCGACTGGCTGCGCCACGCCTGGCCGTGGGTCATGACCAACCTGCGCGCCGCGGCGGAGAAGAGCACCGACCAGGGACTCTTCACCGGCCCCTACTGGAACATGTTCGACTGGTCGGGCGCCGATCAAGGGCACAACACCGTCGTCCACAACAGCATGCTGGCGGTCGGCGCCGTCAATGCCGCCGTGCGTGGCGCCGAGCTTCTTGAGGAAAGCGCCGACCTCGCGTGGCTGCTGGAGTACCGCCGACAGCTGATTACCGGCATCGAGCGTCTCTGGCAGCCCGAGCGGGGCGCCTATCCCGACAGCATTCACGCCGATGGCGCTGTCAGCAGCTCCATCTGCCAGCATACCAGCGCCCTGGCGCTCCTCTACGATATCGCGCCGCCCGAGCGCTTCGACCTGCTGACGAGCCACCTCGCGTCGCCTCCGGAGGAGATGGTGCGCGTCGGTTCGCCCTTCTCGATGCAGTACATTTACGAGGCTCTCGAAAAGGTCGGCCGCCAGGAGCTCATCATCCAGTCGATCCACGACAACTATCTGCCCATGCTCGAGGATGGGGCGACCACGGTCTGGGAGACCTTCCCCGGCCACTCCGGCGACGACCGCTTCCCCACCCGAAGCCATGCCCACGCCTGGTCTTCGGCCCCCATCCATTTTCTCAACCGGATCGTCCTGGGCATCTATCCCGAAGCTGCCGGCGGCGCCTCCTGTACCATCAGTCCGCGCCCATGCGGCCTGAGCTGGGCCGAAGGGAGCACCGCCACCATTCATGGCCCCGTCCGGGTTCGCTGGAGCCTCCGCGATGCTGTCATGCGCCTTGAGGTAAAGGCTCCGGCGGGGGTGCAGTGGCGATTCGTCAGTAATCCCGACCTGGAGACGATCGACGTGCGGGTCGAGTCGTGAAATCTGGCGAGCAGCCATTGCGCGATGACGACCGAGGCATCATATTTCGTCCATCCATTTTCTGACCCTTCCTCTCCCCCGGAGCTTTCTCTGTATGCCCAAAGCCTGTGAACTCAAACGCGGCTCCACCGTCCTTCTCGACGGGGCGCCCTGCATCCTGGAAGACCTCACCGTTCAGAGCCCCTCCGCCCGCGGCGGTTCCAGCCTCTACAAGTGCCGCTTCCGTAATCTCGCCACCCGGCAGAAGGTCGACAAGAGCTTCAAGGGGGACGACATCCTCGACCCCGTCCGCTTCGAGAAGCGCGAGGTTCAGTTCCTCTATACTCAGGGCGACCAGTACGTCTTCATGGATCTCGAAGACTACACCCAGATCGAGATCCACGAGAAACGACTCGAAGAGGAGCGCCTCTTCCTGGTCGAAGATATGGAAGGCATTTTTGCGCTCGTCTCGGACGACAAGATCCTCGGCATCGAGCTGCCCCCCACCGTGGAGTTGGAGATCGTCAAGGCCGATCCAGCCATCAAGGGCTCTTCGGCCACGGCCCGCACGAAGCCGGCCACCCTCTCCACCGGCCTCGTCATCCAGGTGCCCGAGCATATTGCCCAGGGCGAGATTGTCCGCGTCGACACCCGCGACAATCGTTTTCTCGGTCGCGCCTGAGCTTGCCTGCGCGGCGGAACGGCTTGACCGCGGCGGCTCATCTCCACTATGGTCTAGGACAACCATCAATGGAGGTGCGTCCTTATGAACACGCGTAACTGGATGATCGTGCTCGGTCTCGTCATCGCCGCCGGCCTGCTGGGCTTGCACGGCCTCAACTCGCAGACTGCCGAGCCCCAGCCCGAGGTGGATTTCGAGCTGATCGAGCGGGTGCCGTGGATCATCGGCCTCGACAACCGCGTCTACAAGTGGAACACCGACGGCTGGCAATTGGTCGAGCCGCCGGCGACGGCCCAGGATCTCGCGGTTGCGCCCGATGGCACGCCGTGGCTCATCGGGCTCGACCAGCGCCTTTACCGGTTGCAGGAGAACAGATGGGTGGCCGTGGAACCAGAAGGCTTTGCCCAGGCCATTGTCTTTGCCAACCCCTGATCACGCCGTCCGGCCGTTCACCACATGATGCCGCGGGCATCGTTGATGTTGGTGGCGATGGTCCCATTCGGCCGATACATGCGGAAGAACATGGACGTGGCCGAGAAGGACCATGCCCAGGCATAGCCGCGCGGTACCAACGCCTTATAGTTGTTCTCGGGTGACATCATCTCGTCGGGGCTGAGCCACTGCGCCGAGCCATCGCCGAAGAGGGCGTTCGCTCCGCGCGGGGTGAAGGTCGGCAGACCCGACGCGTGGTTGTTGTTGTACTGCGCATTGTCCACATACGCCGGTTCGTTCGGCATGTAGTTGGCCAGATCGGCGGAGAGGGCCACCTCCGGCCCGATGATGTTCATGCGCGTTGACTTGTACGCGTGTCCCTGCGTGGTGGCCGCGGCATTGAACAAGCCGAAGCCGCCCCACCGATAATGGGTGAAGCGCTTTTCCCAGGTTGGCCCGTAGAGCCGCCCGTAGATGCCTACCATATCCCCCTGCCGAGCCGGGCAGCGCAGGATGTTCGACATACTCTCGAACTCCGCATACCCTTCGTACGCGCTGTACTTGAAGACCTTCTGCCCCATGTAGTTCTCGGCAAACCACGCCCCCTCGTTCACCACCATCTCCGCCGCGTTAGCCGAGCGGTTCATCGCCGGAAGATTCTCGTCGAAATCCCCGGCGTACATGTTTGCCGCCAGGACATGCTGCCGCAGGTTGTTCAGGCACGAGCTGCGCTTGGCCGCCGACCGCGCCTCACTCAACGCCGGCAACAGCAGCGACGCCAGAATGGCGATAATCGCCACCACCACCAGAAGTTCGATCAACGTGAAACGTTTGAGGTTCGAACTCATGGCACTTCTCCTGTTAATTTGAAGACTTTCCCACTGCTTTACCATATCCACCCATTCGGCCGGGATCAACCTGTCCGAATAATCACGCAATTTCCTGCTGAATGCCCGTCGTCGTAAGGTAGATCGAGCAGGGACCGGTCGACGATGTCTCGCGGTCGGAGGTGAAGACCACGTGCTTCCCATCGGGGCTGAAGGTCGGGTGCGGATGGGCATCCTGGGTGCTCCTGCCGCGCGGCGCAAAGCTGGAGCCGTGAATGCAGAGCCGCTCCTCGCTGCGCCTTTCCACATCGAAGAGCCAGATGCCATTGGGTACGCCGTCCTCCTGGCCGACCTGATCGCCAACGATGAAGCGGCAATCCTCCGAATGATAGAAGTGGCTGTAGTTGTGTACGGGGCCAAGGTTCGTCTCGACCAGACGATCAACCTCCATCAGGCGGATGGTGCCCCCTTTGCCGTAGATCTCGGGAAAGTGGGTGAAGGAGATGTGGCGGCCGTCGGGGGTGAAGTACTCATGGGTAACGATCGGCCCCGCTCCGGCGGCGCCGCCCTCCTGCCGATAGCCGATGGTGCGGCGGTTGCTCCCATCCGCGTCGATCAGCCAGATGCGCGCATCCAGCAGGTAATGCGGCCCCTCGTGACAGAACATCAGCGTACCCGGATTCCCGGGCCGAATCTGGGGGTGGCCCAGCCAGCACGCATCTTCGTGCACCACACGATGCGCCCCCGTCTCGAGGTCCAGGAGCACCAGTCGGCTGCGCGGTTTCAGCTCGCACTGCTTCGCGAAAAAGTCCCATCCCGATACCCCTTCATAGATATCGTCCACATGCATCTCCGCCAGCAACACCTGCCGGAAATCGCTGCTGAAGCCCGGATAGACATTCTCTCTGCCCACCCATGGGCGCGACTGCGTGTAAACCGCTTCCGTCGCGAGATCCTCGATCGACAGCCGGTACAGGGTGTCGCCCGCGGTATAATAGACGTGGCGACCATCGGGGGAGACATTGACCAGGAAGCCGCTCAGCTCGTCGCAATCGGTCAACTGCCTGCTGGCGTAGCTCTCCAGATCGAGCAGATAGAGGCACGCCTTGCCGCTCCGGTGCGAGCAATAGAGCAACCGCCTGCTATCCGGCGTGAAGCACCGACAGTAGAAGTAGGGGTGGTGACAATGCGTCGCCAGATCCGTCAACCGCGTTACCATCCGCCCCGTGACCGGATCACCAAAGGTGACCCCCGATTCCCGATGCCAATCGCCAAGCCCCATACGACCTCTCCTCAAAGCGAATATCCCGATGAAGTCTCTCGCGTGATCATCACCCACAACCACACCGCCTACCATACCCGCGCCCCCGCTCCCCGCAACTCACCGCGCTTCGCTTCCCGAACAAATGACGGAGAGGGAGCATGTTCAGCCCAACATGGACGCTCAATGTGTGAAGAGTTCTCCGAACCGCGAGTTGGGCTGTTGCCCCCAACAGATCCTGCCATCGTCTCCCCCTGCTCCTTCTTTGCGATCTCTGCGTTCTTTGTGGTCAAATAAGCTTCCGAGCCGCCGCGACTGCCCTCAACGTTGCCAGTTTCCTCCAAAACCTCGGTCGTATCCTCGGTCGTTATCCTGG
>JAWLHB010000007.1:56813-253293 GCA_041690595.1 Lentisphaeria bacterium
GCACGCCACTCGCCTGAGTGGCACCGGCGTTGGACGTTGCCCCTTCCCAACCTCCATCGTCCCTCCCGCGCTCCATGGGCACGCCACCCGCCTGAGTGGCCTCCCGCGTCTCTCCGCCCACGCTCAAAACCTCGGTCGTATCCTCGGTCGTTATCCTGGGCACGCCACTCGCCTGAGTGGCACCGGCGTTGGACGTTGCCCCTTCCCAACCTCCATCGTCCCTCCCGCGCTCCATGGGCACGCCACCCGCCTGAGTGGTCTCCCGCGTCTCTCCGCCCACGCTCAAAACCTCGGTCGAATCCTCGGTCGTTATCCTGGGCACGCCACTCGCCTGAGTGGCACCGGCGTTGGACGTTGCCCCTTCCCAACCTCCATCGCCATCTCCGCCCACGCTCAAAACCTCGGTCGAATCCTCGGTCGTATCGAGGGGTCTGGGGAGGTTCGCCTCCCCAGCGGGGTCCGGGGCAGCGCCCCGCCGCTCCTCTGCGCTGCCCCGCTCTTCCTCATCGCGTCCCCGCGTCTCCGCCTCTTCGCCTCCCCCTGGCTTGTCGGGATCTGGAGATGAAATCTCCGGAACCCGACAAGAAGCATCGAGGGGTCTGGGGAGGTTCGCCTCCCCAGCGGGGTCCGGGGCAGCGCCCCGCCGCTCCTCTGCGCTGCCCCGCTCTTCCTCATCGCGTCCCCGCGTCTCCGCCTCTTCGCCTCCCCCTGGCTTGTCGGGATCTGGAGATCCGATCACCGGAACCCGACAAGAAGTATCGAGGGGTCTGGGGAGGTGCGGCTCCCCAGCGGGGACCGGGGCAGCGCCCCGCCGCTCCTCTGCGCTGCCCGTCCCGCCCCGCTTCTTCGCCACCTGCCGATACCCCTGCGCCGTCGCGCTGCTCGTCAGCGTCACCTCCGCATCCTCCAACTCCACCACTACCCGCACCGACTCATCCTCCGCCGTCCGCGACACTTGACGTTCCTTCACCCGCGCCCTCTCCTCCCAGCCGAAGCCCAGCACATGCACCAGCCAGCTTTCCGCATCCATCATCGTCGCCGAAGAACGGCGCTGCGCCACCTCCGCCAGCACCTTCATATACTCTTTCGCCGCCCGCATCCGGTCATACAGGACCGGCTCCTGAATCAGGCCCCCCTCGCCATCCTTCACCCAGCGCACCCCCCGTACCGCCGGCGACGACCGATCCACCTCCCCATTTGCCGACATCACCTCCGCCATCGAGGTCATCGCCATCGCCCCAAGCATCCCCGCGATCTCCATCATCGACGGAAGCCGCGGCCCCTCCTGAGCTTCCAGCGTCGCCATCTCCTCACCCATCAACTCCCGCACCAGCAACTGCACTCGTCCATCCTGCAGCAACTCCGACGCTCGCGCCTTTGCGAACGACTCCGCATAACCTGCCCGCAGCGCCGCCTTTGCCGCACAGAAGTCCTTCACATACTCCCCCGCAAACCGCCGCATCCGCTTGCTCAGTCCCCTCATCTCCACATCCTCCCCTAAGTCAGTTCAACTCAATTATTACCCATAATTGCAATCATAAACCATATCACAAATAACTCAAAAGTCAAGTCAGAAAGGAAAAATAGTTCCACTCCCCCCAGTCCGTAAAGTGGGAGGCGTTCTCCGAACGGCGACTAGGGCCGTTTCCAACGGCCCTGCCATGGCGCGCATCCTGGGCACGCCACTCGCCTGAGTGGCACCGGCGTTGGACATTGCCACTCCCCAATCTCCGCCGATCCTCCCCCTCGTCCCCCCGCTTCCTTCTCTGCGATCTCTGCGTTCTTTGTGGTTAATTTCGCTTTTAAGCCGCCGCGACTTCCCCCAACGTGGAAGCGGCGGACTGGCCCGACACGAACACCACCAGCCCTCGCTTGAGCTCAGGCGAGGGCTGGTAGAGGAGGGGCGGCGTCAGTCTGGCGCGCGCTCGCCCGCGGAGACGTTGACCAGGAAGACCTGGTCGCAGGAGATCGTGCTCTCCGTGGCCTTGCTCTCCGGGTCGAACATGGGGCCCTCGAATTTGACGTTGGCCCAAAACTCGTAGTGGCGTTCGTGATAGGACGGGTCGTAGTAGCGGCCGAGGCTCATGATGTCGAGGGACTTGCCCCAGAGCCCGCAGAAGACCAGTCTGCAGCGCGACGGCAGCCGGTTGGTGAAGAGTTTGTACATGGTGTACTGGTTAGGTACAATCTCCGCTTTTGGGATCGCTGTGCCCTGCATCAGCCATTTGCGCTCGAAGGCATCATAGTACTCGATGCGGCAGCCATCCTCGGTGTGCTTGGGGTTGACTACCACTTCCTTCATGGTCCAGCCGGTGACGGCGTCCGGATCCTTGGTGAGCGCGGCTTTCTCGGCGGCCCAGACGCGCGGGCGGATGGGCAGGTAGCGCACCACACTGGTCTTCGCATGACTGGCCAGTTCCGGCGGCAGCGCATCGTCCTTCAATTCCGCGTAGAGCGACATATCACCCAGCACCTGGACAGCACGATTGGAACGCTTGCCGGTCATGCCGGCCTCTTCTGCCTCTTCGGCGCTGGCGAGACCGCGTGCGAGGACCTCGGCAATGTCGATCTTCTCATCGGGGAATTCGCGCCGGATCTTTGGCAGCGTCATGATGGTCCAGCAGTCGACGGCGGTCCTTGCCACGCGGACATTGCGGGCGCGGACCGGGTCGTCCTTCACCAACTCGAGCATGGCGTCGAAGTCGCGGCGCCAACGGACGATCCGCTCGGGCTCGATGAAAGTCATCCGGTCATAGCTCTCATCGGCGAACATCGCCTTGGTGCGGTCGTCGATGAAGTCCCGGCGCATCTGCTCCAGTTCCTCGACGATCGCCAGCATCTTCGGCGCGGCGGCGCCATATTTCCACTCGGCGAATTCATGGACGAGGGCCGCGGCATCGAGATGGGGGTCGATCAGCAACCGTAAGTAGAGGTAGGTAGTGATGTCGCCGAACTCGAAGCTGCCGAGCCCGCAGGAGCCCACGCTCTGCACCCCGGCAGCGTGCAACTCGCGCATTTCCTTGGTCATCCGCGCGTAGACCTGGTAGGGGGCGCCGCCGCCGTAGTACCAGTAGGAGACATGATCGGTGATGCTCACCCACTTCTTCAGATTCGCGTATTTGTCGAAGTTGTTGAGGATCAAGCCGCCGGCAAAGACGACGGGCTTCAGCTCCGTGAGCGTCTGGCTGCTGTTGAGGAAGGCCGCGTCGCAGATGAAGTTCTCCGGGAAGACGATCTTGTCCGGGGCAATCTCCGTCTGTTTGGCCCCCTTATAGGCCAGCGACGTGATGAAGACGCCGGGGTGCTCGTCCTTCAACTCGCCGCAAAGTTCGAGGATGTAGTCCCATAGCGGGCCGCCGGTGCAGTCGTACCTCTCCTGGAGCTTCAGACAGCCCGGGCAGAAGCAATAGGTGCCGCCGTGGAAGTCGTTGGAGCCGACCATGTAGACGCCATCTCCTTTGACGGAGATAGCTTCCCTGACGCGCTCGGTGAAGAGTTTGCGCAGCTCCAGGTTGGAGAAGCAGAGCTGGGCGTTGTCCACCCGCTCACCCTTCTCGTTTTGTGTGAAATACTCGGGATGTTTCGCGAATAAGCCCTCCAGCGCCGGTTTGCCGCTGCCCCGCCAGAAGCTCCAGGTCTTATCGTGGGCAGGCACGTAGTAGAAGAGCGAGTGTCCGGGCACATGTTGCTGATAGCGTTCGACCAGACCGATGTCGTTGGCGAAGGACGAGCCCTCGCCGTACTTTTCCCAATCCAGTCGCGTACCCCGGTTGCGGAAGCTGTACCTGGCGAAGTCTTTGATGGTCTCGCGGTTCATGAGGGGCGAGGTATAGCAGATGCGGAAGCCAGGGAACGCCGGCCGCCGACATGTCTCCCGGCCAGAGAAGCGCAGCGTATCCGCCTTGCGGAACGACTCACCGCCCGGATACGGCGCAAAACAGCGATAGCCCGCTTCGTTCTCCACGAAGTCGTAGACCGCGTAGATCGTGCCCCAGTCGTCGCCGCCAGTCAGCACCAGGTCATTCCCGCGCCGGGTCACCAGCGACTCCTGCTCACGCAAAGCGTCCACCCTTTCCCTGCCCAGCAGTTCACGAGTCAGCCTGTGCCGCCCCAGCACGATTCGCGCGGCCGACTGCACCGCTTCCGGCGAGGCCACATCCACCGCCCGCAACTCCACGCTGGTGCTCCCCAGGATGATGTCCTGCAGTTCCCTGACGGCAAAGGCTTCGGCGGGGTTGGACGCATCGTACACCACGACACAGCGGCTCTCGCCCCCCTCGATCAGTGTCAAGGGCCGAGCACGCATCCTGCTGCTCTGACAAGCGGAAAAGGAGCTTATGACCATCAGCCCGACCAACAGGCGGAACCAGATTACTTTCATCATGCCTCGACGTTTTTTGTGGTCGTTCATTTTTGTGGTGGTTCGGCGGTGAGGCCGGCTCACCAGCGCTGATAATGGTTGAAGAACCTGGAAACCCACAAGTCCGATAGTTGCTTGCTCATGAACGAGGAGCCCATCGTGCCCACATGTCCATCGACAAAAAACGCATTCACCGAACCGCCAAGGTGCCGGGAGCATTCCGCGTACTTCGCCATTGCCACCCCATAACTGCGACCGGTAATGTACGCATAGGTGCGATAGGAAGAATTCTGGTTGACGCAGAACTCGTTGCTCGGACCATCCATGATCATCATCATATCACTGGGAAACTGCAGACTGGACATGAGTTTATAATCCAACCCCGACTTGTTCGTGTCAGTGCCTCCGCCGCTGAAAATGTAGTTGCTGAATTTGGAACTATGCCTCCCCGGATCGGCTGGGCAGTACAACACACCAAGTCCGCGTCTGGCCGAAAACGAGCTGTTGGTCAGCTCGTCACAGAGGCCAGTGCTCTCGGCCACGATCACCTGCCAGGGCACTAAGGCTCCATCCGTCCCTTTCATCAGCGGATGCCACCAGCGGTTGTCGTAGTCGTCCAGATAAAGGCCGATCGCCATCCCCTGCTGTTTGAGGTTGTTCAAGCATGTGGTTGCACGCGCCCTCGCTCGCGCAGACTGCAATGCGGGAAGCAGCAGGCTGGCCAGAATGGATATGATGGCCACTACCACAAGGAGTTCGATCAGCGTGAACCTCGCAATGCTTGTTGGGCAAAGCACTTTCTTTTGCATGGCGACACCCTTGGTTGGTTCTTGTCTGGCCTGAATCATTCAGGCTGGGCGGCGCACGTTGTCGACTTGCCGCTTAGCCATACAGTATAGTCGGTCTTCCGATCCAGGAGAATGGCATTAAGGACTTAAGGCATGTCATAAACGACCACTGGCGATTCGACGCGCTGGGACAGCAATCCCCTTGAACTGGCTGAATCAACCGTGATATTGTCAAAAGCAACCAAGCCTCTCCACGAGAATCCCAATGACCCGCCATCTGTCCGATTTCGCCAGCTTTCCACGTGAGCATGTGGTTCGTCGCAATATCGCGATAGGCACCGCCTTTGCTGAGCGAAAGAAACAGGCGACGAACATCATCTACGGGGCTGACATCTGTTTCAGCTACCAGCTCCGAGGAGAGGGAGTTTATCGCAACGAGAATTCGGGCGTTACCTTTTCCTTCTGCCCCGGCACCTTGCGCATCTTGCCGCCGAACGCACCGTATGCCAGAATCAGTTTCCCCGGTATCCATGTCGACCATTTTCTGACGCTTCCCAGAGGCTACTACGAGCGGCTTGAGGAAATGGATCTGGTGAGCCCCAGCCACCCCGTCATCGATCTGGGGATCAGGAGGGATCTGATCGAACGGCATGAGCAGCTTACCAGGCGTGTCCGCGAGGTCTCCGATTTGGGCCTGCCGCGAGCCGTCAGTGAAGCTTTCACCCACGCTGTCGACCTGCTGTTGCCACGTCCGACCGCCAACCAGAGATGGCGCGCGACGATAGCGAGGGCTGCCGCCGTACTGGGGGGCGACTTCCAGGACGCCATCCTGATCCCTGAACTCGCGGCCCAGCTGAACATGAGCTGCACCAACTTCCGTCGTATCTTCACCTCTTACTACGGCGTCTCGCCAAACACCTATCGCATCCACAAGAAGCTCGAGGCGATCAAGAGCGTCCTGCTGACCGATGACCTCCTGATCAAGGAAGTGGCCGACCGCTTCGGATATGTGGATGCCTACACCTTCTCGCGGCAGTTCAAAACGTACACTGGCGTCTCCCCAACCGTTTTCCGCAACCGAGTCCTGTAGGTAGGGAGGATCTCGGCGAAGTGATTACTGCTGATACTGGTGATGCATCGCCAGGTTATGAGTAAGCTTGGTCGTTTCTGACATGGCTTGAGTTGGCAATGCCATTCTACTCCGGAAAACTTCGGTTATCTTGCTTAGCTATGGAGGGCGGTCCACTGAGCTATCCACCACACTACATACAGCCATCGCCCCTCATACCGACCAAGCGGAGACTCCCCCTGTGCGTGCCATACTGATCAATGACGACAATTCCCTTTCCTGGAGCAAGGTCTCCGACCCCGTCCGTAAAGACGGGGAGATCATCATCCAGGTACATGCCGCCGCCCTCAACCGCGCCGACCTCCTGCAACGCGCTGGCAGCTACCCACCGCCTCCCGGATGGCCCGACTGGATGGGCCTCGAAGCCGCTGGCGTCGTCATCGACGCACCTTCTGCCTGCCGCTGGAAGGTCGGCGACAAGGTCTGCGCCCTCCTTGGCGGTGGCGGCTATGCCGAGCAGGTTGCTGTCCCGGCCGACATGGCGATATCCATCCCCGACGGCCTCTCCATGGTCGAAGCCGCCGCGATCCCGGAAGCGTTCGCCACCTCGTACTTGAACCTCTGCATCGAAGGCCAGATGAAAGCCGGCGACACGGTCTTCATCCAGGCCGGCGCCAGCGGACTCGGTATGGCCGCGATCCAGCTGGCCAAAGCGATGGGCGCAAAAGTCGTCACGACTGTTGGTACAGAAGCAAAGGAACAGTTCGTCCGCGAACTCGGAGCTGATGTCGTCATCAACCGCAATAATGAGGACATCGCGGCCGTACTGGCCCAGCATCCAGTCGATGTCGCCATGGATTGCGTCGCGGGCAAGAACCTTGGCCCCTGCCTGAAGACCATGGCGCATGGCGGCCGCTGGATCGTCATTGCCACCCTTGGCGGCACCGCCACTGAACTCGACATGCTCGACTTTTTCAAGCGCGGCGTCAAGCTCATCGGCAGCACGCTCCGCAGCCGCGGCAGCGAGATGAAAGGCCAGATCCTGGCCAGTCTGGAACAGCAACTCTGGAACTCTTTCACCTCTGGCGCGATCAAGGTGAAGATTCACCAGACGCTGCCCATCACGATGGCTGAGGAAGCACACGCTATTCTGACGCGTCAGGAAAACATCGGCAAGGTCGTGTTGACCCTGAACAAAAGCGAGATCAAGGTAAGATCATGAGATTTTCCGGACACGTAGCCATGATCACGGGTGCCGCCTCTGGCATCGGCCTGCTCTCAGCACAGTCTCTCGCTGGCGAAGGGGCGCAAGTTGTCCTCTGTGATGTCAATCCAGATGCGGTTGAGGCAGCCGCTGCCGATATTCGTTCCGCCGGCTGTGATGCGATTGGTCTCATGGTCGACATACGCGACTATGAACAGGTGAAAAGCGCGGTGGCCCACACGTTGGCTGAATACGGGCGCGTCGACTTGCTGCTCAACTGTGCGGGCGGGGCCTCGACGCGCGTTTTCGGCCGCAAGGAGCCCTTTCATCAGTTGCCAATCGAGGTGATCGACTGGGGACTCGACGTAAACCTGAGGGGCGCGATCTATTGTTGCCATGCGGTACTGGGCGCGATGATCGAGCAGAAGCGCGGGGTGATGATCGCGCTCAGCTCTGTCACCGGTATAGAAGGCTCGGCTGGTGCTGTGGATTATAGCGCGGCCAAGGCTGGCCTGATCGGGCTGACCAAGGCATTGGCGCTGGCCGGCGCTCCGCATGGGGTGCGGGCGTGCTGCGTATCGCCCGGCCCGGTGCTGACCCGACCTGGCATGGCCAACATGAAGACGCGACTGGGGCGGGCCGCGGAGCCTCGGGAAGTGGTCGACCTGATCCTCTATCTCTGCTCGGAGCAGGCAGCGTTCATCACGGGTTCCAACCACGTGATCGACGGCGGTCGCGGCTGTGGAGGTATGGATTGATGGCTACCGAAGGGGTGACTAGCGCGAGGACGTGGAGGGTCGCGATTATGAAGGATCGCGGGCAGCCGATGATGGGGCTGCACGCGCTCCATACTGCTTTCCGGGGCTTGCCGAATGTGGAGGTCGTGGCGGTGGTGGATTCCAAGGCCGCCACCGCCGAAGACACCATGCGGCAGACGCAGGCAAAGCGTCTCTATTCCGAATACCTGGAGATGCTGGACGCAGAGTGCCCCGACATCGTGGTGATCTGTTCGCGGCATCCCGGTGATCATCTGCCCCAAATCGAGGCGGCGGCCACGCGTGGGATACACCTTTACTGCGAAAAGCCGATGGCGGCTGAGCTGCCTGACGCCGACCGGATTGTGGCGTTGGCGGAAGCGCATGGCATCACGATCTGTATGGCGCATCCCGCGCGCTACTCGCACTCTTACCGCACCATGAAAGCGATGATCGAGGCGGGAGAAATCGGCACGCCGCTGTGCATCCATGGGCGCGGCAAGAGCGATCATCGTGGCGGCGGCGAAGATCTGATGGTGCTCGGCACGCATATTCTTGACCTGCAGACCTACTTCTTTGGCGAGCCAATCAGCGTCATGGCAGAGGTGACGGCCAACGGCCAGCCCATCGAGGCTGACGACCGGAGCAAGACCATGGAACCCATAGGGCCGACGGCTGGCGACGAGATCTTTGCGAGTTTCCGCTTTCCCGGCGGTGTGCGTGGCGTCTTTGAGAGTCGTCGCGGCTGGGCGGCTGAGACGGCAGGCGCAATCCACATGGGGATCACGGTGACGGGCACCAAAGGCGCCCTGTCGATGCGCTTCTGCGATGCCGGCACCCCCGTCTGCAGGCTGCGGATCAGTCGCCAACTCGGCCCGATCGAGGCAGGCTCTTCCTTTGAAGACGTTCCGTTGACATGCACGTCTACCATACCCGGAGCCGATCCTCTGGACTACAGCCTCTGCGGCCAGCGCGACATCCCTGGCGCGACGTGGTTTCTGGAGGCCAACCGCCTCGCCGCCTGGGATCTGCTGGGCGCGATCGAGCACGGCCGTCTGCCCATCTCCAACATCTACAACGCGCGCCTGGCGCTGGAGATGATCCACGGCATCTACGCATCCAGCCTCGAAAGACGAACCATCGACTTCCCGTTGACGAACAGGGCGCATCCGCTAGCGAAATGTATTTTATAGGTTTCGCCCAGCAGTGTGAAGTGAGAGAACTCGACTGTTAACTTCTTGGGGGGCAAGGTCGATTTCCCCTCTTTGTGCCAAATAAACAGAGCTGGTCCGCTGTACTGGGTAGCTGCCCAAATCTCTGCCGTTTCGACTGTCTTGGGGGACTCCCTGCTATCAGCGAGTTCAGGCTTAGGAGAAAATTCAATGGATTCAATGTCCTCAATCTTGAAGACATGTTTCTTGTCACTTTTCAGTTATATTATTAAATCCTCAGCTACTTATGGATGCAGGAAAATGCCGAAAGAAATAAAAAAAAATCACTGTCTTGGGTGCTACTTTCATGTTACATCCCTATCCATGTAATTGAAGCGTTTATCTTAAGGTTGCCGCACTGGGTCTACGCTCCGGCTCTGCCTGGGGTGGTGCCTTCGCTGCGTTCCGGCTCTGCCTGGCGGCGGTCGAACCCTTTGGTCGGGTTCTCATCCCTCACTCCATCAGTTTTCTCACTGGCGTTCGGAAAATGGCGGAGAGGGAGGGATTCGAACCCTCGGTGCACTTGCGTGCACACAGCATTTCCAGTGCTGCACCTTCGGCCGCTCGGTCACCTCTCCGTAGGCAAATTGGATCGAGCGCGGTTTGTCGAAGGGTAAGAATAATGCGCGAGTGCCGAGAGTCAAGTTGAGTCACTTACAAAGCAGGGCGAGATCATGTTGATCGTGTATAGTAGACGTAGCGCTTTCATCGGAGGCCTGGAATCATGCATACGCAATCTCTGAATGGACAGTGGGAGCTTTGCCGCGGTGGGTTGGAACTGGCGGGCAGCGAGGGGCTGGACTGGGTGCGGGGGCGTACTCAAGGCTGGATGGTCGCCACCGTCCCGGGGGAGATTCACCTCGACCTGATGGAGGCGGGCGAGATGCGCGAGCCTCTGGTCGCCGATCGCGCTCCCGCCAGCCGCTGGCCGGAGGAGCATGCGTGGTGGTATCGGTGCATCTTCACCGTCGACGATGCCATCCGCCGACACGAGCGGCAGACCCTGGTCTGCGACGGCATCGATCTCTATGGCCAACTTTTTCTCAACGGCCACTTCCTGGGCGAGAGTCGCAACGCGCATCTGCCCGCGCACTTCGATGTGCGGACCGCTCTGCGGGGCGGCGAAAACGAGCTGATCGTGCGCGTAACCTGCGGCACGGAGCTGGTGCCCGCCGAGGTGCCCCGGCAGAAACGCTTCGCGCCGCCCGATGCCACCAGTCACCGGAGCTGGCGGGAGGGGATCCGCCATCTGCGCAAGGCGCAGTTCAGCTACGGGTGGGACTGGGTCGATGCGCTGCCCAACATCGGCATCTGGCGCGGCGTTCGCCTGGAAGCCCGCTCCGGAATCCTTCTGCATGATCCGCGGATCCGCACCCGCATCGTGGGTGAAAGGGCGAGCCTCGACGTCGAGGTCGAGATGGACAATCCGCATCCGGTCAGCGAGCGCGAGCGGGAGATCGCCGTGACGGTGACGTCGCCCGAAGGGGAGCAGCTCTGGAAGCGGCTGCCGGTGATCGCGCCATCCGGTCTCTCCGTGGCGACCGTCACCATCGAGATTCCCCATGCCCGCCTCTGGTGGCCCAACGGCATGGGCGCCCAACCGCTGTATGAGGTCCGGGTCGAGCTTCTGGATGGGGAAACGGTGAACGACCGGTGCGCCCGGCGCATTGGTTTGCGGACGGTGACGCTGGATCGGTCGCCGCTGCCTGAGGGGAGCCGTTTCTGCCTGAAGGTGAACGGCGAGGATGTTTTCTGCAAGGGGGGCAACTGGATTCCCGCCGATGCGTTGATGGCGCGCGTCGACCGGGGGCATGTCGAGCGGCTGGTGGAAGCGGCCAGGGCCGCGAATTTCACCATGCTTCGGGTCTGGGGCGGTGGCATCTTCGAGTCGGAGCCCTTCTACGAGGCATGCGATCGGGCGGGCATCCTCGTCTGGCAGGATTTCCTCTTCGCCTGCAACGTCTATCCGGATAGGGAGCCGAGCTTCCTGGAGGGCCTGCGCGCGGAGGCGGAGGCGGCAATCCGCCGCTTGCGGCATCACCCGAGCCTGGCCCTCTGGTGCGGCAACAACGAAAACCACTGGGGTTTCACCTGGACGGTCGGCAAGGCCGATGCATTTGACAACCATGGCATGGCGCTTGGCGGGATCCGGAGCTACAACTACCTGCTGCCGGAGCTTTGCCGCCACCTCGATCCGGATCGTCCGTACTGGCCCAGCTCCCCCTATGGCGGCGAGGAGCCCAACAGCGAGTTGAGTGGCGATTGCCACTGGTGGATGCCCTTCACCATGAACAAGGAGATGGAGCGGCGCATTCACCATGAAGTCTTCGACGAGTGTCGCTCGCGCTTCGTCTCCGAGTATGGGGTGATCGGCCCGTGCCACCTCAACTCCGTGCGCGCCTATCTGGAGAGCGACAAGCCGGACCGGCAGAGCCTCGCGTGGCAGATGCACACGAACACCTTCGAGAAGGAAACGGTTCCCGCCGGAATCCGCTGCCATTATGCCGATCCCGAGAAGCTGGACCTGGCGGATTACCTTCTCTATGGCCAGATGCTGCAGGCGATGCTCTACGGTCAGACGCTCGAGGCGCTACGCTTCCGCAAGCACGATCCCATCGATGACTGCCAGGGGGCCCTGATCTGGATGTACAACGATTGCTGGGGCGAGACGGGCTGGACGCCGATCGACTACTACCATCGCCGCAAAGCGAGCTACTACTGGATCAAGCGCGCCTTCCTCCCGATTCACTGCATCGTGCGCCGACGGGGCCATGAACTGGTGACCCGGATCGTCAACGACACCCGTCGGGATGCGGATGGCCAGATGCAGGTCGGCTGGTGGCGGCTCGATGGTCGCGATCGCTGGCTGGAGCGCCACACGGTCCACATCCCGGCCAATGGCATGATCGAGGTCACGCGAGCCGCGATCCCGGCCGCCGATGCCGTCGATCCCCGGCAGTGGATCTATGGCGCCATCCTTGAAGGGGACGAGCTGCCGGTCAGCCAGTCGATCTGGAAGCTGCGCCCACACCGCGAGCTGCAGCTGAGCGAGCCCGACGTGACCGTTTCCCGCGCGGGTGATCGCATCACGCTCTCCAGCCACGTATATTGTCACGGGTTGCATGCCGAGGATGGCGGACGCGGCCTGCTCAGCGATAACTACATCGACCTTCTGCCCGGCCATCCGGTGATCGTGCAGGTGCTTCACGAGGGCAAGCTCGGTCCGTTCCGTGCGATTGCCCCAGCCGCTCACAATGGCCAACCCACCTCAGAGGAGCCTCATGCCTGACACCGATGCGTTCAACTTCGACAGCGTTCTCGCTACCTGCTTCACCCCGGATCAGATTGCCAGGCTCGGCGAGCTTCGCGTTGGCGTGGCCGGCTGCGGCGGTCTTGGCAGCAACTGTGCCATCGCCATGG
Organism: Lentisphaeria bacterium; assembly: GCA_041690595.1. Taxonomy (GTDB): domain Bacteria; phylum Verrucomicrobiota; class Lentisphaeria; order JABSQK01; family JAWLHB01; genus JAWLHB01. Next base: position 69,621 of record JAWLHB010000007.1, read on the forward strand.
TGCGCAGCGGCTTTCGCCGCCTCACCCTCGTCGACTTCGATATCGTCGAGATCGGCAATCTCAACCGCCAGCAATACACGGCCGCCCATCTGGGGAGACCCAAGGCGCTCTGCCTCGCGGAGGTGCTGCGGGCCATCAATCCAGGGCTGGAGGTGGAGAGCGTCATCGAGAAGCTGGATACTGCCGGCGCCCGCGCCTGCTTTGCGGGTCATGACATCGTGATCGAGGCTTTCGACAAGGCTGAAGCCAAGGCCATGCTCGGCGGAGTCTTCATCGGCGGCGAGACCTTCTACGTGACGGCCAGCGGTCTCTGCGGCATCGGCAAGAGCGACGACATCCGGATCCGCCGTTTGGCGTCCCGGAGCTGGCTGGTTGGCGATGGCGAAAGCGCGGTGGGACCGGATTGCCTGCCGTACGCACCCCGGGTCCAGATCGCGGCGGCCAAACAGGCCGATCTCGCGCTGGCCTGGGCGCTTGGTCGCCTTACCTGAGGAGGGCGTGATACGCCGTCACGAAGGGATTCTCGCCACTCGGGGACTGGATGGCGGCATTGGTCAGGCCGACTATCCAGGCAATGACAAGAACAACGCACAGGATCAACAATTGACGTTGCGCGCGGTGCGAAAGTAGTTGTGGGGCGGCAATTTTCATGAGGAGACTCTCCCTGCGCCGGCATTTCGCGGAAAGCATGCTTTACAGTTGTATGGCTTCTTGTTCATCCCGCTGGGTCAACCCTGTCCATGAAATAGTCCTGCAACTGCCGCTGATACTCGCTGGAGGGCAAGCCGCCTTCGTATTCCGGTGCATGTTCGATCTGGTGGCGCGTCAGCTTTACAGCGACCACATCGTTTTCCCACTCCAGCCCCTGCACCAGGTCGCGATGGATCGGGATATCCTTACCAGGCAGCCACTTGCGGGTGTCCACCACGATGTAGCGCACTTCCATGTCGGTATCTTCGATGAAGAAGTCTTCCACATGCCCGATCGGGCCGTCGAGCGCCTGGATCTCGAACTCCTCCAGATCCTTCATGCTCCAGAGGTGATATTCCTCGACATCCGACCTCGACACGTCTTCCGAATCCGATTTGGGACCGGTCTCCACCTGCCCAAGCACCGGCAGCCCGGTGTTGGGCGGAAGCTGTCCCGTGTTCACGACGGTGTCGTCGATACCGTAAGGCACCCAATACATCGGCCATCCGAAGAAGCCCCGGTATGTCGCCTCCAGCTTGCGGCTTATCGGCCTCTTATCGGAAACCGGGGGAGCCGACTTCACCTGCTCCTTCGTCAGGCTCACATGAATCTGCCCGCTCTCCCAGTCCACGCTCTCGAAAGCGTCCGGCGCGACAAGAACATCCTTGCCGAACCACTTCCGCGTGCTGACCACCAGGTAGCGGATCCGCCAGTCGATATCGTCGAAGTAGAAGTCTTCCACCTCGCCGATCTCGCCATCCGTTGCCTGTACGGGATGGCCTCTCATGGCTTCGATTCTGCGCAGCATACTGACTCCTTTCCAAATTGGGCTGTTGGTGAACCTTTGATTGGCTGTAGCAGGTTCCCTGCCAATACTCTCCGTCGCCACCAATCCATACCGATGCCAAAGCGGCCGAATTCGCCGTCTCCGTTGTTCCATCCGCCCATCCCCGCGTCGTGTCTCCGTGCTCCCCCTCCCTCGCTTGATCTCTGCGATCTTTGCGGTTGATTACTGCCGCCATCGAGTTCTCCGACCATTCCTCTCATTCTTCCCGTTCTTCCCATTCCCCTTGCTGTCCCATTCCCTCGCCCCAACGCCCGTCAGATGTTGAAGCAAGTTAACTGCCTCCCCGAGATCGAAAACCTTTGACTGCGGTCAGGTACGCGGAACCTTGCATCCTGCCGGTATGGGGCGTAAGCTAAGCGTATCATGCATGCATCGGAAGAGTATCAGCAGTTGATCCGCGACTATCGCCAGCAGTGTCTCTGGTTTCTTTCCCCGGGCGTTGTGCCGGAGTCCAGAGACGCGCAGTTGCACACACTCGAATGCATCGAGCGTTACGGCTCCATGGCCGCATTTGTACAAGCACGAAGGCTCAAGGAATGGCTGTTACAGAATTCCAGCGACGCATTTGTCGTCTCTTAGCCCCCGCCCGCAAAGCGCAGGAGAGCTATGTTGCTTTCCTCTCCTTTCATCAGAAGCACATCTCCGTGCCTTGGCCGCGATTCCCCGAGTCTGCATGACGGCGTGTAAAGGCTGATGACGGTAGCGGGGGAGCGTGCTATAGTAAGGCTTTTCATCTTACGCAGAGCAAGGAGCAGGACGATGATCATTGCCGATCTGGAGAAGATTGCGGGGCGAACCTATCCGGCACGGCGCCGGACGCAGGGAATGGTGGGAGCCGGCCAGGCGATCGAGGCCGCCGGTTTCTGCATGGGGCACGTGACGCTCGAACCGAAGGGCGGTCAGGTGCCATGGCACAATCAGGATTCCGAAGAGATCTACTTCGTCATCGAAGGGGAGGGCGAGATGTGCCTGGGCGAGGAACGGCGGAGCCTCTCGACTGGGCAGATGGTCTACATTCCCCCCACCGTTTTTCATCAACTGACCAATGTCGGCGATACGCCGTTGCGCTTCATGTACTGCTATGCACCCGCGGGCGATGTGGCTCACTGGCGGCAGGAACTGGCCGGAACCCTGCCCAAGGCGGGAGTCGATGCACCGCCGCTGCCGCCCGGCGCCTGGCCCCAATGCACCGAGAAACCTGAAGCCACCCAGTAGCACCACCAGAAGGAAACTAGCCATGGCAGCACTCAGGACCCACAAGCTGGGAATCATCATGAACGGCGTCACCGGCCGCATGGGGACCAATCAGCACCTCATGCGTTCCATCGTCGAGATCATCCGGCAAGGCGGCATCAAGGTCAGCGACGAAGAGGTGATCATGCCCGATCCCATCCTCGTCGGCCGCAACGAAAACAAGCTCAAGGCACTCGCCTCCAGGAGCGGGATCGGCAGCTATACGACCGATCTGGATGAGGTCCTTTCAGACGAGTCCTACACCATCTACTTCGACGCCCAAACGACGAATCGGCGGGTGGAAGCGGTCAAGGCCGCCATCGCCGCGGGCAAGCACATCTACTGCGAGAAGCCGACGGCGGAGACGACGGAAGAGGCTTACGAGCTGTACAACCTCGCCCGTCAGGCCGGGGTGAAACAGGGCGTCGTGCAGGACAAGCTGTGGCTGCCCGGTCTGCTGAAGGTGAAGCGGCTCATCGACAGCGGCTTCTTCGGCCGCATCCTGTCAGTGCGCGGCGAATTCGGCTACTGGGTCTTCGAGGGTGATATCGTGCCCGCCCAGCGACCGAGCTGGAACTACCGGAGCGAGGATGGCGGCGGCATCATCGTCGACATGCTCTGCCATTGGCGATACGTGCTGGACAACCTCTTCGGCAAGGTGAAGTCGGTCTCCTGCCTTGGCGCCACCCATATCCCCACACGCTGGGACGAGCGGGGCACGGCCTACGATGCCACCGCCGACGATTCGGCCTACGCCACCTTCGAGCTGGACAGCGGCGTCATCGCCCACTTCAACTCCTCCTGGTGCGTCCGTGTCCGGCGCGACGATCTGTTGACACTGCAGATCGACGGTACCCGCGGCTCGGCCGTGGCGGGGCTGCGCGAATGCCGGGTGCAGACTTACGGCGCCACGCCGAAGCCAGTCTGGAATCCGGATATACAGCAGCCGATCGACTTCCATGAAGGCTGGCAGCTCATGCCGGATGTCGTGCCCTGCGAGAATGCCTTCAAGGTGCAGTGGGAGCTTTTCCTGCGGCATGTGGCGCTGGGCGAACCCTTCCGCTGGGATCTGCGCGAGGCGGCCAAGGGGGTACAACTGGCCGAGAAGGGCATCGAGTCCTGGCGGAAGCGTTACTGGGTCGATATTCCCGACCTGCCCGAATAAGCTCGAGTCACCTTGGCATTGCCGGTTGTGCGATGGAAGGTGAGAGGGTAGGGTATGGCAGCTTTCCATTCTTTCCCTTCCACGCACAACAGGTGAACGGACGTGAGCGACATCGTCGGGCACCCGGCCGTCTGGAGAATCCGGTGCCGGCGGTGCGCCGACAGATGGCTTGAACCAGGAGAGGGCTTATCATGAATCTGACCGATTCCCTGCGAAGTGAATGTATCCAGATCGGTTCCCCCGTGCGGAACAAGGACGGGGTGCTGCGGCAGATCGCCAACCTGGCGATCAAGTCGCCGATCTTGTCCAACTATCGCGAGGAGCAGGTCTATCAGGCATTGAAGGAACGCGAGGAGATCGGATCGACCGCCTTTGGCAAGGGCATCGCCATCCCCCACTGCGGACTGGAACAGATCGACGAGTTCGTTGTCGGTCTGCTCTCCGTCCCCGAGGGGGTGGCGTTCGACAGCTATGACGAGGCGCCGACGCGACTGCTGACCTTTATCATCGGTCCGCTGAACAAGCGCAACGAGCATGTCAACCTGCTTTCCGCCATCTCCAAGATCCTCGACAACGAAGCTGCCGTCGACGAGCTGCTTTCAGCGCGGCGGCCGAACGTTCTGGAGGAGAGCTTTCTTCGCCATCACGCCGGCCATATTCCCGGGGAAACACGGGAGAGGTGCCTATTCCAGGTTACCCTGCAGGATGAAGAGCTTTTCGATGATATCCTGCGGGTCTTCAGCAGCGCCGTGGAGGGAGACATCACCGTCCTCGAAGGCAACAATGCGGGCGCCTACCTCAACCGCCTGCCAATGTTTTCCGCCTTCTGGAGCCAGGAAAGCACCGGCTTCTGCCGGGTTATCGTGGCGGTTGTCGACAAGGCGATGTGCAATGACATGGTCCGCCGCATCAATCTGGAAGTCGACGATCTGGACAGCCGTTCCGGCATCCTGATCACCGTTCAGGAGCTGATGCTCGTCCGCGGCAGCCTGGATTTCTGATCCAGCCCACGCCATGTCGTTCGCGATGAGGTCAGGCGAAGGAGGCGTCCACTTCGAGCGCCTCGGCGAGGCGAGCCTCGTACTCGTCGCGGGAGATCTCGACAACGCCAAAGCGGGAAAGGTGCGAGGTGCGAAACTGCACGTCGAGCAAGGTGAAATTGCCCGCGCGCAGCCGCTCGACGAGGTGGTAGAGTGCCACCTTGGAGGCATCGCGAACGCGATGGAACATGGATTCGCCCATGAAGGCGCCGCCAATCGAGACGCCATAGAGGCCGCCCGCCAGAGTCCCATCCTGCCAGCATTCGACGCTGTGCGCGTAGCCCATGCGATGGAGCTCGGTATAGCGCTCGATAAGCTCATCGGAGATCCAGGTGCCTGGGCTCTCCACCCGGGGGACCGAGCAGGCGCGCATCACCTCGGTGAAGGCGCTGTCGAAGCGAACAGTGAAGCTCCCTTGCCGCACCACCCGCAGGAGAGACTTCGGGCAATGAAACGACTCAAGCGGCAGAATGGCGCGCGGATCGGGGGCATACCAGCTGATCTTGCCGCTCTCGTTGGATTCGGCCATGGGAAATATACCGTTGCGGTAAGCGAGCAGGAGAAGATCCGACGTTAGCTTCACAATGGTCGAAATGGCCTTTCGATGGCTTTTTGTTGCGGTAGTTGTTGTGACGATGCATTGCAGGAGTTACATTGGCCCACGATATCGAAAGATCATAGTGTAATACACAAATGGCGAGAGCACAATCGTAATGGGTGGCAAGGTTCGTTGCTTCATTCCCTGCCTGGTGGATCAGGTGATGCCGGAGATCGGCTTCGCGATGATACGCATACTCCGCCACCTCGGTTACAGCGTGGAGTACGATCCCGCGCAGACCTGCTGTGGTCAGCCGGGCTTCAATGCCGGCCACTGGAAAGAGAGTCGTCAGGTCGCCTGCCACTGCCTGGACGTCTTCAACAGCGGCGATGGACCGATCGTCTCGCCATCCGGCTCCTGCACCTCGATGATGCGCCACCACTACCGGGAGCTTTTCGAGGGCCATCCGCGGGCATCGGATGCGGCGCGAGTGGGGGGCCAGGTCGTTGAGTTTGCCGAGTTCATCCAGCGGGAAGGGCGGCTGGATGACCTGCGCGGGCACTACGCTGGCACTGTCGGCGTACACAAATCCTGCCACGCCTATCGCGAGCTTGGGCTGCGGGAGTTGCCGATGGCCCTGCTGCGGGGGATCGACGGCTGCGAGCTGGTTGAGCCGGAGGGGGAGCCCGTCTGCTGCGGATTTGGCGGGACGTTCTTTGTGAAGTTCCCGCCGATCGCTCAATCGATGGGACGTTCCCGGCTGCTCTCGTTCACCGCGCTGCAGGCCAGTGTGCTGGTGGTGAACGACCCGGGCTGCGTCATGCAGCTGCGCCAGGCGGCACAGCGGGAAGAACTGCCCGTGAAGGTCTTACACACGCTGGAGTTTCTCGACCTGGCCATGTTTCCCCGGGAGGCCGTGAGTGAGCCGCAACGCTGAATTTCTGCGACAATCCGCGGTGATCGCCGTGGACGAAGTGCACCGCGGCAAGCTGGACAAGGCGATGCGCAACTACCGTGTCGCGGTCAATCGCATGGTCGATCAGCAGTTCACCGACTGGGAGGCCTTGCGGCAACAGGCAGCCGCGGTCAAGGATCATGTCCTCGGTCACTGGCCGGAGATGCTGGAGCAGTTCGAGCAGAAGATCACCGAACGGGGCGCCATTGTCCTCTGGGCGGAAGATGCCGAAGAGGCGCGCGAGCACATCAAACGGATCATGAGCCGGCACGAGGCGCGGCTGGTCGTGAAATCCAAGTCGATGGTGACGGAAGAGATCGAGCTGAACGAACTGCTGGAGAGCAGCGGGATTCAGGTGATCGAAAGCGATCTGGGGGAGCTGATTGTGCAACTGTGCGGCGAGAAGCCCTATCACATCGTGACGCCCGCCATGCACAAGAGCAAGGAAGAGATTTCGGTACTTTTTCAGCAGAAGCTGGGCACGCCCCCAACCGACGATGCCGCCGAGCTGACCATGGCCGCGCGCGCCCACCTGCGCCAAGTCTACGTGACGGCGGACGTGGGGATCACCGGCGCCAATTTCCTGCTGGCCGACGAAGGGGCAATCGCGGTGACGGAGAATGAGGGCAACGCCCGCCTCACCATGGGATGTCCCAAGGTGCATGTGGTCGTGGCGGGCATGGAGAAGATGCTGCCGCGCATGGCCGACCTTGCCCTTTTCTGGCCCATCCTGGCGAGCAGCGGCACCGGCCAGCAGCTGACCTCCTACAACTCGATCGTGCGTGGGCCGCGGCAGGCGAACGAGAGCGACGGGCCGGAGACCATGTATGTCATCTTGCTGGACAATGGCCGCAGCCACATGTACTCGGATCCACGCGCCAGCGAAGCGTTGCGATGCATTCGCTGCGGCGCCTGCCTCAACGCCTGCCCAGTCTTCAAGACGGTGGGTGGCCATACCTACAAGACCACGTACCAGGGGCCGATCGGCTCGGTGATAACGCCACACCTGCGCAACATGAAGGACTGGCAGCATCTCTCGCATGCGAGCACCCTTTGCGGCGCGTGCACGAGTGTCTGTCCGGTGGCTATCGATCTTCACGGCTTGCTGCTGGAGAACCGTCGTCAGGCGACCCAGGAACAGGCAGACGATGCCTTCTGGCGGTTTGCCATGCGCGGCTGGTCGTTTGGCATGCGGTGCCGCTGGCGCATGGAATGGGGGCGGCGACTCTATCGCTGGCTGGGCTGGCTGATGCCCATCCCCCAGGCCATTCGACGATCCGTGCCACGGCTGCCGGCCAAGTCTTTTGCCGAACAATGGCGGAGCAAGGAAAAGTCTTCATCGGGAGATACCCCATGAGTACGTCCCGGGAACGTATTCTTTCACGCCTTCGCCAGGCGCAGCCGGCTGTGCACCCGCCACTGCCGCCCCTGCATCGGGACGATGTCTTTGCCGATCTGCCGCCGCGCGAATCGTGGTGCGAAGCCTTCTGCACCCGCTTGCGGGCACTGCACGGTGAGGTCTTTCGAGTTGCCGACGAAGCGGCGGCAGCGACCTGCCTGGCGGCGTTAGTGGATCCTCTCAATTCCTGCCTGCGGCAACGCCATCCCTTGATTGACCGACTCGTCGCCGCGGGCAGTATTGCCGAGATGAAGAGCTGTCGGATTTACGAAGATTTACTGCCTGGTTCCGTCGAGATGGCGGATTTTGAAGCGGGGATTACGGTTGCGGACTGGCTGATCGCGCGAACCGGCAGTATAGTAGTGCGCGCGACGGGAGCAGGAGGGCGCCGCATGTCGGTGCTGCCGCCGTTGCATATCGTAGTGGCGACCGAGGCGCAAGTGGTGGGGTCGCTGGAGGAGGCGTTGGCGCAGTTGCGTGAAGAGGGTGAACCATGGAGCATGGCTTCCGTGATTACCGGTCCCTCGCGAACAGCCGATATCGAAAAGATTCTCGTTCTGGGCGCGCATGGACCAAAGCGGCTGGCGGTGATTCTGCTGCCGGCATCAACAGAATGAATGTGGTTGGAGGACTCATATGATGCGGACTTGGCATATTGGACATCGCCTGATGCTTGTTACTGCCGTGCTCACCGGGGCACTGAGCGGTTGCGGCAAGGTTAAGCAGATGGTAACCGGAGAAAAGCCGGCGGAAGAGGTTGTCTCTCCCTATACTCCTGATGAACAGGCAAAGATTGACGAACTGCGAGCTGTTGCCGCTGAGCGCTTTGCGATTGTGAAACAGGCCGCGCCCCAGTACAATCGCGTCCTTGGCGCACAGAAGCTGATCATGGAGCGACTCAATCTCGACTTGCAGAAGCTCTTCCCGGATGGCTACAGCCCCGACAAGATCGGTACGATCGCTCAGGCCAAGAGCGAGGCGGCCCGGCGCGCTGCCGAGGCGGCTAACCTGAAGTTCAGCGCCGAAATGCAGGCGGAGAGCGAGCGGCTGGCCATTCAGGAGCATCCTCACTTCAAGGTGGGCGACCCTATCCGCATGGTCACGGTGCGCGGACGAATCCTCGAGGGTATCATCGAGAACATGACACCCGATACCGTAACCATAGCGAAAACGTCCCTCCTGAAGAAAGACTCTCAAACGCCACCCCCTTCTTCCTTTGAACTCGACCAGGTGAAGCTGCTCCGCGAGCACTATGTAAAGCTCAACTACACCCTGCCCAAGCGCAATTTCACGATTGCAAAGGCCAAGGAACTGCTCCCTGGCGTGCTCAACGAGTTTGGCTTTGTGCTTGCGGATAACAGCTGGATGCGGCTTGATGAGTATACAGAGAAGTACCTGAAACGGGATCTGGATGAGATGGAAGCCGATTACAACCGCAAGCAGAATGAGCGAATCGCCTTTGAGGTGACGGAAGAGATGCGGAAGCAGGGGTTGTTAACCGGCGAGGAGCCTCCACTCTTTGTGGATGGCCTGCCGTATACGCTGACCGCCGCCACGGCTGCCGTTACCGAAGAGCCTTGACAACGTGAACGCGCGGATGGAAAAGGATCCTCCATGAGTTGTTATCTGGGGCTGGATGCAAGCACACAAAGTCTGAGTGCCATCGTCATCGACACGGATTCGTCCTCGATCACCCTGAATGAGACGGTGAATTTCGGGGCGGACCTGCCGGACTACCATTCGCCGCATGGATCTCTGCCCAATGATGATCCTTTGGTGAAGCAGAGCGATCCGCTGATGTGGGTGGAGGCGCTGGATCTCCTTCTCCAGCGATGCCGTTCGGCTGGATTCGATTGGCAGACGATCGACGGCGTGAGCGTCTCCGGGCAGCAGCACGGGTCCGTTTACCTGAACGCGCGTTATGCCGACATCAACGCATGGGATCCGGGATGCCCGCTGAAAGGGCAGGTGCAGCCGCTCCTCAGCAGGGCGGTGGCACCGATCTGGATGGACAGCTCGACCACCGTGGAATGTCGCGAAATAGCCGCGGCCGCGGGTGGGGACCAGGTGGTGACGCGGATCAGTGGCTCGCGTACCATCGAGCGCTTCACCGGGCCGCAGATCCGGCGATTCTACAAGCTCGATCCTGATGGCTATGGCAAGACGAGGCGCATTCACCTGGTCAGCTCCTTCATGACTTGGCTGCTACGCGGCAGCGACGTGCCGATTGACCATGGTGACGGAGCCGGCATGAACCTGCTCGATCTGGCGAGCGGCGAATGGAACGAGCGCTTGCTTGAGGCTACTGCTCCCAAGCTTCGCGACAAGTTGCCGCCTGCCGTCCCTTCCACCACGTGCGCAGGCTTCCTGGCTGATTACTTCGTGACGAAGTATGGCTTCAAGGAGAAGACGCCGCTCCTTGTCGGTTCGGGCGACAATCCGAACAGCCTGGTCGGCATGGGGGCCATTCAGCCGGGAACGGCGGTGATCAGCCTCGGAACCAGCGATACCTGCTTTGCCGCCATGAGCGAACCCCGAACCGATCCGAATGGCTATGGCCACGTCTTCGGCAATCCAGCCGGTGGATACATGTGCCTGATCGCCTTCAAGAATGGTTCGCTGGCGCGTGAGGAAGTGCGCCAGGAGTTCGGCTTGAACTGGGAGCAGTTCGCTGCTGGGGTACTCCAACGGACCGAGCCGGGCAACCACGGCAACTTCATGCTCTACTACTATGCGCCGGAAATCACCCCCCGCATTCTCGAGCCGGTCGTAGAACGCTTCGGCTCTCCCTCCTTCTGCCAGGGAAGCGACGCTGACGCCGCGGCGCGCGCCATTCTGGAATCACAGGCGATCTCGATGCAGCTTCATTCCCAGTGGATCGGGGAGACGCCCAAACGCATCCTGGTGACAGGGGGCGCTTCGCGCAATCCCGCCGTGCTGCAGGTGCTGGCGGATGTTTTTCAGGCGGATCTGGCACCGCTCGCGGTGAGCAACTCCGCCGGTCTTGGCGCTGCCATGCGGGCGGCCAACCAGATGGGCGGCCATGCATGGGAATCGCTCTTTGCCTGCTTCTCGCAGCCGGATGCCAGCCGTACAGCGCGGCCGCGCCGGGAGCTCGATGCGGTCTACCGCCCGCTGCGCGAGGCATTTGCGGAGAAGCAGCGCCGCTACATCGTCTGATTGGCGGGACACCCTCCGCTGTTTGCCTTTCCTCAGGATGACGCTTAGTTTCTGATATGAATCCATTGCCGGATATTCTGCTGATAACGATAGATCGGCTGCGGCAGGACGCCATTGGTTCCTATGGGAATCCGGCGGCTGCCACGCCCCATATCGATGCGCTGGCAAGAGCCGGCATTCAGTTTGAGCATTGCTACGCAAGCAGCCCGCGCGCCGACGTCAGCCGTCGCACCTTGATGACGGGGCGCGCCTGCGCGGGTCCCGAGGCTGATACTCTGCCCCAGTTGCTCCGCAAGAACGGTTACCGGATTGTCGAGAGCGATACGCTGAGCAACGCCATGGCGGCTCTGGAAGTCGCGGCGCGGGCGGGAAGCGAGCCGTTTGCAGCCTTCCTTCACCTTGGGGCTCCAGCTGACGTCCCGAGGGAGCTGGTGGACCTGGAGGCCATTCCGGCAGAGGCCGTTCCGCCACCATTGATCATACCGCACGCTCTCGAAGGGCGCCCGCGGGCTGTTCAGCGGCAGGCGGCTCAGCCATTGCCGTCGCGCCAGGAGCAGCTCCAAAGGCGACATCGCTACTACTGCCAGGTTCATGCCTTGGACGAGCAGGTCGGCCGGATGCTCGAGATCATGGAGCGTCATGGCCGGGCTGAGACCGCGCTGGTCGTCCTGACCGGCACCAACGGTCACCTGCTGGGAGATCACCAGTTGCCCGACGATGAAGCGTTCTTCTATGATCCGCTGATCGATACGCCCCTCATCATCCGCTGGCCTGGTCGTATCGCCGACGGACAGCGCACCTTCGCACTCGTGCAGCATGTCGACACGGCGGCCACCCTTCTCGAAGCGAGCGGCTGCCACACGCCAGGCGATGGTCGATCGCTCCTGCCTGTTGCCATGGGCGAGCCGCCGCGGCTGCGCCAGCAGGCCATCGCCTTCGACAGCCGGGAGAGCGTCTGGGGCGCCATGATTCGCGAAGGCAACTTCAAGCTCATACTCTATCATACACGCGGGCGCGAAGAGGATCTCGAAGGCGAGCTCTTCGACACGGAGCACGACTGGCACGAGCTGAACAGCCTCTGGCAGATGCCTGAATACTGGGGGATCCGCCTTGGCCTGACCGAGAAGCTGCTCAACTGGACGCTGCTGCGTCAGCGCGAATCCCAATGAATTCCGCGAATTGAGTTGTCATGGGCTGGGGAACGTGTAGCTTTCTGGCGGCAGTAAACCATCACTCGTCAAAGGAGCAGTTGTGAAGAACCCGACGAAACCGGAACATCACCGTCTGGCGCAGGAACTGGTCGCGGAAACCCATGCCATGGGGGGACTGGCGCCCGTAGACTTTGAACAGTTCTTCGCGGATCAGGCGGTGGCGATCGCGGATCCGTTTGGCAAGTCCATTCCGCAGTGCCCGCTGGGTATCTGGATGTCCGGCGAGTGCGTCTATGCCGAATTGGGGATCGAGGAAGATTACTGGCGCTACGCCCACGACGACCCATGGCGGCTTGAGCTGAACCGGGCGTACAACGACATCAGCGAGCGGATCGTCCACAAACGACTGCTGAGCGAAGAGCCGGCGCCGCCGGAAACCATGCGCTACCCGCCCCATAAGCTGCTGCACGATATCTTCGAGGGCAAGAATACCTGGCATGCCGGTTCCTGGTGGCTGGAGCAGGCGGCAAATTCCGAAGACGAGTTGGCGGCGCTCCTTGACCGCGTCGAAAAACGACTCGAAAACCTCCACGATTTCATGCTCCCCGAAAACTGGCACGAGGAGCACCAGCGGCTCCAGAAGTTGGGGGTGAAGGCGCCCGCCTATCGTGGGCAGCGTGGGCCGGTGACCTTCGCCGCATCCATCTACGGACCTGAAAATCTCATCTTCCTGCTTCACGACAACTCGGCGTTGGCCGGGCGTTTTCGCGATCTGATCCTGCGCAGCATGCTTGGCATGGCGGAGGTCCTCGATTGTGCTGCTGGCCGCACCCGCGAAACTGAACCACGCGGCTTCGGATTTGCCGACGACAACTGCTGCCTGCTGACGCCCGACATGTATGAGTTCTTCGGTTGGCCCGTGCTCAAAGGCATGTTCGAACGCTACAGCCCCGGCGAGAACGACAGCCGCTATCAGCACTCGGATTCGGCCATGGGGCATCTGCTCCCGCTACTTGGCAAACTGGGTATGACCGGCCTCAACCTCGGCCCCACCGTTACCGTCAGTGAGATTCGCCGCCACTGCCCGAAGGCGGTGATTCACGGCCAATTGGCCCCCTTCACCTTCAGCCGCAATGAAGAAGAGCAGATGGTCGCCGAGTTTCTCCGGGATTTTGAGCAGGCACGCGAAAAGCGCGGACTGGTCTTCACGACCGCCGGCTCCATCAACAATGGGTCGCGACTGACCGGTATGCGCCTCCTGATGGCTGCTATCCAGCGTTACGGTCGCTACTGATCCTTTCTCGTCCCTATGCTACACTCTCGTGTTGCGGTTCGGTGGAGACAGGCAATGAAACGCCATTTAAATTCATGAAATGTCGTCGAGGAACCTTGTTATATGGCGGGGGGGCGGAGTACATTAAGCGCTCATACCGGCTGTGGCTCTCGGGCCACATAATCAACAGCAGCGGACAAGCAAAGTTGTCCAGGATGGAGAGGGGTGCTTCCGCGGGCACCGCCCCGTCGCCGCTTTCATGGGTACGAGGCGGGATGTGGGCATCAACAAACATGCGTTTTATTCTCGTTTGCTCGTTATGGGTGAGCCTAGTAACCCATACAGGTGCCGAAGAACAAACTTCAGCCCCTTCGCAGGTGTTGAATCAACTGGTCGCGGCCGCCATGCAGTACCATCCTTCCGTTCGCGCTGCTCGTCAGCAGGCGGAACAGGCCTTGGCACGGCATCGTGGCGAGGCTGGCTTTTTCGACCCTCGTCTCTTCAGTTCCGTCGGCGCCGCCGAGCGCCTGCGAGGGCTGCCCGGGGTGAGTGATCAGGTCTCCACGCCGGATGAAAGCGTTGCCTTTGAGGGCGGGATCGAAAAGGCGTTCGCTCCCGGCTTCTACGGGGGACTTTCCGCCGCACAGCGACAGCGTTGGGATGCCATCGATGACCAGGACATCCAGCAGACTCTGGTCGGGGCTCAGCTGCGAGTGCCTCTCTGGCGTGACTTCGGCTTCCGCGAATATGACTTGATCGACCGCCAGGCACTCGATCTCTATCTGGCGGCACTCGGGCAGTTGCTGGCGCGACAGCAGTTGTTGCGTTTTGACGTTACTGTCGCTTTCATCAATCTTCAGGAGGCCAACGCCCTGCGACAGGCCGCTGATTCCGCCCTGCTGCGCGTACAGGCGTTGTTGAAGGAGGCGGAGGAACTCGTGAAGCACAAGGTAGTTCCTGAATATCAGCTCAACCAGGCGCATCTCGAGGTTAGCCTCCGTGAGGAAGAGCTGTTCGGCGCCGTGGAAGCGCTCGATACGGCCAAACTGCAACTGCGACGGCTGACCGGAATCGATCCAACCCCGGAGATGATCCTGGAGACACCCCAGTTCGTCAGATGGGCGGAAGATGTCGCCGTCAAGGAAGACGTGGAATCTCAGGATGCATTCCAGGGACGCGGCAACTGGCAGGAAGTGCGGCATCTGTTGGCGGCGGCAGAGGCGCGCATTAATCTGGCCAGGGAACAAATGAAGCCGGATGTCTATCTAAAGGCTTCTGTCAGTTGGCAGGGCGAATCGACCGATCGCTTTATCGGCGACAGTGCGCTGACTTCGGACGATGAGCCCGGAGCTGCCATTCAGCTCATCTACCAGCAGCCCTTGGGTTTCACGCGAGAACGAGCGCGCGTCACCGAGCAGGAAGCACTGGTGGAGGAACTGCGGGAGCAGCAGCGCAATGTTGAGATCGACATCAAGGTGGAGTTGGCGGCGGCCATGGTGGCATACGAATCTGCCCGGCAACGGCTGGAACTAACCATCCGTGCCTCCGAAGCAGCTCAGGCAACCTTGCAGGCTGAATCGGAACGCTTCCGCTTGGGTGAAGGCCGAAGCCGACAGGTTCTCGATGCGGAGAAGGATTTGACCACCACGATTCGACTGCAGGCAGCCAACGCAGCACGCGTCTTGCGGGCACAGGCAAAGCATCAATTTGAAGCCGGTTATACCGGCGAGGATAAGAGGGTGAATCCATGAGCAGGCTAAAAGATCTGTTCCGCATCAATGCGGCGACGCCAGGCTCCATCAACGATGACGAATACGTTGACGACAATGTGACCCAGGACGACCATAAAGAGCAGATGGAACTGGACAAGTCGATCTTGGAAGAGGATAGCGCCCGAGAGAAACGGGTGCACAAGGAGGCGGAAAAGCGGGTGGTGACGGCCGCCGAAGACTCCCTCAAGCGGCTGCACATCGTGCGGATGGGACGCTGCCCCGACTGTGGTGAGCACCTGCGGCGCCACCTCTTCGCCTCCATCTGCGAACAATGCGGCTGGCATGCTTACGATACGCCCCGCCAAGGCAAAGTGCGGGTGCACCTGACGAATGTCGTCGAGCCGATCGAAGGCGACCGCTGCTATCGCGTCAAGAGCGGATCCCTTCTGGTGATCAGGAATGAACTCGTCATCGCAAGGATCTCCCGTGAGTCCATCAGCTGGACCGAGTACCTGTGGCCCGATCATGAGATCGACCAGCGTCATCGCGAGGTGACGTCCATGCTGGAAGTTCAGTGCGGCTGGTGCGCCAAGGAAGCCAACCCCGAACAGGACGGCTTTCACTTGACGCATGTGGCCTTTGGCGCCACTCAGGAGCGCTATTGCTTCTGCTCGGATGACTGCTATGAAGCCTTCAGGAAGATGTATCCGGCCCGCGTCGATAGGGATTGCTACGAACGCAACTGCGCGGAGTGTAATCTGTGCAGCAAGCGTTATGATGATGAGGCCGAGGGCATTCGCGTGCTGGCGAAGGACTTCCTGAAACTGAAGCGGCGCGTGGAGAATGTGGATAAGGACAAGAGCGCCAACAACGGGTAGAGGGGGAGTGATCGATGGGCGATTTACGGACGACGGAGGGAGAGGATCTGCCGCTTACCCTCAAGGAGAAGCGACGCCGATTGTGGCGCTGGGGGCTGCTCGTGCTGCTGCTGCTGGCGATGATCCTGGCGGCTGGGTTGGTAATCAGGGTGCAGCGCTATGTGGTCGCTCCCGGTTATGTGACGACGGAGCGTTTTGCGGAGGTTCGCCCGGCAATCACCGGCCGCGTGGGAGAGATTCTCGTCAGTTCGGGCGACGTTGTTGAGCAGGGGCAGGTGCTGGTGCGGCTGGACAGCGTTGAGGAATCCGCCGCCCTCGCCCAGTCCCAGTCGCAGGTGCGCAAGATCGAGGCGGAACTGGCGAGGCGCGAGGCCGAAATTGCTGAAATACGCCGGCAGCATCAGTGGGATGTTCGAGAGTCGCGCTACGTCCAGGAGAACGCGGCAATGATCAGCCAGCGGATCGAAGCAGCGTTGCGAGGTGAGAATGTGGGGGACGGGGTCACCGCCGAGCTTGCGGCCCTCGAAGCCGCCCGTGTCGACGTTCAGAAGGCCCGCGCGCAGCTTGTACGGCGGGAAGCGGAGCTGGGCGAGGCAAACCGCCAACTCGTCTGGAGCATCTCCGAAGCCGAGCTGGTGCTGGAGAATGCCAAGAGCACTGCCCAGCGCACGGAACAACTGGTGCTGGCCAAGCTTACCTCGGCGACCGCGCTCGAGGAAGCGAGGCTGCAGCAGCAGTTGACCGAGGTGAAGCTGAAGGCTCTGCAAAGCCGCGATGCCAGCATCTTCGAGAAGGAACTCGACGTCCTGCGCCAGGAGTTGCAGGGGCGGGAGAAGGCCGTGCAGCAGGCCGAAGCCCAGCTTCGACGACGACTGGACGAGACCGTTCTGCAGGTCAAACTGACGGCCCTCCACCTGCAGGCACTCGAAGAGACCGACCTGACTGTTTATGACAAGGAGCTTGCGGTGAAGCGTGAGGAGCTGATCGCCGCGAAGGAAGGCGTAAAACGGGCCGAGGCCCGCCTCGCCGCGCATGAGATCCGGGCACCCATCGAAGGGCAGGTCTTGCGCTACGAGTTCGTGCTTGGCGAGCTGGTGCGGCCGGAAAGCGTGCTGCTGGAGATCTTCGGCGGAAAGCGTCAGGTGCTCAAGTTGCGAATCGGGGAGCGCTACGCGACCCGCGTGGCGACCGGCAAGCCTTACCGCGCCGAGCTGGCACCCTACCGGGGGCTGCAGAACATCTACTTCCGCGGCGAAGTCCAGTACCTGCGCAATGTCATCCAGTCCGAAGGCCAGAACACCTACCGCGTCGCCTATTGCGACTTTGATTCGCGCGGGTACAATGTGCCGCCTGGCACCACCGCCGAAGCGCGAATTTACTATGGCACTTCGAGCCTCTGGCTCTATATGTTCGGCCTCGACTAAGGGACTTCGCCCACATGGAGACTTCCGAGAAGTACTCCCGCATTCTCCATTTTCTCAAGCCGTACAGCCGGCGCATTCTCGTTGTTCTGGCGCTGACGGTGGTGCTGTCGGTGCTGGCTATGCTGCCGCCGTTGCTGGTGCAGGCGGTGATCGATCGTGTCATCACCATGGGGCAGGTGCATTGGCTGGCTCCCCTGGCCATCGCCCTGATCTCCGTGCCGATCCTCTCCGCCGTCATGGGGTATATCCAGACGATGGGGCTCGCTTATGTCGGCCAGCGATTTGTCTACGATGTGCGCAATGCCCTGTATAAGCATCTGCTGGCGCTTTCCCTCAAGTTCTACGGCAAGCACAGTGTGGGCATGCTGGTGAACCGCCTGATGGGGGACAGCGGGGTCGTGCAGCAGATCCTCACGGCCCAGACGATCGGCATTCTTTCCGATCTCGTCTGCGCCACCTTTGCGATCTGCGCGACTTTCTGGATCAGCTGGCGTCTCGCGCTGGTCATGTTGCTGATCATCATCGTCTTCGTGGTCAACTACAAGGTCAACATCACCCGAATTCGCAATGCCACACGCAGTTACCAGGGGGCCTACGACCGGCTCTCCGGCGGCATACAGAATCGGTTGAACAGCTCCGTGGCCGTCAAGACCTTCGGCATGGAGCAGCGGGAGCATCAGGAGTTTCAGGGGACCCTGTATGCGAGTCTGGGGCTTGTGCAGGAAGCCATGGTCGCCAACAACACCTTCAGCATGAATACCCAACTTATCCACCAGATGGGCCACTCCGTGCTCTATTTCCTTGGCTGCGCTCTCGTCCTTCAGGGGCAGCTCTCGTACGGTGAAGTGGTCGCCTTCACCGCCTATGCGGTGCAGTTGCTGATGCCCGCCGTCCGCTTCTCTACGATCGCCAAGCAGTTCCAGGATGTCGGCATCGCCCTCGACCGGTTGATGGAGCTCTTTCAGGAAGTCCCTCAGATTGTGGACTCCCCAGATGCCGTGGAGGTGGAGCGTCTGCGCGGCGATGTCACCTTCGAGAATGTGCAGTTCTGGTACGAGGAAGGGGTGCCGGTGATCAAGGACTTCAACCTGGAAGTGAAGCAGGGCATGACGGTGGCCCTCATCGGGCCAACGGGATGCGGCAAATCGACGATCCTTTCCCTGGTTCTTCGCTATTACGATGTGAGCCGCGGCACACTGAAGATGGATGGCATGGATATCCGCACCATCTCGCTCGATTCTCTGCGGAGCCAGTTCGGCATCGTGCTGCAGGAACCCCTTCTCTTCAGCGTCTCCATCGCCGAGAACATCCGCTATGGCAAGCGGGGATCCAGCCTCGAAGAGGTCCAGGCAGCCGCACGAGTGGCGGAGATACATGACTTCGTCATGACGCTGCCCGATGGCTACGATACGCGTCTCGGCAGCGAAGGACTGGAGCTCTCCGTCGGTCAGCGCCAGCGCATCACCATCGCCCGCGCCGTACTGGCGGATCCGGCTATCCTCATCATGGATGAAGCGACCAGTTCCCTGGACAGCGATTCGGAACGGGCCATTCAGCGGGCCATGGAGAAGGTACTCCAGAATCGTACCTCTTTCATTGTGGCCCACCGCTTGAGCACCATTCGTAACGCCGATGTCATTGTCCTGCTGAAGGATGGGTATATACAGGAGCAGGGCAAGCATGCCGACCTGATGCAGATTCCCGATGGCCGTTACCGTCACCTCTACAACACGCACGTCGGCAAGACGTATATCGAGGAGTAGCAGGTGTTCAAGTATCGCGAGCATCATCGTACCGTTCCTTACCGGCCACCTCGTCGCGAAGACGATGGCAGAGGCGGCAGCTTCTCGCTCTACTGGCGTTTCGTGCGCGCCTATCTCTGGCCCTTTCGGTGGCAGCTCCTCCTTTGCATGTTCATCGTCTGCATTAATGGTTCTTCTGTCTACCTCATGGCCTTCTACGGGCGCTACGTGGTGGACAATGTCCTGCTTGTGCCGGTCAGCGAACGACCTGAGATGGTAGCGACGGGGCGATTCGACCGTGCGCCCAGCCGCCAGGACGAACGTCTCAGCCAGGTTACGAACCGTCCACCCGCGGGCATGTCGCGCATCCTGGACCGGGAAGGAGGGCGCCAGCTTCAGCACGCGAGCAACGCCGGCGGCAAACTTGCATTGATCTTCTGTCTTCACCTGGGAACGATCCTGCTGATCAACTCTCTGGCGCGTTTCGCCAATCAGACGCAGATCACCATTGGCCAGAATTCCACGGCCGCCATGCGCGACGATCTTCACAAGAAGGTGCTGGAGCTTTCGCTCGCCTATCACAAGTCACATACCTCCGGTCGACTGCTCGCACGTATCATGAGCGACGTGCAGGTGGTGCAGCAACAGATGATGGTCACCATCATTACGCTTACGCAGAGTCTTGCCTCCGTGGTCGTGGGGGCGACCATTCTCATCATTTCCGAGTGGCGCATCGCCATCATTGCCTTTCTGGCCGCCCCCCTTTATGCCATGGTCTGGAAGAGCAGTCGCGAAGGCATTAGAAACACGGCCCGTGAGGCACGCCATACCAATTCCTGCATGTATGGCCTCATCTCGCAGAAACTGGATGCGGTCAAGGCGATCCAGGCATACGGACGCAGCGGCAGGGAACGGCTCAATTTCCGCCGCCTCGGCTCTGTCTTTCTCCGTGACGTGCTCTGTCAGCAGCGACAGACCGTGGGGGTCGCTCAGATCAGCGCCATCATTGCCTCAAGCGCCACCATGTCGATCTTCATCATCGGCACCATGATGGTGCTGCACCAGAGCATGACCTTGGGCAAGATGCTCTTCGTGTACGGTGCCGCCGCCAATCTCTTCGGCCCCGTTCTCATGATCACCCACGTCAGCGTCGTTTTCAATAATTTGCTGGTCATCCTGCATCGCCTGGTGGAGATCCTCGACGAGAAGGTGGAGATTGCCGATGCGCCGGACCGCATCCCCTTCCCGAAGCCGCTCAAGGATGGTATTCATCTGCGCCACGTCACCTTTGCCTATGGCGATGGAGACCCCATTCTGCAGGATGTGAGCATGGATGTTCCTGCCGGCAAGTGGGTTTGTGTCATGGGGCCAAGCGGCTGCGGCAAGACCACCCTGCTCTACATCGTCTCCCGCCTGTATGAGCAGACGAGCGGATCGGTGACGGTCGACGGCTTGCCTCTGGATCAGGTGGACATACGTTCCCTTCGCGAGCGCCTGGCGCTTGTCCCTCAGGAGGCGCAGATGTTTCGCGGCACCATTCGCGACAACATCACCTATGGGTGGCCCGGTGCCGAGCCTAGCCAGATCATGGCTGCCACCAAGGCCGCCGAGATGCACGAGCTCATCATGAGCATGCCGGTCAAGTACGAATCCCTGGTCGGCGAAAAGGGGGCCGATCTTTCCGGCGGTCAGCGCCAGCGTCTCTCTCTCGCTCGCGCCCTGCTGACCAATCCGGACGTCCTCCTCCTGGACGACTGCACCTCCGCTCTCGATGCCGAAACCGAGCACCGCATCCAGCAGACACTTTCACACATCATGCAGGGCAAGACCGCCCTCGTTGTTACCCAGCGCGTCTCCATGGCCATGCGCTGCGACTACATCTACGTCCTCGAGAACGGCCTGATCACGCAGGCCGGCACCCACGAGGAGCTTGTAGGGGTCCCCGGCTTCTATGGTCGACTGCACGCCCAACAGACGGAATAGCCGCTCCTGGGCACGCCACTCGCCTGAGTGGCTCCGGGTTCAACGTCGCCTCTGCCCCCACCGTGCCGCAATCTTGCTCGCCCATCCTGGGCACGCCACTCGCCTGAGTGGCTCCGGCGTTGGCCGTTGCCCCTCCCCAACGCTCAACCCCGTCCCCGCGCTCCCCGGGCACGCCACGCGCCTGAGTGGCCCCGACGTTGTCCCCAGAGTGAGGCAAGAAGGTGGCCGATCTTTCCTATAGGAGCGCCAGCGCCTGCCGCGCACAGCCTTCGCCATCGGCAATTTCTGAGCCTGAAAGAACGAATCTGGAAAAGACGACTTGCGCGTTGTAGGACCAGCACCTACACTATGGCTGCGCATTTTGCTGACGTGATCACGCTCCCGAAAACGGACGTCCACGAAAGCGAGCGGGGATGCGCCTCCGATAAAAGGTCAAACGAACCTAACCGCCTGAAAAGCAAGACGACTACGGACATTCGCTGGTATCAGCGTCTGGTCATGAGGGACGTCCCTGTGGCTCTATCCACAGGGCACAAAGGATGATTTCAAACCATTGGGGGACACGTATGTCCATCCGCATTGCTCTGCTCATATCGCTAGTCTTCACAAGCATCAGTTACGCCGCCATCACCGTCGACGAAATCCAGAAAGTGTATGTAGGACAGAATCCGCCCGAACTGATCAAGCGTGCTGTAGGTGTGCTCAACGATGGGATGGATGCCCTGTACGGCAAGCGCTTCAACGCAGCCTACAACAAGCCCAGCGAACCATGCTTCGCCATCGGCCCGAAGGCCGCGCTCGACATGGGCTGGATTACGCAGAAGGAACTCGACAGCGTCGGCTACGGCGGTTTCGTGGTACGGACGACACCGAGCGGTGTCGCCATAGCAGGCAAAACCTACTTCGCCACCATCGTCGGCTGCGAGGAATACGTTCGCCAGCTCGGCCATGAGAAGATCGGCGGCATGCCAGTGGGCACACGAGAGGTGCCGGTCACCAGAACGCCCGCCGGTCGTGCGCTGCCCGACTTCAGCACCGCTTACCGGCCATCGATGCCGATGCGGAACTACTACAACCGTCTCGATCAGGCGCGTCCGGATGAAGCGCTGGCCATCGTTAACCCCGAGATTAAGTCGGATCTGTGGATCGACCACTCGGCGGGGTACCTGATCCCCAAGGATCTGTACTACGACCAGCATCCGGAGTATTTCGCGCTGGTCAACGGCAAGCGAATTGCCAAGAGTGCTTTCAACTACAAGAAGACGCCGCTCTGTCTCTCGAATGCGGACGTGCTTCGCATTTCGGCGGAACGCGCACTGCGCTGGGTGGAAGCTCAGCCGGAGCGCAACGTGTTCCCGATCACCTACGGCGATACGCGGGTCTGGTGTGAATGCAGCAACTGCCGGGCGCTCGATCACCAGCCGGGTCACCATGCCGGGCGACTGCTCCACTGGGTCAACTTCGTGGCTGATGCCGTGGGCGCGCGCTTCCCGGAGGTCACCATCGTCACCTTTGCCTACAGTGGTTCGGATATGGCCCCGAACAACATCGCACCGCGCCCGAACGTGACCATGATGCTTTCCAGCGGGCTGGACATGTCCTTCTATGCTCACCGCGAGAAGATCAGCGCGCTGCTGCCAGGCGGAATTGCCAAGATCAAGAGCTGGAACGACCTCGTCCCAGGCCGAGTCTGGGTCTGCGAGTATTCCGAGAAGCTGTATCACCCGGCCCTGCCCCTGCAGGTCGAAGATCGCCTGAACTGGTATCGTCGGCACGGGGTGAGCGGCATCATGTACAGCTATGGCTATCCGGACAACTTCCGGGCGCTCTGGAGTCACATCTACGGTCGGTTGATGATGGATTCAAGCCTTAGCGCGGAAACCTTGACCCGCGATTTCGTCACGCGCTACTATGGTGATGGCGGGCCTGCCATGGCTCGCTTCTTCGACATCTCCTTTGCGCGCTATCGGCAAACGTTCGCGACGGTGACCAAGGATACCTTCATCAACGGACATCCCGCCGACTTCTACAGTACCGACTACATCAACGATGCACTGGACTGCTTCCAGGAAGCCATCGACATGACCCCTTGGGACATCAACAAGGATCTTCGCCCCGAGATGCTCTACTTTGCCATGGACGCCCTGCGTCGTCCCGGCCCCGGAGCCATGGATTCCCAGCGCGTACAGGTCATGCAGCGGCTCATGGCGGTCGTCCGTGAACTCAGCCCCAATTCGACCGCGGCCGAAATCGCCGCTCTCGAAAAGAAGCTGCAGGATGCCGGCGCAATCGCCGAAACCGAACGTCCCGGTTCTCTGGAGGTCGTGACCTCATGGCTGGATGGCAAGCCTGCGCCAAAGAGTTCGCGTAATCTCGTCTATTCGCTGGATGCGCGAGGTGCGAGCCATGGCGGGGCCGGCTCCGTCATGAACGGCCGCGGCTATCTGGTGGTCGACATCGATACGCGCCAGGTTGCCATGCTGGTCAAGTGGGCCGATGGCACGGGGCTGGTCGACAGGTGGGGCGACAGCAGCATGTGGTACACGGCAACCGTCGGTTCCTCGAACTACTGGTTCCTCACCTCCGGACCGGCCGGCACCGCCGACGTTCAGCAGCGCTATGTGCACTATCGCTATGCGCAGTTCTACGGCGCCGAAGCCGCGGAACCGCTGGAAATTGGTGAAGGCGCTGTTGCCCTCAGCCCGATGCTGACGGGGCTCTGGCGCGGCGGCCATGCCGCTCTCGACAGCTCCTTTCAGGTGGCCACGCTTGCGGCCCGTGTCGATCTGGAAAGCACCCGCGATGGCAACGAACGTGGCGTCGCCCATGAAACCCTGATTGATGAGTTGCGCACCAGCCTGGGAGTGCCCGCCGCGATTGCCGACGAGGCAAATGAGGATCTGACGGCGAGTGCCGCACCAAAGGCGGAGGGGATTGTCTGCTACCAGCTTAGTTTGAGCGGACTTGAAGCAGGCAACCGAGCGCTCAGCAACACCGCCTTTGCCGGCTACCTGGTGCTCGATATGGCGACGGGCCAGTCCCGCGCGGTTATCGGCGGTCGTGACAGTGAGGGTGTCTGGTATACCGTCGAGGACTGGAGCGGAGGTAGTCGCCTCTTCTACGAGACGCAGGTCGGGCGGCAACCGTATCTGCTGCTGGGCAACGGCAGTCATGTCGCGCAGCCGGCCCGCCTCAACTTCCGCGTCCTTTACGGCGCCACGCGTTCGGCCAACATCGGCGGCAACGACGATCAGCCGGTCGCCAGGACGCTGAGCGGCGAATATTGGACGCACACGGGGGTTGGCGCCACAACCGGCATCTACGCCCAAGGCACCATACGCGGCCAGTTGATGAGTGAGTTCTCGCTCAGCCTCAATCGCCGCGGATTGGAACTTGAAGACGCCATCGTGGAGTTGGAACAGATGCTGGGCGCTACCCACGCCAGGCGCGACTGATCGCCGATTCGGAGTGATCCTGCAAGCCGGGACGGGCAACATCCGCTCGTCCCGGCTTGTTGCTTTTCTCCATCCGCCACCTGGCAGTCAGTGCTGGCAGCCGGGGCAATAGTAGGTGGAGCGGCCGCTGAGGACGAGACGCATGATGGGCGTCCGCGCACAGCGAAGGCAGCTTTCACCTTCACGTCCATAGACTTCCAGCTTGCGGCTGAAGAGCCCCTCGCTGCCGTCGACGGTCTTGAAGTCGATGATGGTGGTGCCGCCGGCGGCAATCGCGTCGGCCAGAACGGCGCGGATATGCTGCACCAGCCGCTCGCAGCGCTCCAGTGAAAGGCGTCGTGCTGGAGTCGTGGGGCGGAGGGCAGCGCGAAAGAGCGCTTCGCTCGCGTAGATGTTGCCCACGCCAACCACAATCGCATTGTTCATGATCAGCGTCTTGATCGGCATGTTGCGCCCCCGCGTGGCGGCATGCAGGTGCGCGGCGGTGAAATCCGGACCAAGCGGCTCGGGCCCCAGATCGCGAAGGAGATCCGGATCGGCCCCCGGAAGAGCCAGCCGCTGAATCTCGACGCTGCCGAACTTGCGCGGATCGCGAAAGCGCCACTCTCGCTCGTCGTCCAGGCTCCAGATAATGTGTTCATGCTTCTGGCGGGCTTCCGTGGCGGGAACGATCCGGCAGGCGCCGGTCATGCCCAGATGGATGACCAGCACATGGCAGTTAGCGAACTCCACGAGGCACCAGCGCCCACGGCGACGTACGGCGACGATCGGCTGTTGGAGAATCTCTGGGCGACCCTCGAGGTCGAGCGGATACCGCAGCTTCTCCGTATAGGTGCGCGTCTGGACGATGCGCCGCTTGAGCAGGTGGGGGCGCAGGGCATTGCAGACAGTTTCGACTTCCGGCAGTTCAGGCATGCGGAGCGGCACCGTGACTAGAGTGAAAGAGGCATTTACAGTACTCCGCCATGCGGCAATTCACAGGTCGCGCGCACAGCGAAAGCCGCAGTTACCGGTGGAACTGTCGGGGGTGTTGCTGGTGCGGGCGGCAACGCGGTAGCGGTTGCAGTAGGAATTGTGGCAGAGATAAGATCCCCCCTTCATCACTTTCCGCTCGCCGAATGCAGGCCCTTTGGGATCGCGGCGAGGGCCGTTGAGATGATAACTGGGGCTGAACCAGTCGTTGCACCATTCCCAGACATTGCCGGCCACGCAGTAGAGGCCATAGCCGTTCGGCTGGTAAGACTTGACCGGGCACGTGCCGGCCCAACCATCCGCCGCCGAATCCTTGTAGGGAAAGTCGCCCTGCCAGATGTTGCACATGTGTTTGCCACCCGGCTCCAGCTGATCGCCCCACGCGTAGATCTTCTGAACGAGCCCGCCCCGCGCGGCATACTCCCACTCGGCTTCCCGGGGCAACCGCTTGCCCGCCCACCGGCAGTACGCGATCGCATCGTTCCACGATACATGAATAACCGGATGATCCATGCGGCGACGAATCTGTGTGCCGGGCCCCTCCGGGTGGCGCCAGTCGGCACCGTCGATCTTGTGCCACCACTCCAGCCCGATCACCCGCTCGGTCGACGCTTTGCGCGACTTCGACTTCGCCACCTGGGTGCGGAAGACGTACGACCAGCCGAAACGCTCGGCCTCCGTCTTGTATCCGGTAGCCTCGACGAACTCCGTGAACTGTTTGTTCGAAACCTGCGTGGCGTCGATGTAGAAGGTGGCAACCGTTACTTCCCGAACCGGACCCTCCCCATCCGTCGCCCATGCCTCGCTGCTCTCCGTCCCCGCAAGGTAGGCGCCGCCGGGAAGTTGGATCATGCCCTCCGTACTTCCCCCGTCGGCATGGTGGATTTCGGCTTCGGCCAGAAGGGGCGGCATGGTCGTGGAAGGGGTGCAGCAGGCTTTCGGTTTCATGGCATCCTCATTGTCTGGGCGGCTGTTCTGCAGGCGCTGAAAAAGATTGTTGAATTTCTTGTAGGGAAATATACCATGCCTATTGATCTTATGCAGGATTGATCGTAGAGTATTTCCAGAAATTGAATCATTCGCCTTGACCCCCAACCCCTTCAGCTACATCAAGGAGTCCTCACCATGGCCTTCAAACTGCCGGACCTGCCTTACGCTTACAATGCCCTCGAACCCTATGTGGACGAGCGCACCATGACCATTCATCATGACAAACATCACGCTGCCTACACGACCAAGCTGAACGACGCGGTCGCGGGAACCGAGCTGGAATCCAAGTCGGCGGAAGATATTCTTCGCAGCATTGAGAATGTGCCGGAGAAGATCCGTAGCGCCGTCCGGAACAACGGTGGCGGCTATGTCAACCACAATCTCTTCTGGGCGATCATGGGGCCTGGCGGCGGCGGCGCCCCGAGCGGCAAGCTGGGCGAAGCCATCACCACCACCTTTGGCGGCTTTGACAAGTTCCAGTCCAAGCTGGCCGATGCCGCGGCAACGCGCTTCGGCAGCGGCTGGGCATGGCTCGTCGTCAAGGATGGCGGCAAGCTCGATGTGTACAGCACCAGCAATCAGGACAGCCCCTACATGAACAACGACGTGCCGATTCTCGGCCTCGACGTCTGGGAACACGCCTACTACCTGAAGTACCAGAACCGCCGTCCGGAGTACATCAGCGCCTGGTGGAATGTGGTCAACTGGGAGGCCGTTGCCGAGAGATACGCAGCCGCTCGCGGCTGAGACAATCACCCTCACCCTTATCGAATTATCCCTTCACCCTGATCGAATTCCCCCTTACCCTGATCGAGTTCGATTTTACCCTTGTCGATATCTCAATCCCCCGCTTGCCCGCCTGGCAGGCGGGGGATTTTTCATTTTCGGGCTGACTGGCAAATCCTGTCGGGGTTGATATGGTTAACCTCTGCCTACGTATCTCCACCAGGTGCCAGAATCATGCCCAAAACGACTGAATTTTTTGATCGTCTGCTCGAGCGCTTCGACCAGTTGGATCCAGGCAGCGTACAAGGCTACCTCTTGCGCCTCGTACGGGAACGCGGCTTGCTCGAGACGATCTTCCAGACGATACGTGAAGGCGTCCTCATCATCGATCGCGACCTCAATATCCATTACGTGAACAACGCGGCGATGTATCTTCTTGGTTTGCCGCCGGATATCCGCGAGCGCGCCGAACCGCGGATCAACCGCTATCTTCGAGATCTGGATTGGGATCAGATCATGTCGCAGGATCCCGCTGTCTGGGAGCGCGCCTCGCGGCAGGAGATCGAGGTCATGTACCCGGAGCACCGGTACCTGCAGTTCTATCTGCTCCCGTACAACACCGAGACCGCTCTCGACGGACGCCTCGACCTCGTGGCTATTGTCCTGCGGGATATCACCGAGCTGCGAGAGAAAACCGAATCCGTGATCGAAAGCGAAAAGCTGAACGCGATCGTCATGCTGGCTGCCGGCGTCGCTCATGAAATCGGCAACCCCCTCAACAGCCTGATGATCCACCTCCAACTGCTTCAGCGCAGCTTCAGGAAACCCGATTTCGAGGCGCAGCGCCAGGAAGCGCTGGACATGCTACAGGTCTCGATTGACGAGGTGAACCGTCTGGACGCGATCATCAACCAGTTCTTGCGGGCGATTCGGCCAACCTCCCTCGATCTGCAGCCGCTCATCCTCAGCGAACTGATCGGCGAAACCCTCAACCTCCTGAAGCTTCAGATCGAGAATCGCGGGGTTCATGTCGACTGCGAGTGGCAGGAGTCCGTGCCGCCAATCATGGGCGATGCGAGCCAGTTGAAGCAGGCTTTCTACAATATCGTGAACAATGCCATCCAGGCCATGCCCGATGGTGGCGTCCTGCGCATCTCCATCACCCCCCGCGACGATGTCGTTCAACTCCGCTTCATTGACACGGGAAAAGGCATTGCACCTGAAGAGATGAGCAATATTTTCAATCCGTATTACACGACCAAGCCGCAGGGCACCGGCCTCGGCCTCGTCATCGTCGAGCGCATTATCCGAGACCATGGCGGCTCGCTCTCCGTTGACAGCGAGATCGGCCAAGGCACAGAATTCTGCCTGCACTTCCCCTTGCGCGTGAAGCGGGCCAAGTTATTGGATGCCGGCCAGCCGCGTGAGAGCGACACCGGCGGCCAGAGATCGTAAGACAGTCAGAAGGAAACGAATGAGCAAGAAAGCAAGAGTGCTGATCATAGACGACGAGCGCAATACCCGCGAAGGGCTGAAAACAGCCCTCAAGAACGACTACGAGGTCATGGCCACCGACAGCGCGCAGCGGGGCGTCGACCTGGTCTTCGAGCGCGATTATGATGTCGTGCTCACCGATCTGCGCATGCCCGGCATGAACGGCATGGACTTCATCAAGCGCATCCAGACGATGGAGAATCCCCCTGCCTGCATCATGCTCACCGCCTATGGGTCCATCGAAACGGCTGTCGAGGCAATGAAAATCGGCGCCTATGACTTCCTGACCAAACCGGTCAATCTCGACTCCCTGGAGATGCTCTTGAAGCGCTGCCTGGAGTCCCGGCAGTTGCGCGAAGAGAACCGCACCCTGAAACGCGAGTTGGCGGCGCGCTACACCTTCGAGAAGATGCTGGGTAATTCCGCGGCCATGGAACAGGTGAAGGAGACCATCCGGCAGTTCGCCCCGGCGCGCTCCACCGTCCTCCTCACTGGCGAAAGTGGCACAGGCAAGGAACTGGCGGCACGGGCACTGCACGAACTCGGCAACCGCTCCGCCCGACCCTTTGTCGCGGTTCATTGTGCGGCACTCGCGACCAATCTTCTGGAGACCGAACTCTTCGGCCATGAAAAAGGAGCTTTCACGGGTGCCAATGAACGACGTATCGGCCGGTTCGAAGCTGCCGATGGCGGGACCCTTTTCCTGGACGAAATCGGCGAGATCGACCCCTCTGTCCAAGTCACCCTCCTGCGCATCCTCGAAAACCGTACCTTCGAGCGCGTGGGCGGCACCACCCCGATCGAAGTCGATGTACGTCTCATCGCCGCCACCAATCGCGACCTCAGCCAGATGGTTCAGGACGGCACCTTCCGCGAAGATCTTTATTACCGGCTCGATGTCCTGCGGGTGCGCATGCCTCCCTTGCGCGAACATCGCGAAGATATCCCGCTGCTGGTCAAGCACTTTGTCGACGAGTTTGCCGCCGAAAACAGTCGCGAGGTGGACGGACTGACCGCGGAAGCTCTCAATGCGCTGGTCGACTACCATTGGCCGGGAAACGTCCGCGAGCTGCGCAACTGCATCGAGCGCATGGTCGTCATGACGCGCGGCAAGAGCATTACGCTGAAAGATGTACCCGCTTCGATTCGCCAGGCCAACGAAGAGCAGGACCATCGTCAGGCCAAGCCGGCGGTCCAGACGCTGGATATCGAAGCGAACGAGAAGCAACTCATCAAGCAGGCGCTGGATGACTGCGATGGCAATCGCAGTGCCGCCGCCCGCTGCCTCGGCATCAGTCGTCGAACGCTTCATCGCAAGCTCAACCAGTACGATCTGCGAAACCTCTGAAATAGCTGCCGCGGGAGAGTTGTTTGCAATTGCGCTTTTCCTGACGCTTCAACTGCGTATATTAGGCGCAGACAATGCATGGTGGTGGTCGATCGGTATTCGCAACAAGAAGAGGACATCATGAACAAACATCTCCTTCCGGTACTTAGCGCAGTGCTCGCGCTCTCAAGCCTCCTTCTGGCGCAGGAACCTCCAATCCCCCCGGATCCCCCCGTGACTCCTGCCATTCCCACAACCACCCGCGAGAATCTCCAACTCGAACTGCAGCAGACGACGCTCAACCTCACGGAGAGCAGGGTTCTTCGCCTGGTCAACCGCATCGGGCGCACCTACCGATTCATGAACATCGCCACCCTCACCACCGCCGGCCCCAGCATCGAAGACCTGACGTTGCTCGGCGATTTCAGCTATGCCGCCATCGACGACGATGTCCTGGGCGACGACAACGCTCGCGAGCTTTCCGGCAGCGTCTATGTTACCGGCAGGCTTGCCGAAGACTTCATGTTCGGCCTCGGCATCTCCGAGAGCTACTTTCACGCCGACGGCGATCTCATGAAGCTCCGCCAGCGCATGTACACCCTCGATGGCTTCATGACCTATGCCATCACCGACGAATTCTCCGTCGGCGGCTTCCTGCAGTACTCCGACATCGATATCGAAAATGATCTGGTGCCGGACGCCAGCTCGCCCACCGGGTTCACCAACATCGCCGATCAGTTCAATCGCTATGCAGCTGGGCTGCTCGGCTCCTTCCGCAAGGATCTCGACGTCGTCACCCTCGGTGTCACCACCTCCATCAGTGGCTTCAACAAGAAAAACGTCGACGATCTGCTGGATGACGAGGATGCCGCCTGGATCACCATTGTTGACGTCGAGCGCGCCTTGACCGATAACCTGAGCGTCGACGTCTTCGCCAGCTACTACACACTGCTCGACAACCAACCCGTCAACGGCGTCAAGTCGGATGGCTCGTACTGGTCCGTTGGCTTTGACTTTGCCTACCAGATGACGACGAGCTGGTTTGTCAGCTTGGGGTACGAAACGCAGCTGGCCTATTCGAACTATGATGAACATCGGATCAATGCTGCCGTTGCTTACAGCTGGTAAGGCCGCGTGAGGGAAAAGCGCCAAACTATCCTCTTCCCGGCCTTTCTGGCCCTGGTCGTTTTTCTCGTTTCCTGGGCCATTTCCCTCGTCAACCTGGAAAACGGTTCCATTTTTGCCCAGGTTGACCGTCCGCTGCAGGATCTCCTCTTCCGGCTGCGCAACCGCGTCTTCCCTGAACAACCCATCAGCGATGCCGTGACCCTCATCGGTGTCGATGACAAGACCACTGAGACGCTGGGGCGTTTCGGCGAAGGCGTATGGAAGACGCGTGAACCCTACATCACCCAGTTGCTCGCCTTTCTCCGGCACCAGCCCGCCATCGTCGCTTATGATATCATCTTCAAGGAAGACACGGAAGAGTGGGGCCAATTCCGCGCCGAAGGCCGCCAGCACCTCGACCAGAAGGCGATCGGCGAGCTGCTGATCGAGTCGGCCGCCAGCGGTTCCACCATCCGCGATGCCGGCGTCCTTCTCGATCTCTCCCTGATCACCGTGCGCCAGGCGACGGATAACCTGGCCGCCGCCTTCTCCGAACTCACTTTTGCCGATGTTGACCAGCCAACCACCATCATCTTCCCCTATTCGGTGCCCGACAGTGTCCGTGCCCCCTGGCGAACCAGCGACATCCTGGGTGACGATCCGGACGACCTGGCCGAGGACAACGGCCTCGTCCTCCCCTATTTTCGCGACGTTCGCATACCCCTCGAGCATGTGCATCGCATCGCCGTCGACTACCCCTTTTCGCCCGCGAGACCGACCATGCCGGACAGCCGGCTCTTCGATCTCGGCCTGCTCGGCTTCATTCAGGTGCCGCGTGATCCCGGCGGCGTCGTGCGCCGATATCCCCTCATCCAGGGTCTCAGTTACACCTATGCCGACCCCGCGAGCGGCGATACCGTCAACCGTCACGTCTTTGTCCCCTCCCTGGCGCTGCTCTCCGTCATGTACTACCTCGGCATCGACCTGGTCGAACGCAACCTCACAGAGGATTATCTGGTCGATGGCAAACCGGTTGTCGAAGTCCACTTTGGCAGGGAACTCATCCTCCGTCCGCCCGGAAAAGCCCAGATCCGCGTACCGATTGACGACCACGGCAACCTGCTGCTCGACTTTGTCGGGCGCGTCGAAGACTACTCCAGCATGTCCTTCCTCGACTCCCTCAGCTATGACAAAAGGGTCGGCGATCGCCTGCGCGGCCGTATCGTCTTCGTTGGCATCACCGAGACTGCCGGCACCGACGTGGGCCCCGTCCCCATCGTTGCCAATTCGGCTCTGGTGCTCGTGCACATGACCGCCGCCAGCAACATCCTGCTGAACACCTTCGTCCGGCCCATTTCATCGCGTGGCGAGCTGGCGCTGATGCTGGCCCTTTGGCTGGTGCTGGCCCCAGGCGCCATGTTCATGCGTCCCCGCCTCTTCACGATCCTCACCGGCGGGCTGCTGCTGATCTACGGCGGCATCTGTTTCTGGATGATCGCCGGGCACCTCTACGTGCTGCCCATCATCGCCCCCATTGCCGCCGTTCTCTTCTCGTGCATCGGCACCGTTCTCTACCGCTACTTCACCGAGGAAAAGGAAAAGCAGAAGATCCGCGGCATGTTTTCCACCATGGTTTCCTCCGACGTACTGACCTACATGGAGGAACATCCCGAGAGTTTCTCCCTCGCGGGCGAACGGCGCGAGGCCACCATCTTCTTCTCCGACGTCGCCGGCTTCACCACGATCTCCGAAAGTCTTCCCCCCGATCGGCTTTCCAACCTGCTCAACCAGTACCTCAGCCCCATGACCGACATCATCATGGCGCTCGACGGCTATGTCGACAAATACGAGGGCGATGCCATCATGGCAGAGTGGGGCGTCCCCTCGCCCGATCCCCATCACGCGCGCAACGGCTGCTTCGCCGCCATCGATCAGCAGCGCCAGCTCGCGGAGCTGCGTCCACGCTTCCAGCGCGACTTCGGCGTCGAAATCCATGTGCGCATGGGGATCAACTCAGGCGTGGTTTCGGCGGGCAACATGGGCTCCGGCAAGCGCATGCAGTACACCGTCATGGGCGATGCCGTTAACCAGGCCGCTCGCTTCGAGCCCGCCAACAAGGACTACGGCACCCTCATCATGATGGGACAAAGCACCTACGACTTGGCCCGCGAGCACGTCGATGCCCGCCTCCTCGACCGTATCATCGTCAAAGGAAAAACCGAACCCATCCAGATCTACGAACTGCTCGAGCGCAAAGGGCAGACCCCCGACTTGATGCTGCAGGTGGTGGAGCTCTATCAGAGAGGACTCGAACTTCACTGGCAACGCAACTGGGAAGAGGCCATCGGCACATGGCGGAAGGCACTCGAACTCCGCCCTGATGACGGTCCATGCCTGGCCCTCATCGAACGTGTCCGCGGCTACCAGCTGCAGCCCCCCGGCGATCAATGGAAAGGTGAATATGTCCGCAAGAGCAAGGACTGACGCCGCGCGCGACGCCGCCTAACGCGTCGCCAGGACGATGATGACAATCAGGAGGATCACGATCACCGCCGTGAAGCCGACAATCATCAGCATGTTCTTGTTGCTCTTGCCGGTGGGCTCACCCGCCGGCGTACCCGCGGGAGCAGCGGCAGGAGCCGGCATGTTCGGCGAGCCGGGCACGTCCGCGCTGTTCATCGCCTTCTTCATATCGTCGATCAGGGCTTTCCAGCTGGAGTGCCGATCGCTGCGCGACTTCATCAGCATCTTGTCGATCAGGGCAGATACGGCCGGAGTGACATTGGCATTCCGCTCACGAGCAGGTTCGGGCTTTTCATCCATCTGCTTCTGCATGAGCAGCACCGGCGCCGTTTCCTCGAAGGGCAGCGTCCCGGTGACGCATTCGTAAAGAACGATGCCGAGCGAGTAGAGATCCGCACGGAAGTCGAGATCCTCCGCTGCCTGGATCTGCTCCGGGCTCATGTATTCGGGGGTCCCGATGGTGAAGCCGATGCCGGTCAGCCCCAGAGACTGACCTTCCGAGGACTTGGCTATGCCGAAGCCCATCAGCTTGGCCACGCCATTATCCGTCAGGAAGATGCTTTGCGGCTTGATGTCCCGATGGAGGATCTTCTTTTCCTCCCACGCATAGCGCAGTGCCTCCGCAATGCCAATGCTGATGTTCAGAGCCTCACCGCACGTCAAGGCGCCGTTCTGATCCAGATGATCGTTGAGCATGGTGCCCGATTCATAGGCGGTGACCAGAAAATAGCTGTCGTTGTCCTGTCCGGCCTCGACTGCTTCCACGATATTGGGGTGTTTGAGCCCCACCACCAGATCCGTCTCCTGCATCAGCCGCGTGACCTTTTCCTGGTCGCGACTCATCTCACCCGAGAGGATCTCCACCGTGTACTGGCGGCCGTCGCTCTTGGTCGCAAGATAGACATCGCCGAGGCTGCTTTCCGCGATCTTCTGCTCCAGCTTATAGCCGTTTCCGATCACCACCCCAGGGCCGATGGGCAGATCGTCGGGCACCTGCACCTGTTCCTTGCAGGAAGGGCATGACACCACACGCCGCTTCAGTCCTTTCAGTTCTGCCTCGATCTGGTGTTGGCAGGCTGGACAAGCAAAGGGAATGATCATGGTGGTCTCTCCTGGCGCGCGGTTTGTCGGCGGAATTGCAGGGTAATGGATCGGCAGAATATAGCGGAGCAATCCGCAATGAACAACAGCCATTTTACATTTTGCTGGCTCTTTGCGCCCCATGCCGGCCAGCAGCGTTGCATTGCGCGCGGGCTGTGGCATGGTAGTGCGTAAACTGGAGGTGGTGTGAAGCCGAATCTTATCATTGTCGGAGCCGGGGCTGCCGGACTCATGGCGGCGGCGTGTGCCGCCGAGCGCGGGTTGCGCGTGGTCCTGCTCGAACGCAAGCATCAACCCGGCCGGAAGCTGCTCATGTGCGGCAACAATCGCTGCAATATCACGCGGCAACTCGACGTCGAGCCCATGCTCGCCGACTATGGCCAGCCCGTTGCTGACTTCCTGCGCGCCGCCATCGAAGCACTCCCCCCACGTGAGCTGCGCCAATGGTTCAGTCAGCGCGGACTGGTGACTCAGGTGCAGCCCGACGCACGCGTCTATCCGCGCTCGCAGAAGGCCGACGATGTTCTCCATCTCTTTACCGACCAGCTTCGCGATCGCCGGGTGCCGGTGATCTACAACTGCCCGGTCGAAGCGATCCGCCGCACCGCCGACGGGCTCATGGTCGCATGCCAGAGCCTGGAACTGACCGCACCGGCGCTCCTGCTGGCAACGGGCGGCGTCAGCTATCCCAAGACCGGCTCCGTCGGCGACGGTCAGAACTTCGCCAAAGCGCTCGGCCATTCGCTGGTGCCGTACCGCCCCGGCCTGGCAGCCTTTGAAATCGATGAGCCCTGGCTGATGGCTCACCAGGAATGCTCCATCAACGACGTGCGTGTCACCGTCACGGTCGGCGAGAAGAGCGTCGGCGAAAGCCGCGGCAACCTCGAGGTCGTCCGCCAGGGTGTCGCCGGCAAAGCCATCTTCGACGCCAGCCGCCTCGTCGCCCGCCATGGGCTCAACGATTACCGTCTCCTGCTCGATCTCTGCCCCGATATCGCCGCGCCCGCCCTGGCCGAAGCCCTGCGTCAGGGATTGGCGGCCACCCCCCGCCGCAACCTCCCCGCCCTCCTCGCCGAGCGGCTCCTCCCTCTTCCCTTTGCCACCGACTTCCTGCGCCATATTGCTCAGGTCGATGCCGGTCGCCCGAACGAGGCGGCCATACTCAAAACCGTATCCGCCTTGAAGGGATGGCCCCTGCGCCACCTGCGTCCCCGTCCCCTCAAGGAAGCGATGGTCACCATGGGCGGCGTCGCCCTGGCCGAGATTGACTCCGCGACCATGGCCTCCACCCGCTGCCCAGGCCTCTACTTCGCCGGCGAAGTCATGGATGTCGATGGACCGACGGGCGGCTACAATCTTCATGCCGCCTTTGCGACCGCGCAGCTTGCCGTCGCCGCCATCGCCGCGAATCTCGGCACATCGCCGGCGCCGCGTCCCGCGCCAAAGCCCGCGGTTTCCCCCCGCCGCCAGCAGCGCAAGTACCCGCCGCGCCATCGTCGCTGAAGACCTTACGCCGTTTCGACTGCCGATCTGCCCCTTTGCCGCAGTCGGCGACCAAGGAACTTCGTGAAGAGGATGAGCAGGTAGACGGCGCCTGCCAGGCAGATGATGGTCGCTCCCGGATGCAGATCCGGCTCGTAGCTCAGGACCAGCCCCCCGCCCGTGCACAGCAGCGAGATCAGGATGGCCAGCCCGATGGTCTGCCACAGTCGTCGCGTCAATTGCGCCGCCGCGGCCGCAGGCAACGTCAGCAGCGCGATCACCATCACGATGCCTACCACCTGCACCAGCAGCACCACCGTCAGCGCCGTCAGGCAAAGCAAAAGCAGATAGTAGAAGTGAACGTTGACCCCCCGCAGCCGCGCGAACTCCTCGTCGAACGAGACGGCCAGCAGCCGATTGTAGAAGAGGAAGACGATGATCAGGATCGAGATGTCCAGGATCAGGATGAGCCACAGGTCCTGCCGCGCCACCATGAGGATGTTCCCGAAGAGATAGCTCATCAGGTCCTCGTTGTAACCCCCGGTCTTGTGAATGAAGAAGATCCCGATCGCCATCCCGATCGCCCAGACCGCGCTCAGAACGGTATCCTCGCGCTCCGTCCCGTAGATCGTGAAGATGCCGATTATCAGCGCCGCCAGAAGCGCCGCGAAGACCGCCCCGTGCATCGGCGTCAGGAAGCTCCAGCCAACCTCGCGTTCGAGGTAGCGCGCCGCCCCCATCCCCCCCAGCGTGCAGTGCGCGATCGCACCCGCGATGTACGTGATCCGCCGCACCGTCACGTAGCTGCCCACGATGCCGCACGCCACCGACGCCAGAATACTGGTGAGCACCGCATACTGAAGGAACTCGAAGCTCTTCAGGTCACTCAGGAATTGCTGCACGTGTGGCCCCCTTCCGAACAGCGATGATCGTGCCGCACCAAGGCCACATCCCGCCCGTACATCTCCCGGATGACATCCCCCGTAAACTCACTGGTCGGGTGCAGCTTTACCTGACGGTTCACGCAGACCACGCTGCTCACAAACTGCGTCACCACCCCCAGATCGTGCGACACCAGCAGCACCGTCAGCCGCTTGCTCAGCACCGTCAGCAGGTCGTAAAGCTGCTGTTCCGCCGCCGCGTCGATGTTCGATGTCGGTTCATCCAGCAGCAGCAGTTCCGGTCGCGACGCAAGCCCCCGGGCGACCAGCACCCGTTGCCGCTGTCCGCCGGAAAGATCCTCGAAGGGCCGCCCGCTCTGCGACTCCAGACCAACCTCCGCCAGTGCCGCAAGAGCCCCCTCCCGATCCGCCCGCCGAAACGGCCCGAAGTGCCGAAGGCCGATTCGCCCCATCAGCACCACATCCATCACGTTAACCGGAAACTTGAGATCGAAATTCGCGTATTGCGGCACGTAACCCACTCGGCAGCGCGCCTGCTCCGGCGTCGTCCCCAGAACTTTGATGCGCCCCCGGTCCGGCTTCAGCAGCCCCAGAATCAGCCGCAGCAATGTCGTCTTCCCGCCACCGTTCGGGCCAACCAGGCTGACCAGCTCATTGCCGTCTATCCGCAGATTCACCTGCTCCAGGATCGGCTCCCGGTCGTAGGCAAAATCGAGATTGTCTATCTCTACCACGCACTCGCTCATCAGGCACCCGAGGCTTCGCGTTGGCCGCACGGGCAAACGCGCCCGCACCTCCTTTACCGATAATCGCTTATCAATTCCATGTCAAGGAACATTCGCCGCAATTATCCCGATCTGCTCGTCAACTGCCATGATCGTCGCAGGTGGCGCAAGTCCCGTAAAGGGTGATTTCATGCCCTTCGACGATGAAGCCGTTCGGCAGCGACGTCCCGTCGGGAATCGGCATCATACAGCCGGGCAGATCATAGACCACGTCGCAGGCGTTGCAGCGGAAATGATGATGATGGGCCAGGTGGGCTGACTCATACCTGGCATGGCCATCCGGAAGCATCACCGCATGGATGCTGCCATGCTCCAGCAGCAGCTTGACCGTCCGGTAGACTGTCGCCACTCCCATCCGCGGAATTGCCACCGATGCTACTTCATGAATCTCCGGCACCGTCAGTGGACCTGGTGACTGCTCCAGCGCGTTCATGATCGCCTGTCGCTGCACGGTCTGCCGCTGTCCCGGCTGTTTCTCTTTTGCCATGCTCCTAATCTCCCATTCTCAATAAAGATGCCACCACCATCACCAAAGGTCAAATGGCCCCTCCCCACTGTGTTGAACTCAATTCCACGACCGCCGCCGCGATCGGCCCGGCAAATTGGGTGTCGCCGGTCGGCCGTTGCACCCCACCGGCCCTGTCAAGTCGTCAGCACTGCGCAAATGCATTCTGACTTGACTACCTGAGGCGTTTTGCTACCTTGCAATAGGAATACTATGCGAGATTTTCCCGAAACGTCATCGAGAAGATGAGTCCCCGGCAACACCAGTCTCTATGTGTCCGTCTACATGCCGGAGGAGAGGATCGTTAACACAAGTGTGGCACGGCATGGCGTCGTGTCCCGATAACCCCGAACGAGGTTCTGCGGGAGCCTCGGACAAAGACCGGGAGTCAATCATGCGGAAGTCTCCAGCAGCGGGATGGATTGTTGGCATCGCTATGGGAATCGTGCTGGCGGTGGCCAGCGCCCAGGAACGCCAGGCGGGACCGGTGGTCGGTTTCCTGATGGGCGATGCGCGGGGGCACCAGAGCGAATTCATCCGGGGCGCAAGGAGCCACGGTTCCGCCGGAACCTACGGTACCCGCGTCCTCGCCCCAGCCGGGTTCCGCTTCGCTCTGGGCGAGAAAAACCATTTCTTCGAGGCGCAGCGCGACTTGGCCGAACAGACCACGTACCAGACCCTGCAACAGTTCAACGTCATGGTGTTGGCGGCTCATTGGAGCCCAACCGGATTGACCGAGCGGGTAGTTGCCAACGCCCACGCCGCCGGACGCGCGGTTGAACGCTACGTCCGTGAGGGCGGCAGCATCATGATCCTCGTTTATGACGACGGGTATCCGAACTCGCTGGTGATCGAGTACAACAACTTGTTGTACAAATCCTTTGGTCTAGAAATATTGCGCGAGGCTGTCTGGGATGCCGAGCGCCAATTCGCGGCGCCTGTTTTCCAGGGGGGAGCGCCGGAGGACTTCTTTCATACCGAGAATATCCAGGCCGATCACCCGGTCGGCAAGGGGGTCGAACGGCTGGCCTTGGCCCGCCGCTTCTATGGTCCAGGCGTCTTTGCCCTGCGCCTCTCCCCGGAATGGGAGGTGATTGTGCGGGGCGAGGAGAGCGCCCGCAGCCATCCGGCCTCGAATTTTCGTGACCGTTACGATGTCGACTATGAGGTGGTGGGCACCTATTCGAGTTCGCCGCCTATCGCGGCGGTGCGCGAGTACGGCAAGGGGCGCATCATGGTCTACAGCATCTCGCCCGTGCATACCTATCTGAATTACGGCACCCCCGGCTGGCAGATGATCACGGAGGAAACCGGGTTCGCTGAAAACGACTTGCCCAGCCACGGGAATCGCTTCTTTCTGAATGGGATCCGCTGGCTCGCCGAGACCGCAAAAGATGTCGCGGGCATCGGCACCTTCCCCTTTGAGGATTTCGTCCATGAACCGGTGACCTTTCCTGCGGCGGTTGCCTGGGATGACCAGCCCGGCATCGGCTTCAGCCCGCCTTTCGGCGAAGGTGTACGCGGGGTCGTCGGCGCTCGCACCGCCTTGAGCAACGGCAGCGGCACGGTGAAAGACTATGCCGAGGCCGCCCAGGCTGCCGGACTCTCCTTCATCGTCTTCACCGAAGCGCTCGAACACTTGTCTCAAGACGGGCTCGCCCAGTTGAAAGATGAATGCCGCGGCGTCTCGACCGACACCTTCTACGCCGTCCCGGGCGTCGAGTTCGCGGACCATCTGGGCAACCGCTGGGCTACCTGGTCGGATCGGATCAGCTATCCGCCGGAAACGATCAAAGTTGGCAACCGTGACAACGTCAGCCAATGGGATGGCACGCAGATTCATCAACTGGGCCATTACCTGGGGCAGGACGAACGGCCGCCGGCGGCCTTGCTGACCTACAGCCACCTGCGCCAGCGGGGCGGCCACCCCCACAACATGTGGTGGTTTTTCCGTGTCGCGCCGATGGTGTTTGACCGGGACGAGCTGGTGGAAGACAACCGCGAGGAACTCT
Organism: Lentisphaeria bacterium; assembly: GCA_041690595.1. Taxonomy (GTDB): domain Bacteria; phylum Verrucomicrobiota; class Lentisphaeria; order JABSQK01; family JAWLHB01; genus JAWLHB01. Next base: position 110,212 of record JAWLHB010000007.1, read on the forward strand.
TCTATGCCTTACGCGACCTCAAACGCGTCGAACCGATTTCCTACACCCGGATGACCTCGCCGAAAGACGTGCCCCTTGCCGCCAACACCATGGTCACCGTCGCCCGCGACATGGAGAGGTTGCGCGCCTGGATGAACAGCGTTAACAGTCCCATGAACATGCCGGCCGCCGTGCCCTACGTCTCCTCCCGAGGCGGCTCGGTGCGCCTCGAACAATGGGCGTCCATCAACAACCAGATGCGCTACCATCACCAGAAAGTCCAAGGGGTGCAGCGCGTGCGGCTGCGCTTCCAGGTCAGCTCCGAGAACGGCATCCGCGAAGTGAGGGTGAGAGATGCCAGCCTGGGCGTGGTCCGGCGCTTCGTCGGCAACGGCCAGAAAGAACTGGCGCAGGAGTTCGAGATGGTTCACGACCGGGATTATTATCTCGTCCTCGAAGTCGAGGATGAAGCCGGGGCCTTTGCCTTGTCCTCGGCGATTTATCTGTGGTGTTACAAGGCCAGCGTTTTTCGGTGCGCCGATAATCATAACCTCCTCAATGGCCGGGGATTGGTCTGGCATTCCTGCTGGGACCAGATGCTTACCTTCGCTCCCGGAGGCGGTTCCCTGAACAACGCCTGGATGGGAGAAGCGGTTGCAGGGTACGACAGTTCGGCTCCATGGCGCCAGATGTCCAGTTTCAGTCTCACTCACAGTCTACCCGGAGGCTTGACGGTCAATACCCGGGAACGGCCCGGGTATCCGTCCGTCTACACGTATGGCGCCATGCAGCGCATGGTCATGGATATTCCCCTTCCCGGTCGGGATCCGATCGTCATCGAAATGGATATCGGCGACCTGGTGGAACGGCATGGCACCGATGAACGCCCCCATCCCGTCTATGCCGGCCTGCCCGTAAAGGTGGCGGAGAATGAACTCTTCCACCGCGTCCACCGGGCATATTACTTCCAGAATCGTACCGACATGTTCATCGTCTGGGATCACCGCCGCGCCGCGGAAGGCACCGCGCCCTGCCGCGGCGATGTCGTTTGGCATGAAGGTGAGATCACCTTCAAGGAAGATGCCGAGCTGGCCGGCGCCATTCCCATTCCGCTGGCGGCAACCAGACCCATTGGCGGCGCCGCCGCCACTCATCTGCTGGCCGTTCACCCGGAGGGACTCACCGCGACCCCGTTGACCGGCGGCGACTACAACAAGACCTTGCCCCTGGCTCCCGGCGGCTACATCACCGCCGTCCCGAATAATCTGTATGCCGCTTTTTACGCGCCCTCCGACAGCCACATCTTCTATCGTATCACCCCCAACGCCCAGGGCGAACCGTCGCAACTGGTCATCGGCATGGGCGAACCCGGACAGAAAGTGTCCGCCGGGCAGACGATTCGTTACCGGTTCGCGGTCGTGACTACCGGCGAACCCGGACCGCTGGCCAACCTTTCCGAGTATGTGAAACAGCTGAACGATATGGGTGAAAGCCTCGGTCTGGATGGCCGCGCTGGCGTGAACGCCCAGGTCAAGGTCGGCAAGACCAGCGACCGGGAGATGTTCTTTACGATCGAGGCCGAAAACCACGAAGTACTGCTGGACTTCGAGCCGCGCCAGATCGTCATTGCGTTGCCGTTTCGCATTCGCGGGTTGCGGCCCAACGGCGCGGCCGCCGTCTGGAGCAGTGCCCGCCCTTGGTTCAGATTCGTGGGTATGCACGCCGCCGACGCCCTTTTCCAGGAAGACATCGACCATGGCGGCACGATTTGGGCCGGCAACGTCTTTGTCTGCGACCATGACGCCGTTGCCGTCACGCTTGTCGCGGCCGGCCGGACGGAGGGACGGCCCCCCTTTGTGGAACTGCACAATCCCACGGACCAGCCCGTCACCGCCCGGGTATGGTCGCCGGAAAACACACCGCGCTTCGGCGGCACCTCCTTTACCCTGCTGATTCCGGCCGGCGCCAGCGTCCGCCACGAACTGCCCGACGCCAAGTAGAAGGACCGCCCTCACCGCTTCGCGAAGAGCCTGGCAATCGGCAGGGCGAGGGCGAGGATCACGACGGTCAATGGGCCGGGCGGAAGATCCAGATAATGAGCGATGATGAAACCGACCACCGCACCCGTCAGCGCGATGATCGGCCCAACCAGCAGCATGCCGTGCATGGTCCGGCAAAGGGATTTCGCCGCCAGACCCGGCAGCACCAGGCAGCCGAAGGTGTAGAGCATTCCCGTCGACCTCAGGCAGAAACCCGCAACGAGGCCAAGCACGACCGCGCAACCCGTCTCCCAGCGCAGGACCCGCATCCCCACGGCCCGAGCCATCGCCGGATCCGTCAGCAGCAGGATCAGCGGCGCCCGCAGGATCGCCCCGGTAAGCGCCAGCACCGCCCCGGCGACAAGCACAATGACCATGTCGGTGCTGGTGGCGCCGATGATGCTCGAAGCAATCCGCTCGTCGATCTGCCGCATCCCTACGGGCGAATGGGCCAGCAGTACGATGGTGAGACCGGTAGCGAAGAGAAAGATCCAGCCGGTCAGCCCTTCGGGCGTCTGGCGTTGGTCCCGCCGGGGCATGGTCGCCAGCGTCGTGAGGACGCCGAAGAGCATCGTCAGCCCCGTCGCCAGATGCGGGCTCTGCACCCACTGGGCATGTTGCAGCAATGGCAGGTAGCCCAACCAGAGGGCGATACCCATCCCCAGCAGCGAGGCCTGGGTGATGGCTGCGCCCACAAAAATCTGATCCCGCGCCACAACCACGATGCCCACCATCGCCAGCAACGTCGCCGCGGCCCACGCCGTGACATAGGTCGTCCCGAAAAGCTCCCAAGTGGCAAAGAAGGAATCATTCATGCGCCATCCTCCACGGCCAGGATGGAGAGGCTCCCGGGGGTGACACCAAAGGCAGCGCCCAGTCGTCGCCGCGTCAGCATCTCCGCCGCGGTGCCCGTCTCCAGACGTCCCGGCTGAAAGAGCGCCACATGCGTGGCATGGCGCAGGGCCAGCGAGAGATCGTGCGTCACCAGCACGATCGCCGGCGTAAGCTCGCGATACAAGCCGTCGATGCAGGTGAGCAGCGCCTCCTCCGCCGCCAGATCCAGCCCCGTCGTCGGCTCGTCGAGAATCAGCAGGGCAGGGCGCCGCACCAGTGCCCGCGCGATCAATGCCCGTTGCCGCTGGCCCCCCGACAGGTGCCAGAAGCTTTCTTGCGCGTGTTCACCCAACGCCACCGTCGCCAGCGCCGCCGCCAGTCGCTCCCGCCACTCGCCACGTGTCAGCCGCAGGTTGACCATACCCAGGCCGACCAGCTCCGCGACCGTCATCGGCAGCGACGGGTGAAGGCGCGAGCTCTGCGGGACGAAGCCGATGTCCTGCCGCGGATTGAAGTCCTCCCCATGCCGCACCCGTCCCGCCAAGGGGGAACTGCCGATGAGTGCATGCACCAGCGTCGTCTTGCCTCGGCCGTTGGGACCGAGCAGCACCCAGTAGTCACCGCGCCGGATCAGCAGATCGACCCCGGCCACCACCGTCTTGCGGCGATAGCCGAGGTCGACCGACTCGAGGCTGATGAGCGGCTGATCCCTCACTTGCCAATAGCTCCAAGGAGTGTGTCGATGTTGTAGCCGATCATGGCAATGTAGCTGTCGATGCCTTCCCGGCAGCCCACCTGGTGACACATCGGCAGGCTCCTGGCAGAGCTTTCCCGTGCGACAAAATCGGCATGCCGGCTGGGAAAGTAGGTGGCAGTGAGGATCACCGGCACCTGCCGCTTCTCGATCACCTGGATGACCTCCCGCAGGTGACGCGCCGTCGGGCTGATCCCCGGCTTGGGTTCGAGGTGTTCCGCGATCTCCAGGCCGAAGCGGTTGGCGAAATAGAGCCACATGCCATGATCCACGACCACTGCCTGCCCCTCCAGCGCCTGCATCCGGCGCATCCAGCCACCCAGCTTCTCGCTCTCTCCCGATTTCTCCAGGAAGAGCGACAGATTGCCGGCCACGGCGGCCCGGGCCAGTTGCACCGGGTCGTACGCGTCGGCCAGCGCATTGCCGAAAATGGCCCCGCCCAGCCGTTGCCGATAGGCCAGCCAGTTGCGTTCGAAATCACCCTTTGCCGCCGGGCGCAGCTCCGCCAGCTTGAGGTAGATCGCTTCCGCCGCCAGCAGTCCGCTCACCGGATCCAGCAGGTAATGCGGATTGCCCAACGCATGCACATGGCCAGCCGAGCGATCCGTGTCACCGGGCGCGTCATGCAGCACCTGTATTGCCCGCGAGGCATCCAGGTACCCCGGTGCCCCCGGTTGAATGTGGCGGTTGCGGCACTGCCGAAGCAGCACCGGCGCCCAGCCGGACTCCAACTCCAGGCCGATCTCCACATAGAGATCTGCCCCGTTCAGCGCCCGGACAAAACTCGGGCGTGCCTGCAGGTAGTGTGGATCCTCACTGCCTTTGACGAAGGTGGTCACCTCGACGTGATCTCCTCCGATCGTCCGCACGAAATCAGCCAGATCGGGTACCGTGGCGCAGACCTTCAACGGCGCCGCCCCGACACCCGATACCAGCACCATCATCATCGCAAGTAGCATGTAATTCATGGTCGTTTCCTGGATCAGTAACGATGTGCGGGATGACTGCCGAGGAGCACTTCCAGGCCAAGCCAGAGACTATGCGCATCCTTGTCGTGCAGGTGATCGGCATGGTCGTAGTTGTACTGCAGCCTCAGCCGGGTGAACTCGGTCGGATGCCAGACCAGCAGCGGCGATACGCGGTGGCGATCCGCGCGGAAGGGATCCTCCGACCGCGGAACCCGCTCATCCTCTTCCGTGTTCTCGCCGCTACCCGATGCGTACTCGTACCGCAGGCCGGCCGACCAGTCGCGATTCACGTTGTAGAGAAGCTGCGTGTACATGCCCCAGTCGTGGAGGGTATCCGCCTCCAGGGGGCCGTGGTCGGTCTCCACGTCGTCGCCATGATAATCGCGTTGCATCAACTCCGTCTGCCAGGTGAGCAGGGGGCGCTGCCGGGTGTCGCCGGCGGGATGGTACTTGAGGACAAAGTCGGTGCCGGAGATCGTGGTGTAACCGCCATTTCCGGTGTTGTTGCCGCCATAGAGACCAGAGAGGCCGAACTGGGCGGAAAGATCCCTGGTGACGTCAACGGCATTGACCCAGCGGGCACTGTAAACGAGATCCTCGAGCGTGCGAATATCCCGATCCTCCACCGGCCAGCCGCCAATTCCTTCCTGGTGCTCGTCATCGCCCTCGTCATCATGCCCATGCGCCTGACCGCCGCCGAGGAAGCTGACCATGTACTCCCCATTCGCGTTCTGCATGCCGAAGCCCAATTCGCTGTACCACGGCAGCGGCGTCAGCCAGTTCAGTTGCGCGCCGGCTCCACGCATCCCTTCGCCGCCGAACATCCGCGTCGCCACCACCGGCTGATCGATCCAGTCCCAGCTGTGCGGATGGGAGGGGTTGATCCGCCCGAAGTCCGTCAGATAATAACCAGCTTTGACCTGCAGCCCGAACGGCATCGAACTGGTGGTTGCGAAGGCCTCCTCCAATTCAGCGCCATGATCGCTGAAGATGATGTGTGCTTCCGCCCTGAAGTACGGATCGATCGCCCCGGAGAGCGATAGCTCCAACTGCTGAAACGTGAAACCGCGACGTGGGTCATGCGCTCCGCCCTGCAGTTCTTCCAGGTGGTGCCCATACTCGCTGGAGGTGCCGGCCGAGCTGTTGATGACCGCCGAGATATCCATCAGCCGTACCGTCGCCGTCTCGTTGAGTCGCATGCGCCAGATATCGCCATCCGTCGACGACACCTTTTCCGGCGCTGTCGGTGCCGCCAACTGATCCAGAAGACGCTGACCTTCAGCGTCGGCAGCGGAATCAACTGGTGTCCCGCCTCGCATGGACTTGAGCTGGCTCTCCAGCTGATCGATGCGCGCGTCGCGGGCGCCGATCTCGTCCTGCAGCGTCTTGAGTGACGCCTCGAGCTGTTGCAATCGCCATTTCAGTGTTTGATCCTGCGCTGTAGCAAGACTGCTGGTCATGAGAACAAGAAGAGAACAGAAAAAAATGAAGTGAAATCTCACGCGTTGCGTTCCTTTCGCTGATTTGAGCGTGATGCAGCCAGGGAGCAAAGGCTCCAGCCAGCCGGAAGGACCCCTCAGCCATGGAGAGGCTGCTGGGGCGGTAAACAGGATAGCCAGTTATCAGGCCGAGGCTGGCGGAGCGCGAGCGCGGCAAGAGGAACCGGGGATCGCCGGCGAGGTGCAGGGCGTGAGATCGTCGCGTGGGCTCGCGACCACAACGAAGACCAGCAGAAGAGGGCGTGGCGCCAGCGCCGATGCGTGCCACGTGCCGGCCCGGCAGAGTGGACATCCATGCCCGTCCCCAGCGCCATCGTGATGCCCGACGGGCGCAGTCAGCTCGACATCACGAGCAAACGTACCGGGCTCCGTCCCCGCAACCGGCGTGGCATGCAGGAAACCATGCCCCGCCAAAAAAGCAAGCAGGCCCACCGATAGCCAGCTGAGCAGCCTGTTTCGCGTCGTGATTCGTGGGGTGTCATGCATTCCGGAGGGCCTCATCTTGTTGAGAATGCATTATTATTACTACAGAACCACCCCACCTGCAAGCCCTCACCCCAGAAAAATACACCTCCGTCTGGGGTCACACCGACACTATCAACTTCGGCTCTTGCCTACTGCAACCCGACGGGTGGACCATTTCCTGGCGTTTGCGGGCTTCTTGGCGACTCGAACGTATCGGATGGTCGCACTTCGTTGTCACAACTCAGCAGAGAGGTGCCGAAGAAGAGAGCCAAGATGACAAAGAGGATGACGAAGGTCCCCAGCATCACCAGCAGATTGCGCCCCGAGACCTCCGTCCGGGGTCACACCGACACTATCAACTTCGGCTCTTGCCTACTGCAACCCGACGGGTGGGCCATTTCCTGGCGTTTGCGGGCTTCTTGGCGACTCGAACGTATCGGATGGTCGCACTTCGTTGTCACAACTCAGCAGAGAGGTGCCGAAGAAGAGAGCCAAGATGACAAAGAGGATGACGAAGGTCCCCAGCATCACCAGCAGATTGCGCCCCGAGTGGGCCTGTTTTGGCGGCGATTCGGCCAGATCCTCATGATCTCGGATCTCGACCGATTCATCCTCCTCGAAGGTGCCGTCATCGTTCGGTTGCTGGTTGGCGGGGTTGAGTTGTGAGTTGTACTCATCCTCGTTTGAAGGTCTCGTGGCCATCGTAAGTACTCCGGTTGGGTGAACGTTGATGCTTGAGTTACGTTACCATCCCCGACGCGGGCGCTGCAAGCCACGCTTGACAGGAGACCTCCGGGGGAATATCTTTCCTGCTCTAAGCAGGAGCTCGCAACCATGCCCGCCGCCCCCCGGAAGTATCGGATCTGTCATGTCAGCCTCACGCTTCTGACCGGAGGGTTGGAGCGGCTGCTGGTGGAATTCGCGCGGCAGCATGATTCCACGGCTTTCGATCTCGAGTTTGTCGTTCTGAGCAATGAACTTGGCCCCCCCGCGGAGGAGATTCAGGCGCTTGGCTATCCAGTGCATGTGTTGCCACCCGGCAAAGGGCTGCGCCGCCTGCGCGCGCTCTGGCGGTTCTTTAACGAGCGGCGGATCGATCTGGTGCACACGCACAACGCGGCGCCCCATCTGCATGCCACCCTGCCGGCCCGCCTCAGTCATGCCTCGGCCGTTGTCCACACCCGGCATGGTCGCGAGGGAAGCCATTCCTGGAAGGCCCGCTGGTGGTGGCGGCGCATGGGCCGACTTGCCGATCGCGTCGTCGCCATTTCTCACGATGTCGAACGCCTCTGCGAAATGCAGGGACGTGTACCGCGCGAAAAGCTGAGTTGCATCTGGAATGGCATCGATCTGGCGCGCTTTCCCTACCGCGGACCAGCAGCGGCGAACATGGCCATCACGGTGGGCCGACAGTCCGCCGTCAAGAACCTCGACAGCTTGCTGAGGGCCATTAACCTGGCGTCCGCCGAGGTGCCCGACCTGCGCCTGATGCTGGTCGGCGACGGCGAGGAGACGCCACGCCTGGAGGCTGAGGCACGGGGAATGGGGCTGCTCGATCGCACCCGTTTCCTGGGAGCGCGGAAGGACGTGCCCGAGCTGTTGGCTCAGGCTGGCTTCTACGTCTGTTCGTCGCATACAGAGGGGCTCTCCCTCTCGCTGGCCGAGGCCATGGCGGTTGGGCTGCCCGTGATAGCCACGGATGTCGGCGGCAACGGTGAAGTCGTCAAGAACGGAGTAACGGGCATCCTTGTCCCGCCGGATGACAGCCAGGCCCTGGCCGCCGCCATCGTGAACATGTGCCAACAGCCCCAGGCATGGAAAGCCATGGGAGAGGCGGGGCGTCGGCGCGTCGAGGAACACTTCAGCATTCGCGGCATGATTACCGCTTACGAGAGCCTCTATCGCGAGCTGCTTCCGCGCGATTAGGCAGAGCGCGCTTCACCAGAGCCGTCGGTCCGTCACGCTGAAGAAGAACTGGGGGCCAACTTCCAGCAGGATGGAATGGCTTCCCGATTCGAGCGGAATGGGCAGCCGCTCCCTGCCCGCATGAAAGCCCCGCCAGACGCCATCGTGCTGATAAGCGCATGCGTCATCTATCCAGATGGCGCGAACATAGCCGCCAAGATTGAGCCAGACCGTGCGTGCGGTCGCCAACTCCAGACTGGCGGCAGCCAGAAAACGGGGCGCGGGTGCTATCTGCCGGGTGAGCGAGAGTGCGAAGCCCTCCTGGCGCACCTGCTCGTACCACCATCCTTCCTGAGGCGTCGACTCCGGCAGGGTCACCGCCTGCCAGCGGTAGTCGGGCCGGAGCGATTTGACGTTCAGCTCGGTCACATAGGGGCTGTCGGGATGGCCATCGACAATTGGTTTCACCAGCCAGCGAGGGATCAGGCCGGGGGATGGCTCGATGAGCAGCCGTTCGGGCACCTGCACATCCGTATGGTCGAGCGCGTTCAGCAGTGCCTGGGCCATGATGCGATGACCGGCAAAGTTGGGGTGCACCCCATCCTCTTCGAGCAGCTCCGCCCCCTGGCCCGCCGCCCGCTCCATGAGAAAATCGACGTCGGCGACCCGATGCCCATACTCCCGCGCATGGCGTCGCAGGGCCATGTTGAACTCCGGTTGCCGGTCGTAGGCATCCTCATGTCTGGGGGTCAGCAGACTCGTCGTCAGCAGGATAACCTCGATGCGCGCTTCGCGCAACGTTGCCAGGATCTGATCGATCTGTTCATCATAGACCGCCAGCGGCACATTGCGGATCAGGTCGTTGATCCCCACGCTCAAGGTGACCATATCCGGTCGGAAGGAGATCGCATCGCGGCCCAGCCTGGCCAGCACATCGGCGGCAGTGTCGCTGGCGACGCCGCCATTGACAAACCGGGGGACCGGCTTCCCAGCGCGTGCCAGCGCCTGCGCGGCAAGCATGGGATAGGCAAAACCATCGGTGATCGAATCACCAAGTGCAACTATGCATGTTGACATGAAGGATCCACGCTTGCGGGAAAGATAACGGCCGAATTGAAATATAGGCTCCCTCCACATCCGCGCAAGCAACCTGGAAGCGAATTGCCGCGGCTGCCGGTGCAACTGGCAGAGTGAGCGGTGGGGGGTATGTTACGGTTGAAGCAGGGCATCCAACCACCAGCACGGGCATTTTGATCGATGCGGGAATCCACCGATAGTCTCTTTCATGCCGGCCGTCGCAACAAGAGCGAGGTGGTGGCGGAACGAATCGAGCAGCTCCTGCGGGAGCAGCGGCTGCGACCGGGTGATCGGCTGCCACCCGAGCGTGAACTGGTCGACGCTTTCGGGGTGGCCCTCCCAACGGTGCGCCGCGCCCTTGACCAGCTCGAGAGCCGCGGCCTCATCGAGCGGCTCCCCCGGAGGGGCACCTTCTACCTGGGAAACGACGCGCCACCACCCGTTGTTGGCCCCGGCACGACAGGCAATGTCTCCCACGCCGTGGCGGGTGGCAGCCCCGTGCCGACCATTTTCTCGCATGACCTGCATGCGCTCAGCCTCAGTTCACGCGACCTGCTGCACCCCGGATGCTGCCGCCGGTGGGAAGCTCAACTCGATTTTGCCGGCCGCCAGATGACCGAGACCCGCCTCCAGTTGCTCCCGCCGCGGAGTGATGACTTCACCGAGGCCGTGCGCGACCTCTCGCCGGATATCGTTCTGGCGACGGAGCGGGAGTTGAATGAACTGGAGCAAGCCGGTCTGCTGGCGCCGCTGCCGGAAAGGCAGGTGCAATCCTGGTTCCGGCTGGAGGACTTCCATGCCTGCACCCACCACGCGACCATGCGCAGCGGCAAGTTGCGGGGCATCCCCTACTATATCAGCGCGAGCCTGAAGCTCTGGAATAATTCGCTGCTGGCGCAAGCCGGTGGCGAACTACCGCCCATTGCTTCGGCCGCGGCGCTGGCTCCTCTCATCGATTCGCTCGATCGCCAGTCTCTGCCGGCCATCGCCGGCACCTTCATCCACATGCCCCTCTATCAGTGGCTCGAAGACGGCATTGTGCGGTGGGATCCCGAGAGCGGCGAAAGTACCCTCGACGAGGCCGCCGCGATCGACTCGCTCCACTTCAGCCGGGAGATGTTCTCGCGCCTCTGTGCCGCGGTTCCCAATGCGATGGGCGCCGCGCAGGATATCGATCCGGCTGCCGTCCTCAGCGCCTTTGTTGCCGGCCGGTTGCTGGTGCTGGACAGCTTCTCCTACGCCCTCGGCCATCTGCCGGATACTCCTGGCTTCGGCATGCGGGTGCAGCCGCCGCCGCGCATGCCCGGTGACACGGTCTCCGCTCATACCAGTCTGCTCGCCATCACCGCCAGTTGCATCGAGCGCGAGCGTGCCTGCGACTTTATTCGCCTCGCCTGTGATACCGAGGGGCAGCGGCTCCTGGCCTCCACCCTGCACAATATCCCCGCCAGACGGGACGTCGCCGCCTCGCCCCATTACCTCGGCCACTGTCCGCCCGGCATGGCGCAGGTCCTCGCGGGGCTCGACAAGCGGGACTCCATCTTCCACAGCTGCCCGATCGTGCTGCATCTGCCGCTGCAGATGAAGGCACTCGCCGCGGCCATGGCCTGTTATCTCGGCAGGCGTACGCCCGAGGAAACCGTCGAAAGTCTCGCCGCCATCCTGCGCCTGATGACTACTCCCTGACCGGCGCCCCTGTCACCCGCTCCAGCGCTTTGGCTGCTTCCTGGAAGGTGGGATCCAGGGCCACCGCCTGCCGATACGCTTCCGCGGCCTCCTCCGCCTCTCCCAGCGCTTCCCAAGCACCTCCCAGCAGGAAGTTCACCATAGGCGCATAGGGGGTGCCCAAGGCAAGAGCCCGCCGGAAATGTGCCACCGCTTCCTCATGGTGACCCAGCTGCAGACTGGCCTGGCCAAGGTTGATGTGAGTCGGTGCATCCTCACGCAAACCGAGGGCCACCTCGAACGCCTCTCTCGCCTTTGCCGGGCGCTCGTTCGTCAGCTCGTTGACGCCCAACTGGAAGTGTGCGTCGACCAGCGTCTCCCAGGCGCGGCTCTTGCGTGGGAAGAGCCGTAGTGTTTCCTCGGCGACCTCCAGCGCATGCTCGTAACGCTGGGTCTGCTGCAAGGCCATGATCAGATTGAGCCGCAAGGTCAGGTGATGAGGATCCGCGGCCAGCCCCCGTTCGAAGACCGGTACCGCTGCCGCGGGATCACTGGCGTCGATATAGGACATCCCAAGGTTGTTCAGCACCGTCGGATTGTTGCCGGTGGCCTGATCCACGCGCGTCCACAGGCGAATGCTGCTGCTCCACATCTCCACCTGCTGCCACGAGAAAAGGAGCGCCACGGCCGCGCCGACGAGCAGTGCCCACGAATAGAGTCTCCGCCAGGATGGCCCGACGCGCTGCCAGCCCACGCCGATCATGTAGACAATCCCGATCAGCGGAAAGTAGCCGTAGCGGTCGGCGGTGATGAATTCCCGCGGCTTCAGGACCAGCAGGGCATTTGGGGCCATGCCTATGGCGAAGAACCAGAGGCCGAACCAGCCAGCGGAGATCCGCCGGCGATAGGCCCATCCACCCACCAGCGTCAGCAGGACGACGAAGAGCAATCCCCCCGCCAGAATGAGAGGCCACTGATTCGCGTCCGGCCAGGAATAGTAGGGTAGGGGGCGCCCCAGAAGAAAGAAGCGCCGTACCCATTCAAAGCCCAGCCAGGGCAGGCACAACAGCCGGAACCAGAGCGGCTCCATGCGGTCCAGCGGCTGTATCGGCATGCGGGTATTGATCCAATAGCCCAGCAGCCCGATCAAGACAAAAGGCAGGAAACTGCCCCATCGCCATGGCTGCGGCGGCCCTTTCACGTAGCATTCCATCAAGATCAGCAGCGCCGGCAGCACGATCATCGTCGGCTTTACCAGCATGGCCACGGTGAAACAGGCGAGGGAGAGCGCGAACCACCCCGGACGCCGCTCCTCCAAGTGGCGATGATAGGCCAGCAGAGCCGGCAGCCCCGCCAGCGCCGCCAGCAGATCCTTGCGCCCCATCGCCCACGCCACCGTTTCAACCTGCAGCGGGTGAAGCACAAAGAGCAGCGCCGCCACCACGGCAACGCGACGCGAATCGCTCAGCCGCCGGCACAACAGGTAGACCAACATGCCGTTGAGCGTGTGCAACAGGACATTAGTGGCATGAACCACGCCCGGCCGCAGCCCGAAAAGCTCTGCTTCCACCATGTGGCTGACGTAGGTCAGCGGTATGAAGATCAGCTCGCGAGGCACCCCGCCCGGCGTGAAGGCGCGCTTGAGATTTTCCCAGCTCAACCCCCGGACAACGGGGTTGTGAACAAGGAAATGAACATCGTCCCAGTTCGTGAAGCCATACCAGAAGGTGCGGCCGTAGATGAGCAGGGTCGCACCGAGGATCGCCACCAGCGCCCAGCTGTCCAGCCGTGACCACATGAGCGTGAAAGGCTTGGATGGCAACTCCGGTGGCAAAGGGTGCGGGGCATCGTCCAATTCGGCGCGCCAGCTCGTGCCACTATCAGTGAGAGGTTCGCTCATCGTTGTATTGAGTGACCGTGGAAAGGATGTGCTGGAAGAGCCAGGCGCGGCCCTGCGCATTGGGCGTCGACGAGAGAAGGTCGGCCCGTTCATCGATCCGGTAAAATAGGTCAATGTTCTGGCGACGCAAGGAGGCGGAGTAGAGATCGACGACGGGCAGATCGTATTCGGCCGCCAGTTCCATCACCGCCAGGGCGTAAAGTCGCAGTCGCGATTGCGTCAGATCATGGACGATAGGCAGGGTGATGAGTATCGGTATCTTACCCGCCTTCAGCGTAGCTTCGACGAGGAAGATCAGTTGCGCCCGGTAATCCGGCACCGATATCCCACGTTCCAGATCGCTCTTGCCGACAGCCCAGATGATCGCATCCCCCGGCGTTTTCAGGGCACGCTGCAGGTAGACGAACTTGGCCCACGTCGGGTCGACCGCGATCAGTGGATTGCTGTGCAGCGAGATCATGCGGATCGACAGCTTCTCGGCGGCAAGTCCCCATTGGGACGGCAGCAGGGTGTCGCGCACATGGCCGGCGCTGGTCATGAAATCGTCCACCAGCAGCAAATCGCCGATGGCGATATCCGGTGCTGTGGCGCCCGCCAGCCGTGCTTCCCGTCGCAATAGCGCCAAGCCATCGCCATAGCGGAGCAGACCGGCACTCGTCCGGAAGTTGGGGACACTTGCGGGCGTCAGGTGATAGACTCGGATCGGATCGGCGATGGCCAGCTCGGCCAGCTCGATCGAGATCTCCGTCTCCGCGATGGCAGGGTCACTCGCATCGATGGCTACATGGCGAAGGAAAGGCGAGGCGGGTATCGGTGCACGCTGCGTCTCCAGCACCCGGCCTTCGGCAGTGCGGCGGCGCACCACGAGCTGTGCGTCGCTGAGCATCGCTTCCTCGAAGGCGGGGCTGACCCGCAGATAATAATCCAGCATCGCCGGCCCATCCTCCGGCTGCAGATAGGGCAGGCCCACGGCTTGAAAATCGACCTGCACGCGGGTGGGTTCCTGCCATCGCAGCCGCACCGGCGTGGTCACCTCCTGATGATAGCCGAGGATGTCTCCCTGCGTAAGCAGGAGTTCATGCCGCGGTCGCACTGGCAGATAAGTCGTCAGACGCGGTGCGCCGTCAAAGAACAGCTGCCGCCCGTCAATCTCCATTTCTTGCTGAATGAGCGAATGCCCGAAGAGGTTGCTGCTCAGGTCGTGGACAACGACTCGCTGCAGCACCCGATTGCTCGCCGGGAAGAGAAAGGATGGCCCTTGGCGCAGGCGAAAGCCCGGCACGATCAGGTCCCCTTTGCCTTCGATCAGCAGCTCGTCGATTCCAGTAATAGTCTGCAGTTCCTCGTTGCCGAAGCGCTGAAACTGCGCGTCCGCGGAGACTTCGCGGTAGGCCAGAGCCGGAGCCAGCTCCTCTTCGAGCAGCATGCCGAAGAAATCGACGCGGTGCAGCCCGGGCGCCACCAGCCGAGACGGGGATACCAGGCGCTGGCGCTTGTCCCGCGTGGCTTCCATCCAGCTGAAAACGGGCTCCTGATCGATGAACATGTACCAGGCGCCGTTGTCCTGATTGAGCACCGCGAATTGCAGCTCTCGTGCCGTATCGCACTGCCAGAGCGTGCTCAAGTGGTAGACGAGCTTGTGCTTCTTCGGCACGAAGCTCGGCAAGCGATCCAGCATGGCATCGCTCGAAAGGCTGGTGATTTCTCCCCGGTATTTCAGTGGGCGGATCTTCGAGTAGAGGGTCAGAAAACCACTGCAGCCGCCAGGACGCGCAATGCCGATGCCAGGACCGAGCGAGAGGCTCACCGGCAGGCGTCGATAACTCTCCGGTACCGCAATGGGAGCGTCAAAAAGATAGACCAGCAGGCTGAACGGCACCCGAGGCGGTGGGCGCTCTTCATCCGCATCGGGTGTGATCGTAATTCGCACCTCGACAGCCGTCAACCGCTCCGCCTCGTCGAGAATCGGAAAGAGGCTGAGCGGGTTGCCTCCGCGGTCGACGGCGCGCGCCCCAAGGCTTCGTTCCCGCAGGTGAAGGGGAATGTCGATCCGCAGCGTATGCGAGCGCGGCAGGACGGGCGTGGTGACCAGCCGCGTATGCGCTTCGCTGAAAAGCCACGGTGGCAAATCTGGAGCTCCGGCGGCAATCACGGCCAACGGCAGGATCATCCACACCATCAGCGCCTGCAGACGCCATGCCAAACGGGAGTCAGCCATGATCAATAGTGGATATCGTAGGATTTCGTAATGCGGTTGATTTCGTCGATCGTGGTCATTCCTTTCATCACCTTGACCCAGCCATCCTGGCGGAGGTTGCGCATGCCCTGTTTGGCAGCCGCCTGCCGCAGCTCCACCGACGTGGCATTGCGCGTCACCATATCTTCGATGTGCTCGTTCATCAGGAAGAACTCGTAAAGAGCGACCCGGCCACGATAACCGGTCTGCCCACACTCCACGCAACCGCGCCCCTTGCTTGCTTTTACATCTTCATCGCTGCACCCCACGGAATCCGCGATCTCCAGGCGTATGCGCTCGGTGATTTCCGTATCCTCCTCCTTGCAGTGCGGGCAGATGCGGCGCACCAGCCGCTGGGCGATCGAGGCCGAAAGGGATGAGGCGACGAGGAAGGGCTCGATGTCCATGTCCACCAGGCGATTGACCGCGCCGACCGAATCGTTGGTATGCAGCGTACTCAGCACCAGATGTCCCGTCAGGGCGGAGCGAATGGCGATCTCGGCCGTCTCGGCATCCCGGATTTCACCGACCAGGATGATGTCCGGGTCGTGCCGCAGGATCGAACGAAGCCCGCGCGCAAAGGTAAGCCCGATCGACGCATGGATCTGGATCTGGCTGATCCCTTCCAACTGGTACTCCACCGGATCTTCAACCGTGATCACCTTGCGCTCGCGCTTGTTCGTCTTGTCAAGCGCCGCATAAAGGGTCGTGGACTTACCGCTGCCGGTCGGGCCGGTGACCAGGATCATGCCGTGGGGAAGCTCGAGCAGCTTGTTGATCATCGCCATCTGGTCTTCTTCCAGGCCGAGCTGGGTCAGCTCGAAGAAGATGGATTGGCGGTTGAGGATACGCAGGTTGAGCGTCTCTCCGAAGCGCGTAGGCAGAATGGAAACGCGCAGGTCGAACTCTTCTTCGCCGATGGAAACGCGGATGCGCCCGTCGTGGGGCAGGCGATGCTCGGCAATATTCAGGTTGGCCATGATCTTGGCGCGGGAGATGATCGCGGTATGCAGTTCGCGAAGGCCGGGAGGCGTGGGAATTTCGCGCAGCAGCCCGTCGATACGGTAGCGCACAATCACCTTGTCTTCGAAGGGCTCGATGTGCACGTCGGTGGCATCCATCTCGAGCGCTTCGAGCAGAAACTGGTTGAAGAGGTGAATGACCGAGGCGCTTTCCCCATCGTGAGACTCCGCCAGGTCCGTGCTCTCCGTCATGAACTGAACATGATCGACCCGTTCCTGGAAGCCGCGGTCCTGACGCAACTGCATCACCGTCTCCGCGCCGAGGCCGTAGTACTGCTTGATCGTTCGGTTGATGGCTGCCGGCGACGATAGGACGGGCTTGAGGCGCAGTCCGAGCAGCAGGCGAAGATTCTGCCGGTCGCGCATCTGGGGTGGATCGGCAAACGCCGCCGTCAGTGTCCCCTTTTCCAGCTTCAGCGGCATGAACTTGTAGTGGAGCACCACTTTGACCGAGACCGCATGGATGGCTTCCGGCTCCGGTTGCTCATGCTCCAGGGTGACGAATGGGATATCGAGGGAGGTAGCCAGGGCGCGGTAGATATCCTCCTGGGCGACAGTGCCCAGTTCGACCAGCGCCTGCTGCACCGTCGTGTGCCCGCGTTGCTGGCGGCGCCGGGCCTGCTGGGCGTCGTCCTCGGTGATCTTGCCCTGCTCCAGAAGGAGCTGGAGGAGATCGAGCCGGGGCGTGTTCATGATCGTCTGTTCGCCCGGATTCGTTTGCTCAGCCATCGGTAAATCTTGCTCTGTCTGATCGTTGAATTGCATCTCTGGCGCCATTACATGCCACCGCCCTTCTTCTCGACTTCAAATCTGGCTCCCTTCCGGATGGTGTGCTTCTCCCCGGCCGCGTCTTCCAGTACCAGTTGCTGCTCGTTGAACTCGACCACGCGCATTCCCAGAATACGCTTGCCGGATGAAATGAATTTGGAACTGCTGCTCGCCTTGCCCCGGCCGCTGTCTTTCTCGTGCTGCAGGTAAGCCAGATTGGTGGTGCCGTCCACATCCATGAAGCCGCGGTAGGTGATGAAGTCCTTGACCCGTGGGCGGGGTGGATCCTGAGCCTTCGGCACGGCCTGCACGTCCGGCTCTTTCTTAGGAGGCTCCCGCGGCACCAGCTCCTGCGGTGTGGTCTGCTGCACGGTCAGCGTACCGCCGGCATCCCCGGCTCCCTGATCATCGTCCGTACCCGTCAACTTGGGTGGCTCCGGTGGCGGCGCGGGCTTCGGTTTTTCCTTTACTCTGGCTCCCGCGGGAAGCGAAAAGGCATGGGGAGGATTCGCCCGCGGACGATACGTGTCGCGATTGACGAAAGCGAAAGCCGCATCGCTGAAAAGTGGCTTTGGCAGAGAGCCGCCGGAGGGCCGCGGACTCTCGTCCTCCAGCAACCCCATCAACTGCACCGCAAAATAGCCGCCGGCAAGGCAGAAGACCAGAAGCACCACCGTCAGCAACAAGCGTTCCCACTCGTTGATTGCCCGTTGCAGACTTGGAGACAAGTTGTTCATTGTCGTATCACTCCACTACCTTACATGCCGCGGCTGACCGGCGGGACGTTGTGTCGTTTTTCGACCGTTACCTTTACTGTAAACTCACTCTTGTCGCTCATGATCAGAAAGCCGCTGCACACCAGCGTTGCTTCCACCATGTCCTGGCGTGGATTCTCGTCCACCAACCGCTCGATAACCACCGTATCCAAGGGGAGAAAACGCTCATCCGCCGTCAGATCCGCGACAAATTCCATGATGCGCTGCAGGGGGCCGCGAATCTTCACTTCCACCGGGTATTCTTCGAGAATGACCGGCTCGTCCTTTGCTATGGCGTAAAGTTTTGCGGGATGCACGACAATATGAGCGGGGATGGCGTTGGGCTGCATGGCGCCCACGCCGGGGAGATCCCATTTGCGTACATCCAGCTTATGCTTGACGATCAGCTCCGCCAGGTCGCGCACCACCCACATGTGAGCGACAAGCCGATAAGTCGTGGTGCCGGCCGTGCTCTGCTCGGAAAGCTGCAGCACCTGTTCATCCAGCATGATCCCCTTGGCGGCAAGCTCCCGGCGCACCTTGTTGAAGGCTTCCTGATAATCCAGCTGCGTGATGCCGCGGCGGAAGCCGACCACCGTGTCGTAGACGCGTACGTCGTTGGCAAATTGCGCCATGGCTTCGTCATAGACGTTGTTCAAGGTGACCTGCAGAAGCTCGAGCCTGCTCTGCATGCTGCCGCGAATCGTTTCGAGCTGCTTGGGATTGAGGCTGTAGCCCGTACGGCGCAGTGCAGCCTTGCGGTCATCATTGCGCGTGCGCAGGGCCTCGTTGGATTGCTTCAACGGCAGCAATAGGAAGTAATAGATCACTCCCGCGCCAAGAAGGACCAGCCCCAGGCTGATGAGCAGACGCTTGTGCGGCTTCTTCATGGCTGGGGCTCCTGATTCTGAGATTCGAACTCCACCTGACGGAGCGGCAGAGTCAGCGCGTAACCCCGCATATCCACCAGATCCCGCCAGGCAGCCATCAGGCGGATGTCGCGGGTCGAACGGTACTGCTGCGTCAGGATGTCCACACCCGCAAAGATGGTATCCGGTTCGTTATTCAAGGCATCCACCGTTGTGCGGACGCTGGACCATTGCGAGTCGGCACGCGAGGGGGTAAAGCCGGCAGCAATCAGTCGCTGCCAGGGTTGGATCTGCGTAGTCAGCTTGGAGAGTTCCTGTTGGTGGCTGGCGCCACCGTTGCCAAAGGCAAAGGCCGACGTATCGGGCCTCGTCGGCTGGCGACGCGCGGTCGCCTCCTCGCGTTGCTGGTAGCTCTCGCCGTCGGCCAGCAGGAAGAACCAGTCGTCGCGCTGCTGGTATCGCCCCAGCAGTTCAACCGCCTGGATCAGGGTGGTATTGCGATTGCCGCGGGCGGCAAAGGGAATCAGCAGTCGCTGGGTCTGGTCGATGCTTTTCTCCAGAACGATAAGCTCATCGATCAAGCGGGTGCTGCGATCCAGTTCGCGCGACTCCTGTTCCAGGACGCCGGCATGGCGTTGCATGGTGAGAAAAGAGGTGGTCATCCACCCGGCAAGAATGCAGGCAAAGAGGATCAGCGCGACGACCAGGTTGGGTACCCGCCGCCGGCGCTGGGCGTCCCACGTTACTTCCATCGGCGTCAGCGAGATGCGTTCTTCGGCTGGAAGAGCTGCGTGCAGCGCCAGACCGTACGCAATCGCCATGCGATCGGCATTCTCGCTGATGGAGGCGGGCTCCAGAGGCACGGCCTTGCAGTCGAAGAGGCTGGCCAGGTACTCATGGAAACCCTGCAGGCGGGCGCCACCGCCAGAAAGATAGATGCGCTCGATCCGCGGCGCCTCGGCGGCTTCGTCGGCATCGTCGCTGCCCTGGTACTGCCAGCTCTCGAGGGCGGTGTGCAGCTCGCCGACGTAAGCTCGCGCGGCAATGGTCAGCGGCGAATCCAGGTGCGAGGTGTTGATGCGGCTGGAGAGCTTCATGCGCTCCGCCTCATTCTCGTTGATGCCCAAGTGGCGCATCATCGCCGCGGTGAAGGTGTGTCCCCCTGCCGTGAAACTGCCGACGTAGACCGGCTGGCTATCCTGCATGATCGCCAGAGTCGTGTTCTCTTCCCCCACGTCGAGCAGCAGATGTATGCCACCGCGCTCACCTTCCGGAACCAGGTCGCGATAGGCCAGCGCCAGCGCGTACCCATCCATCGTCGTCTCCACCACCCGCACGTTGCTGTTCAGCAGTGGCGCCAGACGGGCCTGAATGGCGCTCTCCCGGCAGACGCCGATGAGCACCGGATTCTTATAGGTTCCAGTCGGCTGGAGGCGGTGGTAGTCGTGCAGAAAGGCTTCGTCGGAGAGTCCCGCTACCTGCTGTGTTTCGAGCCGGACCATCTCCTCGAGCTGCTGCGCTTTGGCAGGGGGAAAGTCGCTCAACTGCGCAATCGTCAGGTACTGCGGAACCCCAAGCGTGATCTCCTGATGCCGGATGCCACGCTCACGCAGCCAGGGGCCGAGGTGTTGCCCAAGCTCTTCTTCGCTGACGATTCCCTCTTCGCGATTGCTCAGCAACGCCGACTTGACGACCTGCGTCCGGCTGCCGGTGCTCTTGAGCACCACCAGTTTGGTCGAAGACTCGCCAATGTCCAGCCCGATCGTTATACTGTTGTTCAGCAAAGCCATAAGATCTTCAATCGCCGTCTACGACCTGGTTGAAGCGCCCGTCCTGATCGACGATTGTCGCGGTCACGAAGATCAGCAGGTGCTCGGGATTGGCGTTGCGCTCTTTCTTGCGGAAGAGGTAGCCGATGAGCGGAATATCTCCCAGAAACGGCACCTTCGATTCGATGAGGAGATCCTCGGAGGTGATCATGCCGCCAAGCACCACGGTCTGGCCACTGTTCACCCCGACCGAAGTGGTCAATGTGCTTTGCGGATACTCCGGCAGCGAGACATCGTTGCGGGTGACAAACTCGGCCACGGGCCCGGCGATCTCCGCCGCGATGCTCAGCAGAATGCTGCGCCCGTCGTTGCCGATGCTTGGCGTCGTGCCGAGCGAGATGCCAAGTTCCAGCTCTTCCGCCTCGCCCGATGGCACCAGGCGGCTGGTGATGACGTTGTCCGTCACCGTCTCTTCCACGTCAAAATCGCGGAAGTAGTAAAGGGTGGTGCCGCGCCGAATGCTGGCGCTCTGGTTGTTCAGGACAGTGATACGAGGTGAACTCAAGGTGCGGGTGCTGCCTTTCCGGTCAAGCGCCTCCAGAATGACGCTGTAGCTGAAGTTGTCGAGAATACCGCTAAGCTGCAACTGATTGTTGGCAAGGGCCTGTGTAAAAGCCGGTAGGCCCGTCTGGCCTTCGATCACCGTCTGCCCGTCGTCAAACTTGATGCTCTCGATCTCCACACCCAACTGGAAGAGGTCGGACTGATTGATGGTGATGAAGCGGGATTCGATCAACACCTGCTTGGGAATGGCGTCGAACTCGCGGATGATCTCTTCCGCCAGGCGCAGATTGGCGCGGCTGTTGCGGATCATGAGCAGATTGCGGTTGCGGTAGATCTGGAACTTGGTGTTGGGCGGATTGTAGGGATTGTCCTCCAGAAAATCGCTCAGCGCATTGAAGAGATCGTCCTGTCCCTGGCCGGCCGGCGCCGGCTGACTTCCGCCACCAGAAAAGCTATCGGCACTGCCAAAGCCGCCCTGGGCCGAGGAGCCGGCGGGTATGTAGCCTTTGCGCAAGGTATAGATCTTTGTCTCCAGCTGGGGACCATTGTCATCGGGCATCAGTGCCTCTGTCACCCAGATGACGTTTTCGCCCAGGTGGAAGGCGATACCCATGTTGCGCGAAATGTAGCTCAGCAGCTCGTGCAGAGGCACGTCACGGATATGGATGTTCAACTGCTGGTCCGACTCCAGGGCCTGATCGGCGATAAAGTTAAGTCCCATCACGCCACGCAGGGCTTCGAGAATCTCTGCCACGCCTGCGCCATCCAGATCGATGGCGCCAACCCGCCTGTTCAGCACCTCCTCCATGCGTCCGGGCGGCAGCGTGAGTGGCGGCAGGTCGGGCGAAATGACGTGCGTCTCCCCATAGCTGTCGGGCATGTGGTAGCGATCTTCCACTTCGCGGATGGCACGCAGCGCGGTCATCTTGGATTCATCGATCCCGAGTGTCCCTTCCTTCTGCCGTGCGATCTGCTCCGTCAGCAGCTTGAGGTCCCTCGCATAGTAGCGCCGCGCTTCCGCCAACTGCAGCAAAGGCTGCAGTTCACGCTCGGCTACACGCGGGTCGCCCTGTTGCAAAAGACTCTGTACACGCAAAAGTCGCTTGCGAATGACGTGATGGACCACTTCACTGCGTCCATCCGGCGTCTTGGCGTCAAGCAGGATTGAGGGACGGTCGTCCGCCACTCCCAACTCGCGCAACGCCGCCGCCGATTGTGCATCCGGTGGCGTATGTGCCTTCTCCGTGCTTCGACACCCGGCAAGAGCCAGGCTCACTGCAATGACGCTCAAAGCCAGCCATTCCTTCATTTTCTGCCCTTTAGAAAATAACTGTATTAATCCGCTGATACTCCTGATAGCACCAGCGTCCCCGGGATCTGCTAATAAATTCCTTCTTCCCATTCAAGTCTGCTCAGGAAGAATCCGCCTTCAGCTGAAGTGTTCAACACCAGTTCCGTCTTGCCCCAGACCACTTTGTAGTGCCAGAAGCAGCGGACGGTCGGGAAGAGATGGGGCTCCCACGGCTTTCCGCGCTTCTGCCAACTCCCATCATAGATCCAGCCGTCGCGCAACTGCGCATCCTTCATCTCATTCCACGTGAGGGTGCCGTCACCGTCGCGGTCACCGAAGGTGCTGATATCTCCTTGCCAGGGCCAGAAGACATCGGTGTACTCATACATGTAGCTGCTGCGCTCGATATCCGGATTGCCCTTGCCCTTGCGCCATACATCATCATTGCGCGAGGTATCGTCGGTCATGAAATACTTGTCCGTCAACAACTTGTCCACGATGTTGTAGTGGTCCCGATTGCCGTCCGGTGATTCTTTGCCCTCGTATGAACCGTCCCAACCGCTCTCGTTGTTGTCGGGCCAGCCGGCGCCGGGGCGGCTCCCGTCATGGCCGCCGCTGGGATCCTGGGGACAAAGGAAAAGCTTACGCGTAACGCCGTACTCGGGGGCCAGATTCGACAGCCAGCCCACCATCATGCCGTCGTTGTCATCGCGGTAAGAGACGGTCGCCAGGCCGAACTGGGTGAGGTTGCCGGTGCAGCTGGTCATTCTGGCGCGGGCGCGGGCCTGTTGAAGGGCGGGGAGCAGGAGGCCGGCAAGGATCATGATGATCACGATGACGACCAGCAGCTCGATGAGGGTAAAAGGGGAGCGGCGGGGTAATTGAGGGGGAGGAAGCAGAGTGGTTTTCATGCTGATATATCTCTGACGTCGTGTAGGATCGGTTGGGCGCTGTCCAGTTAGTCAGTTGGATACAGGCGGTACGGCAATGTTCCTCGGATCGTGCAAAATGTGCGAAAGGAAGCAGTTGCGTCTGCCCCTCAGTCGAGGAAGCGCCGACCGATCACCTGCCAGCGCAGTTCCTGCTGCCGCCGCTCCGCCAGCCAGGGGGAGACAGCGCTCTTCTCTAGAGCGGCCAGACTGGCGATTTCTTCGTCCGAGCAGCGAAAAAGCACGGCTCGCGCCCGGCGGGCATCGAGGGCCTCCGTCAACCGCGCCAAGGCCCGCCGCCAGCGTCGGTGGTACCACATGTAGCGGAGAATGACCAACCCGATGGCGCCGAAGGCCAGGGCAAAGACGAGCGGCATCGGAAAGCTGTTCCACAACTCCGGCGGGCGCAAGCTGACGTTCAGAATCTGCGCCACCATCAGCGCGGCCAGTGCGCCCAGGATGATCACCGTATCCGTGGTGGTACGCAGGACGCCTCCCGCGATGCGCCGAAAGGCGCTGGTCGCCGTCTGATACGCAAAGATCTCCTCATAGTTGAGGGAACGGAAGCTGACGTGCGCAATGTGGCAAAGCTCGTGCGTCATCAGCTCGGTGCGGCTGTAGATGAGCCACTTTTCCCGCTTCTGGAAGGACTTGCGCAGGACGAAGAGGGCAAAGAAGTCTTCATAGCTGTAGAAGGCGCACCCGGCATGCAGAAAGCCCATCTTGTAGTTGCTGAAGAAGCCGGGCACCCAGTCGATCTCGAACCCATACAACTCCGAGGTACGCGTGCGCGCGGCCTCGAAGACCGCGTTGGGAATGGCATCGTCCTGGCGCAGCTGCGTGCCCAGAAACTCCAGCTTGCCGTCGCGGCCAAGCTCCTGGCGCATCTCCGCGAAGTTGTCTCGCAGATTTGCCACGCGATCCGCCAGCTGTGCCGGAGACTCCTCCGGCCCGAGGATCAGCCCATGTTGGTCAAATCGTTCCAGTGCCTCGAGGTTTCCCTCGCGCACCTGCTGCAGTAGATTGCCGGTGAACAAGCTCATGCGCGCAAGCTAAAACCATATCCGCCAATTGCAAGCCACCCACCGGCAATCGCGGTGGCAGGGCACGAAAAAGCCCCTGCATGAAGGGCGATGGGACCTTCCTGAGGGGCTCTATGTGCCTGCGATGGAAGAACCATGCAGGCGGAGAGGTGGTGGCAAGGGGCGGAATTGAACCGCCGACACAGGGATTTTCAGTCCCCTGCTCTACCAGCTGAGCTACCTCGCCAGAAAAAGTGGTACGCCCATAGGGATTCGAACCCCAAACCTTCTGGTCCGTAGCCAGACGCTCTATCCAATTGAGCTATGGGCGCACACGTAAACAACAATCGCTCGTTGAATGGGTGTTACAGTACAGGCGGATCTTCGACAGTCAAGCGGCCTGGGACGCTATTTCCGGGAAAATCTTGGACAAAGAAGCAGACACGGCTCTTTGGGCTTGATCGCGGAAGGTATCCCGGCTATTGTGGAGTCATTTACCCAAGAGGATGACGATGATTGGATTAGTCGTGGGTGTGGTGATTTCGGCGGCGCTCTTTGCGTGGGCGGGCTATTACCTCTTCGGTCAGATTGCGAATCGGGGCTCCCTGCCGATGCTGGTGCGGCTGGGGCTGGCGCTGGCCGCTGCCATCGGCTTGATGCTCACCGCTCTCAATATGCGGCAACTGGCGGTGGCTTTCGCCCGACAGGCCTGGCCCACCGTGACGGGTGTCGTCACCGACGCCAAGGTGCTTGACGAATTCGATACCTGGCATATACAGGGGCAGGAGTTGATTCGGACGCCGCTGCCGGCGTCGCCCGAGCGCGATGACAAGGTCAAGCGCTATGAGCGCCTCAATCTGCGGCCCCAGATCAGCTTCCGCTGGGAACTGGCGGGACAGGATTATCAGGAAACGACCGATCTGGGCGTGCCGGGCTTCGGCGGCCGGCTCAATCGTCGTGATCTGGCGCTGAAGCTGTTGGCCACGCATGCACCGGGCTCCGAGGTGAACGTGCACTACAATCCTGACGATCCGGCGGAAGGTTACCTTCGCGCCGGTCCGCATTGGGAGCAGTTCGGACGCCTGGCGCTTGGCGTGCTGCTGCTGGGGATCGGCTCCGGCGGACTGCTGGTGCGCCGTGAGGAGGCAGGGGGACCGGTCGAGGAGCCGGCCCGGGCATGATGAGTAGCGGCGAGCCGATTCTGCTGCGGCTCTATCATGACCTGCTGGCGCGTTTCGGACCCCAGGCGTGGTGGCCGGGCGAGACGCCGTGGGAGATTGCCACAGGCGCGGTGTTGACCCAGAACACCAACTGGAGCAACGTCGAGCGGGCGATTTCCAGCCTGCATGAGGCGGCGGCGATGGAGCCGGAGATCGTGGCATCGCTGCCGGTGACGCGGGTGGCTGCCCTTATTCGCTCGTCGGGCACCCACAACGTGAAGGCTGAACGGCTGCACTCCCTGGCTCGATGGTGGATGGCGAACGCGCCCGCGGCGGGAGCGCGGCTGTTGCCCCTTCACGTTGCCCGCGAGTCGCTCCTGGGCGTGCATGGTATTGGTCCTGAAACGGCGGACAGCATCCTGCTCTATTCCTTCGGCTATCCCACCTTTGTGGTGGACGCCTACACGCGGCGCTTCCTGGTCCGCCACAACCTGGCGACATCTGGTGCGTCCTATGACGACATTCAGGCGCGATTTCAGGCGCAATTACCGGCGGAGGCCACCCTCTACAACGAGTATCATGCGCTCATCGTCATGCTCGGCAAGTGCTACTGCCGCCCGCGGCCACTCTGCCCGAACTGCCCTCTGGCATGGCACCTGAGCCAGTGGCGGGCAGGTATGGCGTAACGGGCAAAATTGGCCTGTGCGGGTGGCATTGCGCGGGTCAGCCATTACTTTATGGGCGGGGCCGTTTTCAACGGCGAGGAGCTGGCTGTCGCAGTTTTGCGAAAGCCAAACCGGAACTCTCATGTGAAGTCGCAATCGCGCAGATTCGCCCATGTATTGGTACTATAAGGCCATCTTCATCGTGATCGCGGTGCTGCTCTTGGGCGGTATTGTCTATGGATTGCGAGGATTCATACCCACCAGCATGCCCGGGTGGTTCGACAAGAAGCAGGAAGTGAGTGTGCCGGATCCTGATCCGCCGCCGCCACCACCGCCGGTTTCAGTCGGCAATACCGAGCGTCTTCCGGCGGATGGCGGCAGCGTTACCGCGAGCGAGCCGCCGACGCCCGCCGCGGAGCCCATGCCGACCGATCCGTATTCCCTGCAGGTGGCGGAGAGGATAGCCTTGGCGCAGCGCCATGTACAGGACAACAAGGCGATGGTCGCGCGCGGTCTGCTCGACAGCCTGCTGCGGGATCCGGAGTTGAAGCCGTACTCCCCATACTGGTACAAGGCCGCGGAGATTATCGGCGATATCAACACGCAAATCATTTTCAGTGATATTCCAGTTCCCGAAAAGGTCACGCATATCGTCAAGCGCGGCGATACAGTCTGGGGAATTGCCAAGCAGTACGGCGAGACCATGTCGATGGTGATGCGGGGGAACAACATCAATCCGAGCAAGCCGAGCCTTCATCCCGGGCAGGTGCTGAAAATCTATGATGCCGAGTGGGCGATCGACGTGAGCAAGACGCACAGTGTTCTGGTGCTGAAAGATGGGCCGCGGCTCTTCAAGATCTATCGAATCGGCATTGGCCGCCAGGATCGTACGCCGGTTGGCACCTTCAAGATCGATACAAAAGAATCAGAGCCGATCTGGACCTATGCCGGCAAGAAATACGCGTATGGCGATCCGGCTAATGTGCTGGGGACACGGTGGATGGGGCTGACCTCTGTCGGCACGACGAATCCGCTGTTCGAAGGCTATGGCATCCATGGCACCTGGGAGCCGGACAGCATTGGCAAAGCCCGCAGCAATGGCTGCGTACGCATGCTCAACGAGCAGGTGGAAGAATTGTTCGACATCGTCCCGTACGGCACTCAGGTCGTCATCCATGAATAAGAAGTTTACCATCGGTGTACAATGAAGAAAGCCGTCCTGGAATTCGAGCGTCCGATATTTGAACTCGAGCAGAAGGTCGAAGAGCTTCGACGCTTCGGGACCGTCAACGACGTTGACGTCGATCAGGGCATTCAGTTGCTGCTGGAGAAGATTGCGGAGACCCGCCGGCAGATCTACCAGAATCTGACGCCGATTCAGAAGGTGCAGTTGGCGCGTCACCCCGACCGCCCGTATGCGAATGACTACATCGGCTTCATGTGCACGGATTTTGTCGAGCTGAGGGGTGATCGCCGCTTTGCCAACGATAAGGCGATGATCGGTGGTTTCGCCAAGCTGGACGGTCTTCCGGTGATGATTATCGGCCAGCAGAAGGGGCGCGACGTCAAGGAGAATGTTTCCCGGAATTTCGGCATGTGCCATCCGGAAGGATACCGCAAGGCCTTGCGGTTGATGCAGCTGGCGGACAAGGCAAAGGTGCCGATCATCTGCTTGATCGACACGCCCGGTGCCTATCCGGGCATTGCGTCGGAGGAGCGTCACGTGGGGGAGGCTATCGCCGTGAACCTGCGGGAGATGTTCAACCTGAGTGTGCCGATTATTTGCATCGTCATTGGCGAAGGCGGCAGTGGTGGGGCGCTGGGTATCGGGATCGGCAATCGGGTGCTCATCATGCAGTACGCCTATTACTCGGTCATCACCCCCGAAGGGTGTGCCGCGATTCTCTGGAAGAGTCAGACTACGGACGAGGGGCTTTCCACGGCCGCGTGCGCCGCGGAAGCGCTCAAGATCACCAGCAGCGATCTATTGCAGCTCGGGCTGGTCGATGGTATCATTCCCGAACCGGAAGGCGGAGCCAATCAGGACCCGGAGCGGGCCAAGTGCCTGGTCAAGGAAGCGATCCTGCAGCACCTGAAGGAGCTGACCGCCATGACGCCGGACGAGCTTCGTGAGGATCGCTACCAGAAGTTCCGCCGCATGGGCATCTTCAGCGAAGCCTGATCGCCGCGAGCTTACTTGGATTGGCCCGTGATCTGACGGATCTTGTCCGCCTCCGAAATCTCCGGATCCAGTTCCACCGCCTTGCGCAGGTGGCGGATCCCTTCTTCCCGCTGGTTGAGGAACTGGTAATACAGCACCCCAAGCTCCTTGTGCCCGAGGGCAAACTCCGGTTTGACCGCGACGGCATGCTGAAGGTATTTCTCTGCGTCCTGGTGACGGCCGAGGCTGCGGAGGGCCGAGCCGAGATTGAACCAGACTCGCTCGTTTTCCGGACTGAGCCTCGTCTCCAGGCGGAACTCCGCCAGCGCTTCTTCCTGCAGCTTGTGCCGCTCCTCTTCGGTAAGCTCCGGATTCTTGGCTCGTTCCAGAAATACCGCCGCGATGTTGTTGTGCAGCCGGGGATAGTTGGGCATCAGCTCGTTGAGTTTGAAGTAGTACTCCAGTGCCTTGTCGCTCTCCCCGAGTTTCGCATAAGTCACGGCGAGATCGAAGAGACTGTTGGGCGACCACGGATAGACTTCCAGCACCTTCTCGAACTCCTCGATCGCGAGGTTCAGGTAGCGCCGGCGTTCGTTGCCCGTTGTTTTCTCGCTGTTTTCGATGTAGGACTTGCCGATGTAGGCATTCACCTTACGCCGCGCCGGCAACTGCTTCTCGGCCAGCTTGGCATACCTGTAAACCTGGTCCCACATCTGCTGCCTGGCCGCGGCTGACGTATAGACATAGGCGCCATCGCAGCGGATGCGCCGGAGCTGCAGGCTGCCAAGCGCCAGGAGCCCGATCAGCGCCGCTGCCGCGCCCGCGACCGCAATGGCAGGTTTCATCGACACGGCCCGGCCCTTGCCGCGATACTGCCGATCCCAGCCACTCAAGGCTGCCAGCAGCATGGCGACAAGAAGTGGCGGAATCGCCTTCTGCAGCGGCGAGCTGAAGATGGCATTCACGCCCATCCCCGCCAGGGCGATGAAGATGCCCAGGATCAGCAGCAGATCCTCCGTCTCCCGCCGCCAGAGCCGCACAAAGAGAATGGCGACGGTGATGGCTGTCCAAACCAGCAGCAGCAGCCCGACCGTGCCGGTCTCGGACCAGAGCTGCATGTAATCGTTGTGGGTGTTGGTAATCTGAATCTTGTCGGTGAACATGGGCTCCCCATCCACCAGACCATCGTAGATCGGGAAATAAATGCCGAAATTGCCGACACCCGTGCCGAGGAGGGGGCGGTCCTTGATCAGCAGCAGCGTGTTGCGCCAGACCTTGAGGCGGCCGGCGAATGAGGCTTCCGCGCTGATTCGCGGCTTGACGGCGCGTTTTCCGGACTCCCGGGCGACGGCCGTTGGGGGGGCGACCCCTTCGTCCACCAGAATTGGTGGCGGCGGCGCTTCGTCGATCTCCGTGAACTCCTGCACCTTGACGACTTCGCCCCGGATGCGGTCGAGCTGCGGCTTGAGGGTCCACTGGAAGCCGGTGGGGGTGAGATGGATCATGAGGAGGAGGAAGAGAAAACCGACTCCAGCGGCGGCGGCTCGGTTGGCGGAGAAGGTGGCCCGGAAGGCGGGCAGTCGCAGAAGAATGAAGAGAGCCCACAAGAGGAGCTGAACCGCAAAGGCCAGCCATCCGGCCCGGGTGCCGGTATAGAACAGGTAGGCGATCATGATGGCACAGGTAAAGGTATAGATCCACCAGACCGGCAGGCTGATATCGTCGGACTCGCTATCGCCACGAACCAGAGGAATGCGCCAGGTGCCGCGAAGCATGAAGGCCATTCCCAGGGCCAGCGCCGGCACCACCACATGCACCGCAAAGTTCTTGTTGGCAAAGGTGGCCGCCGGAGGTGCGACCTGCTGCACGATGTCGAGCCCGAAGAGGTGCTGGCAGACCCCCAGGAGAGCGACCCCGAAGCCCGCGAAATGGAGCGTGCGCAGGAGGATGCGCAGCCAGAAGCGATGGCGGAAGATCTGTACCGCCAGGAAGAGCAGCGTGCCGCAGGCCAGCCAGTGGCCCCAGACCACGAGGTGCTCGAAGCGATTGATGCTCCAGAAGTACGAGAGCCCGGCCCACGTCAGGAAGAGTCCCAGTGGAAGAAAGATCGGGGATCCGATGACCAGACGATCGCGCGACAGTGCCTGGTAGCCGAACCAGAGCGCCAGCAGCAGCAGCGAGATGACCTGAACATAGACCATCTGCGGCAGGTTCGAGATGTTGTAGAGCTTGGGGCCGAACATGAAGGGGGCTGCCGCCACCAGAGCAAGAAAGCAGATCGCCAGGATATTACGCAGTTGACGATCCCGGTCGACCACGGTCAGCGGGCTGGCGCCTTCCTCTTTCGAAAGTTCCGCGAGTACGGCTTCCACCTCGGTGGGTGGCATGTTCACCGCTTTCGAGATCTCGCGCAAGGGCCGACGTTCCGCCGCCATCCGCAGGATCAACTTGCGCTTCGTATTCGATAGGTTCAACTGCTTCTCCATCTCTCCACAACCTCGACAATCCGGCACATAAAGGGCCGAAATCTACAGGCACGACCAGCCCTTGTCAAGGATTCGCGATCGCTGCCGATCACGAATGACCGCCCTACGGGGCCGCTCGCATGGTACTTGGGGAGATCGCCCTGCGCATTGCCCATCAGGAAGATTTCGCGTTTGAAACGACGTTGTCCGGCCGGGGTTATCTTGGACGGGTTCGCGAAATGCGCAGAAGCGGCTATCGTTGTCACATGTTCTATTTGTGGCTGCCAACTGCCGAAATGGCTCTGGAGCGTATCCTCGACAGGGTTGAAAACGGTGGACATAATGTGCCCGAGGCAGATGTCCGGCGGCGCTACTCCAGAACACTTCACAACCTCTTCAAGCTTTACCGGCCCAATCTGGATACCTTGCACTTCTTTGACAATTCGACGGACGAACCTCGTCTCGTCTTCCATGACGAACACGGCAACGTGACCGTTTTGGATCAGGCGCTTTACGATCGTTTGCTCTCATCTGGAGAACGACCATGACACCATTACCAGAAGATACGCTCACCGCACGAGCTGTCGCCGCCATGCGGGCCGCGGTCAAGAATGTGGTGGAGGATCATCGACGGCGCGGGAAGCCGCTCGTTCTCTGGCGAAACGGCAAGATCGTCAGGGAAATGCCCGCGGCATCGCCTTCGATCAGGGAAGCAGAGACTTCCTACAATACGGAAGCTCAGATGGATGACCATGAAGATTGACCGGTGACGCCATCGCATGATCGTCCATGCCATCGCATGACCGTCCATACCGTCCATACCGTCTGCTAAACTGGGTGATGCGTGAGGCGGGGATCGATGAGAAGGATGTGCGGGAATGCGCAGCGATCGTGGCCGTCGATGCGTTTCACCTCGGGACGTACCGCCAGCAGGAGGGTTTCGGCGTCCTCCAACTCGACGGCGAAGGGGACGGGCGGCTGGCCAGGTACCAGCTCGAGGCTGAAACGCTCGCGGAAGGGTGGCGCATAGTGGAGGTCGCTGACAACCTGCGTATCCCAGACGGGAGCCGTGGCGACGATGAAAGTTACCGGCAAGTCGGGATCCTGTCCGTCGGTGTAACGGTCGGAGAGGGCGATGGCGCCCTTCACCAGGTCAAAGGCGCCAGGTTCGAGCAGGAAGCGGATGCTGTGGAAGGCACACATGCCATAGCCGGTCCGGGGCTGACCGCCGTACTCGAGCGGGACCATTCTGCCGTCGACCACGTGCTGGTTGACTGGAACCAGAGAGGCGTAAGGTCCACCGGGATGGATGTAGCGAGGCACAGCCTCGATGAGTGGCAGCGGGGGCGTCTTCGGCACGGTCGATCCGGCCAGGACGATGGCGGTATGCAGCAGCGAGGCAGTCTGCAGAACCACATCCTGGTAAATCGGTGCGAATAACCGCGCGAGCTTGCCATCGTCGCCAGCCTGGGCAGCGTCGATGGAATCGATCATGATCTGGCGGGTTCGCAGATGGTTACGTTCCACCATGAAGCCGAGACGTTGGACAACTTCGGCGGCGGTGCGGCCGAGAAGGAGGGGCTCGACCGGATGAAGCTCCGGCTCGACATTATCGAAGATGCGGTGGAAGTAGAGGATGCGCGAGGGATCCGGCTGGCGGAACTCATGGAAGAGGCGGTTGGGATGGAGGTGGCCGAGGTTGGCGCTGTCGTGGAAGAAGTGCAGCATGGCGGCGAGGGTGAGTTCGGCTTTGTGCAGCTCGCCGTCGCGGACTTCATCGAGAAGTCTGGGAATGAAGTACCGGGGGATCTGGCGCCAGCCATGGTTGTCCCAGAACTGCTCGCCGCTCCAGACGGGATCGCCGACCGGGCCGACCGCGCCATGGGGAAGGGGGCGCCCATCGGGCATGAGCCATGGGGGGAAGGCGTGGGTATCTTCCTGGCGCCAACCGAGGTAATCGAGGCTGTTGGAGTAGAGCGAGATCTTGTCATCGACGGAGGAAGGGGCGGGCTGGCGACGCAGGCATTCGGGCGCGCCGGGCGGCAGCTCGGGGGCGAGATTCCAGGCAGCCTTGTCGGTGGCGGAGAGGGAGTGCCAGGCGGTGAGCCCGAGGCGGCTATGCATGGGGGTGTTCATTCTTCCGGGCCATCCTTACGCTCGATGTTGTATTTTTCCATCTTGCGGTAGAGCGCCTGCGGGCTGATGCCGAGGGCGCGCGCCGCTGCCGAATGATTGTTGGGGTGTCGCTCCAGAGCCTGCTCGACGAGGGATTTTTCGTGGTCAGCCAAATCGAGGCCGGCGGGCAATGCGGGGGGCGCGGCTACACCTTCCGGGCCGCGCTGGCGCAGCCGGGTACCGGGCAGGCCGAGATCGGCCGGCTGAATCACGTCGCCCTCGCTGAAAATACAGGCGCGCTCGATGATGTTGCGCAGGTCGCGGGCATTGCCGGGATAATCGTAGTTGCTGAGTTCTTCCTCGGCCGGCTTGCTGAGCTGATAGGAGCGGCCCAGCTCGCGGCTGAAGCGCTCCAGAAAGTGATAAGCGAGCGGCAGGATATCTTCGGGACGTTCGCGCAGAGGGATGATGTGCAGCGGCGCGACGGAGATGCGGAAATAGAGGTCGCCGCGGAAGTTGCCGACATCGACTTCGTGCTCGAGATGGCGGTTGGTGGCGGCAATGATGCGGGTGTTCTCGAGGAGCACCTCCCGCGAGCCGCCGAGGCGCATGAAGCGACGATCTTCCAGCACACGGAGGAAGCGGGATTGCGCCTGTGGACTCATCTCGCTGATCTCGTCCAGAAGGACGGTTCCCCCCTTGGCCAGCTCGAAGACGCCCGAGACACGCTTCTCGGCTCCCGTGAAGGCCCCCTTCTCGTGGCCGAAGAGTTCGGATTCGAGCAGGGTGTCGGGGATGCCGCCGCAGTTGACGGCAATGAAAGGGGCATCGTCGGAGCGGGAGAGGTGATGGATCATGCGGGCAGCCACTTCCTTGCCGGTGCCGCTCTCGCCGGTGAGCAGGACGGTGGTGATGGGGGAGGCCGCCACCTTGTTGATCTTTCCCAGGAGATCCTGGGCGGCTCGGGAGCGGCCGACGAAGCTGTGCTGCTCGTCCACATGGGCAACGCGTGCGAGGAGGGCGCGCAGCCGACGATTCTCGCGCTTGAGCAGGTGCATGCGGCGGGTGCGCTGCAGGGAGGCCTCGACGTCGGCGCCGTTGAGGGGCTTGCGGAAGTAGTCGAAGGCGCCGAGCTTGAGGGCCTTGATCGCCGTCTCTTCGCTGCTGTAGCCGGTGGTCAGTAGAACATCGATGTCGGGATCGATCTCCTTGACCTTGGTCAGGAACTCGAGGCCGTCCATGCCGGGCATGCGGATATCGGAGACAATGATGTCACCAACGCCGTTGTTGAGCAGCTTGAGAGCAGAGAAGGCGGATTCGGCGGTCATGACGCTCCAGCCATTGCTCAGGAGGTACTCGGAGAGGCTGTCGCGGACGGCCTCGTCATCATCCACAACCAGAATGGTGAGGCTGGCGTCGGGGATGCCGTCATCGAGTTTGCTGGGGTAGACCATGGGTCAGGAATCCGTGGGGAACAGGGGGAACTTGAGGTGAAATTCGGTGCCGCTGGAGTCGGTACGAACCAGCTCGATGGTGGCATCGTAGTCGCGCAGGATGCCGTGGCAGATGGAGAGGCCCAGGCCGGTACCCAGGTTGGGACCCTTGGTGGTGACAAAGGGCTCGAAGATAAGGGGGCGGACCGCGTCGGGAATGCCCCGGCCGGTATCGGCGAGGGAGAGGACCAGCTTGTCGTCGGTCGTGAAGGTGGCGACGGTGATCTCTTTGTCGCCATCCGGCTTCTCGTCGATGCTGTCCTTGGCATTGCTGATGAGATTGATGAGGACCTGCTCCATGCGGCTGTGATTGGCCAGAATGCGCTGGCCGGGTGGGATCTGGTTGACGAAGAGGATGCCATGCGCGCGCAATTGCTCGCCGGTGAATTCGAGGACATGGTCGAGCAGCTCCTTGAGGTCCAGCTCGGTGGTGGTGCGATTGGTCTGCTCGCTGGCGAATTCGCGCATGTGATCGATGACGCGGGCGGCGCGGTCTACCTGGCCGATGATCTTCTCCATGGTCTTCATGGCCCGCTCGGTGGGGACGGCGCCCTGGCGTTCGGCCAGTGAGGCGACCGTTTCCGCGTAGATGCGGATGCTGCTGAGCGGCTGATTGAGCTCGTGCGCAATGCCGCCGGTCATCGCCGCCAGCGCGGAAAGCCGCTGGGCGAAGAGGGTCTGCATCATGAGCTGTTCGCGGGTTTCGCGCAGTTGATTCTCGGCTTTCTTCCGCTTGGTGATATCGGAGCGGATGGCGACGTACTGGTAGGGCTGGCCATGTTCGTCGAGAAAGGGGACAATGGTCGTGTGTACCCAGTAGGTGTCGCCATTCTTCTTGCGGTTGCGGATCTCGTCCTGCCAGACCTGCCCATTCTGAATGGTGCGCCAGAGGTTGGCAAAAAAGGATTGGGGATGATAGCCGGAGTTGAGGACGCGGTGGGTGCGCCCGACCAGCTCGTCCCGGCGATAGCCGCTGATCTCGCACAGGCGGTCGTTGACATAGGTGATGACGCCATCCTTATCGGTCATGGTGACGATACTGCTGGCATCGAGGGCGTACTTGATGTCGGCGAGTTCCTCGAAGGAACTCCGGCCATCGGCGGGGACCTCCGCGGGCGGGGTGGGGCGGCGCTGCAGGCGGTGAATCTTCTCGTGCAGGCGGGCGATTTCCTGGCGCAACTCCGCTTCGGATGCGTTGGGAAGGTAGTTGCCGGCGGGCTTGCGTTTCATGGCTGTTCCTGTTCAATCGTCTGCATCAGATTGGCCTGGGTGGCCTGATCGAGCCGCCGCAGCAACTCGTAGCTGCAGATGCGGGTTTCGGGGAATCCATCTTCGTCCCGGACAAAGAAGCCGGCGCTGTCGAGGGAAAGCATGATGTGATTGCCGCGCAGATTCAGATCTTCGATGCCGACAGCCAGGAGGCGTCGCCGCGTGCGCTTCATCAGTTTGAGGTAGAGATCCTCCGTGAGGATGCCCTGACGATGTGCCTGGAGCGCGTCGACGGAGCGGTAGTAGTCACCATCTTCGACGGCGAGCATTTCGTCGGGCTTATTGAAATAGCCCCAGATGGCGATGTAGTCCCGGTCGGCGCGGAGGATGCGCTCGCCGCTGGGGGTGCGGAGGTGTTTGTGGCTTTCGTAGTGCCGGCTGTCGGAGAGGGAATCGGACATGATGGAGCTGTGGCCGGTCATGTAAATGGCGCGCGGATAGGTGGTGGGAATTCCCTGGCGGCTGAGGTAGAGGCTGAGGGCAAACTCCTCAAAGGGGCTGTTGTAGCCATACTCGAGGATGCGCTTCTCATCTTGCCGGAAGGGATCGACGTAGGGGTCCTGACCGACGCGGGAGAGTTTCCAGACCAGTTGCACATTGTCGCGGGTGGTGGTGTGGTAGATCTCGTCGAGGACCGAAAGCTTGGTGCGGCGGCTGCGTTCCCAGCGCTCCGGGAGGAAGTAGTCGAAGAGCGTGGGATCCTTGCCGACAACCCACAGTTCGCCGTTGGTGCTGGCGGCGGTCCCATAGATATAGTCGACGCCCAGAATACTGACGCGGTTGAGGTGGGGCGGCAGGTCGATGGCCATCTTGTCTTCGAAACGGTGAGCCTGGCGCTTGAGATACTCCTTGCGCTTGGCCTTGCGGACGACATCTTCCCGCTCGGGCGTCCGCACCAGAAGCTCGAAATCGATCAGCGCGTAAGGGATGCGGCCATGGCGGTCGCGCAGGACCCGTCCATCCCGGCGCAGGCGCACGATGATGTGCTGGGGTTTGTGATCCTTGACCAGAAAACCTTTCGCGCGCAGCTCCTTGTCGGCCTGCATGGTCAGCGCGCGCATTTCCCATTCGGTGAGAGCGCCTCGATCCTTTGCCTCGATGGCATCCACCCCTTTGATCCATTCATAGATGACGGCGTAGTTGCGCCGCATGTCCAGATCGACATCGAGATGATTGCGCTGAATGGTGCGCATCTTGTGCTGCTTGCGGGCGCTCTGCCACAGGGGCATCTTGCGGGCGGGCACATAGATGGCGAGCGGACGCTTGGTGAGGATGCGGCCCGGAGATTCGAAGCGGGACTGGCGCAGCTCGCTGACCAGGGCAAACTCCTCATAAGGGCTGTTGAAGGCTGCCTGCAGCAGGGTCTCCGATTCATGAGCCCCGGGGATGTCCTGGCCCATTCGGTTCCACTTGAGGACGATGTCCAGACTGCGTCCGCGCACGGGTCTGGTGTGGACGCGATAGAGAGTCCCCGTGCCGCCGTAACGCCACTGACGACCGAAGAGGCCGGTGGAGTGCTCGCTGAACCACTCCTTGTCCGTCCAGTAGTTTCTGGGATGCAGCCAATCCTCGAGCGGCTGACCGTAGGGCGTCAAATAGAGGTCATCGCCATTCGAAAGGACCGTGTGCCGGTACTCGATGCCGAAAATCCTCACCGTCTCCGAATCACTGCTGGTCATGGGGTCTCCTTCCTGCTGACAAGAGGCACTATACTGCCCAGCCTCCGCCAACGCAAACGCCGCTGCCACGGCGCCGGTGCCGAAAGCGCTATCCCGGGAGGGATCGGAAAATATCCCGATACCGCCATTGCCATCGGCCGTGATGACCGTACTTTCAGGATGGAGGCATTCGCTTGAATGAATCGGGTTGGAAGCGCACCTTCGGGTTCGCCTTTGTCGCTCAATTTCTGGGAATCGTCGGCATCTCGTTTGCGACGCCCTTTCTGCCATTCTACGTTGCCGAGTTGGGCGTTACGGATAGTGGCGCTCAAGCCTTCTGGGCTGGAATGGTCATGGCGGCGGGTGGGCTTACCTTTGCGATTTTTGCGCCGATCTGGGGTGTACTTTCAGATCAGTATGGGCGGAAGCCGATGGTCTGCCGCGCCATGTTCGGTGCGGCGGTGTCCGTGCTGTTGATGTCCTTTGCGCAGACGGTGCCGCAGATGATCGTCTTTCGAGTGTTGCAGGGGGCCTTCAGCGGCACGCTCGCGGCCAGTATCGCCCTTGTCGCCAGCGTTGTACCGCTGAAGCGGAGCGGGCTGGCCTTGGGCATGATGCAGGCGGCGGTCTTCGTAGGGAACGCGGTTGGGCCGTTGCTTGGCGGCTTGGCGGCCGATGCCTTCGGCTACCGAGCCAGCTTTCGCCTCGGAGCCCTGCTTACGCTGCTGGGAGGCATTCTGGTCCTCGTCGGCACTCACGAGAACTTCACCCGGCCAGACAAGAAGGCAGCGGCCAGTCCCGGCTTTCGGACGATCTTCCTCCTGCCCGGCTTCCTGGTCAGCGTCATGGTTCTGCTCAGTGTTCGGTTGAGCAACAGCATTTCGAATCCGTCGTTTCCGCTGATCGTCGAGGAGATTATCGATTCGCCCGGGAAGCTGAACAGCATCACGGGCTCCATTATTGGGGCGGCGGCCATATCCGCGGCGGCAGCCTCCGTCATCCTCGGGTATGCCGGCGATCGGATCGGGCGGCGGCGGGTGTTGGTGGGGTGCTGCTTCTTTGCCTGCCTGAGCGCGGGTGGGCACTATTTTGCGTATGACCTGCCGACACTTTACGTCATGCGCATCCTGTTCGGCTTTTCGGTGGCCGGCATGATGCCCGCGGCCAACGCCATGATTCACGAAGTGGTGGATCCGCGTTCCATCGGCAAGGCCTACGGGCTGGCTACCTCGATCAGCATGCTTGGCTCGGCGATTGGTCCAAGTATCGGCGGAATACTGGCCATGCATGCCGGATTGCGGGTACCTTTTCTGGTGACGGCTGGCTCCCAGTTGGGCCTGGCCATGATCGTCATCCTCTTCCTGCGTGACCGCCGGCAACAGGCGTGAGCGCCCTTCACGACCAAGACTTGTCCCCTACGGAGATTGAACAATGAGCCAATCGACCCTGAAGATCGGCTGGTCGGAGATCAGCATCACGCCGGAGCAGCCCGTCAATCTCTTCGGTATGTTCAACGAACGGATCAGCACCCATGTTGAGGATCCGTGTATGGCGACCGCGCTGGCCTTGGAAGGCGCCGACGGCGAGGCCGCGATCTGGCTCTCCTGCGATCTGGTCAATGCCACGCTGGATGTCGTCCAGGCGGTACGCAACGCAGTGGCGGCGCGCATTCCGGGCTTCGACGGTGACAAGGTGCTGCTCAGCTGCACGCACACCCACAATGCGCCCAACTTCAAGACTCATCTCTACCCGCCACCACCACCCGGCGTGATGACTCCAGACGCCTATCGAGGCTTCTTCCTGGAGAGAGTGATCGAGGTTGCGGTGCGCGCTTGGAAATCTCGCCGTCCGGGCCGCATATCGCCGGCGCTGGGACATGCCGTAATGGGCTGGTGCCGCCGAGCCGTCTATGCCGATGGCACGGCCCTGATGCATGGCGCCACGCAGCGGGAAGATTTTATCAAGATCGAGGGGCCGTCGGATCCGGGCATCGAGTTGCTCTTCACCCACGATGACGCCGGCAATCCTACCGGAGCGGTCGTGAGCATTGCCGCGACGCCGCAGACCTGCGCCAGCACCAACTTTCTGACCTCCGACTTCTGGGGGATGGCCCGC
This sequence comes from Lentisphaeria bacterium, assembly GCA_041690595.1. Taxonomy (GTDB): domain Bacteria; phylum Verrucomicrobiota; class Lentisphaeria; order JABSQK01; family JAWLHB01; genus JAWLHB01. Next base: position 149,623 of record JAWLHB010000007.1, read on the forward strand.
AAGAGCCTGCGGGAACATTTCGGCGGTGATTTCACCGTGCTGGCAGTCACCGGTGCCGCTGGCGATCAGTGCCCGGATGACATGATTCGAAAGGGTCGCGCTGAGCCAAGCATGTCGAATGGGTTGCCTGCCTGTTCTCGGTTGGCCCGCCGGCTGACTCAGGGCGTCGTTGAAGGCTACGAATCGGGGCGCCGCGAGATGAACGCCGCGCCCATCTTCCGTCACACGCACAGAGTGCTCGATCTCCCTGCATACGTCATGAGTGCCGACCAGATCGTTCACTACGAGAAGGTGATCGCCGACTTGACCGCCAATGGCGAACCGGATCCCAAGTGCTGGGATGGCGGCACCCTGTTGCGTGCCCGTCTTCACCTGAAGAGAGACGCCGAAACGCGGAAAAAACCGGTGATCCCGGTCGACTGCAACTTTCTGCGGATAGGCGATCTCGCGGTTGCCACGAACCCATGCGAACTCTATCTCGAATATGGACAGCGCATAAAGGCCCGCAGTCCGGCAACGCAGACGATCGCCGCCCAACTGACCAACGACGCTCAATCCTATCTGCCGACGCGCGAAGCGATGGCGCACGGCCACTACAGTGCCATGCCCTCCAACATTCGCCTTGGCCCCGATGGCGGCGACCTGCTGGTCGAACGCTCGCTGGAGAACCTCAGGCTGCTTTTCGATGCGTCATGATGCGAGCGCGGGCGCCGGCTATTGAGCTGGGACGTAGTGGCGGATGCGGAAGGCGCGGAGGAGGCCCTCGTAGAAGCGGTCGCCGGGTTCCACGCCATTGCCGGCACGCGTATGGCCGCCGAAGACGCAGGGCTGGTATTCGAAGGGACGATGGCTGAACGGATAGGCGCAGGTGGTGTCGTTGACGCGGAAGGTCAGCTCCGACAGATCGTAGGTGACGGAGAGACTGGACCAGGCATCGGCGGTGACCTGAAGCTCGGTATCGAAGAGATGCGTATGCCGTTTCTCGTCGGTATAGGCGCCAATGAGCTTGCCGTCCTGCAGCTTGAGGAGCAGGGAGCCGACGCCCATGCCGTAGGAGCGGAAGAGCACCTGGGGATGTATGGACGCCGCGGGCTTGACTTCGAAATCAAGCTGGAAGGCTCCGCGTGGGAGTGTCTCGTGGGGGAAGGTGATGTAGGTGCCGAGACCGTCGAAGCGCAGGCACCAAGTGTTGTCTTCCTGGATCCACTCGGGGGCAGACTCGGTGGCGGCGGAGGGATAGGCGGCACCGCGGTTGAAAGGAGCGCCGTAATGGAGCCCCCCGCCAAGCTCGGCTCGCCAGCGGCGGCCGGCCGGTGTGGCCAGAAAATCCCCCCGTGTCGGTTCGAATCTGTAGTTGAGATCGGGGAGCTGATCGACGGGAAGCTCAGCGGAGATATTGCCGTTGCGGCTGTCGGAGAAGAAGGGCAGGGTCAACGTCTCGTCGGTGGATGGCGTCCATGTCGGGATGAGCGGAGGGCTGCGATGGATCTTGCCGTCGGTTGTGATGGCGCGCAGATGATAGATGGGGTGGGGTGTCTGGGGGCGGATGGTGAAGGTTGCTTGCGCCTGCGGGGTGGCGAATCGAACGGGCACATCGGCCAGTTTGTCGAAGCGCTCGACCTGAACCATGAGCTGATTGGGGAAGGTCCTGGCGTATTCGCCGAGGCGAACCACATCGGCGAGAGGGACGCTCATCCGCACGGGGTCGAGGTCGAAGTGGAGGCTGGCGCCGGTGTCGGTACGGGGAACGGTCAGATAGATGGCGCGCCAGGCGCGGGTGGCTTCCATCCGCAGGTGCAGGGTGTTGTTGTCGACCCGGAAGGCGGCTTCGGCGTCTGCGTTGGCGGAGCCCATGTTGTCGGTGGCGACTGGTCGGGCATACGCAAGGGTGCCGTCGCGCACGGCGATCGTTCCTTCGAGGTCGGTGGGACGCCAGCGAATGATACTGACCTTGAAGAGGTGGTTGTTGGCGAGATCGAATTCATTGGCGGGGTCATGGGCCCAGATCTCCTGGCCGTTCTCCAGCAATTCCAGGGAGGCGAGAGGAGCATCGCCGCGATAATCCGCCCGCATGGTCAGCGTTCCCGCTTCCCGATCCATGGCGTTGACGCTCAGCTCCGCCAACGCGGGCTGGGGGAGGTCGCGAATGGGCTGCTTGACGCAGAGATAGTTCCAGTTCCAGGTGGCGTGCAGGCGGGCATGGAGGAACCCGGAGAGGCGCAGCGGCTCCTGATCTGCCACCGTGAGCACGAGGGTCGGGCTCAGCACGCGGTGACGGGGGAACTCGTCGGTAGGCAGGTCGTAGGTGATCTCGTGGAGTTCGCCGCCGGTAAAGGTGGCGGCGGGGAAGCTCTTGACAAGGTTGCCGGCAGCGTCGTGCAGGTCGAGCTGCACTGAATAGTCGATATTGTAGACGCCGTCGGGAATGTTGAGCAGCTCCAGGCGAAGGATTTCGCCGAGCTTGAGGACGCGGCGATAGGAGAGAACGAGATTGGGGATGGCGGTATTGTCGCCGGGATTGGGGGTGGGGGCGAGTCCTCGCATGCGATGGAGGTAGTACCGCATGATGCGCTGCGAGGAGAGGCCACGATAGACCGTGGGGCAGACGGAGGTATTCTCGTTGAACTCGTTCCACTCGGGCATGCCGATGAAGTCGGGATCCGCGTTGATGGCGACTTCGAGGGTGTGGCGCAGGGCGCGGGTGCGATCTTCGCGCTTGGCGGCGCTGGAGCGGGGATTGACGTAGCCGACACAGGCGCTGAGCCCCAGAAGTTTGGCGCGGTACGGTTCTTCCGCGAGGACGCTCTTGAAGACGGTGGCGATGTAGTCGCGCAGATAGGGAATGTTGATGCTGTCCCCGTAATCGGGATCGGTGTAATAGAGCTTGACGTGATTGGCGCCCATAAACATGATGCCGTCGGCCACATCGAGGTAATCACGAAGGCGGGCTTTTTCGTCGAGAATGTCGTCCGTGGCGAGCTCGCCATTCTGGAAGGCGAAGATGGAGGCGTTTCTGCGGATGTCGGCGACAAAGAGGAAAGTGTCGCCAAAGCGTTGACGAAGGCGGTCGAGGACGGCCTTCATCTGGGAGGGCGTCCAGCCATCGCCGATATAGGAGGTGATGACCGGTTTGCCGCCGACACGGAAGCTGTGGGGCGAGGCGAGGGCGCGCTGGAGTGCCTCGGCGTACTGGTCGAAATACTTATCCGTTTGGTCGCCGGCACCCCAGTATTCGGGATAGACGATGAAGTCGTCGATGCCGAGGTCGGTGAGGTGCTGATCGGCCAGGAGGTAGTTGGTGAGCTGACCGGCGCTGACGGTAAGCGAGGCGAGGCCGTCGAGGCCGTAGAGGCGTGCGGTTTCGACTTCGCGTTGCATGGTGCGGCGATTCAGGGCATAGACATTCAGGGGATTGTCGCGGGCGGCGCGATCGACGAAGAGGGGGCGGTCCTGCCACCAATGAAGATAGTTGCGATCCATGCCGTACTTGAGCTGACTGCGCGGCATAACGAGCGTGCGCTCGGCCACGCGCTGGCGGGTGGCGGCGAGTTGGCGGGACTCATCGAGAAGCGCCTGCACGGCTTCCTGCTCGATCTCGCCGGGGGTGACGTCGAATCCACCAAAGACGATAGTCGCGGGGGCGCCGCGTACGATGAGCGTGGCGGAAAGCGCCTGCGTCTCTTCCCGTGTCGGGATGACGAGATGACGGGTTATCCACTTTCCCTGGCGGTTGTCGGCGATGACGCGGTCGGCTAGGCCGATCTTGTGGTAAGGCTGAAGTGGAGCCTTACCGGGCTCCGCATGTTCGCGCACCAGAAGGTCCAGTTCCGCGCCGGATTCGTAGGCTTCCGGGAGCAGGTGGAAGCGGATCTTGTAGCGTTTGCCGCCTTCGACGAGGAGAACCGGCGAATTGAGCAGGGTGGCCTCGGCGTCGGCAGCGCGGATGAGGCGGAGTCCTTCCTCGCCGACTTTGGCGCGGGAATCGGCTTCAGCGGTCAGGGGGGCGCCGTCAGCGTTCGTCATCCTGAGTTCTGCCGCGGCCAGTTGAGTACCTGTGCTTGCCTGGACGGATTCCTGCGCGTCAGCGGTGTGGAGGAGGAGGGTGAAGCAACAGAAAACGAAAAGCAGGGATGGCTTAGGCAACAGGGGCTCCTTCAATTACGTGACCAGAACAAATTCTTGGCATTGACCTCATCGGCAAGGTTGGCGGAGACATGTCCGTCCGCCCAGAGGATATTGGCGTTGCTGGCATGGCGCGGCCAGAGATCCCTCTGCACATAGTTGTAAAGGAGGATGTAGGCGGCATAGCCATCCTCGGCAAGATGACCGCCGTCGCCGATGATAATGGTCCTGTCCGGATTCCGGATGTCACCTTGTCGATAGCAGAAGAGGGGGAGGGGGGTCAGCCGGTTTACGATCTGGTAGGTATAGCCGTAGGAGGGCTCGAATATACTGGTGAAGGCGGAGTTGTCGCTGGGGCACTTGAGGATCGGCGAGAAGTTTGGATTGGTGGTGACATGGTAGGGCTCCGCGCCGATGAAGGGTGGTAGGTAACCACCGTGCCATGTGCCGACAACGGCGTCGTAATAGGGCATGTACCGATCGTCGTTCTCGCTGGTATAAAGCGCGATTCCCATGCCCATCTGCTTCAGGTTGCTGATGCAGCTGGCCTGCCGCGCCTTTTCGCGGGCACGGCTGAGCGCCGGCAGGAGCATCGAGGCGAGTATGGCGATTATCGCCACAACGACCAGAAGTTCAATGAGAGTAAAACGTTTCGTGGATGACAGCTCCATACAGGCTCCTGTGAAGGCGGTTGAAAGTCACAGTAAGTATAGCCGCTGCAAGAGCATACTGCAAGAGCTGCCATGCCAGTCAGAGCACGTCAATGACGATAGACGCTGGGATCAATCGGTTGCGTCTTCGATGTCATCTCCCATCTCTTCGATATCGTCACCGGCGCCTTCGATGGTTTTCTCGCAGCTGACAGTGAAGAGGCCCAGGCAGCCAATGAACAAAGAGAGGATGAACGTTCTGAGTGCAGTCGACATGGTGTGACTCCTATAGGTGGATTGAGTTCAGGGGGGACATTGATACCTGAACTTCAATGGGCGAACGATGTCAAGCATGACGCAGCGTTTGAGGTGAATCTTCATGATCTACTTGTGCGAATGTCGGGCCAATCTTGCCAAACCGGGGTTGTCGCGGTATCAGTGAACGATGAAACAACTATTCTTAGCACTGGTTGTGGGCCTGACGGCAGCCATGGGAATGCCGACTGTGGCAGCGCCGCTCGATGCGGAGCATTTTTTCGCTGGGGCGGGGGCCGCGGAGATCTGCCGTGAGCAGGCGGGCGAACATCCACGGCTGCTGTCGGCGGACATGGGGCTGCCGTCCGGCACTGTCTTCACCTTTCAGCGTGCCATGCTTCCGGCGGGCCGATACCGGCTGGCCGTGCCGGTGAAGCTGCGCGAGATCAACTCGCTGAATACCTCGGCACTGGTGTGGCGCCTGGCGGTATCCGGCGGGGCCGAGGCCGAGCGGCACTTCGATATACTGTGGATCGAGCGACCGAACGCCTATCAGGCCGTGCCGGTGGACTTTCGGCTTGATAAGGCGGGCAATGTTACCTTTACGTTGAGCTGGCAACGGGTTTCCGTGGACACCAAGGGGACTGGGGTGCGTACCCGTGTGCAGTCGTCGGAGTTGCCGAAAGTGGGCGAGACCGCCGGAGACGATCTTGATGACCTGCTGGACATTCAGCTCGAGGCGGAGCCGGAACTGAGTACCCGCGACTATCTCTATCTGGCCGTTGCGCCGCCGCTCCTCACACACCTTGGTGAGCTTGCCATTTCGTCGCTCGAGGTGGACAAGATCCGCTACCGCCCAGGGGAGCGCGCGACGATAGCGCTGAAGGTGCAGAATCTGGCGACGGAGCCTCGGCAGGTGAGTCTGCTTCTCGAGCTGGTGCGCGAACTCGACGAGGTCATCGAGGTGAAGCGCGAAGAGATGACGCTGGCGGCTGGGGAGAGTCGCGACCTGACGGCAACGACGGAACCGCTGACGGAACCATGGGGTTACGCGGTGCGCGCCCGGCTCCTGGCTGGCGAGGAGCTGTTGGCAGCAGCGGCAGAGTACTTCACGGTGCATGAGAACATGTGGGCGATCATGATGGCGGGGCGAGGCGCGTCGCAATTCACGGCGCATGTCGATCTGGATCGCGCCGTCGCGTCGGCCAGGACCAATCAGCGACGCTATCGGAACTGGGTGGAATCCGGTTTCTGGGCGCCGGACGAGTTTGGCGACTTCACGCCGGATACGGAGCACTGGTGGGGCGGGCAAGGGTGCTACTATGGATCCATAACCGGCACCCGGCTGATGATCGAAGAGGGGCACAAGCGTGGGCTCTCCTACGCCGTCTACTCCAATATCTGGGGCGGCGATGGACCACCTGCCTTCGAGATGGTTCGGCGCAAGCCGGACTGGGGTTATCCCTCAACCTTCAATACGGAATGGTTCGAGCGTTGGGATCGCAACACGATGGGCACAGGGAAGCCGGGACCTGGCATGCACGTGTGGCCGTACACCATCATCAACAGCGACAATCCCGAGCCGTTCCGGCACCATGGCCGCGAATTGATCGCGACGCATCGGATGTTCGGCTGGGACGCCGTGCGCTACGACTCCCACGGTATCGACGACATCACGGCTCGGAGCACGGAGTATGGGCGCGAGGTGGTGCGTCAGGAACTCGCGCCAAACGAGTTTCAATACGGGTACAACTCGTCGGTGCCGCATGGTGACCCATCGAAGCTGGCAGCATTTCAGGCCGAATGCCGGGACGAAGGGCTGATCATGGAGGAAGGAATCCGCGGCTATGGCGAAAACCAGCAGAGCTATGAAGCGTTTGCGCGACGCATCCTGGATTACAAGGAAGAGGCGCGTCGCCATGGTGGACACTTCACGGCGATCGGGATGGACAAGTACTTCAAGAACGATCTGCTCTACCAGTACATTTTCTGGTTCGCCGGCAACACGCACATGTGCTACGACTGGGAAGATGTGTCGGTAGCCGATTATGCGCAATTCGCCACGCGCCATGCAGGGCTGATCTGGGATCATGCGGTGACGACCGTGCCGGACGCGGCAAAGTGGATCGACTACGGGGCGGCCGCCGAGATGCTCTGGCTATGGCCCGAGTACGTTCACCAGCGACAGGTGGGCGAGGCGGGACGTCAGCTCATCCTGCACCTGATCAACAAGCCCGCGGAGAGCGTCCTCTACACGCACGATGACTGCAAGCTGCCGTTGCCGCTCGAAAGCATACCCGTGACGGTGACACTGCCGAACGGCGCTCAGGTCAAGGATGTCTGGTTGTTGACCGCCGAATATGATTTGAGCCAGACACGCCTGCCTGCCGAGCGCGACGGCGATCTCCTGCACTTCACCGTACCGCGGCTGCGCTTCTGGAGCACGGCGGTCATCGAATTGAGCAACTGCCCACCCTTCGAGTAATCATGCGACATAGTCTGCTTCTCGGCTTCTTGATGGTTCTCGGTGTGGCAGGGGGCGAACCCCTCCCGGTGGTGATCGTGCAGCATCCGCGCGACGCGGTCGCCAGTCACACGGGCCCGCGCTTCGTGGTGGCGGATGCCGAGGCGCGGCATGGCACAGCGCAGGCTGGACTGCTGGGGAAGTCAAAAGTCGGGGCCAACATCAGTTCGTTCTATGGCTACGCACGGCCGGGCGCCGTCTACGAATTCACCTGGCGGGTCAAGGTGGATGACAACAGCAGCGATGCGCTGGTCTTTCGTGCGTTCGCTTACGACGAAAGTCGCCGCCATCTCTACAAGCCGGGATCGGTGGAGGTGAAGGGGACGGATTTTGCGGCGCCCGGCGTTTATCAGGAGTTCAGCTTCCTGGCGGAGAAAGGCGAGGCGGGCTTCTTCGGGGTGCAGTCGACCTGGCATGGCGAGACCAATGTCTACCTGGACTCCGTGACCTTTCGATCGGTGAACTTCTTCAGCGAGAAGGAGATGCTGGATCGGGAAGGTGCGTTGGAGTTGCCGGCGGCGTGGCGTCTGCCGGTGCGGAACCCCTTGCGGCTCCACCTGGCGAAAGGGCTCTGGTGGGAGTTCTTCCGCCTTTCGGAGGCGATGGCCTGGCGCCGTGGAGGACGGTTGCAATCGAGCTACGTGGAGCATGGCCAGTGGGGCTCCAGCCTCCGGGGCCTGGAGCCGACGGCTGAAGCCTTCATGGGTTACAATGTCATCGTGCTGGCGAATGTCGACGCGGAAGCGCTGGGACCGCGGCGGCGCCTTCTGTTGCGTCATTACGTGGAGAACGGCGGCGTGCTGTTGGTTCTGGGCGGCCTTCATGCGCTGACGGCCGGCCGCTATGCCGGCAGTGCGCTGGATGACCTGTTGCCATGTACCTTTGCCGGCGACGATCGGCAGCATGCGGCCGAAGGGCTGGTGATCGCTCCGACCGAGGCGGGCAGGACTCGGTTGCCGGAGCTTGCCTGGGAGTTGCGCCCGCGAACCTTCTACTATCATCGCGTCGAGGCGAAGCCGGATGCTACGGTGCTGCTGACGGCGGGCGATACGCCACTCCTGCTGACGCATCCGGTGGGACGAGGGCAGGTGGCCTTCTGGGCAGGCACCGTGGAAGGGGACCCGGCCGACGGGCAGCTGGCGTTCTGGGATTGGGGCGGCATGCCGGCCTGCATCAGCGGCTTGCTCGACCGGCTGACCGCCCACCAGGAAGAACCGGATGCCGTCTTCGATCCGAAAACGGATGGCGCGGCCATCGATCGGCTGACGACTCTGGCACTGGAGAAGGATGCGGATGAGCAGGCCGCGACGATCATCGAGCAGCTGGCGGCGCGCTGCCACAATCCGGAATTCGCGCGAGAGTTGGCGGAAGGGCTCAATGTCTCGGATGTGTCGCTGAGCCGGGCGGCGGTGGATAATCTGGCCACCAGGCTGGAGCCTCACGTCGATGCGAGTTGGGCGGAGCTGCTGAAGCAGTATACGGCGTCGGCGACGCCGGGCAAGGTGGCGCTGGGATTGAGGCTGCTCGGGGCGGCCGGCGTAGAGGGCGCGGGCACCGTGCTGGCGCAGCGATTGACCTTGAGCGGGGGCGCTGAAGTCTTCGGGGCGGAGAGTATTGGAGCGGCGGAACGGATCGTCCTCGGTGCGATTCAGGGGCTTGGCAACCTTGGCGATACGCAGTACCTGGGCGCGGTCACGGCTATCGCGGAGACCCTGCGCCGGCAGTTGCCGGCCGACGGTGATACCAGCGTCATTGGCGACCTGAAGGCCGAGGCATGGCAGCAGGCCGTCGTTACCCGCGTCAAGCTTGGGGATCATGATACTGGTGGTATCCTGCTGGACATCCTGCTCGAGAACACACTTGCGATCGAGCAGTACCAGAACTACCTGGATACCGTTCTGCAGAACAAGGATGACATCGCGTTGATCCAGGGCAAGAAGCGGGCGCAGGTGCGGCTGCCGGTCCTGCGCCAGAGGCAGCGTTCGCTGCTCCATGCCGTGAGTTCGATGCCAGCCTCCGTCTGGCCTGTCCTGGCGGCGACTTTTGCCGAGCGGGACGATACCGTTCTGCTGCCCTTTGCCTACGCGATCTTCGGTGCCCGCCTCGATCCGGCAACGGATACCGCGGCCTTGAGGGGAGTGCTTCCCCTGATCCACGACAACCGCCACGCCGAATACCGGCTCCTGGGCTGTCGCATTCTGCGGGCGGCTGGAAGTGTCGAAGCCGACGAGCTGCTGGTGGCCGCGTTTGCCGAGCTTGCCGCTTCGGAGGCGGAGGCGGATCAGCTTTTTGCGGTGCGTTACAGCACGCTGTTGGCCGAGGCGCGGCGGGTGGGGATAGCGAAGCAGGTTGCGCAGAGCCCGCATCCGGAAGTGCAACGTCTGGCAAAGAGCATGGGCTGGGGGACGAAATGAGAAGGATTCGGTTGAGCAATCGCGGTGGCGATCGGGCGACGGCGTATGTGATGAGCAACAAGGTCGTCTGGTTGCCGGAAGGGCTTCTCTGCACCTGGCTGGACAGCGACCGCCGGAATCGGTGGGCACTGGTGGAGCACGGGAGCGGAGAGATCTCGCGGCGCGGCTCTCTGGGCAATGTCTGTCCGGACAATCATTGCGGAGCTGCACTGGCGCTTGGTAATGGCGAGGTCCATGCCATTGTCGGCGGTCACCACAGCCCACTCCAGCATTATGTTCTGGATTTGGCGGCTGCCGAGTGGCGCCATGTGGTGACTCTCGACCTGCATGGCACCTATCCAAGCCTGGTGGGGGATGCGCACGGCCGGCTCCACCTTGCCTGCCGCTCGCCGGGCGAACGGTGGACACTCGACTATTGCTGTTTCGACCGGGGCCGGTGGGGAGCGTCGCGGCCACTGGTGGTGGCGGAAAAGCGAGGCTATATCTACTGGACCAACGGTTTGACTGTCGCTCCGGAAGGTGGGATTCACCTCTTGTTCGGGAATACGCGGGTTCTGGCGGATGGGGGGCTGTACCTTGGGGCATCGCATCTTGTGTCGCCGGATGGTGGGGAGAGCTGGGGGATGCCTGGCCGGGAGGCGCTGCCCCTGCCGGTTTCGGTGCGCGATATGCCCATGATCACGGGCGAGCTGGCCGCGGAGCGCATCCACTCGCCGGCGGATCAGCAGCGCCATGATATCCCTGGGCCGCGCAATCTGAACTACCAGCAGATCCTGCTCTCCAATCCGGTGGTGGACCGGCACGGTGACGTGCACGGGGTGCTGCACAATGGACTGACAGGTACCGCGGAACTGTACAGTCTATCCGGCGACCGCTGGATGTCGCGGCCGTTGACGACGATCGCTCTTGGAGATCGACCGGGACGGCTGCACGTGCAGTCGTCCCTTTCCGTGACGGCGACGGATCGGCTGCACCTTGTTCTGATGGTCGAGCCGACGGACGAATGCATCTGGGGGCCGCTCGGCACGTACATCGTGCGCGTGGTGATGAGAACCGATGGTACGGTGCTGAGGGCGGAGCCGGTCGTGGCGCCCGATCCCAGCTGCGCCCAATGGTTGCCGGCGCTGGAACATCCGGTCCGGGGGCCGCTCGATCATGAGCCTGCGCTGCTCTACACCAGGGGTGTGAACGCCGGCGGATTTGACAACAATACCAACGACCTGGCGACCGAGGTTTATCTCTGTCCAGGCGACACGGGAGGGGGGGGACGGTGAGTCATGACATTGCGCGGAGTCAGCAGACGGCGGTGGAGGAAGTCATTGCATATCTGGAGGCGCGTCTACCCAAGCTGACGCCGCCGGACAGTGCGGAGGAGTGGCTGGCACGCGCGGAGCGGTCGCGACGGGAGCTGCTGGCGCTGCTGCTCGAAGGACACCCGGAGGAGCTGCTGGAGGCTGTGCCGGCGGTGGAGTGGCAGGAAGTCCTCGAGCCGTCACCGGAGTACCGTATTCACAAGCTCTGCTACGAAGGGTATCCGGGGCTGTGGGTTCCGGCCTTGCTCTATGAGCCGACCGCGCTGTCGGGCATGGCGCCGGTCGTTCTCAATGCCGAGGGGCATCATACCGCGGGCAATGCACTGGCAATGAAGCAGGAGCGCTGCATCAACCTGGCGCGTCGCGGCATTCTGGCCTTGAGTTACGAATTTGTCGGTATGGGACAGCTGGTCGGCGGCAACGCACATCACCGTCTGGCGCAGTTGTCCGCCTGCGGCCGCTGTGGCGTCGGGATCTTCTATCTGGTGATGAAACGGGCGCTCGATATTCTGCTGGCACATCCGGGGGCCGATTCGGGGCGGGTGGCCATGACCGGCTGTTCGGGAGGAGGCTGGCAGACGATGCTGCTGTCGGCGCTGGATACGCGGATTACGCAGGCGATACCGGTGGCCGGGCACAGCGCGATCTGGCAGCGCATCCACCATCTATCCGATCTGGGAGACAATGAACAACTGCCCAGCGACATCTGCACGATTGCCGACTATGACGTGCTGACGGCAATGCTGGCGCCGCGCCCATCACTGCTCATCTTCAACCATTACGATACCTGTTGCTTCGCCACCGAACGGGCGGTGCCGGCGACCTATGACCGGGCCAGACCGGTCTACGAGCTGCTTGGCGCAGCGGAGGCGCTGGGCTTGCATGACAGCCTCTATCCACGCAGCCACAACTACGACCAGCCCAATCGTGAACAGGCGTATGCCTTTCTGGAAGCCCGGTTCCAGCTCCCGTCGAGGCCGGAGGAGATCCCCTGCGGCGACGAGATTATGACTCCGCAGGAGGCGGCGGTGCGGCTTCCCGATGACAACCAGACACTGCTGACCCTGGCGCGGCAGGCCCTGACCACCGCCCGCGGCGTGCGCCGTCAGTACCGCCAGGAGTCCAACGAGAAGCGCCGTCAGCAGCTGCGTGAGCTGTTGCATCTGCCGGAGCTGTCGGTCGATGCGGTCGAGGAAGATGGACGCCTGCTGCGCCTTGGCGCATGGACGGTGCCCGTAGGGCGAAGCGGGTCGAAGTCGGCCACGGCGGAGACGCTGATCGTGCTGCATGACAGGGGCATCTCCTCGACGCAGGGCCGACGATGGCGCAAGCAGGTGGCGGCTGGTGGCCAGCGGGTGCTGTCGGTGGACATCTTCGGCACGGGCAGTCGGCGGGTTCCCACGCAGTACTACCTGGCGTTCGACAGCAGCGGCGAACGTGGACTGGGGTTGCAGGTGGCGCAGGTGCTGGCGCTGCTTCGACACGCAGGGGGGCGATGCGCGATTGCCGCGGGCGGCTTGACGACGCCGCTGGTGGCGCTGATGGCAGCGGCGGTCGAACCGGAGCTGGTGGCATCACTCACTACCGACATGATCATGCCAACCCTCGACCAGCTGGTCGAGTGGCCGATCGATTATGCGGACTGCCCCACGCTCTTCTGTCGCAACCTGCTGGCGTATGTGGACGTTGATGATCTGATTGCGCTGAGCGCACCGGTGCCGATCGCGGATGGCGCGCGACCCCTGTTGCGGAAAAGAACATAAAGGAAGGATGGAGTATCCATGTACAGATGGCTACTGGTGCTGCTCATGTTGGCGGTGACGTTGCGCGGCGAAAACCTGGTGAAGAATGGAGATTTCGAGGACGGGGCCGGCAATCAGCCAGCCGATTGGAGCAGAATCGACAACCTGACGGTGACCTGGGAGAAAAGCGGCAATCCTGGGCGTTGCCTGGTCTTCCATCCGGCAGTGACGCAGGCGGCGAAGAAGGCAAATGCCAAGGGAGAGCCGCTGGAGGGTGACGTTGAAGTCAAGCAGGGCGAAGATGGCCAGTACAGCAGTGTCGGGGCGCACGAGGGGGTATGGGCCTTTGCTTTGCCGATCGAGATCAAGGCCGACGACGAATACTTCATCATCGAGGTGGATGTGAAGGGTCCCCGTTCGTCGACACTCTTTCATCCGCAGGTTTTGTTGCGGGGCTTCCAGCGGGTATCGGCGCGGGAAGCGGGCAAGCATTCGTCCTTCTTCCATGTGCCGCACGAGGGTGGGGTGGCCTTTTTCGAGCAATTCGGCAGCGAGCAGCGGCCATCGGTGGAAGGCGATTACCTCATGGTCTGGCGAAAAGGGCTCTTCTGCCGCCTGCCGACGAGCGACACTTGGCACCACTTTCGCATGGGCGTGAAGTTGCCCAAGACAAAGCGCTACCGGCCGGAGGTCATCCTGCTCAAACCGTACGCCATGTGGCCGCTCGGCGATTATCATTTCGACAATCTGGTCTTTCGTCGCTGTGACAAGGCTGAGTACGAACGCGTCCGCCAGGAAGGTCATTCCGCGGAAGGGTTTTGAATCCTGTTGCAAGACTTGAAGCCTTCAATATAGTACGCAACATCAGCCGACCGAGCTATTCGACTTGACTCCCGTTGGTCGTCGCGTCGGCGGGAAGCCGGTAAACGCGGGTCAAGATGAACAGACGACAGTTTCAGGCAGATTCAGCCCAGGCACAACGCCGGGCGGTTGTGTTGGGAGATAGCGGCGATCCGAGCGCGATCGACGAACTGCTTGTGTTGTGTCGGCATCCACGGCCGTCAGTGCGGCGGAGCGCCGCTTCCGCGCTGGGAAAGCTGGCAGTCGGCGACGCGGTCCGGGTGGCAGTACCCACCCTCTGCGAAATGGTCTACGATCCGTTCCCGCAGGTCCGGCAGTATGCCTTGTCGGCGCTGGGGAAGATAGGCGACGAGTCGGCGCTGCCAGCATTGCGGGACGCCGCGAACCGGCCTGACGGCCCTGATTATGTGCTGGCCGCGGCGCTGAATGCCATCGCGCTGGTTGAGAAGGCAATGCAGGTCGTCCGCGAGTCTTCGCCTGTCGCTTGTTCGCGTTGCGGCCGGCAGGCTACTCCGGAAGAGCGGCAGCTTTCCGAGCGGCAATTCCAGCGTGTGTACTGCGGGTCCTGCTTCGATACTGTCTTTGTCGAGCGCCGCAACTTCGACATGAAGGTGCAAAACCAGAAGACGATTTGCACGGCAGACCGTACGGTGGTGCAGTCGCGGGGGGAGAAACGCATCGCGGACTGGCTGCACGCGCATGGTATCGACTATCGATATGACGACAAGTTCCAGATCATCCAGGGCTATGCGATCCGCCCGGACTTCTATCTGCCGAGGTACGATGTGTATATCGAGTACTGGGGGCTGGACACCACTGACTACAAAATAGGCATGTTGTTGAAGCAGAAACTCTACCAGCAGGAAACCAAGAGGTTGATTTCGCTCTACCCGCGTGACCTTCCGCATCTGGACACTAAACTACGGAGTCTGACGTGACGAGCACAGCGAGTCCAGTCAGTACTGATACAAGGCCTCATACCCCATGAACACGACTCTGCACCTGTATGTTTCGCCGGCGGGCAACGACCAGTGGTCGGGCCGCCGACCCGAACCCGGCGCTGACGGGACGGACGGCCCCTGCGCAACCCTGGCCGGCGCGCGCGACGCCATCCGCCGGGCACGCAGCCAGACAGACACCCATGGACCGATTACGGTCGAGGTTGCGGCCGGGTTCTACGAGCTGGCGGAACCGCTGCTCTTCACGCCGGCGGACGGCGGCACGGCCACGGCCCCCATACGGTACGTGGCGGCGTCCGGCGCGGCTCCGATCATCAGCGGCGGCCGGGTGCTGGCGGGTTGGCGGGAAACCGAACACAGCGGGCAGCGTTGCTGGACTCTCGATCTGCCGGAGGTCGCCGCCGGTGACTGGGATTTCAGTCGGCTCTATGTGAACCAGGCTCCGCGACCCCGTCCCCGGCTGCCCAAGAGTGGCTTCCACCATTTCACGGGCGCGGGGAACAGCGGCGGCGGCTGGTGCAAGGGACCGGACCGCGCCAGCTTTGCTCCGGGCGACATCAAGAGCTGGAAGAACTGGCAGGATGTCGAGCTGATCTCCTACGAGCTGTGGTTTGACACCCACCATCGCATCCGGGCCATTGACGAGGCCACCGGCACCGTCACCTTCCACGCCCCCAGCCTGGGCACCCTGAAGGATGAGCGGGGAGCTTTCGCGCGCTACTTCGTGGAGAACGTCTTCGAGGCCCTGGACACGCCTGGTGAATGGTACCTGGATCGTCCGGCGGGACGGCTCTACTACCTGCCCCTGCCTGGTGAAACGCTGGAGGAAACCACGGTCGTTGCGCCGCGCCTGACCGAGCTGCTGCGCCTGCAGGGGGAAAACGGGAGCCGAGTCGGGCACCTGCATTTCGAACACTTGACCTTTGCCCACCAGCACTGGGAGTTGCCGCGTGAATGTCCGGGTTACATCCAGGCTGCCTGGGGCGTACCCGGCGCCATCCTTCTGGCAGGTGCCGAGGCCTGCGCGTTCTACGGTTGCACTGTCACGCACGTCAACGGTTACGGCATGGAAGTGCTTGCCGGCAGCACCCGCAACCTTATCGCCGCCTGTACGATCCATGACGCGGGAGGAGGCGGCATCAAGCTCGGGCACGAGCAGCTGCTCCCTCATGAATCGCCGGTGGGCGCCAGGCAGAGCGGGGATTGTCCGCCCCTGGCGACTACCGTGGTTGACTGCACCATTCGCGATTGCGGGCACATCTTTCCCAGCGCCATCGGCATCTGGGTCGGCAACAGCGGCTGGAACCGCCTGCTGCACAATCGCATTTTCAACTGCAATTACACCGGCATCTCCTGCGGCTGGACCTGGGGCTACGCACAAACTCGCACCGTCTCCAACCGCATCGAGAACAACCATATTCACCACATCAACCACCGCCAGATTCTCAGCGACAACGGGGGGATCTATACCCTCGGGCGTCAGCCTGGAGCCACGGTGTGTGGCAATGTGATACACGACATCGCCTGCTATGGCTACGGTGGATGGGGCATCTACCCGGACGAGGGAAGCTCCGGAATCCGCTTCGAGTCTAACTTGGTCCGCGGCACCCAGAAAGCCGCTTTCTCCACCCATTACGGTCGGGACAACCTGGTGCGGTACAACATCTTCGCGGGCAGCCAGGCCGAGCACGTGCACCTCGGCCGTCGAGAGCGCCACCGCTCGGCCGTCTGCCGCCACAACCTGATCGTGACCGCCAACGGGCGGCTGCGCCAACGCGGCGACTGTCCGGCGCACTACACCATCGGCGATAATCTCTTCTGGGCGCTCGACGGAACGCCGCCATGCCTGGATGGCAAGCCGGTACCCGCCGACGCCGGCACCGTTGCAGATCCCCTGTTCGCGGACGCCGAGGGTGGCGATTTCTCTCTGCGTCCAGATTCGCCGGCTTTCGCGATCGGCTTTCAGCCGTTCGATTGGCGCGCCGCCGGACCGCGATTCGGCGTCACTCGCCCGGGCAGTTTACACGACTATCTGGACCGGCATCCTCTGCCGCCGGAGGGTGGGGCGGCGGTCGAGGTCCTGATCGAGGCCACCTCCATTCCGGCGGACGGCGCGCCGGCAACCGCCACGTTTACGGTCACCCTCACCAATCATGGCACCGCGCCTGGCCGGGGGCGGTTGCGCCTGGCCGGCGGTCCCGCGAAGAGCGTGGGCACCCCGAGCCTCGAAGTCCTGGCCTTTGACCTTGCTCCGGGCGAAACACAGGTCGAGACGGTGACCCTGCCCCTCCTGGAGAATGCCGCGGCCTGGTGGCTGGACAGCGTGCCTGAAGATGACGCCACGGTGCCGGTGCGGGGGCTGGCGCTGGCGTCGGCCGCGACCGGATGGGAACTTCCGTGGGTCGCCGCGACGACGCCGGAGGAGATTCACGCTGCCCTGTCGGCCGTCCCCGCCCATGAAGTCCGGGCCGGCAACCGCACGGTCGCGGAGATTGCCCTGGGTGCGCATCAGGACGGGTTGCTCGTCTTCGCCCGGCTGCATGACGCCACCCCGATGTGCAATCTCAACCAGCCGTGGAAGGGAACGGCTCTCGAATGGCTGGCCCCGGGCCCGCGTGTGGCGCCGGGCGAAGCTCTCTCGCCACGCCGCCACCTGGTACTTACCCCGCTGACGGGGGGACGGGGTGCGGCGGCGTTCAACATTCCACCCCCCAACGGCGTCGAACCCGCTCCGGAGGTCATCGTGGATGCCTGGCCATGCCCGGAGGGCAGCGAACTGGCGGCGTTCATCCCCTGGTCACGGCTCAGCGACACTCCCGCGCCGGCAGAACTGGCGGTCGAGATGGTCGTGGACGTTCATGAGCCCATCAGCGGTCAGATGATGCAGACCTGTGTCTTCGATCCGCCCAGCATCGGCTCGACGGCCCAGATGGGCTGCCTGCGTCTGGAGCCCCCAAGTCTGGCACACTAAAGGGATCTTGCGTTGCTCTTATTGACGAGCGGCGGAGAGGGGATAACCTAAGCGAAACTGGAGGATCTGCCATGTCGTCGGTAACGTATAGACTTGCGTCGCCCGCTGGGCGTCCATTGGTGATGAGCAGCAACGGGGATGTCGTGCCACTCTGCACGGCGAGCGATCCCATTCTGGACATACCGGCACTCAAGCATTCGACGCCGGAGCAGTGGCTGGAGCGAGCCCGCCTCTTCGCCGACAGCGGCGTACATACATGGAGCCTGCAGCCCATGCGCCAGAAAGGCTATCGCTCCATGACCTACTTCTGGACGGGCGACGGCGAGTATCCAGAGCCGGCGGAAGGCATCCGCTGTATCAACTGGCAGGCGGAGCGTCTGCTCGAGATCGACCCTCAGGCGAGCTTCTTCGTGCGCTTCGGCGACCAGACGCCGGAGTCATGGTACAAAGCGAACCCGGAGCATACCCAGCGGAACTGCACCGGCGAACAGCGCCAGTGGGGCTCCTCACAGATTTCCCTGGCGTCGCGGAAAGGCCTTACGGACCTGATCCGCTACATTATCCACACCATCGACTGGTGCGAGCGGCAACCGTGGCGCGATCGCGTCTTCGGCTACATGTTCCTGCCGCACGGCGAGGGCATCAGCAATCTCGTTGTCTCGGGCATGATCTTTGATGTCTGTCCGGCCATGCAGACGGCATTTCAGGACTTTGTGCGCGGCCGCTATGCCAGCGATGCCGCCCTGCGGGAGGCGTGGCAGGACGAGGAGGTCACGTTGGAGACGGTGCGCGTGCCGCATGACGCCGAGTGGCGGGCAGCGCAGCTTGGCGTGGAGCACTGGATCGAAGGGAATCAGTTACAGCGCTTCCGAGATTATTTCGAGCTGCAGCGGGAGCTTTCCATCGGCTGGTACCGGCGATTGATCCGGGAAGTGCGCGCCGCCATAGACGAACGTCGTACCTGTCTCTTCGGCATCGACATGGCAAAGCAGCACTTGCTGGGATGGCAGCACAACCTCTTCTTTAACGGCGCCGGACCGGGGCCGGAAGCGCTGGAAATGTTCAACGCGTCGGGCAGTATCGACGTGGGCGAGCTTCTCGACGAGCCGGGTCTGGACATGCTGCTGACTCCGGCGGACTATACGGCGCGCTCGATCGGCTACGGCTGGGAACCCGAAGGTATTGCCGATTCCCTTTGCATTCGCGGCAAAGCCATCTTCATCGAGAACGATTCGCGCACCTTCTCGCAGACCGGCGGCGAGCATCTGACGTCGGGAGCCTTTCGCAACGAGGCGGAAGTGCGCGCCGGTTTCCTGCGCAACTGCGCCTGGATTCTGACGCGTGGCGGCTATGACGAATGGGGAACCGGCGGTGGCAGCTATTATGACAAACTGCGCGTGCAGGAGGTGGGCATCCGACCATGCGTCGAGCTGATGAACGCGGCGCGTGACTGGCCGCATCGGGAGACGGAGCATGCGGTCGCCATGATTGTGGACGATCGGAGTCCCTGGTATGAAGATGGCAGCGGCGGATTTCAGAACATCGCCTGCATCTGGCAGCGGGTGCTTGGGCTGGCGCATTGCGGGATTCCTTATCGCATCTATCTCTTCTCGGATCTCGACAAGGCGGAGATGCCGGACTATCGCGCCTATTACTTCCCGAACCTCTTTCAGCTCGATGAAGAGCGGCTGGCGCTGCTGCGGAAGAAGGTCTTCCGGGACGGACGGTTATCGATCTTCGGGCCCGCGACCGGAATTACCGATGGCAAGAGCCTTGGTGCCGAGTGGGCCAGCCGGGTACTTGGCGTGGAGATGGAGATGGTGCGCAAACGGGCGATGCGGCGCGTGATCGTGCAGGGGAATCACCCGATCGTCGAGGCGCTGCCATCGGCGGTGACCTATGGAGACAGCTTTCCGTATGGTCCGGTGCTGGTGCCGGGCGAGGGGGCACTGGCGGCAGCGGGCGCCGATGAACTGGGCATGGCGACGCTGGTGTGGGCCTTCAACCGGCCGGGGCTCTTTGTGAAGGATCATGGAAGCCACAAGGTGGCGTGGACGGCGGCGCTGCCGATGCCGGCCAATCTGTTGCGCGAGCTGGCGCGCTGGGGCGGCTGCCATGTCTGGTGCGAGGACGACGCGGTGGTGCTGGCAAGCGATTCTATCGCCGCCCTGCACACGGCCAAGCCTGGACCGCACACCCTGAAGTTGCCGGAGAACCGTCGAGTGTGGGACCTGCTGGAGCAGCGGTCGCTTGGCGAGATCGGTGAGATCGAGATGCGCATCTCACCGCCCGAAACGAGGCTGTACCATATCTCGGCGGAGGCGCCCCTGGGATGAGGCGAAGTTTCGGGAAATCGTGACAGATGCCCCTATTGACGAACAAGAAGTCTTGCATTCATCTACCGGCTAAGGTATACTACCGGACCAAGCCCGGGGTCAAGTACCTGAGTAGCCATTATGCGAGACCACCGGCAAAGAGCTTTGGATTCAGTGGTAACTCCGTGGAATAGAAGGAAAGATCATGATTGAGATCAAGAATGATAAGATGCGCAACTGGGTGAAGGAAGTCGCCGCCATGTGCGAGCCGGCGGACATCCATGTATGCGACGGCAGTGAAGACGAGTACAACAGCCTGATGGCCATGATGATCGAAACCGGGATGGCGACGCCGCTGGAGAAGCGGGAGAACAGCTACCTGTTCCGTTCGGATCCGGGCGACGTGGCCCGCGTCGAAGCACGCACCTACATCAGTACGCCGACCAGGGAAGAAGCCGGCCCTTCGAACAACTGGCTGCATCCGGACGAGTTGAAGGCGACGATGAAGGAGTTGTACGCGGGCTGCATGAAGGGCCGCACAATGTATGTGATTCCTTTCTGCATGGGGCCGCTGGGATCGCCGATGGCAAAGATCGGCGTCGAGATCACGGACAGCCCGTACGTCGTGTGCAACATGCACATCATGGCGCGGGTGGGAACACGGGTGCTCAAGGAGCTTGGCACCGATGGCGACTTCATTCCCTGCCTGCACTCGGTGGGCGCACCGCTGGCGCCCGGCGAAGAGGATTCGAGCTGGCCATGCGCGCCCATGGAAAAGAAGTACATCAGCCATTTTCCGCATGAGAACCTCATCTGGTCCTTTGGCTCCGGCTATGGCGGCAATGCGCTGCTGGGCAAGAAGTGCCTGGCGCTGCGAATCGCCTCGGCCATGGCTCGCCGCGAGGGCTGGATGGCGGAGCACATGCTCATCTTGCGCCTGACCAACCCGGAAGGCAAGCAGTTCCACATCTGCGCGGCTTTCCCCTCGGCCTGCGGCAAAACCAATCTGGCCATGCTCCAGCCGACCCTCGACGGATGGAAGGCCGAATGCATCGGTGACGATATCGCCTGGATGAAAATCGGCCCGGACGGCCGTCTCTATGCCGTGAACCCGGAAGCGGGCTTCTTCGGCGTGGCGCCGGGTACCAGCTACGATACGAATCCGATGGCGATGGAGAGTCTCGGCCGCAATGCCATCTTCACCAATTGCGCCCTGACGGATGATGGAGATATCTGGTGGGAGGGGATGAGCAACGACCCACCCAATCACGCGATCGACTGGAAAGGACGCGAGTGGACGCCCGACAGTACCGAGTCGGCCGCGCATCCAAATGCGCGCTTCACCGCACCCGCGGATCAGTGCCCGATCATCTGCGAGGATTGGGAGAATCCGGAAGGTGTGCCGATCGACATCTTTGTCTTCGGCGGCCGTCGCGGCAGCATGGTTCCGCTGGTCAATGAGGCGTTCAGCTGGGATCATGGCGTCTTCCTTGGAGCGACAGCCTCTTCGGAGACAACGGCGGCGAATATCGGCGCTGTCGGCAACCTGCGTCGCGATCCCATGGCGATGCAGCCGTTCATTGGCTATCATGCCGGCGATTACTTCGCTCACTGGCTGGCGATGGGCGACCGTCTCGGCGACAAGGCCCCGAAGGCTTTCTACGTCAACTGGTTCCGGAAGGGGCCCGACGGCCGCTGGCTGTGGCCCGGATTTGGCGAAAACATTCGCGTGCTGAAGTGGATGTGTGAGCGGGTGGAAGGGAAAGCCGGCGCACACGATACGGCGATCGGCAGACTGCCGGAGATCCGTGATCTGGATGTCGAAGGGCTCGATATCGATACCTCCGATCTGGAGGAGTTGCTCGACGTCAACCCCTCCGACTGGCGGGCAGAGTTGCCCGACCTCGCGAAGTACTTCACGCAGTTTGGCGACCGCCTGCCTGACCGTCTGCGCCAGCAGCTCGAGCAGCTCGCCGAGCGCCTGGACGCGTAGACGGCGAATCCGTTCTCAGGGCGCCGCACCCCGGTTCAAGGCCGGGACGCGGCGCCTTTTTATTGAGCGTCCGCGCGTGCCTGGCGATGCTGGAGAACTCCCTGCATGTTGTGGCCGAGGATCGGGATAAGCTGCGCATCATCGATATCCTGCGAGAGCAGGCGACCCAGTTCCCAGGCGATGGAATGGTAGGGAGCATCGGTGCCAAAGACGATGCGGTCGTTGCCGATGGCGCTCAGGGTATCTTCCCACGGCAAGCGTGAGCAGAAGCTGCCGCACCATTCGAGATAGACGTTGGGGTTGGCCAGAGCCAGCTTGACGGCGTCGCGGCGACCGGCATCCGAACCGCCGGAGTGCCCAAGGATGAAGCGCGCATCGGGATAACGCGGGGCGATGTCGCGGAGGAGGGCGGGCGAGTCGCAAGAGGTGCTCCAGGTGTGCATGAGGATGAACAGCCGGTGCCGATTCGCATATTCCCAGACTGGTATGAAGAGCGGTGAATCGAGCGGGACATTCCAGTATCCGCAGAGCAGTTTGAAGCCGACAAAGAACTGGCGGGAAAAGAAGTCGTCAAGCTGATCCCGCAGCTCGTCTGCGAAAGCCGGGTGAAAGGAGAGGCAGCCGCGAAAGCGCGCACCGTGCGGCGCCGCCGTTGCTTCCAGCACGCGATTTCCGGTGACAGGGTCGTCGGCGAGAGCGTCCGAGCCTGGAAAAATGATCGTGGTGGCAATGCCGTAGCGGTCCATGCGCTGACGCATCTGGTCGAGAGATGCCGCGATGTTACCCTCTTCGAGGACCCATCGCGCGGCGGCGCCGACATGCGCATGTGCATCGATGCCATGCACCTGCAGCGGGAGATCGCTGAGGAAGCGTGGCCAAAGCTGCCGTTTGTCATCGGCGGGTGGAGAGATCTGTTCCCTGGCGGGGATCTCGGGCAGTCCAAGGAGTCGGGCCATGTTGCCGCGAGCAATGTCGTGAACCTCCTTCCCGCCAAGGCCGGAATGCAGCAACCCGGCGATCGCGGCGCCCGCGTGAGACTTGGGCCCCATGCCGAAGATGACGCGATGCGCGCCAAACTCCTTCGCCAGGAGAGCGACGGTTCCTTCCGAGTGCACCCAGGAGATCTCGCACCGGATGGTTGGGCATCGGCGCATGAGGTCGAAAACGGTGGTCATGTGGGTCCACATCGTATCGGTAAGGATGACCGACATGTCCGGGAAGCGTTCGGCAACTGTCAGGACGGCCCAGGTATCCTGCAGTTCACGAATGTCGATCATGAGGACGGGGCTGTATGGCTGAAGCTCTTCCAGAACGGGTTCGAGGTGGCGCAGGTCATGGTAGAGGGAGCGCGGAGCAGATCGCAGGGCACGCAGCCCGGTGTTGCGCATGTGCGCGTGCAGGTCGTCCATGGCGCCACGTTGGTAGAGCATGGTTGGCGCGACCACCAGCGCTGGAACCAGCCGCTCTTGCCACTCGGGATGCGCCGTCACGTTTTCGACCAGCCGACGATTCCCTTCACGGGCTTGCGGAATGCAGGATTGGTTCCACACAACCGCCTGATCGACCCCGAGACGGTCCAGATGCGCCACCAGTTGCCGAAGGTCGCGGAAATCAGGGGTTTCGGCCACGTTCACGCCGTAGGAGGCATTCGCGTTCAGCAGGGAGATGCCGCGGATCATGGGAGCCTCATGCAGTTTGGTTGTCGATGTTGGGGGGGCTATTACAGGGGCTTTCCATCCCAGAAGGAGGCGCCCAAAGGGGTGGCCCGATCGTCCCATCGATCGCGGAAGGCCGTCATCTTCTCACGAAGTCGGGCGATAGTGGAGGCATGCTCGGGCAGGCGGGAGAGGTCGTGCACTTCCCACGGATCCTGATCGAGGTCGAAGAGTTGGGTGGTGGCGACGCCGTTGACGTGGTAGTCGATGAGCTTGTAACGCTCATCTCTTACGCCGCGCTGGACATTGGTGTAGGCCAGGTAGAGGGAGTCGCGGGCCGGGATGGCGGCATCGCGTATGGAGGGGACGAGGCTCTGGCCTTCGACGGATTCGGGAAGCTGCAAGCCGCAGAGGTCGCAGAGGGTGGGGAAGATGTCGAGGAGGTAGGCAAAGGTATCGCGCCGTTCTCCTTTGGGCACACCGGGGCCGGCGAAGATGAGGGGAACCCGGACGCTGTGGTCATAGAGGCTCTGCTTGCCCATCAAGCCGTGCTGCCCCAGAGCGAGACCATTGTCGCCGGCGAAGACGAAGATGGTGGAGTCGTACCGTCCATCCTCCTTGAGGGTGTCGATGACGCGGCCGATCTGAGCGTCGAGGTGGGAGATCATGCCGTAGTACTCGGCGATGTGGCGGCGGATCTCGCGAGGGTCGCGGGGGAAGGCGGCGAGCATCTCATCGCGGAGGTGAAGATCGCCGTTGTCGAAGGGGTGGCCGCCGAGGAAGTTGGGAGGCAGCTCGATGTGATCGGGGTCGTACATGTCGAGGAACTCTCGCGGCATGGTGCGGGGGTCGTGAGGCGCCATGAAGGAGATGTAGAGGAAGAAGGGATCGGAGCTGTCGTGGTCTTCGAGGAAGTCGATGGCGGCATCGCAAAAGAGTTCGCTGGAGTGGTAGCCGGCATGAACGTGATCGCAGTTGCGATAAATGACCTCGTTGCTGTGGAAGGCATCGGGGCAGTAGGGGGTGGTGGTGTCATAGGCGCCGGTGGGGTCGAAATCGTAGGCGGGGACATTCCAGTGGTCTCCCATGCCGCCAAAGAGGATTTCGGCCCCATGCGAGAAGCTGCGGGCATAAGCGCTGGCGCCGTTGTGCCACTTGCCGGTCCCGAAGGTGTGGTAGCCGTTGGCGCGGAGATGCTCACCGAGAAGCACATGCTCCGGAGATACGTCCTGCCCCTGCTTGTGGATATGGAAGAGGGTGCGTCCCGTGTGCAGCATGGCGCGGCTGGGCATGCAGACGGCGCCGCTCGTTCCGCCGGGGATATGCGCGCGAGTAAAGGTTGTTCCTTCCGCCACCAGTTGGTCCATGGCGGGCGTCTGGATCGCGGTGTTGCCCAGCGCCCGGATGGTGTCGAAACGTTGATCGTCGGTGAAGAAGAAAACGATATTGGGACGGCTCATGGCGTCTGCTCCGGCAAGGGTTGAAGATGAGGCAGGAAAAGATAGCCGCGAACGCGGGAAGTTGAAGCAGAAAAGGAAGGAATCGTGGTGCGGATGCTAGCGGGGGGGAGGCGGCATGAGCAGGTAGCGGCCAGTGAAGGCGTAGACCGCGGCGGGCACGATGCCAAGAGCCATGATGACCTGGATCCACCATGCAGGACGCATGGCCGCTGGAAAGGTGGCAGCCAGAGCCAGGACCATGATCACAGCCAGTAAACCGCCGATGCGACGGGGCCAGCCGGAATCAGGATATTGCAGGACGACGATCAGTGCGTCGAGAGCCCAGAAGGCGTACCACCAGACGACAACCAGGAGCATGGTCTGGAACTCATAGGCGCCCCAGGTAGTGGCAAAGCTGATCAGGTAGCTGCCGATGACCAGAAAGAGGAGGATGAAGAGCAGGCGCTTGGGGAAGTCGGGTATGGCTGGAGGCACGGTGGGTCTCGTCAGGGGTTGCGGGTTGGGTTACTATACACGTTCAGGAATGAACTGCCTGCAGGAAACGCTCGACAACCTCCCGCAGGTCGTCTGTCAGACGCAGGTAGACTTCGTTGATGACGGCTTGGGGGAGGTCGTTGCGGAGGGGCTCGGCGACGGCGCCTGCCATGCAGGCGATGGTGTCGCAGTCCCCGCCCATCCAGATGGCGCTGCGGATGGCATTTTCGACGGTGTCGGTGCTGAGGGCGGCGCAGAGGGCGGGTGGGACCGACTCCCGGCAGGTTTCATCGCAGAAGTACTGTGTCGTCGCATCGTAGGGCGACGTGGGAATGTCGTAGCCGATATCTTTTTCCAGGAAACGGCGGATGTCGTCGACGCTGCAGGCTTGGCGGGCGAGGAAGATGGCGCCGGCGATGGCTTTGGCGCCGCGGATGGCTTCGGAGTGATTGTGCGTGACAACGGCGCTGCGCTCAGCCTCGTCCAAGGTCTCTTCCAGGGTGTCGAACCACCAGCCCACGGGGCTGACGCGCATGGCGGAGCCATTACCGTAGCTGTTATAGGAAGCGCGGTTGGTGCTGCGCGCCCAGCGATGGAACATGCCGCCGTAGCCGGCGTTGGGGTAGCTGGCGAAGTAACGGGCATAGGTTTCGGCATAATCGCCGCCATCGAGCAGCACCTCGGCAGTCGCGATGGTGAGGACGCTGTCGTCGGTAAAGCGGCTGGTTTCTTGGAAGAGGGAGAAGCCGGCTTTGCCGCTGGCTGCCCCTTCGTAAACGGAACCGATGACATCTCCGGCCAGTGCGCCTAACATCGGATTCACCTTTCAGTTGGTTTGGTGGTTCACTCTTCGTCGCGGGCGATCCGCAGGATGCGGTGATGGAGGTCGCGGGCTTCGGCGGCGCGAGCTGCATCGGGCGGATTGTGCGCATAACGGGCTTCGAGGAAGAGCTCGGTGAGCTGGGTGAGTTCGCCGGTGGCATGCTGCAGACGCCGCGTCACAAAGCGCAGGTACTCCTCGGGAGTGGCCGAAATTTTAAGCTCGTATCCGAGGCGGGTCAGTCCATTGCGGGTCTTGATGTAGGCGGTGATGATCTGGCGGCGGGTATCGTCCCAGTCACGGCTCAGGCCGAAGAGGCGGAAGGTGAAGAGCGGGTTTGCCTCCTGACTCAGTTGGCTGGGCGGCAGCCCTGCCTGAACGGCGCGGCGCCGGCGGATGATGGCGCCAATCATGCGCACCCCAAGAAAGACGGCAAAGCCGGACATGGCCAGCCAGGCAACGAGGCGAATGATCGCGGCGAGGCCGAAGTCTTCGTCGGTGGCGGTGGCGGCGGCCCGCTGAATGCCGGGCTCGATGATATCCCAGAGCATCAGGTAGACGGCGCCGTGCAGAATGCCCGTGCCAATCAGGGAGATGATGGCGGCGCCGCCAACGACGAGGAGGTTGCGACGCATGAGCAGCCAGTTCAGCCGCCGGGAGGCTGCCTCGTCCAGATCGGGATAACAGATCATGGCGAGGTAGCAGGTGACGGCATGCATCAACGCGGCGCCGGCCGCCGCCGCCATCACAAAGACGCCCGGATGGGCGAAGAGGCTGGCAAGGAGGATAAAGCCGGCGGTGACGATGATGTTGATCAGGATGCCATCGTGCTGCTGTTGCTCCAGGGTGCCGATGGCGGCCAGCATCAGGAGGTAGATGTTGAGCAGCCAGGCATATTGATGCTCATCGTAGATGGCAATCGTGCCGAGGAGAACGGGCACTGCCACCAGAAGGAAGAGCCGGGCCAGGACCGCGTTGAGGTGGCTTTCGCGAAAGGTGATGATCTGCATCAGATCGCCAAGGTGAAAGGCGGGCATATGGCCGTCGGAAAAGGCGGGCAGCGCGTGCAGCGCCAGGAGGATGAAGGCACCGACCGCCAGGAGTGGCTCTTCGGCGATGTGACGCCAGTTGGCCGCGACGGCGGCCAGGACCACCGCGCCGCCCAAGGTCAGGCTGTAGGCCGCGGCCAGATTGCGCGAGCTTCCCGAGCCTTTCATGATACCCCCTCCGCTTCCACCGCCAGGGGCAGCGAGAGTTTCATCGGCAGATCGTCGCCCTGACGGATGAAGTGGACGGTAACGCCCTGGCGCATGAGCGTCTGCTGGGCGGCGGTGGCGCGTTCGAAGTTGTGGATTTCGTAGACGGGGAGGAAGGAGGTGTGGTCGAGGATAATGGCCGTGATGCGCACCTTGCGGCTGCGCAGGAGCTGGATGGCGTTGAGGTAGGCATCGACGTCGATGTCGCATTTGCTGAAGATGAGGATAGCGTTGGAGTCTTCGGGCACCAACTCGACATAGGCATCGATCAGGTCGTAGAGGGGGCGTTTGCCGTCGGCGCGAACGCGCGCGAGCTCCTGCATGACGGAGGTGAAGTGCCAGCTTCCGGAACCGAGAGGCAGGTAGACGAGGCGATCGCCTTCCGCCAGCAGTTGGACCTGGTGTCCTTCATCGAGTGCATACCTGGCGATGCTGCCGGCGATTTTGATTGCGTACTCGCTGGTGCAGTGGCGGCCGATACCGGCGACGCTTGCCTTGGAAAGGTCGAAGAAGAGGGTGACGCGCACGGCGCCGGTTTGCTCGAACTCCTTGAGCATCAACTGCCCGGTGCGCGCGGTGGCGGGCCAGTGAATGCGCCGGGTATCGTCGAAGTCGCGATATTCACGGATGCTGGCGAATTCGAGGCCGTTGCCGATTCGGGGATTGGTGTAGGTGCCGAAGCTGAAGCGGGAGGCGATGCCCTGCAGCGGGAAGTCGATCAGCGCAAAAGGCGGGGGATAGACGAAGAAGTCGTACTGTTGTTCATCGGCGGCGACGAGGGTATAGAAGCCGAAGAGGTCGTAGGCGACCAGGCGCAGGGGGCCGATCGTGTAGCGGCCGCGCTTGCTGGTGCAGTGGAATTCGAGCGGAACCATGTAGCTGACGTTCGGCATCACCGGCAGGCGCATGTTGACCAGCTGCCGTTCGTGACCGGAGGGCGGGAAGCGATCCTCCATCTGCACCAGAAAGCTGGCGAAGATGGAGCGATTTTCGACCCGCGCCGTCACGGTGGCCAGGGAGTTCTCGAAGCCGCGATTGTTGGGCATGATCCGCTTGACCGTCGTGGCCCGTACGCCATGAAAGGTGATCGAGAAGGAGATCAACCCCGCGGCCATGACGAAGAGGGCGAACCAGGTGATGATGTAGCCGCCGCCAATCGCTCCAGCAAGAATGAAGAGCCCGGCGATCATCAAGAGGCTGTAGCGCGTCAGCAGAGTCGCGTCCACCAGCTCGAGAGGATCGCGCTGACGGCTCATGAGATCGGCACCTCCACCATGGTCAGAACATCGTCGAGGACCTTGTCGGCGGTCATGCCGGTGAGGCGTGCCTGCGGTTTGAGGATGAGGCGATGGCGCAGGACGGGATAGACGATGCGCTTGATGTGATCGGGGGTCACGTACTCGCGACCATCGAGCATGGCGGTGGCTTGGGCGGCGCGCCGCAGGGCGAGGGTGCCGCGGGGACTGGAGCCGAGCTGCACCTCGCGATGCTCGCGCGTCGCCTTGACGATCTGGGCGATGTAGAGCAGCAGCGATTCCTCGACATGTACGTTGAGCACCTCCTGCTGGAGCGCCAGCACGTCGGCGACATCCAGAACCGAGCGCAGATCCTCGAGGGGGTGATGCCGATCCTGTGCCTTCATGACCGCCACTTCCTGCTCCGGCTCGAGGTAGCCGACCACGACCTTCATGAAGAAGCGATCCAACTGGGCTTCCGGCAGGGGATAGGTGCCTTGCAGCTCGATCGGGTTCTGGGTCGCCACCACGAAGAAGAGTTCGGGCAGGCGGTAGGTGGTGCCGTCCAGACTCACCTGGCGCTCCTCCATGGCCTCGAGGAGGCTGGACTGGGTGCGGGGCGTGCCGCGGTTGATCTCGTCCGCCAGGAGGACCTCGGTGAAGATGGGGCCCCGGCGGAAGTAGAAGTCGCTGGTCTGCTGATTGTAGACATTGGCGCCGGTGATGTCGCTGGGGAGGAGATCGGGGGTGAACTGAAGGCGTTTGAATTCGGCGCGCATGGAGCCGCTCATGGTCTTGGCGAGGAGGGTCTTGCCGACTCCGGGAATGTCCTCGATCAGCAGATGGCCGCGGCAGAGCAGGCAGGCGACGGCCTGGAGGATGACCTCGTCCTTGCCCACGATGACGGTGCGGATGTTGTCGACCAGCAGTTTGGCTTTGGGTGAGAGGCTCATCAATAGGCCTCGGCTCGGGCGCCATGTTCTCCGGCGAGGAGGGCCGCCACGGTCGTCGATCCCACCCCGAGGCGAGTGCAGCCCATGTGGATGAAGTCCCAGGCGGCAGCGCTGTCGCGAATGCCCCCGGAGGCCTTGACGGCGATCGCGCCGTCTGCCGCTGCCAGCATGGCCGCCACGGCCTCGCGCGTTGCTCCACCCGAGGCAAATCCGGTGGAACTCTTCACGAAGTCGACCTGCGCTTCGATGGCCAGCTCGGTGGCACGCCGGATCTGCGCTTCATCGAGTTCCGATGTCTCCAGAATCGCCTTCAGGATGATGCCTTCATCACGCGTCACCTGCGAGACGGCGCGCATATCTTCCCGGACGAGTTGCCATTCGTCCGAGCGAATGAGGCCATAGTTGACGACCATGTCGATCTCGCTTGCGCCGAGGGCGATATAATGGCGCGCCTCGGCGGTTTTCACTGCCGGCAGGCCGACACCGTGGGGAAAGCTGAGGACGGTGCCGGCGGCCGTGCGCGTACCGCGGCAGAGATCGACCGCCAGTTGCAGGTCGGCAGGTCGTACGCAGATGGCCTTCACCTCGAATTCGATGCCGGACTGCATCGCGGCAATGGCATCGGCGCGGGCCAGACCGGGTTGCAGCACGGCCGAGTCGATGTAACGGTTGAGCTGCGTGTGGTCCATTCGTGATCTCCTTGCTGCAGGCGGTTGCCCGTCAAATTGTCGTTGTCATCCCCATTGAAGCTAAAATAGGCGCGAGGTGCGTCGGAGTAAAGCGTGCGCGGCTGTTCTGCTTCATCGAATGCGACACTTGCAGCTGGAGCTTTATGGCGGAGATGTTCAGGCGAGGCGCAGGAATTCGCGCATTGCGGCGCTGGTGCGTGTGGCCGAGCCTTCCTGGAGGAGGGCGTCGAAACGTTCAAGACCGAACTCCTCCATCCTGCGCCAGAGCCCGTCGAGGAAGCGGATGGACTCGTTGATCGCGTCCCGGCCATCCTCGCGATAGGGATACTGATCCATGGAGTACCAGCCCTGGTAGTCGAGCTTGTGCAGCCAGTAAAGCATCTCGACGTACTCCATGAGGTGGACGCTGCCGACGATCATGTCGTCGTCCCAATAGCGGTAGTTGTCGTTGAAGTGCATGTGGTAAAGCTTGCCGTAGCGCATGAGGAGAGCGATGGACTCGGCGACGTTTTCGTAGGCCATCATGGCGTGTCCGGTGTCGATGGTGACGCCGACGTTGTCGCATCTGGTGTCCATGGCGATGAGGAGGGTGTCGGCGGCGCGGGCCATGTAGGAATGAGTGCGGGGTTCCTTGAGCTTGTACTCCAGAGCGAGCCGGATGTCGGGCCGATAGTCGGCACACTCGACGACTCCCTCGACGAGGTAATCGCGGGCGCGCCGGAAGTCGCCCTGGAAGCAGTAGTCGTAGCCATCCTGACCGGGCCACAGGTTGAGCATGCCGCAGCCAAGTTCCGCGGCGGCGTCCATCATGGCCTTCGTCTCGTCAATGGCCTGGCGG
Source organism: Lentisphaeria bacterium (assembly GCA_041690595.1). Classification (GTDB taxonomy): domain Bacteria; phylum Verrucomicrobiota; class Lentisphaeria; order JABSQK01; family JAWLHB01; genus JAWLHB01. The sequence goes on from JAWLHB010000007.1 coordinate 181,122, forward strand.
CGGATGGCGCTGTCACGGGAGGTGAAGGCGCCATTTCCCCAGCGTTTCTGGGCGAAGTGATCCGGGATGATCGAGGCGCATTTGAGGTTGTTGCGCTCCAGGAGTTGCTTGATCTCGGTAACATTCCGGCTGGTGATGTCCCAAGTCCCCACCAGTTCTATTCCGCTCACCCCCTCAATGGATGCCGCCTGGCGGAACATCTCTTCCTTGGGAGGCTGATCTTTGTAGCCGGTGGATAGAAAGCGGTCGCAGGTATTGCCCAGATTGCCCAGGATCACGGCGAAGTTCATGGAAGTATCCTCCTCAGGTGATGGCCGAATCAGTCGTTGACCCAAAGACTATAGCCGCATCTTATCACGTGATAAAGAAGGCGGTTCAAAATTCATCGCTTGCGGGCTTCAGTCTTGGATTCTGAAGGCGCGATCGATGCGCGTCTGCTCGGGCGGCCGGGTCATCAGGCTGACGATGGGGACTACGGCAAAGGGGAGGATCATGGCGATGCAGGCGGAGACCGGCACCGGCACCTGCTTCGCAAAGAAGATGAAGAGAATCAGCGCGGACAACATCCCGGTCAGCATGCCCGCCATGGCTCCCGCTTTGGTGGTGCGGCGCCAGAAGAGGCCGTAGATGTAGGGCGCCATAAAGGCTCCCGCCACCGTGCCCCACGACATTGCGATCAGGTCGACGATGAACTTGGCGCCGCGCTCCGCCATCAGAGCGAGCACCACGGAAGCAATGATGAGCACCACCGTGAGGGCGCGCATGATGAGCACCTGGCGTTTCCTGGTGATGGAATCCGCGAGGTGCACCTTGGCCACATCCACTACAATGGCCGACGCGGAAACGAGGATAAGCGAGGCGAGGGTCGACATGGAAGCCGAGAGGATCAGCAGCAGGACCAGCCCCATCAGCACGCCGGGCAGAACCAGCTTGAGCAATGCGGGGACCAACTGATCGGGGTTGCCGTTCGGCACCGCCGACAGATGGGCATGGGTCATGGCGCCGATGAAGTAGGCGGAGACCACCACGACCAGAGCGAAGAGACCGGTGACGATGGCGCCGCGCGTGATCATCTTCTCGTCCTTGATCGCGTAGTACTTCTGGATGAGTTGTGGCAGCCCCCAGGTGCCGAAGGAGGTCATGAAGACCAGCGACCAGAGGACCAGATGCCGCTTGAAGCCCGTCCGCGCAACCTCAGGAAGGTGCTCTACATAGCCCTGCCGGGCCGCGTCGATCATGGCGCCGGGATTCCAGGCGTGCTTCGACAGGATGGTCACCACGATGGCGATCGAGCCGATGAACATGATGGTGCCCTGGATGAAGTCGGTGCGACTGGCGGCCTTGTAGCCGCCCAGGACCAGATAGATGCCAGTCAGCGCGCTCATGAAGATCAGCGCCACGGTATAGGTCACGCCGAGATTGACCTCAAAGAGATGGCCCAACCCCTTGAAGACGCCGGCCGAGTAGGGAAGCAGGAAGATGAAGATGATGAAGGCGGCAAGCAGCTTCATGAGCGGCGATCCATAGCGCCCCTCGAAGAACTCCGGCATGGTCATCGCCTGCAGATTGTGGGACATCCGGCGCGTCCGCCTCCCCAGCACCAGCCAGGCCAGCACCGCGCCGAAAAGTACGTTGCCAATCGCGATCCAGAGTACATCCAGCCCGAATCCCCATCCCAGCTTGCCCGCGAAGCCGATGAAGACGACCGCCGAGAAATAGGCGGTGCCGTAGGACAAGGCGCTCAGCCAGGGGCCGATCTCCCGGCCACCCAGGACGAAATCGCCGATGGAGGTCGTCCGCTTCATGCCCCAGACCCCTACACCGATCATGACGATGGTGAAAATCACAAATGCCGCAATCGTGCCGCCCATGGTCTCTCCCCTTCCCCAGTTGTGAGACTTTTGATTGTTGCTCAAGCCGGAAAGCTATAGCCGCCACATCATAATTCAAATCCGTTAAAGGCAGGTAGCGAAGCGCCGCCGGCCGCGCTATCGTAGCCGCCATACTCTTTTCCACCTACACAACCGTCAGTCACCGCAGAGGATGACGCATGGATATCGCCAGCTTGGGCCGCCCTTGGGAACTTCCGGAATTGACCGCCATCAACCGCTTGCCGGCTCGCGCCACCCTGGTGCCGTTCCAGAGCGAAAAAGCCGCGTTGACCGTGGATCGCAAGCAGTCGTCCCAGGTGCGTTCGCTCAATGGCCAATGGCACTTCCGCCTCTTTGCCCGCCCCGAAGAGGTCCCCGCCGACTGCCTCGCCGACGACTTCGCCGGCGAGAACTGGGACCGTATCACCGTGCCGGGAAACTGGACCGTCCAGGGGTATGACAAGCCACACTACACGAACGTGATGATGCCGTGGGAGAATCGCCCGCCCTTCGTTCCAGACGAGAACCCGACTGGCGTCTACCGCTGTACCTTCGAGGTGCCGAAGCGTTGGCTTTCACGGCGCACCGTGGTCCACTTTGGGGGCACCGAAAGCTGCTTCTACCTTTTTCTCAACGGGCACTGCGTGGGCATGTCCAAGGACAGTCGTCTGCCCGCCGAGTTCGACCTCACGCCGTGGCTGCGGGAAGGGAGCAATTCCCTTGCGGTCATGGTCATCCGGTGGTCGGATGGCTCGTATGTGGAAGATCAGGATCACTGGTGGATGGCGGGCATCTACCGCGATGTCTTTCTCTACTCCACCAGCCAGGCCTACATCGAGGATCTCTTCGCGGTTGGCGAGCTCGACGACGAATGTATTGGCGGTCAGCTGGTGGTCAAGAGCAAGCTGAATTTCACCAGCGATCCCGAGGCGGATTTCCGCATGTCCGCTCAGCTCTACGATGCTGATGGGGTGGCCCAGTTCGCGGAGCCGCTCACGGCTCCGATCCCCGGCTCCTATCGGCTCAACGGCTACGAGGCCAGCGTGGAAGGTACGATCGAGCGGCCGCGCCAGTGGTCTGCCGAGGCTCCGTACCTCTATACGTTGCTTGTGACCCTCTGGAATGATGCTGGCGATGCCGTCGAGCATACCAGTTGCCGAGTGGGTTTTCGCCGAGTCGAGGTCAAGGATCGGCAGTTGCTGATCAATGGCAAGCCGGTGCTCATCAAGGGGGTCAACCGGCACGACCACCATGACCGCTTTGGCAAGACCATTCCCCGCGAGACGATGATCCAGGACATCCTCCTGCTCAAGCAGTTCAACTTCAACGCCGTGCGCACCTCGCATTATCCCAACGATTCCCTCTGGTACGAGTTGTGCGACCAGTACGGCATCTACGTTGTCGACGAAGCCAATATCGAGAATCACGCCAACTATCGGCCCCTCGCCCACGATCCACGCTGGGCCTACAGCTATCTCGAGCGCGGCAAGCGCATGGTCAAGCGCGACAAGAATCACCCCTGCGTCATCATGTGGTCACTGGGCAATGAAAGCGGCTACGGCGAGAATCACGATCGCATTGCGGACTGGATCCGCGCCTACGATCCAACCCGCCCCCTCCACAACGAGAACGCGCTCAAGGTGCGCTGGCACCAGGGTGGGAACTGCTATGGGGCGGGCGGTGAACGCTCCAACGACCTGATCAATCCCATGTACCCGCACCTTGACATCATGCTCGAGTGGGCGAGTACCACGGATGAACGACGCCCCTTCATCCCCTGCGAGTACTCGCATGCCATGGGCAACAGCAATGGCAACCTGAAGGAATACTGGGACGCCATCAAGTCGCTCCATGGCCTGCAAGGGGGCTTCATCTGGGACTGGGTCGATCAGGGACTCATCAAGACCGATGACCAGGGGCGCGAATACTGGGCCTATGGTGGAGACTTCGGGGACGAGCCTAACGACGTCAATTTCTGCATCAACGGGATGATCTGGCCGGATCGTACGCCCCATCCCGCCATGTTCGAGTTCAAGAAGCTGGTTCAGCCGCTCGACTTTCATGCCGTCGACCTGGCCGCCGGGACTGTCGGTATCACCTATACCGACTGGTTCGTGGTCGCGGATTGGTTGAGCGTCAGTTGGGAGCTGACCGTGGACGGGCTTGGTGTTGGGAGTGGCGACCTCGGCTGCCTCGACCTTGCTCCCCAGGAGCGGCGCGACTTCCATATCGGCTTCACCCCTCCAGCGTTGCGAAAGGGTGAAGAGGCTCACCTCATGCTGCGGGCCGTCACGGTGCGCGACCTGCCGTGGGCGCCCAAGGGCCACCTCGTCGCCTGGGAGCAATTTGCCCTGCCGGTGACCGCCACGAAGCGCCGCCCGGCGCGCAAATCCGGCCGTGGGAGCTTTGGGTTGGAAGAGACGGCGGATAGAATTACCGTCAGCAACGATGCCAATCAGCTTCGGCTCGAGGTCGACCGTTCCACTGGCGTTATCTCCAGCTATGCGTGCGCGGGGCGTACGCTTCTTCAGAGGGGACCTCTCTTCAATGTGCTCCGCGGCTGGCTCGACAATGATGGTGTGAAAGGCTTTCCGGGGCACTGGGAAGCGGACTGGAAATCCCTTGGCCGCTGGCACACCGCCGGCATCGATGAGCTGACGCCCCAGGAGCCGCGGGTGCTTCTCGGCGCTCCCAAGCCGGGGAGCGTCAGCTTCACCATCGAGCAGCGTTTCCTGTGCCGGGGCGGAAAACACGCCTTCGGCCATAAGCATAGCTACACCATCCACAACGATGGTCGCATCGTTGCCGTCAATCGCTTCACCGCGGACAAGCGTCTCCCCGACCTTCCCCGGCTCGGGGTGGTCATGGTTCTGCCGGCTGATCTGGAGCAGATCGAGTGGTTCGGTCGTGGCCCGCACGAGAGCTATTGCGACCGCTACGTCGGCGCCCCCGTTGCCCGCTACCGCGGAAGCGTCGCGGAGCAGTACGTTCCGTACATTCTGCCCCAGGAGCACGGCAACAAGATCGATGTTCGCTGGCTTGCGCTCACTGACCGGAGCGGCAGCGGCCTCCTTGTCACGGGGCCATCCAATCTCAGCTGCAATGCCACGCACTATCCAGCCTCGGATCTCATTACTGCCAGACATACCAATGAACTGACTCCCAGACCGGAGGTCTACCTTTACCTCGACTACAAGCAGCGCGGGCTCGGCACCAACAGCTGCGGCCCCGACACGCTCGAGAAGTACCAGGTCAAGCCCGGCACGTATTCGTACACCTATCAGCTCATTCCCATTGAGGCAACCGCTGCTCCCGCCGACCTCGCTCTTGCCTTTCGATGACGGCATCGTCAGGCGGTCAGCGCAATTCTTAACCGTCGCATCATGGTTATTGGCTTGTGAACGGTGTTTGACGTGGCTACAGTAGTCGAAAGGAAGAGGAACCTCAAACTACACCATGGAGCAAGCCGCAGATGAAAAGGCAGAGATTCACCCTTATCGAACTACTGGTTGTGGTGGCGATTATAGCGATTCTGGCCTCGATGCTTCTGCCCGCGCTGGGCAAAGCCCGCCTGCGCGCCCGCAACATCCAGTGCAGCAACAACCTCAAGCAGATCGGCCTGGGCATGATGGGTTACGGGGATGAGTATGATCGGTTTCCCGCCAGCACCACCAACAACGACCTGAAGGAACTGCGCTGGTACAAGAGCGTTCAGCCCTACATCAATGCTGCCACTCCGACCAGTAACAACCGCATGCTCCAGTGTCCCGCCGACGTCAATATGCATGTCTACAAGATCAGCTATGGCATGAACTACTACTGGGGACTCTGGCTGAGTGCCGCGAGTGGATGGGACGTCGGGATGCCGAGCCGCTCGACGACGCCCAGCGATACCATTATCGTGGCCGAAAGCGTCGATCCGACCAACTTTCCGGCTGCTCCCGGCAGTGGACACACCATCTTCTATCTGACGGCCAACTTCGGCGATCGCTTCGAGATTGCGCGTGCCAGCCGCCACCCCACCAACTGGAATGCCGTCTTCATCGACGGCCATGTGGAAGGTCGATCGGGTCGTCCCACGAACGTAGCGAAGAGCCCCTTCTGGGGCGATCCTCGTCCGTGAGCCTACTCCCGCGGGCGTAAGGTAAAGGTTGTTTCGGTCGTGAGGTTGGTAAGGCGTTCGTTGAGGCGCAGTATCCATGTGCCTGGGGTATCGTTCAGGGCGGTGGGGATGCGCAGAGTGCCGCGGCCATCGCGCATGGAGACGTTGGTGGCGTAATGGGAGCGCGCCATGCCGTCGGGACCGATGACGTCGGCCCGGATCACCGATACGGGCGCGGAGCAGCCACGCAACTCCACCTGCACGAGCTCGCCTGCCTGGACTTCCGTCAGTTCGGTCGAGGGTGGGGGGGCTGGCGCACTCTGCAGCGCCAGGAGCCTGACTTCGCCATGAGCCATGGTGAAGGCTATCCGCGTGCCTTCGCCGATCCATTCACCCGTGCGCACATCGAGCGCCCGCGCCGCGGTCGGCAGGACCAAGAGCATCTCTCCGGCGGATTCGGGAAAGCGATGATCTTGGATCAGGCCGAGAAGGGGGATGTCACCGTTGGGGTACAGCATGCGTTCGATACCGTGAACGGCCTCGCCGTTCGGCCATTCCAACTTGGCGGGGGGCAGCACGTCGTGGCCGGTCAGCAGGTCGCGCAAGTGAGCCGACATCACCGCAAAGGCGGGGTCCGATGGTACGTAAGCGGGGAGGATGAAGTTCGCGTAGTGGGCCGCGCCGGCGCCGACCGACATGCTGGCAATGGCAACGAGGCCACCGGCGAAGCGCGCGTTGGCCTCGGCGCCGACGAGGGCGATGGCATCGCCGCCGTGGAGTTGCACCGTGTCGTCGTCCGCCAGGGCCGTCAGACTGTAGGCCGGAAATCGTTGGGGCTGGCGACTGACGCCGAAGAGCTCCTTCAGCCAATGATCGTCAACCGGTGTTCCATCCCCATCCACGCTGCCGCAGTTGGGGCCGGCGATGATGGTGCCGCCGGCGCGGGCGAATGCCGCGATGGCGTCACGCGTTGCCGCATCCACGGATGGGGCGGAACCGAGAAAGAGGAGCTTGTAGTCCGCGAGTCTGCCATCGGCAATAAGCCTCGGGGTGACGAAATCCCATTGGTAACCGTTGTCTTCGATCAATTTGCGCATGTGCTCCATGTTGGCGAGGTAGGCGCCCTGAGCGTTGGTGGGCATGCTGTCGTTCTTGTTGGTCGTGAGGGACTGCGCCCAGGCAGTGGCCAGAGACTCCTGGCTGAAGAAGATCGCGACCTCGGCCTGTGGCGCGGGCAGGTCGTGAAGCAGGCGCCCGACCCCTTCGAGCAAGGGACGCATCTCCTGACGAATGGAGGCCCATGCGGCGGTGGTGCGCAGATCGGCGGTGAAGTAGCTGTGCAGCGGATGACCGAAGTAGTAGAGGCTGGCGCCGCTCGCGCCATGCAGCGCCCAGTACCAGGGCAGATAGGCGTTCGACTTGCCATGGCTGGCGCCATAGCCGAACCACCCGAGCTGCTTGCTCTCCGGCGCCAGCGACCGCACCAGTTCCCGCTCGTAAAGATAGTTGGGACTATCGAGCCCGTGGGGGCGCATGTCCATGGCGTAGGTGCCGAAGAGGTTCAGCCGGGTGGCCATGGCATCCATATCCCAGCCGGAGTACCAGCGCATCAGGCGCGTGTTCTCATAGCCGACCAGGCAGTGTGGAAGACGCGCGCGCACCAGGTCGCCCACCCGCGCACTGGCCGAGGTGAAGACATGATCCATGAAGCGCCGGAAGACGACAAACTCGGCGACATTGTCGCGTTCCCTTGCCTGGCTGTAGGTGATCAACCCCGGCTCCTCGAAGGAGGCGTAGGTGGTGCTCCATGCCGTGTTCATCGCCTCGACGTTCCCGTACTTCTCCCGCAGCCATACGCGATAGGCAGCCAGCGTGTGCGCCGAGTCGCAGAGATCCAGGGTCGGGTTCGAGAGCACGAGAGCGGCCTCGTCCTCGATCACCAGCATGGCCGGATTGACGATCGCCATGTCTTCGCAGAAATTGCTGAAGGCTCGATCCAGTGTCGCCAGAGTCTCGGGATCGTTCAAGCAGGGGTGACGGGTGTTGCCGACCACCTTGGGATTGTCGGTGAAGTTGTGGCCGCGATAGCCACGATTGTTGAACTTTGTCTGGTATCCCCAGAACTGGGTGAGCATTTCTCCTTCGAGAGGGATCTGCAGGCCATTGAGGCCATCGCCGCCAGCCGCCAGAAAGCTGTTCACGCCCATGTCGTCGCGCAGCAGGTCGATGATGGCCGGGACGGTATGCGGCGGAAAGACGGAGGTGCCAAGGACGGAAATGAGGAAGTTGAAGGTGTAGTCGTTGAGGCGCTCGGTGACGTCCAGGCGCTGATGGACGTACGTGTGCGCCGTCGTGATGCGCACCCCCTCCTGAACCAGCTCCACGGTGGCGATTGCCTCATGTCCAAGCCAGCCGGCCGGCTGCAGGTCGACCTGCCAGCGTCCGGCATCGTCGAGCGCCAGTGGCTGCTCGATCGTCGCCAGAAGTCGCTTCCGGTGATCGGTCAGCCGTGCATGAAGGTGATAGGCGCCATCGGACAGCCCCGCGGCTTGACCGCTGATGCGCACTGCCTTGCCGGGCGCCACGCGCGGCGTTGCCGCTTGCAGATCGAGCAGCCGCTCCTTTCGTCCCCCCTGGCGATGGAGCAGCCGCCAATCGGTCACGCCGCCGTCGGCATCACACGCGCGCAGGATGAGGAACTGGGTGCCCGCCAGGCCAGTGGTGGGGAAGGGGACGCGTGCTTTGCCCGCGGCAAGGGGAAGCTCCTGCTCGCGCACCAGTCGCCAATAGCTGTCGCGGTGTTCCGTCTTGAGAGTGACGCCCGCAACCTCCACCTCGACCGCGTCGTCGCCCATGATCGTGCGGCCGGGGAGGTCGCGTTGCGCCGCCCAGCGGATGGCTCGCGCCATGAGGGCATAGTAACTCTCCCAGTAGGGCCAGGTACGCTCGCGGTACTGCTCGTAGCTCTGCCGGGTATCCGGATAGAGCCAGTAGCCGCGCACCGCGTGCAGCTTCAGGCTGACGGTTCGCCCGTTTCCGACTTGGCCAGCGGCCACGTCGCGCAAGTAGTTGGCGGGCAGCAGGGCCAGGGGCAGATCCGTGGTCACGGGATGCGGCAGCGCCTGCTCCGGTGCACGGATATCGAAGATCGCTTCCAGATCGCCCGTGCCTGACGGCAGGCCACTGGTGGTCACCAAGCCGGTCCCTTCGCGCACGCGGTCGAGGATGGCCTCCCAGTAATCGCCCTGGGAGATCGGCATGCCGCAGACGATGACGTCATAGTAGCCTGCCTCCAGCCGCCGGTTCACCTGCTCATGAGTGTAGGAGAGGAGCCGTCCCTCCCACGGCTTGATGACGTCGTAATCCAGGCCGATACGCTGGGCGATTTCGACTGGAATGCGCCCCTCGGCATAGTTGTTGTAGCTGCCGCTTTCGTCCTGGCCGCGCCCCGGGAGGATGAAGAGCACCTTCATCGGGCCGCCGCTCAAGGGGCGAGCCCAGGGCAGATGGGGCGTCACCGGCGGCTCCCCGAGGGGCTGCATGTCCGCCTTGCGCAAGGCTTCGCCCTGATTACCGATATTGAGGCTGACCCGCGCCCCCGAAAGGCTGATGGCGGCAAAGCCGGCACTGCCATTATCGGCGGCCTGCACCAGCTCGATGGCGTCGACGGAACGGGTGTTGGCTGGAAAGCGCAGCGTCGCTTTTGCCGGCGCAAAGGCCTGGTCCTGCCGCGGCTCTCCCAGCGCGTCCAGCACGCCAGTGCTGCCGTCATCCAGAGTATAGGTCAGGCGGACGAGGGGCCGACCGCCGCCGCGGCCGATAAGCTCTGCTTTCAGGCGATACTCACCACCCCCCGGCCATGCCAGGCCGATCGGTTGACTGGCGATCGTCCCCGCTGCGTCACGGACCACCGCCCAATTGCCGCTCAGCTGACGGGTCTCTTCGCAGCGACTTTCCGGCGCCAGATCCCACCCATCCGCCGGCACCTCGTTATAGCCGGGATTGAAATCGCCGTTGCTGACCAGGTCGATGCGGCTCTCGCGCTTCCATGGGCCGATGCCACGCAGGCGCCCTTCGGAAGGCAGGGAGCCGTCGATGAAGTAGCCGCGCGGGAAGAATTCCGGAGTCCGGTAGTAGCGTGCGGTTCCCATGAAGCTCCACGTGGTCCAGGCCTTGTTGACCATATCGTTGAAGCAAAGCTGCATCCCCCATTCTTCGCTCGGCAGGGGAGCGGCTTCGCGACCGAAAGCTGCCCAGGGGATCGCTGCCTCCATGGTCAGCAGCCCGTCGGTGCTCCGCGCCTGGAGACTGACGGGAGCGCCATCACGCGGTTTGCCATCCACGTAATGTTTCGTCTCGCCCTCCTGGGCAAGTATCCACTGGTAGACGGGGCCTTGACGATCCGGCTGCGCGAAGAACTCCACGGTATCGGCGGCGCCATCCGCGGCGCCGGCCACGCTGAAGAGCAGGTAGAGGTGCTGGGCGTCCGCCGCCAGGCGGAAGGAGCCGGAGCGTCGCGCTGGCGTCGGCTCGCTTTTCACCCGCATGTCATGGAAGCCCACGTACTCTGGAAGGGTCGCCCAGATCGCCTCGTCGCCGGCGCCGTCCACGGTGACAGGCGCCTCGATGCGGGCCACCTTCAGGGCGGGTCGATAGAGGAGTTCCTCGCGTGCGCCGATGGAGAGATCGTCCAGCCACACGCTTTTCACCAGTCCCCGCTGGTGCAGGTAGAGCCGAAAGAGGTCGACATAGCCCACCGCGTGCAGCATGGGCAGTCCCATCGCTCCATGACGATCGTCAAGAACGATGTCGTAGGTACCGGCGCTGCAGTCAAAGTAGAGCTTCAGGTGATACCATCGTTCGCTCTCCAGCGGTGCCTCCGGGAAGAGCGGTTCCATGCCGTCCGGGGTGTGCCGCTGCAGCGCCTCCCCATCCCGCATCGAGAGTCGAAAGATATCTTCGTTGTTGCCCTTGAGGTAGAACTTGAGCCAGGCGCCCTTCTCCAGCTTGAGTCGCAGGGAGAGAACACCATTGATCATGCGTCCGAAGCTGGCCGAGACATTGCAGACTTCGCCATTTCCCAGGCTTTCGATCTGGAGACACTGGTCTCCGGCGGCCTCGTCTCCACCGGCGACCCGGGCAAACGTTCCTTTCTCCAGACGCATTCCAGCTTGCTCCAACTCGCCCCGGCTGCTAAAGTCAAACCAGAGCGCTTCGGCCATTGCCGTGCAGGAGACGCATAGCAGGGCGATTGCAGCCAGGGGTAGTCGATGCTTCATGGTATTCACTCTCCGGAAGAGTTGTAAGGACTGAAAGATTCCGCTATGATCTGTACAGTACAAGTTTCCCCACAATAAGCTTAAAACAAGGTTTTGGCCATGCCGGGAATCGAACATACCCATATCACCCGTCTCGCCTGTAGCCGACTTCCTTCGTGGCAGCAGCAGTTCATCGATAGCCAGCGGCAGGCGCTCATCGACACGTACTGCAAGCTGCCCGACATGTACTTCGATACCACCGGGGAGAACTACCTTTTCGCCAATCGCTACTACTTTGCCACTGACGGCATCCAGTTCCACTATCTTCCCGATACACCCGTGGTGCCCCTTTACCGCTACTACGGCGTCGATCGTGAGCAGCAGCGCCTGCATCTGCTGCAGGATTACAAGAACAGCAATTGGCGCCATGCGTCCCGGGGCTTCACCTGGTACACCCGCCATGCCATCGAGGCGTTGCGCGAAGGGAATCTGGCAGACGGCTTGGCTTATGCCGGTTGGCTCCTCCACATGCTGCAGGACTACAGCTACGGTAATCACAGCCTGGAAGGTCCGTACGGCACCGACATCTTTGTCCTCAATCGCCTCTTTCCCGAAGCCGACGATCCGGATCTCGACCCGATGACCATTGTCAGCCGCTCCGCTCCGCCGCCGGAAGCCGATCAGCTTGTCGATCTCACGCCGCGGCTGCTCGGCGTCACCCCCGAAGAGATTGCCCTTCATCTTTACACGGAGCACCTTCGCACCACCTGCCAGGCGCGACAGCTCTGCCTGCAGATCGTCGTCAATGCCCGGCAGAACAATGCGCACCTCAACGCAGAACTTTTTCACCGCATGTATCGCGGCGCGGTTCAGCTCAGCGCCAGCGTTCTCTATACGCTTGTCTGCAATGCGAGCCAGCAGTGGCCGGAGACGGATCTGGATGCGCTTCGACGCGTCTGGCTCAGCGATCTCGAGCCGATTCAACGCCCGTGGCTCCTTTCCTCGCCGTACCGCACGCGCGCTCTCATGCGCGACACGGCGCTGGCTCCGGATCGTACCCGCATCCCACTCTCCATTCTCCCGGCCAAGGGAGAGCCGGCCACGACGATTGGGAAGGGCTTTGGCCTGGGCGCACACTACGAATGCCGCATTGCCTACGAGCTTCCCGCGGGGCTCTATGATCGCTTCACCTGCCGCATCGGCCTGCAGTCCCAGGTGGCGGAGTTGGGTGATGTGCGCGTGGCCTTGACTGTTGACGGCAGGGAGCAGGCAGCGGGGCGTCTCCATGCCGACCAACCTGCCATCGCGGTGGATGTGGCTGATCCCGCCGGCCGGCTGGAACTCTCCGTCGTCAGCGATGTCGGACTGGCTGCTCCGCACAATCATCTTGTCTGGGCGGAGCCACTGCTTCACCGGCATTCGATCTAACCCACCGGAACTCGTCGCTATGGGATTTAAACTGGATCTTCATGAGCCACTCGGCCAAGGCATCCGCCGCATCATGCGTGAACAGATCGAATCAGCACTCAAGGATCTGGACTGCCCTGACGAGAAGCTTCATGACGGCGTGCACGACGCGCGAAAAGGCTTCAAGAAGATCCGGGCGCTCCTTCGCCTGGTGCGTGAGCCCCTTGGCCAGCCCCATTATCGGCAGGAGAACCGTCGCTATCGGGATGCCGGTCGCCGGATTTCCCTGGTTCGCGACAGCAAGGTGCATGTTGAAACGCTTGACGATCTCTGCGCGGCACTCCCGGAGGAGATACCGGCGGAAAGCTGCGCCCTCGCCAGGCAGATCCTGCTTGACCGCCACGAGCAGCTCCTCGACCAGATTCTTGCCGCCGGCATTGCCAGACGGCGCGTTCAGCTTGTCCTTCAAGAGGGACTCCTCGATCTCGAGAGCTGGCCCGATTTCGAAGATGACTTCAGTACTCTTCAGCCTGGGCTGATCGCCAGCTACGGCAGTGGGCGGAAGAGGTACCGCGCCTCCCTGAAGAGGCCGTCGACGGAGCTGCTGCATGAGTGGCGCAAGCAGGTCAAGTATCTCTGGTACCAGCTGCGCCTCCTGCCGCCACTCTGGCCGGCGATTATCGACCCGTTCGCGGAGGCTTGCCATACGCTCTCCAGCGCTCTGGGCAGCGATCACGACCTGGCCCTTCTGGACGTAGAGCTGCGGCAGTTCGAAATTCCCGAGGAGGATCGGCAGACAATCACCCGGTTGATCGAATCGCGTCGACACCAGGTTCAGCTTCAGGCGTGGGATCTTGGCATGCGCCTCTACGCCGAGACTCCGGCCGCTTTCGCCAAACGCCACCACGCCTACTGGAACGCGGCGAGGCCGCTTCAGTCATAGCGGCCGTAGTTTTCGCAGACTTCGACCAGCTTGCGGATGTTGGCATCGGGAGTGTCGCGGCCACACTGGTCGCCGGTTGAGAGGATGAAGCCGCCACCGGCAGCCGCATCGTCGATTGCCTGGCGTGCCGCGGCTTCCACCTGCGCCACGCTGCCACGCAGCATGATATCCGTCGTGTGCAGATTTCCCATGAGCGCGATGCGGTCGCCATAGCGTTGCTTGATGTCGGCCAGAACGCAGTCGCCCATTGGGGGGATCTCCAGCGGATTGATGCAGTTCAGGTCCGTCTCCTCGACAGCACGCTGCACCAGGTAGGCCTCTTTGCCGCAACTGTGGAGCATGGTCGCCACGCCCGCTGACTTGCACATCGCTGTCAGCTTTTTCAGCGTGGGGAGCGCATACTTGTCGAAGAGGGTTGGATTGGCCAGGGTGATGCTGCCGGAGCCGCCGAGCAGGACATAGTCGAAGAGGCCGGAGTCGAGGATCATCTCCATCTGAGTGACGACGACCTTCTCGTGCAGCTCCCGCCATTCTTCGAGGAAGGCCGGACAATCCATTTCGGCATAGACCAGAGGCGCCACGCCGCCTTCCATGTATCCCATCCAGTTCTGGAAGCCGGGATAGCCGATACATGCGCCAAAGGCGTGATGTTCACCGACCTCCTGCTTCTGCCGTAGCGCTGGCTCGGTGGTATAGCCGGTCGGCACGGGAAAGAGATGGCGCAGCTTGGGAAAGTCTCGCGCCAGGTCCTTGACCAGCTTCTCGGTCGGAGTTGGCGGATCGCTCACATAGTAAGTCGTTTCGCCGGTGAGTTCGCCATCCGGGGTGGTGATGACCGTGCGCTGGACGAGACGCTCCTCGCTCCGAGCCACGATCTCATGAGAATATTCGACGCCCGTGGCATCATGATGGAAGCCGAGGTGCCCGTCGTAGAACCAAGCGTCGATACCGAAATGATTGGCCGCCGCCAGGTATGCGCGCCAGAGGGGCGGATCCAGGTGAAGGTAGATGTCCCAGAAGGGTTTTCCGGTCAGCCGGCAGGGGATCATGTTACTGAAATCCGGGGTGCACGGCACCTGATCCGGCTGGCCCCCTGTCATGGCGGTCAGCAAGCGTTCGCGACTGTTCATAGTCCTGATTCCCCCTGTTGCCTCCCCGTAGTGATCAATTCACGACGGGATTGTTGTGCGGGTTCTGCCCGCGACAGTGCCAGATCTTGAAGCTGCTGTTCGCCGGATGATCGGGATTGAGCTTCATCTGTTGTGAAAAATAGCGCATCGTGTAGCCACAGCGGCGGCGGTCGCCGCGGTTTGGATCGGCGCCATGAATGAGCCGCGAATCATGCAGCGAGCACTGGTTGGGCGCCAATTCGAAGTAGACGGCCTTGCTGTTGTCGATGCCGGGGATCTCCGACCCGAAGAGGTTGTCGGCCGTGTCTACCTGCACATAGTCGCTGAAACCGTTCACGTGTGTTCCCGGGATCACCTTCATGCAGCCATTGCCGCGGTCGGAGGCATCCAGGGCCAGCCAGATCGTCACGATACCGGTGAAGGAGTCGAACCGGCCGTTCCAGTAGGCGGAATCTTCGTGCCAGGGAGTCGCTCTGCCGACCGCTGGTTCCTTGCAGATGAAATGGCTCGACCACAAGCCGATGTCCGGCCCGATCAGCGGCTCGACCAGATTCAGTGCCGCGTCGTCCATCAGGAAGTCCAGCAGCCGCGCATCGTGGAAATGGGGGGTATCCAGTTGATCCGCCCGCAGGTCGCCCTTGCTGGCCAGGTGCTCTTCGAAGATGGCGCACAGTCGCTCGAAGTCTGGCTTCTCAAAGAGCGGTTGGCGGTAAAGGTAATAGCCATTTTTGCGATAGAAGTCGACGGCGTCGGCAGTCAGGGTTGGCATGATGAACTCCAAGTATCCTCTTCAGGATATTTGATATCGATACAGGTAAGATGGGTTTGAGGTGCATATAGTATAGGCACAAAGGCGAATGAGATCTTCCGCCGTTCTGAGATTTTCTTCCGCTTATTTGATGCAGGAGCCAGATTTTCCCCTTATGCTCAACGTGCTTCATTTTGCCGATTTCGTCCAGTCGCCCGAGCTATTGCATTTTGCCCGCACAACCTTCACGGGGATGCGCGACAATCCGCACACGCACGACTTTGCGGAGATCTTCTGGATCGAGTCGGGGCGGGGCACGCATCTGGTCAACGAGACACAGCAGCCTCTGCAGCGTGGGCATGTCATTCTGGTGCGGCCGGCGGACCGTCACGACTTCCGCAGCCATGACGGCGAGTGCATGACGTTAACGAACTTGGCCTTTCCCGCCGAAATCCTCACGTCGCTGCGCGAGCGCTATGCAGCCGAAAGCCCGCTGCTTGCCGGTCTTGACGAGCCGTTGCCACCAGTTGCCCGCGCGGCCCCCACGGTGATCGCCCGTCTTCTCGCCGCGGCACAGGAGTTGCTTGACCAGCGACACTCACGCCTGCAACTCGAAAGGTTCCTCCTCAATCTGCTTCATGCGGTCGATCGTTCGCGCTTGCAGGCGGAGGATCCGGCCGTTCCGGATTGGCTCGCCGACGTGATCGAGACGGTTCGGGAACCGCTGCACTTCCGCCGGGGGCCGACCCATCTCGCCCGGCTTGCCGGTCGCTCTCACGAACATGTGGCGCGGGTCATCAAGCGCTGTCTCGGTCTGACTCCTACTGGCCTGCTCAACCAGCTACGCCTCGATCATGCCGCCAGGCAACTCCTCATGACCGATGACGACATCGCCGCCATTGTCCTCGACGCCGGGTTCGGCAGTGTCGGCCACTTCTATGCCTGCTTCCATGAACGCTTCGGCGTCACGCCGCGCCAGTACCGCCTCCAGCAGCAGCTACTGCTGTGACGCTATGAGTTGAACAGGCGCCTGATGTACCAACCGAGGCAGCGCGCGGCATGGGTGATCGGCGGGGTGCTGGGACGGGTCAGGCGGGCCGCCACGCGGCAGGTCCAAGTGCCATGACGGCGCGAACCGCAGGTTGTACCCAGGCGCTTCGCGAGCGTGGCAGCTTCGGTGACGGAAACGGCTCGCATCAGCTCGGCGCAGAGGGTGAGGAATTCCGGGATGCCCGTCATCGTGCCCATGTACCACTGATCGGGTTCGCCCTCGTCCTGGAGCAGGGAGCGGTAGTGATCGTAGTTCTGGAGGAAGGATGCGTCGTCCTTCAGGCGGAGGCAGGCTGCGCCAAGGGCGCTTGCCAGGTAGCGGGCGGTATGATCGGGCGCCAGTTGACGCAAGGCCTCGGCGGCATTGTCGCGAATGGCGACCTGCAAATCGGTCCTCCCGCCGAGATCGTTTGCGAGGAGACGGTGCAGGACGATGAGGTAATTGCAGACGGCAAACATACCGACTCCACGCCGCTCGCGCCATGACCGCAGGAAGTCGCGCGCCTGCTTGTCGTTCGTCTGCATCAGGAGTCGGCCGATCACTTCCCAGACCGGCGTCTCGCGTTCCACCAACTCTCGATGCGCCTTCCACCACGCAATGCCTGCCGCCGTCTGTTCGATGGGGACCAAGCCTTCCAGCAGGACGGCACGATGCAGCGCGCCATCCCATTCCACCCCATCGAGCAGGCTGACGAAGAAGAGCAGGGTCTTTGCCCGCAGTTTGTTCCCTCTTCCCGACATCCCAAAGGTGGCTGCCCACGTGATCTTCTCTTCGGTTACGATGGTTTCCTGAACGTGCTTCAGTACTCCCAGGCGCAGCCGATCGCCGCCGGCAAGGTGCTGGCGGACCAAGTCGAGTACGGCGGTGGCGCCGAGTGCCGCCAGCAACTCGTTGTAGAGCGTTTCTTCGGGCCAGAGATCGTCGTCCCCCGGCATGGTAAAGACGGTTGCGGCCAATGCCCGCAGCTCGTCGAGTCGCTCGAAGTGGGCGCAGATGCGGCCTTTGCGGGCGAGGAGGTAGGGGTTGTGGTCGTGGAATCGTTCCGCTTTTTCGAGGACACGCGACGCTTCGTCCTGGCGGTTCTCCTCCCAGAGTCGATCGAAGCGTCGCAGGTAGAGCGGCAGCTCGCGCGGGAAGTCTTCCAGCAATTGATCCCATTCGGGAACCAGCTTGGACGGGCGCCGGCCGGCAACCTCCAGCAGGTCGAGTCGTCGGGCGCGCAGCTCCGGCTGATCCAGCAGGGCGGCCGGCGTTTCGGCGAAGAGCGCTTCGATGCGCTCCTTGTCCTCATCGTCCGAAAGCCAGAGCATCAGCTCTTTCCAGCCCCACGTGTACCATGGCGCCTGCCGCACGACCTCCATGAGGGCGACGACAGCTTCTTCGCGCCGTCCCTGCCGGCGGTCGATCCATGCCAGGCGCCCGTGCGCCACGGAAGGATCGCGCTGCCGTTCGATCTGCTCACGGATCACCTCGCGGGCATCGTCGTGGCGGTGCAGGGCGACCAGCAATTCCGCCAGTTCGTCGGCGGCCTCGTACAGTCCCGCGTTGAAGGCGAGGGCCTGCCGCAGGGCATGTTCGATAGCGGCGGGCTCGTTGTGAAGGCGGCTGCGGCGCAACGCTCCAGCATAGATCTGCCAGCAATACGCTCCTTCGGGGAAGATATCGGTTCCCTGACGCGCCACCTCGACCGCGGCCTCGTCATCGCCGATGTCGAAGAGGCAATCCAGGAGGATTTCCCGCAGCTGCATCGATTCCGGCATGGTGTCCACGGCTTCCCGCAGCACCTTTACCGCTTCGATGATTTCGCCATTCTGCCAGAGGAACTGGGCCAGCCGCTCGCGGGCCTCTTCGTCCAGAGGATCGATGCGAACCGCCTCCCTCAACAGGGCCAGCGGCTCTTCATTCTGGGGATTGCCCTGCCTCAGCAGGAAGGCCAAGCGCAGCCGCGCCTGGTTGAAGCAGGGGTACCGCGCCAGCAGCTCCCGCCACACGGCGACTTCCTCGGCTTCATTGACCAGGATGGCATGGGCCCTGGCCAGGGAGATGCGCAGATCGCGGTGGTCGGGGTAGGCCTGAATCGCTTCGCGAATGATGGAGATCGCGCGTGCCGCGTCGCTTCGTCCTTCGCCGGCCTCCAGGAGAACATCCGCCTCGGCTTCCAGAAGTTCGGGATCACGGGTGGCCTGCTCCCGCCACCGTTTCACGGCCTCCAGCGCCGCCTCGCGGCCGAAGCGCTGTGCGATCAGCAGCGCCAATCCTCTGGCTCCATGGAGATGACCGATGCCGCTGAGCAGGGAGGCTTCCAGGCGTGCCTGCACGTCAGCCTGACGGTCCGGCCCCATGGTGGTGCTGACCTCCCACGCCTGGCGATAGGCGATGGCATAGTCCGGTTCCACCTCGATTGCCTGCAGATAGTAGCCAAGGGCGGCCTCGCGATCTCCATCCGCTTCGGCGATGCGGCCCATGAGCATCAAGGTCACTTCATGGTCCGGGCAAGTTCGCTGGCAACCGCGCAGGGCCTCGTCGACTTCTCCGCGCCTGGGGTCTTCCGAGCGGATGGCCAGATAGCCGACCTCATCCATGAGTCGGTGGGCGAGTTCACGCCAGGCCCACGCATCGTCCGGATTGCGGGCGAGGCGTTCCCGCAGGAGCGGCTTGATCGCATTGTCCCGATAGAGGCGTCGCAGCCAATCGAAGACCATGTACTCGAATTCGTCATGACCGGGATAGTGCAGCTGAAGGTGCTGTGCGCGCGAGAGAGCTGCCTGGCGCCCATCACGTTTGGCGAGAAAGCTCAGGTAGAGGCCGTTGGGGACGGTGCCATCCGGCACTTCCGCCAGCCATTCTTCGCAGCTTGCCATGGCTTCCCGCCATTGGCCGGCGGCATCCAGGAAATAGGTTCTGATGTCGAGGTGCAGGAGTCGATTGCCGGTCTTCTCCAGCGCATCGAGGCAGTGGCGGGCCTCCTTCCATTCGCCGCGGCCGACATGATAGCGCACGCCGTAGGCGAGTAGTTCATCGTGATCGGGGTGGGTCGCCAGAACATCGCGCATGAGTGAGTCGGCGCGCCCGGGATAGCCATACTGCAGGAGCGCGTCGATCAGCGTTGTCCAAGTGACCGCACCACGTTCACGCGATTCGTAGCGTTCGGCTCGTTCACGCAGCCAGGCGAGCCCTTCTTCTTCGCGGCCCAGTTGGCGCATCACATCGGCGTAGGCGGCGGCATAGTGGTCATGCTGGGTCATGAGGGAGGCGGCGATGCGAAAGGCGAGTGCGCCTTCCGCAAATCGCCGTTGGCGGCTCAGTACATCCCCGAGGACATGGTAAGCTTCCGCTTCCAGCGGCTCCCGCTGGATCGCCTTGTGAAGGAGGGTGAGCGCTTCATCCGCTTGATCGGCGGAGAGGCTGATCAGATCGGCGTACTGGCAGACGTAGTGCGCCGGAGGGTAGCGCCATGGCTCTCCCACGTGGGTTCCCATGAGCAGCTTCTGATGGACCAGTTCGCCCAGAACTTCGCGCCGACGGGCGGTATTTCCTACTCGATGCAGATAGAAGACCAGGAGTCGCCGGATAGAGAGGCAGCGAGGAAACTCCTGAAGCATGCGTTGCAGGATGTCGATGGCGTCGCCGATTCTGTCCGTGCCGGCCGCGTGCATGGCCTGGAGGTAGTGGGTTGTCGGGTCATCGGGCCAGGACGCCGTGAGCCGGTCGAGGATGGGGGTTCCCGCCAGCACTCCTTCGCGCTCGATGGTCTTGATGTACTCATTGAAGGCGGTGAGAGGATCACAGGCGGCCGGCGGCAGGATCTCCAGCCGCGACGCCTGGTCGGCCGGCACAATTGCCATGGCCTTTGGGCCGATCGGCGCCTCGTCCGCGCCGATGGCCTCACGGCGGAGTCGCACCCATCGTTCACGCGAGGGGTCATGCACGATCAGGGAATCGGTCGCCCCGTCCAACCCCATGGCCGTGGTGGCATGGGCACTGGCGTCCCATTCCATGCCGAAGATGAAGGGGATACCGGCCTGGAGCGTTGCCTGGATCAAGTCGTCGGTGGCGATGAAGTGGCGTACAGCATAGCCGCGCTCGATCAACCAGTTGGCCGCGTCCCAACTGGGCGTGCCGCCGAAGGTCAAGTCACGAGCCAGCTCTTCCACGTCGATGGTCTCTCCCAGGCCGCCCAGGGCCGCACCGATACTGGCCGGGAGGCAGGTGTTGTGCTTCTGATAGATGCTGGCGATTGGCAGGACAAAGAGTTCGCTGTCGGGGGTCTTCTCGAGGCGCTCGAGGGTTTCGCGCACGAAGGGCAGGGCGCGGTCGCGCGGCAGGTCGCGCAGGAGGTCGGTTTGGCCGGAAATCAGGGCTACGTCGAGCTTTGCCAGGGCGGGCATCATGTGCAGGTCGCGCTCGGCGAGAGGTGCCACCTCGAGCATGCGATCGGCCAGGCGCAAGGCCTGCTGACACCAGGTCTCATGGCTGGCTGGATAGCTGCGCTCGGCCATGACGAGGTTGTACCAGCAGGCCATCTGGGCCACTTCGCAGCTTTGTCCTGTCAGAGCCTGGTGGCCCAATCGGGTCGCGGCCTCTTCGAAACGGCCCAGCTTGGCGAGGGCCCGCCCGAGTGCCGCTGCCGCTGCCGGCATGCCGGGCATTGCGGCCCATGACCGCTCCGCCTCTTGCAGCGCCTCATCCCAGCGATCGTCCGCCAGCAAAACCTGGGCGGCGCACGAATCCACCCAGGCAGTCTCCACGTGCAGCTCGCGCGCCTGCTGAATCAGGCTGTTGGCCCGGGTCATATCCCGGACCATCAGCCAGTTTATGGCCTGGTAGGCGAGCCAGGAGGCTTGCAGGGAGGTATCCGTGGTGGCCAGCAACGGCGCGGCGTCGAAATCGCGCAGCAGCGCGTAGAGGTCCTGGCCACCGCGCAATGCATGGCCGCAATAATACCGCACCAGCGGATGCTCCGGGGCGCGGCGGTACGCTTCCCGGAAAAGGTGGCGGGCCAGCTTGACGCCACCAAGCCGATGGGCCAGGCGTCCCGCCATGACCAGCTCTTCCATGGACAACCGAGCTACCAGCTCGGGCCGGCCCCAACAGCTTGCCGTCAGCTCGTAGGCGTCTACGAAGCGACTCTGATCATAAAGCGCCTCCACCTCTTCGAGGGTTGGCAGATCCCGATGGTTGGCCAGTTCCGGCATTGTCTTCACTCTTTTATCGCTTTTCCGGATTTACGTATCCTGCAACGTGCCGCCGAGCGCCCCGACTGTCAAGCCGCATCCTGCCACTTCAGCAACAAAAAGAGTCTCCGGCCTGAGGCTAATCGCCGCGGCGGATGCTCTTGTCGCCGTACTTGGCGCGGATCCGATCGAGAGCATGATCCACCTGATCGCGCCGCTCGTCGCGGGCCACGGGATCGTCAAAGAGATCCGGTTGCACCAAGTGGTCCTGCGCTTGCGACTCGTCGAGAAGGCCGCTCACGCCGAAGCCGATGAGGCGCACCGGGCGAGGCTGCATGGCTTCCGCGAAGAGCTCCATTGCCAGATCGAGCAGCGTTTGATCGGCGTGGGTGGGGATGGGCAGGGCGCGCTGGCGGGTGATGGTGGTGAAGTCGCTCCAGCGGAGCTTGAGCTGACCGGTTGTTCCCAGCATGCCATGCTTGCGCAGGCGCCGACCGACCTTCTGGACCAGTTCTCGCAGGGTCGCCTCCAGGAGATCGCGGTCGTGGCAGTCGTCGCCGAAGGTATGTTCGTGGGAGATGCTCTTCTCGAGCACATCCAGCGCGATCTGGCGAGTGTCGCGGCCGAAAGCGAGTTCGTGGACATGGAGTCCGCCTTTATCGCCGAGCAGGCGAACGAGATGAGAGAGGGGCGCCTGCTGGAGATCGCCAATGGTGCGCAGGCCGACAGCATGCAGGCGCTCCGCCCCTTTCTCGCCGATGCCCCAGATGCGCCTTACCGGCAGTGGCGCCAGAAAGCGGGCAATCGCATCAGGATCAAAGGGGACCATCGTCAGGCCGTCGGGTTTGTTCATGTCACTTGCGAGCTTGGCAAGGAACTTGTTTGGGGCGACGCCGACGGAGGAGGTGAGGCGGGTCTCTTCCCAGATGGCTTCCTTGAGCTTGCGGGCTACGGCTTCGGCCCCGCCGAAGAGGTGCAGACTGCCTGTGACGTCGAGGAAGGCTTCGTCCACCGAAACAGGCTCCACGAGTGGGGTGAAGCGACTGAAGAGGGCGTGGATCTGCTGGGAGACGAGGTGGTACTTGTGCATGTCCACCGGCACAAAGATGCCGTGCGGACAGAGCTTTGCCGCGGTGCGCGAGGGCATGGCGCTGTGCACACCGAAGCGTCGCGCTTCGTAGGAGCAGGTAGAGACGACGCCGCGCCGATCACCCGCGGCGCCGACAATGACGGGCTTGCCCCGCAGCTCCGGATGATCGCGCTGCTCGATCGCCGCGAAGAAGGCATCCATGTCAACATGCAGAAAAATAGCCATGACGCTTGGAAGGTCAGCCGTTCCAGGGCTCGTCGAGGCGCAGGACGGTCTTCATCCGTTGCGTATGCAGGATGGCCTGCAGTTCGGCGACGGCCTCCTCGACATCGTGGTTGACGATCAGGTAATCGTAGCGGCGCCATTGCGCCAGTTCCTCCAGCGCGTTCTGCAATCGACGGCGGATGACGTCTTCGGCATCGGTGCCGCGGCCGCGCAGACGTCGACTCAACTCTTCCAGGCTTGGCGGCCCGATGAAGGCGAAGACGGCCATGTCGCGCCATGGGGGCTGATGGCATCGCTCGCGGATCTGCATGGCGCCCTGTACATCGATATCCAGGAGGACGTCGATGCCGTGTTCGACATGGCTGAGGACTTCGGCGGCGAGGGTTCCATAGTAGTTGCCGTGCACTTCGGCGTGTTCGAGAAATTCGCCCGCGGCTACCCGCGCCTCGAAAACTTCGCGGCTGACGAAGTGGTAGTCACGGCCATCCAGCTCGCCCGCCCGAGGTGCGCGCGTGGTGCAGGAGACGGAGAAACGAATGCCGGGGGTCTCCGCCAGGAGTCGCTGACAGACGGTGGACTTGCCGGCGCCGCTGGGGCCGGAGGTCACCAGTACGCAGCCCCGGCGTTGCGCGTTTTGTTGAAGGTGTTGAATCATCCGCAAAGGTACGCCCTCAAGTTGTTCGGCGCAAATGCGGCTGGGCGGTCAGGGCGGTCAAAAGCGGATCTCGGCGCCGGAGAGCATGAACCAGCGTTCGTGCCAGAGGCGCACGCTCTTGGGATCGCTGGTGTTCTGGATGGTCAGATGGTTGATGCCTTCCTGGAGGAGGCCGGGGGGAATCTCGATCTCCTGTCGGGACCATTCCCACTTTCCGAAAGTCGTCTTGCCGGTATAGATGGTAGTGTCATTGAGCTGCACGTCGATGTGGGCGGGCCACTTCTCCCTGGCGTCGCTGTCCAGCCCTTCGAGGACGAGGGTGGTGGTGCCCTGTGGCGGGTTGTACAGTTCGAATTGTGCGGTCATGCGATCGCTGCGTCCCTGGTCGTTGCCTGGCACGTAGATGACGGTGGCTTCCCGCTCCGGCACCTTGGGACCCTTGTGGCCGCCGACGTAGGGTTCGGGGCCATGACCGAACATGAAGGTCCGCGCTTCGAGTCGAACGCCACGCTCCTGCTGCCGGGCCTTGGGCAGGGGCAGTTCCTGGCCGGCGAGCCATTGCTTGATCAGCGCCATCATTCCGGGGCGTCGCTTCTCAGCGGCAATGCCGAGTGCGTGGGCATCGCGGGCAAACTGCACCAGCTCCGCCTCGCTGTCGCTCCGCATGCGGCGCAGGGAACCGAGGAGCAGGTCGACCGTTTTTTCGTCGACGTCTCCGGGATGTTGCAAGGCATCCTCGATGAAGCGTGAGGTCTCGTCGCGCAGTTCTTTGGCGATGGTCCATTCGCTGGCGCCTCTGGCTTCTTCCAGGGCGGCCAGAGCCTCCCGCAGATAATCGACGGTGTAGAAGTCGGCGGGGTAGCCATCGATGAAGGTCTCGGCGGTCACTGTCGACTTGGTCTGTTGATAGCGGTGGTACATGAGTTCGACGAAGCGTGCCATGGCGTCGCCGCCGCCGCCATAGTAGTTGCGGCAGAAGTCTTTGCCGATGGCGAGGGGGTCGGTGTCGATATCCCACATGAGGTGTCGATAGAGATGGCTCCACAATGGAGCGAGGTGACGCGGGTGACCGTAGCTGTACATGATGCCGCGCACCCCCTCGTTGTGATACCAGGTGAGCTTGTCCTTCTGCTGGCCGGGCATGCCGGGGAAGTAGCGGTCGCCGCTGTACTCGCATACCCAGACCTGGCCCGGTGCGACCTTTGCCCAGCCGCGGATCTTGGCGACCTGGCCGGGCAGCAGCACGCCTAGCTTCTCCCGATGACCGAAGAAAGGCATGTCCAGCCCGCTCGAGAGGACGATGCGCATATTGGGCTCCGGTTTGATGTTGGCGGGCGCCTGATCGGAGCCGCCATAGGCAAAGGTGATGATAATGATCTCCGGATGCTTCTCGGCGACGGCTCTGGCGATCGCGTTGGCCCATGTCAGCAGCCGCGCGGCATGTTGGCCGGGGGCTTCGTCCAGTTGGCGGCAGGGTTCGCAGGCGCACCAGATACGGGTATCGCCGTAGGTCACCGGGAAGATCGTCTTGTCTGGTTGCGACTCGATCCATTTGAGGGTGCGCTCGATGGAGATGCGCCGCACGTCTGGATTCGAGAGGCACAGGGGGGTGCGCTTGTCGTCGAAGGCGTCCTTGCCGATGCGCGTGCCGTTTCCCAGGAGTGCGTAGTACTCGGGGTGCTGGTCGTAATAGAGGGCTTTCGGGATCAGGAAGCCGGCGGAGTGATCGATCCAGAGGTTGGAGTCGCGGGCCAGTCGCGGATCGATGGCGGCCAGGGCTTCATCGGGTCGAGCCTGGTCTTCGCGATTCTCGTAGTTGCGCATGGGCATGTCGGGGATCAAGTCGGCGTTGACGATCGGCAACTCGCGAGTGGCGGGGGTATCCGCCACGGTAACGGTGCGCACGCCGCGCGGCAGGCGCCCATACTGGCGATAGCCCAGCAGGCCGAGGTAATGGCGCACGCCGAGCAGGGTTCCGTAGGGTTGTCGGCCCGCGATGGCGATGCCGTCCTTTGTGGTGCGGATGACAAAGCCGCCATAGTGGACGGCCTTGAGTTCGTCTTCGCCGATCCACCCCAGCTCCAGGGCTGCCTTTGCCCCGATGGCCAGAGTCGGCCCGCCTGGGCGGCGATACAGCCCTTTGTAACGTTTGCCGTAAAGGGCGTCGAATCCGTCGTTCAGCTCACCGACTGCCTGCGCCAGCAACTTTCCCGGTTTTTCGCTCACAAATGCACCGTCGAAGTCGTCCACGGTGAAGCCGCCGGCGACTGACAGGGCAGCCAGAGTCAGCGCCATCACTGCACGGATTCTCATGATGCCTCTCGCCTGATCGTTCAGTTGAAAATTACCAGACGCCGTGCTGGTGGGGACCGAAATCGGCTTCGTAATAGGGGACAACCATTTCTCCCGGCCTGGCTACTTCGTCGACGAGGGCGCTATCCTCTTTGGTAAAATCGACGTTGAGGGCGCCGAGATTGTCCTCCAACTGCTCCATGGTGCGGGGGCCAATGATGGGGCTGGTGATCCCTGGCTGGGCGGCGTTCCACGCCAAGGCGAGCTGAGACACGGTGCAGTCCTTGTCGCCAGCCATCTGCTCGAGGACATCCAGGATGTCGAAGCTGGCGTCGGAGAAGATGCGATCGGCTCGTGCGCCCTGGCGCTTGCCCAGTCGTCCTTCGCTGGGGCCGTCGCCATCGCGTCTGTACTTGCCGGTCAGAAAGCCGCCGGCGAGGGGCGACCAGGGAATGATGGCGAGCCCGTAGGTTTGGGCCAAGGGGACGAGTCCCCGTTCGATGCGCCGGTCGAGGGGATGGTAGGGGGGCTGTTCGCAGACAAAGCGGGCAAGTCCGCGCATCCAGGAGACGCTGAGCGCCTCCATCACCTGCCAGGCATGAAAGGTGGAGGTGCCGAGGTAGCGGACCTTGCCGTCGCGCACGAGCTTGTCCAGCGCCTTCAGCGTTTCGTCGATGGGCGTGTCGGAGCGCGGTCGATGAATCTGGTAGAGGTCGATCCATTCAGTCTGCAGCCGTTTCAGACTTGCCTCGCATTGCTGGATGATATGACGGGCGTGGTTGCCGCTCATGTTGGGATCATCGTCGTCCATCTTGCCGTGCACTTTGGTGGCGAGGAAGACGCGTTCGCGCTTGCCGTTGCGCTTGAGGGCTTTGCCGACGATCTCTTCACTGGCGCCCTTGTTGTAGACGTTGGCGGTGTCGAGGAAATTGAGGCCGCGGTCCAGGAAGCGGTCGATGATCGCGAAAGAGTCCTCTTCGCCGGTGCGCCCCCCGAAGTTCATGCATCCGAGGCAGAGTGAGCTGACCTTTACACCGGTACGACCGAAATTGCGAAACTCCATGATGGCGTCTACTCCTGCTGATAGTCGATCTTTCTTGCGCCGAGGTGCGCGTGTCATCGACTACTATAGAGCAAGAGAGGAGGCGGATGCATGGCTGGGCAGTGGCGTGCTACCCGGCGGCGACATCCGCTTCGGCTCGTTGGAGCAAGGCGCGGATGTAGCCGATGGTGTAGGCGAGGGCGGCCTGTTCACCTTCATCGCTGACGAATTCAGGATAATGGTCGGGGATCAACAGGCCGTTGAAGCCGACCTCCACAAGTGTTCGCAGGACCTTGTACATGTCAACGCAGCCATTGTCGATGAAGGTCTCGACGAAGGCAGGCAAGGGGCCGCTGACATTACGGAAGTGGACGGTGAAGAGCTTGTCGCGGGCGGCAAACCAGCGGATGGCATCCTCGATGCTCATCCCCATGGCGTCGCCGCCTTCGGCCCAGGTGCCGACACAGAAGAGGACTCCCCAGGCTGGGCTTTCGGTCATGGCCATGGCCCGCTGAAAGGCCTGCATGTCGCGGAAGATGCGCGCGCAGCCGTTGAGTGTCGGCAGCGGCGGATCATCGGGATGCAAGGCCAGCCGAACACCCGCAGCCTCGGCAACAGGTAGCAGGCGCTCCATCATGTGGCGGTAGTTTGCCCACATGGTCTCGTCGTCATAGTGCTGACCGAAGACAGGAACCTCCGCCGGCAAAGCTGCCATGTCAAAGGCTCGCGAGCGGGCCTGACGCACGGTGGCGGGGCTGGTGGAAGGCAGGGGGGCATAGAGGAAGAAGTCGTAGTCGAGGGTATGAAGGCCGAGCTCTCCCATGGTGCGGATGAAGTCGGCGAGTCGATCGAGGCGCTGCTCACGCCCGCCGGTACCCAAGGCGATTTCCCTGGCCTTGTAGCCGCCGTAGACGACACTGAAGATATCGAGGCCGATGGCCGAGAATTTCGCGACGGTCTCCGCGAGGAAGACGGGATCGTCATCATCTTCGGCGATGTGCACGCGCACATGATCGATGCCCAGTTGGCGCAGAAAGAGGAGTCGTTCCTCGTCGGCGGTGGCAGATACGTGAGTGCCGACCTTGATGCCGGGCGGAAAGCGCGTATTCATAGTAGAAGACCTGCTGCTGTGAGTTGGTAGACGATAGCGTCTGTGCCAAGGCTCTGCAACCACGAATCGAGGGACTTTTCCATGGCTGATGATCATTCGTATCATATGACTCCGCAAGAATTCCGCCACCATGGCAAGCAACTGGTGGATTGGATTGCCGACTACTGGGAGAGAGTGGAAGAGCTGCCGGTGATGTCTCCGGTGCGGTCGGGGGAGATCCGCGCGCAGTTGCCGCCGGGGCCTCCCGCCGAAGGCGAGCCGATGGCGGCCATCATGGCGGATTTCGAGCGAATCGTGATGCCTGGCATCACGCACTGGCAGTCGCCCAACTTCTTTGCTTTCTTTCCGGCCAATACATCGGGCCCCTCGGTGCTGGGCGAGATGTTGAGCGCCGCCCTCGGAGTGCAGGGCATGCTCTGGGCCACCAGTCCCGCCTGCACCGAGTTGGAGAGTCATGTGCTCGACTGGCTGGCGGACATGCTCGACCTTCCGGGGCGCTTTCGCTCGTGCACTCGGGGTGGGGGCGTGATCCAGGATTCCGCCAGCAGTGCCGCGGTGTGCGCGCTCCTGGCGGCTCGCGAGCGGGTCACCCAGGGGCAGTCCAACCTGACAGGCGCCAACGGGCGGCTGGTTGTGTATGCCACGTCGGAGACACACAGCTCCATCGAGAAGGCGGTGGGAATTGCTGGTCTTGGACGGCAGATGCTTCGCCGGATCGAGACGGACGAGAATCTCGCGATGCGGCCGGAGGCGCTGGCAGCCCAACTGGATGCGGACCTGGAAGCGGGGCTGGAGCCCTGCATGGTGGTCTGTACGGTTGGGACGACCTCTTCGAACGCCAGCGATCCGCTGCATGAGGTGGGGCGCATCTGCACGGCACGGAAGGTCTGGATGCATGTGGATGCCGCCATGGCCGGGGCGGCAGCGATCTGCCCGGAGTTCCGCTATCTTCAGCGCGGGTTGCAGCTTGCGGACAGCTACTGCTTCAATCCGCACAAATGGCTGTTCACCAACTTCGACTGTGACTGTTTTTACGTCGCCGACCGGCAGGCGCTGATCAGTGCGCTCAGTATTCTGCCGGAGTACCTACGCAACCAGGCTTCGGAGTCGGGGCAGGTCATCGACTATCGAGACTGGCAGATACCGCTGGGGCGCCGCTTCCGGGCGCTGAAGCTCTGGATGGTGATCCGGCACTATGGGGTTGAAGGCTTGCGTGCGCATCTGCGCCGACATGTGGAGCTTGCGCGACGCTTTGCCGAGTGGGTGGAGGCCGACATCGACTTCGAGGTGGCCGCGCCCCGACCGCTGAACCTCGTCTGCTTCCGTCATCTTGGCGGAGACGAGGTGAATCGGCGGCTGGAAGCACGGCTGAACAACTCCGGCAAACTCTACCTCACGCATACGACGTTGTCGGGTCGGTATGTGCTTCGGCTATGCGTTGGTCAGAGCTGGACGGAGGAGCGGCACGTGCGCGCCGCGTGGGAGCTGATCCGCGAAAGCGCGTCGACACTCGGCTGATGCGAGGCTTCAGAAGCGCTTGCCAAGCATGAAGAGGATGGTGTCGACGCCGTGGTTGTCGTCATCGATGCTGGCGTTGGAGAGATGGTGCCAGCGGATGGATGCGAACCATGGTCCGCCGCGGTCGCTGTCCATGGCCAGGCCGAAGCCGGCCTGGGGATTGAAGTTCCAGCGGAACGCCTGGTTGTTTTCGCGCCAGTCGGTATAGATGGCGCCGATGCCTGCTTCCACGTAAGGGTGAAAGCGCTCGTTCTTCATGGAGTCGAGGTAATATTGCAGCATGCCGACGGCGGAGAGGACGGCGCCATCCTGGCCGGAAACCCGCATGCCGCCACTGAGTTCCATCTTGAGGCGCAACGCTTCCGAGCCATTCTCCCAGCCCAACGATTGTGGCGACCAGAAGCGATGATACGTGATCAGGAAGTAGTCGAGAGCGTCGCTGAACTCATGCGAGACACCGTACGCGGCCGATAGGCCGTTGGGGTACGCCATATCGTCGAGGGCAGCGGACTGCTCCGCCGGCGGTTCCATATCCTGAGCCTGTAGAGCGAAGCAGGAGAGCGCCAGAATCAGACAAATCACTTTGGGCATGATCACTTTTCCTTATGAGGGCTTGAAGTTCAGGTGCCTTACTATACCCTTTGTAGAAAGATAAAGATGATCCTCCATATTGCCAGCCTCGGAAAGCGGATAAAAGAGCCGCTCGAGAAATTGTCCACAGGCAGAAGCTTTCCCACCTTTGTTCTAACAGGAGCCTTCACATGACTCTCGACAGACACCTGCTCATGCGGGTTTTCGCGTTCCTCATGATCCTCGGTCTCGCCTCGGTTCCGACCTCTGTTCTGGCGCAGGCCGGCTCGTCGCAACCACCGATTGCGGATGCAACGTGGGACGACGACGACGATTGGGGCGATGATGATGCGGAGCCGGTGGTCGTGCGGGACTACATCGAGCCAGTCAACCGCGCCACCTTCGTCTTCAATGATCGTCTTTACTACTGGGTCATCAAACCGGTGTCGACCGGTTATGGAAAGACGCTGCCCGAGAAGGCGCGGACAGGCATCCAGAACTTCTTCGGGAATATAGGCACTCCGGCCCGGGCCGTCAATTGCCTTCTGCAGCGCGATCTGCGAGGCTGCGGAACCGAGCTGGGGCGCTTCGTTGTCAATACCACGTGGGGAGTGCTGGGCTTCGGCGATCCGGCGGCCAGTCGCCTGGACATCCAGCAGCGGCAGGCGGATCTGGGGCAGACGCTGGGCATGTACGCCTTCCCGGAGATCACCTTCATCAACTGGCCGGTCTTCGGCCCCTCCAACGTGCGAGACACCATCGGCAAAGTAGGTGACGCCTTCCTGGATCCGGTCAACCTGATCGATCCCTGGTACTGGCGCGCGGCCGTCAAAGTCGAAGAGCAGGTCAATACGGCCTCCTTCCCGCTTCCCCCCTACAGCACTCTCGAGCAGATCAAGGAGGACCCGGCGACCTTCGACTTTTATGTCGCCGTCCGCAATGGCTATTCCCAGAATCGCAGCCACGCCATCGATCGGGCCAAGCAGCGAGCCGCGGGGGAGAAAGCGGAGCCGACGGCAGATACTGCCGATGACGTCGAGGGCGATCTTGCGCCGGATGCCAGTCTCCCGGTTACGCCCTGACCCGCAAAGTCGCGCTTGACGCGGCTCCGATGACGGCTACAGGTATGAGACGGGCCTGCAACTTCGCCGGCCCCGCCGCGAACAGATTCTGTGCGCAATCCTCAAGTCAAGGAGGCTGCATCATGTACCGCCTGCTCATCTGTCTCACCTGCATCTCCATTTCCTTCAGCTTCGGGGCGGAAAGCGAGAAGCTTCCCGAGCTGGACAAAGGCAAGTGGAAAGGGTTCTTTGCCGGTTATGAGAATCGTCTTTTCGATGCCGTCCTGCAAACGGATGGGCAACTTCTGGTGAAGCCGAAGAACCGGGAGGGCAAGTACATCGGGAAGCCGATTGTGGTCGGTCAGCCCAACTGTGTCTACTATCCTCCCGGGCAGCAGCAGCACAGCCGCCGGATCGTGAAGTTCACCGATTATCCCAAGCCCACCGAGAATCCGCGCGAGATCGTCCTGGCGGGTGAATTCGAAGAGGGCGTGAAGTTCGAGGTCAAGTACACGTTCAGCCCGACTGGGATCACCTTCAGTGGAGGGTACAAGGATCCGCCCTCGCTGACCTTCCCGTCGCAGTATCGCCTGCTGACGCGGTTTCCGCAGACGCACACCATCGCGCCGGAGGTGCCCCAGAGTCAGCGCGAAGAGCTGGTGAAGGGGTATCTGATCAAGAGCCGGGAGATCGTCGATGGGCGGCGCAAGCGTTTCGAGTATGCCTATGCGAAGTCGACGAGGTTCAACGGTTTTCTGGATGAGCTGGAGGTGGTAGGTCCGTGGGAGGAGCGTGTCGTGGCGATGAGCCACCGGAAGCTGGACAACGAGAACCAGATGCGCCTCTGGATCTATGCGGACAGTTGTCCTTGGCAGGGCTTCCTCGCCTACTACCATACCAGTGACAACGAGATCAAGCGCTACAAGGCGGAGATAACGCTCACGGTCAAGTAGGGGTCAGCGCGTGGCGGTGATGCCTTTGGAGAGCTGTTCGGCCATCTGCTCCAGGTTCTCCAGGTAGTTCTCGGCCAGTGGGTCGAGACGGACGATGGCGCCGTCGATGGAGCTGGCTATGGCGTTGGCGCTGCGCGAGGAGAACTGAGGCTGGACGAAGACGACGCGGATGCCGCGCTCGCCGGCCAGTTGAATCAGGCGGGCGAGCTGGCGTGCGCTCGGCTCCTTGCCGCCGGTTTCGACCGAGAGTTGCTTGAGGCCATACGCATCGGTGAAGTAACCGAAGGCGGGATGGAAGACGAGGATCGCCTGACCGCGCACGGGGGCCAGGACCTCGGTCAACCGCGTGTGCAGGGCATCCAGCTCGGCCAGCAGCTCCTGCAGGTTCTTCTGGTAGAACTCCTCTCCTTTCGGGTCGAGCCTGGTGAAGCTTGCGGCCATCGTAGTTGCAATGGTCTTCGCATTAAGGGGGCTCAGCCAGACATGCGGATCCTTGCCTTCGTCGCCATGATCATGGTCGTGGTCATGATGCTGGTGAGGATCGAGTTCCAACTCTTCGAGGGAGTCGCTGATATCGCGCAGGGTGATTCCCTGGCGCAGGTCGATGACCTGGAGCTGCTTCATGGTGCTCTCGATCTTCGGCATCAGGGAATTCTCGAAGGAGACGCCGATGCGGAAGAGGAGGTCGGAGCCGGCGAGGCGCGCCATCTGTTTCGGGGCTGGAGAATAGGTGTGCGGACTCTGACCGGGCGTCACCAGTACGTCGACGGAGACGCGCTCGCCACCAACCCGCTCGGCGAGTTGCTTGAGGGGCAGGATGCTGACGAATGCCTTCACCTCCGCTGCTTCCAGCGCCGCGAAGGGCAGTACCAATGCGATTGTCACCAGATACCGGCCAAACCACTTGCGCATGCCCGATCCACTCATCGTCTTCACCTCGTGCTTTTCATGATTATGCGGCTACCGAAATGCCGCCTATATGATAGAGCATTATCATCAAGAAAGCAAGTGGAGCGGTAAGACGAAACGGACGAAACGGACGGTTGTGGTGTTCGGCAGGGGGAGAGATCAGGGGGTGACTTTTGGGTCGGCGCTGGTTCCGGCGAGGAGTTGCCAGATGTCGCTATCGAGGGAGCGGGTGGCGGATCCGGCCAGCTGGGCGAGGCTGTCGCGGGAGAGATCGGGGTGTATGGTGTGGGGGGATTGCACGGAGCAGGCTGCCACGAGGTTGCCGAAGCGCAGGGCCATGTCGAGTTCCAACTGGGCGGAGAGGGCGCATAGCATGCCGGCGAGAAAGGCGTCGCCGGCGCCGGCGGTGCTTGCGGGCTGTACGCTCCAGGCGCATTCGTAGACAAGTTCGCGGCCGTCCCAGACCCAGCCGCCCATCCGGCCGCCGGTGATGGCGACGCAGAGCTTGCGGTTCATGTGGCGCAGCTTCCATACGGCTGCCTTGGCGATGTCGTGGCCATCCTTCCCGCGTGGATCGCCGCCCACGACGGCGATGGCTTCATCGAGGTTGATGGCGAGGAGGTCCACTTGGCGCAGAAGGCCGCCATTCATCGCGTCGACGATTTCGCTGGTGGTGAAGGAGGCAACGCGAAAGCAGCCATATTTGGTTGCCATCTCGAGCAGGGCGGCGCGGGCCGCCAGCGGCACCTCCGGCATGGCCAGGGCGATGGCATCTTCCGCATAGTTGGCGAAATCGGCCTCGGCCGCCTGAATCGACTCGGCATCGACCGCCGCGCAGGCCGAATTGTCTGTCGTGAGGTTGCCGCCGGTGCCGTCTGGATAAACGAAGCAGAAGGAGAAGAGGGTAGGGGCAGAGGGCAGCGTTTGGACGTACTTCATGCGCATGCCGGTGGCGGTCATCTCGGCGAGCAGCCGGTGTCCGTTCTCGTCGTCGCCGACCTTGCCGATGGGGAGGACGGCGAAGTCGGGTCCCATGAGGAGCTGCATGTAATGGGAGACAATGTGGAGCTTGCAGTAGTCGCGGCGATTGAGGTAGACGCCTCCGCGGCTTTCTTCGCGGCCGAGGGTGGTGTTGCCGTTGAGGGCGAAGAAGGTGCCGCTGCCGATTCCGCCGGTACCGATGAGTGCTTCGAAGAGGGGAGTCTTGACGGTGAGGTGGCGGGCCATGTTCAGATCCCCAGCTCCCATTCGGGATGTTCGGCGAGTGGGTGGCGGGCGGTCTCGACCGTCGCCGTCAGCAGGGCATCGGGATGTTCCTGCAGGAGGGTCATCGGATACTCGGCGGTGAGTGGGCCGAAGAGGGCGACGCGCAGGGCGGTCTGTTTCCAGGCGCCAGTATCGCTGAAGAGGCGGACTTTGCGGGCGGAGAGGCATTCCCTGACGCCGAGGGTCACGGACATGGGTGGCACGAACTGCCAGGCGGTGCCGAAGGTGCGTTGCGCCAAGGCCATGATCGTGTCCCAGTTGTTCGTCTGGACCCGCACGGTGCTTTCGCGCACCTGGTCGATGGTGAGACGGCTGTAGGGGTCGCGCCGGGCCTGGTTGTAGGCGATGTGTCCATCCTGACCCCAGCCGCCATAGGTAAGATCGATGGGGGCAGCGGCGATACGCTCGCGCAGCTCGCTTACCGTCTCTGGGGCTGGCCAGACCCGCTGACTGTCCGGCACCGACAGCTCCGGCGCGACGGGTGCGTAGAATTCGCGCTCCATGAAGCCGCGAAAGCTGTAGGGATGGCGGCGGGGCAGTTCATTGCCCTGCCAGTCCAGGCATTCATCCATGTGGAAGACGGTCATGTGGCGCAGGCTGACGCGCTCTGCATTGACCAGACGGGTAAAGGGCTCGTACCAGCAGGCGGGACCGCAGGGGATGATGGCGCGAAAATCGCGTCCTGCCTCCTCGGCCTCCGCTATGGCCGCGATGAGTTCACGCGCCATGAGCTCTCCCATGGCTGCGGAATCCCGCACCAGGCGGAAGGGGAGCTTGAGTTGGGCATGCCCTTCCAGTTCTTCCACGGGCACGCGACACCAGGTCGCCAGTTCCGCCACGCTGAAGTCGCTCATTACTGTTTTCCCTCGATTATGCCCCGCAGCAGACACGCCACATTGCCACCGTAGACGATATGCCCCGCGGTATTCGGATGGGTGCTGTCGACGAGCATCGATGCATCGCGCGGAAAGAGTTCCTGCCAGGGCAGGCAGAGCATCTTCGGCATCTGGGCGACGAGCGTGGCCAGTGCCTCCCGATAGGTCGACAGCAGCTGGCCCTGCTCGTTCGGCTGGGCAGGTTGGTCGTCCGCGCCTTTGCGGTAGATGGGTTGCTGAACCACGATGGTGGTGGTGGGATAGAGATCGCGGAGCCGTTCCAAATAGGCTCGAGCTTCGCCGATGTCGCGATTTCTGCCCCAGTCGTTGATGCCGTAGGCGACATAGATGAGGGCGGGATTCTCGATGGGGCGTTCCGGAAGGCTGGCGGCGTCGAAGACATGTCCGCCGACGCCGCAGTTGTGCAGGCTCATTCCCAGCTTGCGCGCCGCCAGGGTCGCATAGGTGAGGGATGGGTGATCGGCGTTGCCGCCGCGGGCTATCGAATCGCCGAGAACCAGAAGAACTGGTCGCTCGGGGCCCGGCCGCATACTGGCGTCGTCGTCCAGCCCGATGGAGCGGATCCAGCATTGACGTGAATGCCACAGGTAGAGCGTCACCAGGCGCTCCTGGCGCTCGCCGTCGACGCTCAGCCAGAAGCTCTGGGCAAGCTCTTCGGTCACCGCCGCTCCGCCCACCGAGCCGGCGAACTGGTCATCGATCCAGATGTCGAAAAAGGCGGGCGCATCCGCCGCGGGGCTGAGGACGATCTCCAAGTGGAGTTGGTCGCTGTCGGTGTAGAACTCCAGAGCGACGCCGGATGGGTGTTGAGCCCAATCGCGCTGGTAGGGGCCATACTCCCCGTAGTAGTCAATGGCGGCATCGGGATGGCGAAGGAACTGCAGCCCCTTTTCCTCCTGGCGCACCTGGTTTGCCCCCCGCCCACACGCCACCAGCTCTTCCCGCGACATTATACGCATGCTTCTGTGCCTCCGCTACGATGTTCAGTCTTGACGCAAGAGCCCAATGTAATCGCCTTTCGCCAGATCACAATCGGTCAGTGGTCTGACGGATCGGGCGGATCTGACGGATCTGACGGATCGGAGACGGATCGGGCGGATCGGACGGTCGCAGGCAGTGCGCTGTCTATGGCTCGTAGGCGATCAGCAGGTCCTTGGCGTTCACCTGGTCTCCTGCTTTGACGTAGACAGCGTCGATGACGCCGTCGTGGTCGGCGTAGATGGTCGTCTCCATCTTCATGGCTTCCAACGTCAGGAGTCGTTCACCTGCTTTGATGTGCTTGCCCTTTTCAGCGGCAATGGTGACGACGAGCCCTGGCATGGGTGCGCCGATGTGGTCGGGATTGCCGACTTCGGCTTTGGGGCGCTTGGGCAGGAGCTGCTTCAGGTTTCGTACCGGCACCTTCAACTCGCGTGGCTGACCGTTGAGTTCGAAGTAGACGGTGGAGTCGCCTTCCTTGTCTGCCTCGGTGACAGCCAGGAGCTTGATGAAGAGGATCTTTCCGGGTTCGATCTCGACGGCGACCTCCTCTCCGATGGGGGCGCCGTGGAGGAAGACGTGGGTGGGTAGGACGGAGACATCGCCGTAATGACTCTGGTGCTCGGCAAAGTCCTTGAATACCTGGGGATAGAGAAGGGCAGAGAGGAGACGGCGGTCGGAGATCTTGCTGCCCAACGTGCGTTCCAGTTCCGCCCGAGTGGCTTCGAAATCCGCGGGCTCCAGCAAGGCGCCGGGTCGGCCATGCAGCGGTTCGGCGCCGCGCAGGACGCGCTGACGCAGTTTCTCGGGAAAGCCGCCTTCTGGTTCGCCGAGGTACCCTTTCAGGAAGTCGATGACGGATTGCGGGAACGAGAGTTCGCGGTCACCGTCAAGCACATCGGAGGTTGTGAGATCATTGGTGACCATGAACAAGGTCAGGTCTCCCACGACCTTTGATGAGGGGGTAACCTTGACGATGTCACCGCACATCTGGTTGACGTCGGCGTAGGTTTGGCAGATCCGGGGCCAGCGTGCTTCGAGGCCTAAGGCGATGGCCTGCTGGTAAAGGTTGGTGTATTGGCCGCCGGGCATTTCGTGTTTGTAGACGTCCGCCGTGCCGGCCTTGAGTTCGGGTTCGAAGGGTGCGTAGTACTGCCTGGTGACCGCCCAGAATTGGGCCGTTCGGTCGAGCTTCTCACCGTCCATGCCGGTGTCCCTGTCGGTGAAGCGCAGCATCTCGACGGTGGTGTTGAGATTCGGCTGGGAGGTGAGGCCGGAGAGGGGTGCCATGGCGCCGTCGACAATATCGACACCGGCCTCGGCGGCTTTAAGCAAGGCGCCGAGCTGCCCGCCGCTGGTGTCGTGGGTGTGGAAGTGGATGGGGAGGCCGACTTCCTGCTTGAGCGTGGAGATCAGCTTGTGGGCGGCATAGGGCTTACAGAGGCCGGCCATGTCCTTGATGGCCAGAATGTGTACGCCCATGGCCTCCAGCTCTTTTGCGAGGCGGACGTAATAGTCGAGGTTGTACTTCTCGCGTGAGGGGTCGAGGATATCGCCGGTGTAGCAGATGGCGGCCTCGCAGATGGCGCCCGTCTCCAGAACCGCATCGACGGCGACGCGCATATTGGTCATCCAGTTGAGCGAATCGAAGATCCGGAAGATGTCGATGCCGGCGGCGGCGGCCTCTTTGACGAAGGTCTGGACGACGTTGTCGGGGTAGCTTGTGTAGCCGACGGCGTTGGAGGCACGGAGGAGCATCTGGAAGAGGATGTTGGGGATCTTCTCGCGCAGCCGTGTGAGCCTGTCCCACGGGTCCTCGTTGAGAAAGCGCATGGCGCTATCGAAGGTGGCGCCGCCCCACATTTCGATGGAGAAGAGGTCGGCGTGGTGGTGGGCGTAGGCGGGGGCGACGGCCAGCAAGTCGTAGGTCCGCATACGTGTAGCGAGCAAGGACTGGTGGGCATCGCGGAAGGTTGTGTCAGTGAGGAGAAGGTGCTTCTGGTCGCGAATCCACTGGGCGAACTTCTCGGGGCCCATTTCATGGAGGCGGTCGCGGGTGCCGGGCGGCGGCTGCTTGAGCGGATCGAAGGGGGGGACCGGCGCTGGGCGACGGACGATGGTGTCGGGCTTCTTCTTGACCAAGTCGTTGCCGTTGACGGCGACGTCGCCGATGAAGCGCATCAGTCGCGACGCTCGGTCGCGGCGGCGAGGGAAGCGAAAGAGTTCTGGGGTTTCATCGATGAATCGGGTATGGCATTCTCCGGTGCGGAATGCGGGATGACCGATCAGGTTGATGAGGAAGGGGATGTTCGTCTTGACGCCGCGGACGCGGAACTCCTGGAGGCAGCGCTCCATGCGGCTCACGGCATCGGAGAAGCGGGAGCCGCTGGCAGTGACCTTGACGAGAAGGGAATCGTAGTATGGGGTGACGACCGCGCCGGTGAAGGCCGTACCGGCGTCGAGGCGAATGCCCATACCGGAAGCGGAACGGTAGTGGAGCAGCCGTCCATAGTCTGGGATGAAGTTGTTCTCGGGATCTTCGGTCGTGACGCGGCACTGGATGGCGTGCCCGCGTATCTGGATGAGGGACTGGTCGCCCATGCCGATCTCTTCATGGGAGAGTGGGTATCCCTGCGCAATAAGGATCTGTCGTTTGACAATATCGTGGCGCACCACCTCTTCGGTGACCGTATGTTCCACCTGGATACGGGGGTTGATCTCGATGAAGAAGAACTCTTCGGTCTCTTTGTCGACGAGGAATTCGACGGTGCCGGCGTTGTCGAAGGCGGTCTTTCGGCCAATGGCGACGGCCGCTTCGCATATCGCGTTGCGGGTTTCGTGCGAGAGGTTGAGTGCGGGCGCCATCTCCACGACTTTCTGGTGACGGCGCTGGACGGAGCAGTCGCGCTCGTGGAGGTGTACGACGTTGCCGTACTTGTCGCCCAGGATCTGCACCTCGATGTGACGGGCGCGCGGGATATACTTTTCGACGAAGATATCATCACTGCCAAAGGCTCCGCGAGCCTCGCGCTTTGCCTCCTGGAGGCGATTCTCGAGGTCGGCTTCTTGCTCGACCACGCGCATGCCGCGTCCGCCGCCGCCATGTGCGGCCTTGAGAATCACGGGGTATCCGCATTCTCGGGCCAGTTCTCGGGCCTGGGCCAGATCGCGGACGGAGTTGGCGCTGCCTGGGAGCACGGGCACACCGGCCTCTTTGGCGAGAGCACGGGCGGCCGTCTTATCGCCGAGCACTTCCAGCAGCTCGGGCCGCGGCCCGAT
This sequence comes from Lentisphaeria bacterium, assembly GCA_041690595.1. Taxonomy (GTDB): domain Bacteria; phylum Verrucomicrobiota; class Lentisphaeria; order JABSQK01; family JAWLHB01; genus JAWLHB01. The sequence goes on from JAWLHB010000007.1 coordinate 220,651, forward strand.
AAAGGTGATGCCGGCGTGTTCGCATGCTCGCGCGAAATGCGGGTTCTCGGACAGGAACCCGTAGCCTGGATGGATGGCGTCGACCTTCTTTGCTTTCGCCAAGGCCACGATAGCGTCGATATCGAGGTACGCCTTCACCGGCTCCCGCTCATCGCCTACCTGGTATGCCTCGTCAGCCTTGAATCGGTGCAGCGCAAAGCGGTCCTGATGGGCGTAGATAGCGACCGTGCGCATGTGCAGCTCGTGTGTGGAGCGGAAGACCCGGATGGCGATTTCGCTGCGATTGGCGACCATCAAGCGTTTGAAGGGCTTTATTTCCATGGGCGATCCTCGGAATAAGTCTGTTAGACAGGGGGGCGGCGGCGCGGGGCAGGTAGTGTAACATGAACTGTTCTTCCGGAATTCCAAAGCGTAGCACAAACAATCCGGGGATTCAAGCTGATACAGGGGGGCTTGGGCGGGGCTGACGTTCCCCCGGTGGGGGGCATGCGCGGGGGGTGATCAGGTCAGCTTGAGGACGGTGCAGAGGGGATCGATGGGGGTGTGGGGGAGACCGGAGACGATCAGGGCGCCGGTGGGGTCACGGTGGAAGGGCAGGGGCTGCCCGGTCTTGAGGACGGTCACGGTTGAAATCTCGCGGCGCAAGACGGGAATGCGGGTCTCGCGGCCGGGCCATTCGTAGAGGTAGAAATAGAGAGCGTCGCCCTTGGCGGTGAAAAAGCCGCAGGAGTTGCCCTGATGGCTGCGGGGTGTCGGGCGCGCCACGTCTGTGGCCTCGATGCCGTAGACTGCTTCGGCATGGGCGTGAACCCAGGCACCCATGACCTCGAGGATTTCGAGTTGCCAGGCGGGAATGACGCCGTCCGCGTCGGGGCCGACATTGAGCAGGAGGTTGCCGCCGAACTCGAGGGTGTGCAGGAGGAGGAGCAGGGCCTGGGCGGGGGTGCGACGGTTGAGGGCGCTACGGCAATATCCCCAGTAGCTGAAGTCGTCGTCGCCGAGGGTCATGCAGGCTTCCCAGGCGTGGACATTCGCGGGCGGTCGAATGATGTTGCGGCCTTCGATGGTGCCGAAATCCTCGTCCAGACCCGACCGGTTGTTGATGAGGATATCGGGCTGCAGTTGGCGGACCATGGCGTTGAGCTTTTCGGCTTGCCAGAAGGCGGCGACATCCTCGCGGGTGGGGTTTTCCTTGAGGGGGCAGGCCGCGCCGTCGTACCAGAGGAGGTCGATTTTGCCGTAGTTGCTCATCAGCTCGCGGAGTTGGGCATGGGTGAGGTCGCGCATGCGGGCCGCGGCGTCGGCCGGGTCGGCGCCGTTGTCCTGGAAGCGCCAGTCGTTTAGCGAGTAGTAGAGGCCGACGCCAAGATCGTGTCGGCGGCAGGCGGCGACAAAATCGGCGACGAAGTCCCGTTGCGCGGGGGAATTCATGCTGTTGAAGGGGTCGGCCTTGCTGTCGAATAGGGCGAAGCCGTCGTGATGCAGGGTGGTGAAGACGGCGTAGCGCATGCCGGCTTTGCGCGCCGCGAGGCACCAGCTATCCGGTGAGAAGGAGCGGGGATTCCACTGCTGGGCGAGGGCGGCATACTCGTCGGCGGGGATGCCGTCGCGATGGCGAACCCATTCGCCGCGTCCGAGGATGGCGTAGAGCCCCCAGTGAATGAAGATGCCGAAGTGGGCTTCCTTGAACCAAGCGAGTCGGCGTTGACGATCGTCGAGATCCATGAAAGGGGGCTCCTGCTGGCCGGCTGGGCGGCGTTGTTCTTCCGGGCGCGTGGTGGGACGTAAGGTAGCACGTTCGCCTGCGCTGCATAGCCCGATGGTGGCATGGGAAATGTGTATACAATATGTATATTCTAAATATTTAGTTTTTTATAGAGTTGTTGTTGACATCGTTCAGGTTGGTGGTTATAGGTATAGAAAGGAAGGAGCGATTATGGCAAGTGTCACTGATCAAACGGGGACGCGTCTCCGGTTCAAGTACCAGGTGATCGCGGAGCAGGTAGGGTCCTGGATCGCCAGTGGGGAGTATCCGCCGAGTAGTGTTCTTCCGTCGGAAGTAGAGTTGGCGGAGCATTTTTCGGTCAATCGCATGACGATGCGGAAGGCACTGGGCCTGCTGTGCGAAGAGGGAGTACTGAAACGGTACCAGGGAAAAGGGACGGTGGTGATCGGGCCGATTGGTGGCGCTGATCTGGCCGATGTATTGTACATTGGCCCGGTGGAGGCCCACTTGTTCAACAATATCGTGCGCGCTGCCCAGCGGCAGGCCCAACAGCGAGGCGTTCGGTTCCAGACATTGGAGACTCCGCGGAGCGACGATTCCGCTTGGCAGGCGACGTTGGCGGTCTATGCCGAAAACGCGGGCGGGTTCATCGTGGCGGCGGAAAGCTATCCGATCGTGCATAAGACACTGTCGTCACTGAAGCGCCCTGTTGTCGTGGTGGGAGACGAGCCGCCGAAGGGGCTGACTCTGCCGCCCGGTACGGCCTGTGTTCTAGCGGATCAAATGCGTGCGATCAGAGTGGCGATGGAGCATCTGCTCGAGTTGGGACACCGGCGTATCCTCCTGGCGGAGGGCGACGCCAATCCGGCCGGCGCGCAAATCGGCGCTCGACAAGGGGATCGAGCCTACCCTGAACCATTGGCGACATACTATGGCGCGTATCGCGGGGTGCTGGCTACCCATGGTGTCGCCGACTGGGAAGGAGTGGTCAACTGCTACCAGGAAGTCGAAGGCGTCGTTCTCGACAGCATCTTGGCGTTCCTGCAGGCGCCGGACCGGCCCACCGCGGTGGTCTGTCAACCGGACTTCCGGGCCCGCGGGATCTATGCCGTGGCGGCGCTTGCCGGCTTGCGGATACCGGAGGATCTCAGCGTAATTGGCATCAACGATACGCCTTGGTGTCCAGCCTTGTCTCCGGCCCTCAGCTCCGTCAATGTCGGTGAATCCCTGATGGGCAGGCTGGCGATGGATATCCTGATTGGCGACATGCCAGAGGAGCACCTGTCGATCCGCGTGTCACCGTCGCTGTGCGAACGTGATTCGACGGCACCCGTGGGTAGAACCACGTAACCTCAGGAAGAAGGGAGCGATGGATGACGAGAGTGCATTCACAAGCAATGCTGTTGGGGTTCCTGATCAGCATCTGGGGGCTCGCAGGCGATAAGGTCGTGGACCTTGCAGCCTGGCGAAGTACGCCTGCGGTGCACGGCCTTGCGACCTGCGTCCCCGAGCTGGCCTATCCGCTGCCGGAGGGCTGGCTGCCCACGCTTTTCTGGTGGCAAGTGCCGTTGTCGTACGACAATGCCGCTGCCTTGGAGGGGGAGCTGCGGGTGTTGGCGGCGCGTGGCTTGTCACCGTGTATCGAGTTGCGTGGCGACTATCAGGCGCCCGCCGAGCACATCGAAAACGCCATTGACAGCGCCAGAGCACTGGCTGCGGCCGGCATTCCCGTGAACCTGGCCATGAAGGGAGGGTTGAGCCTCTATCGGCTGCCGGACGGCACGTTGGCGCGGCATGCCGATGCCCCGGACGACGAGCAGAAAGATGCCCATGGCAAGATCTTCAGCTGGCTGCCGCTACGCGATGGATGGACGGCCATGGCGATGCATCTGGAGCAACTCTTTGCCCGGTTCGCGGCAGCGACTATCCCCATTGCGGGCGTTTGGTACGACTACGAAGATCACCCGCATCCCTGGAACGGTATGTGGCAGCACAGCGGCCGGTGCGCCCGCTGTCGTCAAGCCATCGGGGACGAGAACCTGAAGGATCGTGAGTCCTGGCTGACGTGGGTGTACAACCTCAACGTAGAGGCATTGGCTACCGCGTTTGCCGGACCCGTCGAGGCGGCCTTGCCGGCTGCCGAAGTCGGCTTCTACGGCTATGTGCCGTCTACGGAGGAGTATCCCACGATGCCGTGGCTCGGCACGAGCTATGCGTATCCGCCGCGCCGGATCAACCCGTCGAGCATTGACGTGGCGCAACCGGTCTGCTATGCGTCCCGTGGCATTGCCGCCAAGGCAGGAAACCACGACGCGGCCTATCTGGCGACGCTGCTCAATGCCATCCGTCACGTCCAGCGCAATCTGCGCATCGACCAGCGCCTGATGCCGTATGTGTGCAGCGAGGTGACGCCGCACCATTTCGCTCAGGCACCGCGCCTGAGCAAGGCGATGTACCGGGAGTTCCTGCGCCACACGATCCTGCGTGGCGCCCGCGGTTTTTACTGCTTCAACGTGGCGCCGCCCTATATGCCGACGCCCGAGCATTACAGCGAACTGGCGGACATCAACAGCGTCTACAACGAGCTTTTCGCGCCGCCTTTTCGCGAGTTTCTGGAGGGGGGCGTTGTGCTGAACGACAGCTACCTCGATCCAGCGGAGGAGTCTGCTATCGTCTGGTCGGGCATGCGCCGCGGGAATCGTGCCTTGATCAGGGTGCTTTCGCTGGGTGCGCCGACCATCGTGGAGATTGCACCGTTTCCCGACCTGACGGTGCACCTGATCGCGCCGTCTGGAGGCAAAAGCTATCTGGTCGATGAATCGGGTAGCATCGAGCCGCTGAACTGACAATCCCCATCAGGAGAGGAATTCGCCATGGTCGTTCCAAGACGCGTCATCATCCGTCAATTCCCGGTGTGTTTCACCTTGATAGAGCTGTTGGTTGTGATAGCCATCATCGCGGTTCTGGCATCGATGCTGTTGCCGGTGCTGTCGGCGGCGAGGGAGAAAGGGCTGAGCGTTTCCTGCATGGGGCAGCAGAGGCAACTGGGCATGGGGTTTGAGATGTACATGGACAGCGAGAGCGATCAGTTCTTTCCTCATGCGAGCGGCTCGAGCGTATCATGGCGGCCGGTCTGGTTCATTCCGGTGGCGCGGGCGATGTCGATCCCCGGAGCACCGGACCAGGATACCACGCTCTGGTCTCCGCCCCGAAAGTCGATCTTGTGGTGTCCCCGGGCGCGTGTCGATGGCTTTGTGGCGTCAGTCTGGTATCTGTCGTACTCGTATCCGTATGGTGGTTGGAGCGACCGGGCTCTCGGCGGCCCCTTCTATGGGTGGAGCGGGTTGGGACCGCGCCGTCACAGCGAAGTCCAAGTACCCGAGCGCACGACGCTTCTGGTGGAGATGGTCAATAACGCGCCGGGAGTGTCTTCCCACCTGTGGGGAAGCAGCTTGCTCAGGTGGGAAGGCCCCACCATCAACGGTGCCACCTGGCACTTCGGCCGGCATGGCAGAGAGTATCAGGTCAGCAATTTTCTGTACGTAGACGGGCACGTCGAGCCGAAGCTGGATGGTCGGCGGCTGACGGCCCAGTTCAGTCCGACCGCCGATCCCTACAACTTCGACATGCGCTAGGAGACCCGCCATGCACCGAACTACCCCGCTTGCCCTGTTTGCTTTTGCCGCGTTGCTCACCGCTCTCGTTCTTGCGGATGAGAAGCCTGAGTCGGCGCCTGAATGGACTACCAGGCCCTTGCTGGAAGGCATTGTCGTCAATGTTCCCGAGCTGGCTCACCCTTATCCGGAAGGTTGGCAACCGACGCTGCATTGGACGCAGGTACCGCTGTCGTTCGATGATCCGATGGCGCTGAAAGGGGAACTGGTGGCCCTTCAGGCGAGGGGGATCCTGCCCTGCATCGAAGTCAGTGGCGACTACGCGGATTACTGGGCGTATCCCGCCACCGAAGAAAGCCTAACGAGGGCGTTGGCGCAAGCCAAGGCTGTGGCGGCGGCGGGTTTCCCGGTCCACTTGGCCATGAAGGGCGTGCTTGCTCTCTACATCGTGCCTGGCGGCAAGAAGGGGCAGCCGGTCGTGCACGACCAGGCACCGGTCGAAGGCCAGAAGACTGCCGTAGGCGGCGATTTTTGTTGCCTGCCCTTGCGCGATGGGTGGACGGCGCGGGCAGCGCAACAACGCGCGCTCTTCCAGAGATTCGCGGCTGCAGAGATCCCGATTGCCGGCGTCTGGTACGACTATGAAGGGCTGCCCTACCCGTGGAACGGCTACTATGAGCACAGTCAGCGGTGTCCCGGATGTCGCGCGGCGATCCCGCCCGAGATCTTGGCGGACCGTCAGCGTTTCGTGGCCTGGGCGCTGAATCTTCGGGATGAGGCGATGGTGGAGGCGTTCGCCATCCCCGTCAGCGAGGTACTGCCGGATGCGCTTCTGGGCTTCTACGGTTTCACCTTGTCGAGCGAAGCGCATCCGTCTCTGCTTACCATGGGAACGCGCCTGCCGCCTGCCGTGCACAATCCCCAGGAAATCGACGTCGTCCAGCCGGTTTGCTATGCCAGTGAGAGCGTCGTTGGGCGCTTCTATAATGCGGACTGGCCGACCCCGCGGCGGGAGACAGATGCGGTCTACATGGCAACTCTGTTGCGTACGATGAGTGGCCTCCATTGGAACATGCGGGACAATCAACGGATGGTCCCTTACGTAAGCAGCTACGTGGGTACCCGTCAGCATACACTGCCGCGCATGAGCAAGTCCCTCTATCGGGAATTCCTGCGCCATGCCATGCTGCGGGGAGCCCGTGGTTTCTATTGCTTCACGGTCTCACCACCGTACGGAACGATGGCCGACTATTACGAGGAACTGGCGGACATCAATCATGTCTACAATGAGCTGTTTGCCGCGCCCTTTCGGGACTTTCTGGAGGGCGGGGCGGTACTGCACGACGTTTGGCCCGACCCGAAGGATGACACCGCGGTTATCTGGTCTGGGCTTGCCAAGGGGGATCGAGCGCTGGTGCGGATCCTCACCCTGGCCGCCTCGTCACGGGCCGTGGATATTGTCCCGTTTCCTGGAGGAAATGCAGTGCACCTGATAGCCCAGCCAGCCGGCTCTACGTACATCGTGACGCGGGACGGCGCGGTCGAGCTGTTGCCGTGAGCCTGGCTCCAGCCAGCCCCCCCCAGGTTATCGAACTCTGCTTTCGCGGACAATCATCAACTGAGGAATCCCTGTGTTCAGTCCCTTCCACTCCCTGTTCTCGCTCAAGGCTGCGCGAGAATGCAGCACCTACCGGAGCAGCAGCTATGACCGCAGCGGCGGCAATGCCGATTTTGAGCGCTTGCTGCCCGGCCAATCGGTCACTATCCTCGAGGCCGAGGGGCCAGGAACGATTACGCACATCTGGTTTGCACTCGGCAGTCTCGACCCCGACTACCTGCGCCAACTGGTGGTGCGCGCTTGGTGGGATGGTGAGGGATCACCCAGCTTGGAGTGCCCGCTGGGCGATTTTTTTGGGGTGGGGCACGGGATCTCCAGCAAGTACGATTCGGCGGTGATGAACATGGTGCGCGGCACCGGCGAGCGCGGCGGCGCCACCGGCGTCAACTGCTGGCTGCCGATGCCATTCGGCGAAAGTGCCCGGATCACGGTGACCAACGACGGCGAGCTGCCCTGTCAAGCGTTGTATTACCAGGTGGACTGGCTGCGGGTAGCTGAGGCAGATGTCGCCGATCGGGGTCGCTTTCACGCCCAGTGGCGGCGAAATCCCCGTTGCCGGCCAAGGACGGACAGAGACGCCTACGAGACGCGTGGAGTCCACGGACGCTGGGCCATCAATCTCGATGGTGCGGATAACTTTGTCGCCGCCGACCTGAGGGGTCTCGGTCGCCTGCTCGGTGTCAATCTGAGTATCGACAATCTCGACGATTCGCATCACGATCGCTATGTGTGCTGCTTCAATGAGGGGGATGAATGGATCGTCATCGACGGGGAGCCCTACCCGCCGCGACTGCATGGAACCGGAACCGAGGACTACTTCTCCGATGCCTGGGGGATGACCGGCGATGCGCGCCTGTGGTCAGGGACCAGTCTCTGGGAAGATGCGCAGCGCAAGGCGGGCAAGCGCCCGAAGGGCACCTGCTATCGCTGGCATCTGCCGGACCCGATTTACTTCCGTGAATCCTTGCAGTTGAGTTTTGAGCACGGGCACGCGAATCACCAGGCGAACGACCTCGCCGCCACAGTGTACTGGTATCAGGAGGAGCCGCACCGCCCATTCCCCCTGGCGCCGGTCGCGGAGCGACTGCCGGTGCGCGATATCGGCGCGCCAGATGTCGAGGCGGAGCGCCGGGCCGTGTCCGCGGCAGCTTGGGCGGTGAACGCCTGGTATGACATCTTTCTCGACGGTACACGCGAGGAGTTGGCCGCCGTTCAACAAAGGGGGGCTGACATCGGGCCTGTATGCGGGATCTGTGACAGCTTTCTGCGCGGCCAGGCCACGGTGGGTGCCGTTCTGGAGGCCGCCGACACCCTTAGGCATCAACTGGGGGGCGGCTGACCGACGCCGTTGGGAGGTCCGCGGGGGCTGAGCGATCTGACGGTTCTGACGGATCTGACGGATCTGTGGGCTTTGGGGGGGAGGGCTGTGGGAAATGGGAAGTACCTGTCCCCTGATTGAGGCGTCTTGTACTTTTGTGGAAGGTCAGGTAGCTTGTTCACGCCGCCGATGACGCAATCATGTCAGACACAGCAGAGGCGTATAATGCACGCGTTTCGTGAGGACGAGCGACTCTGGGATCGTGAAGCATCGTTGTGGGAGATGGCACAGACGGTCACCTTGAAGAGAGCCGTGCCGTCGGACAACCCGATGCCGGAGGGGATGTGGCAGTGCGGGCCCACGCCGGCGGTGAACTTGAGTACGCAGAAGTTGAAGGCGGGGCTCTGGGGAGCGCCGGAGTCGCTGACGCTGAGCCTGGGCAAGACGGATGTCTGGGACCGCCGCCAGGGGTGGGCGAAGCCGTTGACGCTGGCGGAGATTCGCGAGGGTGCATTCTCCGCGGCCAATGCGGGGATAAAGCCAACGCAGAGCGTCGGTGGATACCTGCTGCCGGAGGGGGGTGCGGCGGAGCGTTACCGCTATCATGGGGCGTACGCGTTTCCGTGCCCGAAACCGGTTGGGCAGGTCATTCTTCGTTGCGCGGAGTTCGCGGGCGCCCGGCAACCGGAATCGGCCATTTCCTGTGCGGACGGCACCGCTCGGCTCGCGCTACGGCATGGGCAGGTAAGCCTGGAGACGACCTGGCTCGCCATGATGACACGCAATCTTGTCGCTATCCGCTTTGCGGGGCAGGGGTTGGCGAGGCCACCCGCGCTGCGCCTGTACCGTCATCGGGATACGACGGGGCTGGGACGCCAGTTGCGGGATGACCAGTACGACTATGCCGCGGATGTGGGCTTGGACATTCCGTTTGGCCCACCGGTGGCTGGGAAGGATGATCGCTTCTTCTGGGTTCGCCAGCGCTTTCCGGCCGAGAAGACCTTTCCGGCCGGGTTCGAGTACGTGTTGATGGGGTTAGTCGTCGAGGACCGGGTCGCGTTGGAGGCGGTGAACGACATGTGCGGCATGGGCACGAAGGCCGCGGAGCGAAAGACAACCGGTCGCGCGTTTTCGGGAATCCGGATTGCGGGCGAGGAGAATGACAGCCCGGGTTCCGCCGCGACCGCGCAGTGGGCGCAGGGCCGCCAACAGGGGACGGCGCTGGTGGTTGTGGTGACGAGTGCGGAGTCCGGTGAGCCCATGGAAGAAGCTCGTCGTCAACTGCTGGCGGCGGAAGGGATGGGATGGGACGGTCTGGTAGCCGAAAACGCCGGGTGGTTCCACGATTTCTACGAGCGGCGCGAAAGGGGACGGGTCTTCAGCGGCTCAAACGAGCTTCTTCGCCTGCGCATGCCGTTTGTCTTTCGCAGCTGGAGTGCGGCGCCCGATGTGATGGCCGAGTCGTACCTGACGCACCCAGACCCAACACGTTATGAGGCAGATGAGAGCTATGCCATGCTTGGGGACTCTAGTCCGTTTCACGGCTTGCCCTGCTACAACGAGATCTATTGCACCGGCCAGCACGTGCTGAATCGCAGCGACCGCGTCAGCTATTGGCCGAAGCTGGCAACCCACTGGCTGGAGGCTGCCAAGGAGAACGCCCGTACGGTCTTCGGTCTTCCCGGCGCCTTCGGCCCGACCCACGGTTATCTGCCGCCGATAAAGGCGGACGCGTACGCGCATTGCTCGTCGATCTGGGAGTTCTGCATGGAGAGCCCGGCTCAGGTGCTCAAGGTGGCCTGGGATACCTGGGATTATGGCGGTGACGATGGCTTTCTGGCGGGCATCGTTTATCCAGCCCTGCGTGAATTGGCTATTTTCTATGCGGCGTACGTCACCCTTGGGGAGGACGGCAAGTACCATGTCATCCCGACGGTTTCGGCGGAACACTGGGGATGGACCTACCAGTTTGCGCGCAATCGGGATTCGTCCTCTGCGCTGAGCCTCTTTCGCTGGACGCTGGAGGCGGCTATTCAGGCTTCCGAACTTCTGGAGCGGGATGCCGAGTTGCGCGAGGGATGGCAGGACGTAGCGCTGCGCCTGGCGGCTTATCCAACGACAAAGGATATGGAAGAGGCGTTTCGGCGGGAGCGGGAGACGAGGTCTGAAGCGGCGGAGATCCAGGGGGAGTGCGTATTCCCGCGGGAGTGGTCGGTTTTCGGTCCGGTCGGCGCAGACGCGCCAGAGCCCGATTTCGCAGGTATCGGCGAGCTGCCGGCCGAGCTGATGATTGCTGGTGAACGCCTTGCTGCCCGGAAGGGGGTGTTCAGCCGCAATCGCCTGGACCTTGGCGAGCTTCTCGGAGGCATAGAAAGCGGGAAAGCCGCCTACCTGCTGGCGGACATTTTGGCCGACCGGGAGATGGTGGCCACCTTCAGCGCCGGTGCCGATTGGTGGATGAGGTGGCGGTTCAACGGCGAAGTGGTCTGCGACACGTTTCCGGCCGGAAATCGCGCGCACCCCCCCAGTCTGCTTGACCACCGGTTCACGGTTCACCTCAAATCGGGGACGAATCGTATTGCCGTGAAGGTCGTCGGCGGGACCGGCAGTTTCATGTTGGTGGCGGGTGGCCCGTACGAGGTGCGCGGGGAGCTGCGTGAGCCAAGTTGGCTGGCGAGGATCGCGGAGGAAGGCTGCGTTTACTGCGGCGAGGCTGGTGTCAGTCCCTTCGAGTCATCGTTCAACTTTTATCATGGCGTGACGCCTACGCTTCTGGCCGATCGGATACACCTGGATTCCGAGCCCGGTGAAATCGAGGTCATGTTGCGTACCGCCCGGTTAACCGGCGGGTGGCGCAACCGCGATGTCTTTCATCTGCTGGGCGCCTATCCGGCGCTGCGCAAAGGGGTGCTTGCTTCCCAATACTTCGACGCCAAACCGGACGAGCCGATAGATACGCCGGAGAAACTGTTGGAGGTCATCGCGGAAGAGCCGGAACGGCTCCTCAATTCCCGCTCGGGTCGTATTCATCTGTTTCCGTGCGTGCCGCCGGGCACGACCATCGCTTTTCGCGATTTTCAGGCACGCAACGGGTTCCTGGTATCGGCAGAAATGGTTGAAGGCCGGGTCACCTTTGTTCGCATCGCGGCCCGTCGAGATGTCCTCTGCCAGGTGATGAACCCCTGGCCCGGCCGCCCGCTTGTCGTGTGTGGCGACGAAGACGGTCGAGACGTAGCGCACGAGATGGACACGGTGCGGGGGGAATGCCTGCTTTTCCATGGAGAAAGCGGCCATTCGTACCGATTGGCGCCGTTGTAATGACATGAGGCAGGTGGCGGGGTGGAGGCCAGGCGGGTGGAACGTGCCTTAATGGGAAGCACCTGTCGCCAAGGTGAGGCAGACAGACGAAACGGACAGAAACGGAGGCAACATACGAGCCCGCCCCTCGTTTGAAGTGGGATGGTTCACCGGAATGGACTGAGATAGAACAAAATCTGCTTAATATGAGTTGACTTTTGAGTTATCCATGCTCTATTGGTTGGCGGTGATACCTCAAATTTTCGGAAATGGTAAGCAGGCATGGGTGGACAGGGACGAGCAATGGGGCAGGTTCTGGAGACCGGGGTTTTCGGTGCGGTGGTACCGAGGATTCGACCGATGTTTTCGGTGCTTTTTGGTGGACCGAGGATTGGACCGATGTTTTTGGTGGACCGAGGATTGGCGATGTTTTTGGTGGACCGAGGATTGGACCGATGTTTTTGGTGGACCGAGGATTAGACCGATGTTTTTGGTGGACCGAGGATTAGACCGATGTTTTTGGTGGACTGCGGATTTCAGAGGCGGGCGGGGAGAGCCAGACTTCATTTTTTTGTTTCTTGCATTGGACTGGTTGAGCTTCTATACTATCGAGAGTCTTCGTAGAACCTAAGTCGGCGCATCTGGCGCCTGAGGCGCAACATCGGACGGGGAGAGCTACCCATGAGACGGATCTGGATCAGAAGGTGTACGTGGTTTTTCGGCATCGTGGCAGCACTATTTATCAGCGGAGCGATGAGCATGAAGGGGCAGGAGGTTGCCATTACGAAGAATGGAGAGCCGGCAGCGAGCATTGTCATCGATCGGGATGCGAACCGGGCGGCGCGCTTTGCGGCGCTGGAGCTTCAGCATCATGTGCAGGCGATCAGTGGGGCGGTTCTGCCGATCGTCCATGATGGTGAGGCGGTGACAGGGCTGCCGATTCTGGTGGGGGAGAGCGCCGCGACCCGCGCGCTTGGCCTGGAGAGCAGTAGTTTTGGTCGTCAGGAGTACCTGGTGCGAATCGGGCAGGAGAGGATCGTCCTGATGGGGCGCGACCGGGAGGACAAGGGGGAGCCGAATCTGGACTTTGTTGCGAACCCGAATGCGATACAGAGCTGGCCCTCGGTGTGGCACGAGCAGGGCAGCATGTACGCGGTCTATGATTTTCTGCGGGATCATTGTGGGGTGCGCTGGTTCAATCCGACGGATGTGGGCACGGTATATCCGACGGCGGCAACGCTGACAGTGAGCGGGGCGGAGGTACAGCGGAAGCCGTTCATGTGGTATCGCGGGGGTACCATGATTGGGCAGCCGGAGCGGGTTCAGTGGGGCGGTGGGCTCTGGCGAAGCGGCACCGCGGAGGGAGAGAATTACATGGAGCTGGGGTATGCGAGTCTTTATGAAGCCCAGTCGCACGTGAATAGCCGGAACCTCGGTCTGCGGGCGCAGAACACGCTCTTCATGCTGCGCCAGAAGGGCGGGGGAGAACAGGCGCCCTGCAATCATTCCTTCTACAATTTCTATGAACGTTTCCATACCAAGGGGCACGAGAACTTCGAAGCATATCGACCGGAGTTTTTCGCGCAGGGGTACAGCGGCGAGAAGCCGCCACAGATGTGCTACTCCAACGACGGCTTTGTCGCGCAGGTGGTCACGGACATCCGCAGCTACTTCGACAATGGCGGCTATCAGAAGCGGATGAGCGGAATCGGGACACCCGGGTACACGTGGGGCGAGAACTTTTTCGCGCTGGAACCGATGGACAATTCGGCTTTCTGCAAGTGCGACGCCTGTACCCCCCAGTATGAGCTGGATCGTCCGCGGGCCGAGCAGCACAGCACCTACTGGTTTCGCTTTGTCAATCGGGTTGCCAACGAGATAGCCAAGTCGCATCCGGATAAGAAGATCACGACGCTGGCGTACATGACGCACGAAGGGCTGCCGACGAACCTGAAGGTTGCCGACAACGTCATCGTCTACTTCTGTATCTCGGGCAATCGCATGCCGTACTCGCCGCTGCTCGACCGCCAGATGGCGCTGCTGGATGAATGGCACCGGAAGGAGAATGTGCCCATGAGTCTGTGGCTCTACAATACCTTCCCTTTGGAGATCGCGAACAATGGCAAGTTCTTCTGCTTCCCGGGTTTCTTCGCGCATGAACTGGACAAGCAATTCAAGCGCTTCCGGGAGTATGAGATCAACGGCATCTTCCACTGCGGCTTCAATGGCGAGGTGGCGAACTACCTCTGCTATCGGCTCATGGATGATCCGGATGCCGACGTGGATCTGCTTCTCGATGACTATTTCAGCAGCTTCTATGGGCCTGCCGGGGCGGCGCTGAAGAGCTTCTATACGCTGGTCGAAGAGCGCTACTGCAATCCGGAGAATTATCCGAAGCAGGGGGACGAGCCGTATGGCGGTCATCAGGACGTGCGCATCGCCTGGAAGCATCTGGGCAATGCGGAGACGATGACGAAGCTGGCCGAGTACATGGCTGAGGCTCACGCCGCCGCCGTGACCCCGGAGCAGAAGCAGCGTGTGGCGCTCTGGGATCAGGGTGTCTACCAGTACATGAAGGCGGGTTACGAGAGCTTCAACCGGCGTATGTCCGCCCCCATCCCGGAAGTGATCGCGCCGCGGGTCCCGTTGGCGCAGGGTGATCCGAACGCGGTTTCCTGGGAGCAGGCCGGCGTGCTGGTGACGACCATGTACGACCGCGGTTCGGAAACGCCGATCCCCTTCAAGGTGACGGGCCGGGTGTGCCACGATGGCGACTACCTGTACGTCGAGCTGATCGACCATTGCGATCCGTCAAAGCTGGAAGTCTCGCCCCAGATCGCTTGCTACGATGACTGGGAGGTGATGTTCGCCCACCAGCGGGCGCAGCCTTTCCGGCAGTACATGTTTGGGCCGACCGCCATGACTCAAGGCCTCTCCTATGGGGAAGTGAACTGGCGGCAGGGGGTAGTGGCGGCGGAGTATACGGACCATGCCTTCGGCGCAAAGGCCGTCAGCGACACTTCCGGTGAAGGCTGGGTGCTGCGCCTTGCCTTTCCCTTGGAGAAGATGCTGGAGAAGCCGGTCCTGCCGGGCGAGACGATTTACAGCAATCTCATCCGGGTACGAGGGCCGGCGCTGAACAAGAGCTTCGGTCCCGGCTTCGGAATCGAGAGCTGGGTCAGTTACATGACGGTGAAGGAGGTCGATCGCGCCGGTGCGATCACCCTCGCGAAGTAACCATTTGCCGATGCTTCAACCCGATCCGGCGCCGAGGGCACCGCGCTCTCCGCGCCGGATCATAGTGGAGACGATAATGATGCATGCTTCCATTCGGTTTCGCTTCACCCTGATCGAGCTGCTGGTCGTGGTGGCGATTATTGCCATCCTTGCATCGTTGCTGTTGCCGGCGCTGAGTCAGGCCCGTGCCATGGCGAAGAGCACGCAATGCATCAACAAACTGAAACAGATGGGAATGGGGTGCGCCATGTACATCGGCGAGTGGGACGGCTACTTTCTGGATGGTTCTCCCTGCCCCATGCTTCCTGAGGCGATCCATCCATACCAGCCTTATAACTGGATGCGTCGGCTGGCGGAGTATCTAAGCCTGCCGGACAAGAACCGGCTCAAGCCGGTGGAAGACAAGGCGAAGACCTTCACCTGTCCGCAGGAGCCTGCCGGGGAGTTTAACGGCAATTATCCATCGTGGCACATCAATCAGTTCATCGCCAGCTTCGGCAGTCCCGGAAGCTTTAAGGCGGATCGCCCGCGCAAGGCGGACTCGATCACGTTGCCTTCGGCCAAGGTTTACTTTGGCGGCGGCACCATCAACAGCGCCTTCTATCACGGCTTCTTCTATCCGTCTTACCTGACGACCGGCCAGTTGGAGATGCGCCATCCGGGCAGCAAGGTCAACATCCTCTTTGTCGATCTTCATGCGGGCTCCTTTGGGGCGCCGCCTCTGCCATCGGCGGCGAACGTGCCGCTTGCCAGCAAATGGCTCATCGAAGGCCATGGAGCGGCGCCAGGACTGTGAGCTGTCGATCGCGCTTATTTGTCTGCCATGGCTTGCAGTCCCGCACGAAAGCGCGCCGCGATTTCGGTAGCGGTAAGGGCGCGATCGTAGAGGGAGACTTCATCCATCATCCCGCGGAACTGGAGGTGACGTACGTTGGTGTGTGGCAGGCCCAGGCGCAGGGCTCCCGCCATGCGGCGGAGGGGCACGCGGATGGGCTCACGGGAGGTGCCGGCATGGCGGCCATTGACGTAGGCCAGCAGCCGCTGACCATCGAAGACACCCACGACGTGCTGCCATTCGCCGGGAGTGAAGGCGCGCCGCTGAGCGTAGAGGTACTCCTGCTTTCCCTCCTGGGGATTGGCGCTCAACCAGAGGAGATTGCCTGGCCGCAGGTGCACATCGAAGGTATCGCCGGGGGCGCTGAAAAGACGGGGATAGCTGGGCTGCTCCGGCTGCGTGGTGGCGGCGGCGGTTTGTATCCAGGCTTCGAAGGTGAAGGGGGGACCGGCCTGTGGCGGGGCATCGTCGAGGCCGACCGCGGTTTCGATATCCGCCATCGCGTCGTCCGGGGTCACCTCGGCTCCGGCGAAGGTCTCGATTCCCTGGACTTCGATCCAGGCAGCGCGTTGGTCAACGGGAAAGAGGATGCCGCGGCCGAAGGGGCTGTCGCAGCGGGTAATGGGTCCATGGATGGTGCCATGATGGTTGTTGCCGGAGCTGTCGAGGACGGATTCGCCATCGTCTTCGAAGCGCCAGCGCGCGACGAGCCCGGGGCCATCGGCATTACTGGTGGGTGGGGGCGCGGGGTCGAGGCTGATGCGGGCATAGCGGGGAGCATGATCGTATCCGGCGAAGGTGGGGACCCAGATGGGCTGGTCTGGATCGCCGGGAGAGCGCCTGGCCGCGTTGAGCAACAGGGCGCCGCCGGGGCGAAGTCCGTCCGCCGTCAGCTCCGCCAGGGGGATGGCGGCGTAGAGTTCCCAGCCATCCTCGGTGACCGTCGAACCCGTGGAGGTTGCATCCAGACGGAACTCTCGCACCTCGCCATCGGTCTTGGCGGCCGTCAGCACCTGCCAGTAATCGTCCTTGGTGGGTGCGGCGCCTTTCTCAGTGAGTCGCACGTAGAGGAACTCGTCATCGTGGGTGATGCGTCCGATGATCTGGCGTTGAGATGCTTCGCAGGCGAGCCCGGTCCAGCGCATCATGGGGGTGGCATCGTGCCAGTCTACCCGCCGCGGATCGTGATCGGGCACCGGCTCGAAGACGAATGGCGAGGAGAGGTGGGGCACGCTGTACCACCCCTTCATCTGCTCTTCGTATTGGGCTTTTCCCTGCTCCAGGTACTGCCAGACGGCCAGGTCGAAGAGCTGGAATCGATCCTGCTGGATTGGACTGGCATCGAGTATGGCGACCCGTGCCTGATCCATGATGGTCCGCAGTTCCGCCATGCGTGGGCCTGTTCCGAGCCACGCCCAGGCGATGATCTGATGCTGATGCCCATTGAAGTTGGGCGGGTAGCTTGTCGGATCGCAGTAGATTTGCTCGATACGCTCGTAGAGTTGACGCAGCGGCTTGCCTGCCGGTCCGTAGCCGCGGGTGAAATACTCGTCGAGGAGGTGATCTATATCGAGGGTCACGTCGTCGAGGAGGGCGAAGGTGACGTATGCCTCGACGTCTTGACCGAAGCCGTTCATGAAGAAGCCGCGGACGCCCGACTGGTGAAAGTACTTGAATTCGCTGGCGATGGTGTGGGCGAAGAAGCCCGGAAAGACGTGCCAGCTCGGCTTCTCGCCACGATTGGCCATTTCCGTGGGGAAGCAGTAGTAGAGCCACATGTAGAGAGGATGATCTTGGGCCGCCCACTCGGCGAAGAGACGGTGTTCATGCTCCCAGCTCTCCCGCGCGTAGGGTGCACGGATATGCATGCAGTACTGCACGTCGATGTTGGAAGCCAGGGTAAGGTCGCGGGGATAGGCCGCATACTGAGAGTAGGCGAGGGCCGCGACGCGTTTCCCGGGATACGCTTCGCCCACGGCCTCGGCGGTCCGGTTGATCACTGGCCAGACCAGATCGCTAGCGATTCCATTGGCAAAGGTGTAGGGCTCCTCGAGCGGCCGCAGCCTGGCCTGACAGTCCGCGCACTCGCAGTAACCGCCGTTATCCATCGGCACCACGGCGTATCGCTCCGTTCCCCAAAATTGGTTGCGGTCCGCGAGCGGCTGTCCGCTGTTGGGGTTCAGGGGGGTACCGCCGAACCAGGCCAGCGCGTCGTCCACAATCTGTTGCTGGACGGCTGGATTGGTGTAGCAGGGCTGCTGGGGGCGGCCCAGGTTGTCGAGCGTCTTGGCGAACCAGTCCGGACGCTCCTCCACGAAGATATCGGGATTGCGCGGGTTTTGCTTCCAGAAGCGGTCGTAGAAGTTGTAGAGGGAGTGGTTGGCGCTGAAGAAATCTCCCCCGACCCGTTTGCGGTACAGGAAGGCACGGTGCGTTCCGCGCTTGGCCCAATTCTGGTAGGTGTGCTCGTGGGTGAACTGTTCGCGCATGCGTGGGTAGGCCGCGGCTTCATAGGCGGCGAAGCCATCCGATGCCGGATGCCAGAGCGAGGTGAAGGAGTCGTACCATTGGCTGTGAACGAGGGTGAAGACGTTGCGGGTGGGGAAGGAGGGTTGACGGCGAACCTCCATCTCCTCGACGATGAGTGTGCGGCGGGGCTCGAAGTCGGTTCCTACCTCGACAGGCGACAGCCAGCGAATGCCGCAGCCACGCTCCAGAAAGTCGTAGACCGCCCAGAGGGTGGCCTTTCGATCCCAGAAGCCCGGCCAGGTGGTGATGTCATAGATCTCATGCGCACCATGTTTGACGCGGTAGCTGACTTTTTCGTGGTCGGGGGCGTCCCGGCCGGCCAGCAGCAGCTCGTTCGGCGTCACCCGCACCAAGTATTCCTGGTCCTCGAAAACTTCGGTGTCGATGCCATGGCCGATGCGTATCGGCAGCAGCTCCTGAGGTTCCTCATGGAGGATCGGCAACTGGGCGCCGGTGATCAGGAAGATGTGTGCCTGCAGTTCATAGGCGGCCAACTGCGCGGCCTTCGTCGGCTCCTCTTCCAGCACGATTGCCGCGCGGACCGCGCCCTCCTCGACCAAGGTCAACCCATGAAGCAGGGGGCAGAGCAGCAACAGCACGGACATCAGCTTTTTCATTCTCTTCTCCTCATCACTTATGCCTTGAAGGACGCTTGTGAAATGTCGGTAGCCCTATATAGTCTACGTAGACTCTACATGATTACAAGTTGGGGATGGAAATGGCACTATCGGTGAATCAGACGCACTTGGCGCAGCGTCTCGGCCTCTCGCAACGGGCCGTGAGCAAAGCACTGCGCGGGCAGCCGGGCGTTTCCGAGGCTACGCGGGCGAGGGTGATGGCGATGGCTCAGGAATGCGGCTACCGCCCCAACCGTCTGGCCCGCGCGCTAGCGGACGGCGCCAGCAAGGTCATCGGCATGCTTACGCCAGCCTTTGGCGGCAGCTATTTCAGCGACCAGATCTTTGCCGCCCAACGTTACCTCGATGAGCATCAGTACGGGCTGCTGCTCTCGCACTGGCGACAGAACGACCCCACTGATGACAGCGACATCAACATTATGCTCCAGCACCAGGTTGACGGCATCCTGAGCATTCCCAAAGCGATTGTTCCATGGAAAGAGTCGATCTACGCGGAGTTGGCGGAGCAGCAGGTCAGCATCGTCTGCATCGGTCAGGAGGTTCCCCTGCCGGGATTCTGCTCCGTCTGTTCGGACGATCTGAACGGCAGTCGGCGCGCTACCGAGTTTCTGCTGCGGCTTGGTCACCGTCATGCTGTTTATATCGGACCGCTGGCTCCCCTCTCCTCGTCGCAGATCCTGCGCCGTCAAGGTTATGAAGAGGTGATGGTTGCCGCGAGTTTGACGCCAGTTGCGGTCGAGACTGGTGTGGGAGATCACGGCAGCAGCATGCGTGATGCGGTTATCGCTACGGTCATCAAACGGCCTGAGGTTACCGCCATCATCTGCTACAACGATACGGACGCGCTGCATGCAATAGATGCGCTGCATGGGATGGATCTTTCGGTGCCGGAAGATATTTCGGTGGTGGGCTTCGGTAACGATCTCCCTTATCCCGAGCACATGCAGGTGCCCCTCACCACCGTCAATCAATCGGCCGAAAGCTTGGGCCGTCTTGCCGCTACACAGCTTCTGCGTATGATCGCGGGCGAAGATGTCAGCGGCACTCATCTCGTTCCCACGGAGTTGGTCATCCGCCGAAGCACCGCCAAGCCAGTAGACCGGGGCGCTTGAGCATAGGGGCGAGGTGGACTTGACGCGATGAAGGGGATTTTGTTGGAATGAGGCGTTTTTTTCGTGGGGTCTGTTATACTATGCGTGATTGCTGGTGCGGTGAAGGCAGCGAAACCAAACGTTAACGAGCGCGGTGGCGCCGGAGGGGTGAAGGCATGAGTGCAAAGAAGCGGGTACTGCTGTTTGGCGGTGGCGGGGTGCATGACCACAAGACGATCTGCCCTGTCTTGAAGGGCTATCTGGAGTGTGACGATCGGTATGTGATCGATCACGTGACCGAGGATTACGATGTCCTCCTGGCCTCACGCCTCGAAGGATACGATCTGCTGGTCATGTATCACACGGGCAAGACGCTGACGACCGAGCAGGCCAGCGGCATGACCGGCGCCGTCGCGGCAGGCATGGGCTTTGTCGGCATCCATGGCGCGGCCGATTCTTTCAAGACTTCGCCCGAGTATATTGCGATGATCGGGGGTGTCTTCAAGGGACACCCCTTCACCCGCGACTACCTGATCAGCCTCTGCGATCCAACCTTTGGCATCGTCGCCGTCCATGACCATCCGATCCTCGAGAAGTTCGAGGGGTACGTGGTGAAGGACTGGGAGAAGTGGCCGGTCTTCGAGTACATGGTCACCGACGAGCAGTACCTGCTGGACTACGATCCGCGCAACAGGATCCTGGCGACGGCGCTCTTCAAGGGTGTGGCGCAGCCGGTAGCGTGGGCGCGTCAATGGGGCAAGGGACGTGTCTTCTACTCGGCAGTCGGCCATCATCTGCAGGCGATCGAGTCCTACTTCTTTACGACCATCTTCAAAGGTGGTGCTGCCTGGGCAACGCGTCCGGACGAAGAAGAGGCCACAAAATGAGTGCCGGCGTCAGGGAGAGCTCCCGGTCGGCGATCGACGCCATCCTGCGCGGACGCCATGCGTCATTCGTGCCCCTGCACGACGCGCCGTGGTCGGATACCGTCGACAAATGGGTGAAGCAGGGCATGCCTACCGATGCGAATGGGAAGGCCGTGAACGCGGAAGACCATTTTGGCTTCGACATGGCCGGCTGCGGTGGCTGGTTCAAGTGGCAGGCCGTCTATGACCGCGAGGTCATTCTGGAAGAGAACGAGCAGTGGAAGATTGTGCGCAATGGCAACGGGGCGGTGCTGAAGTGGTGGAAGACCCACTCCGGAACGCCCGAGCATATCGACTTCCACATGAGCAGCCGGGCGATCTGGGAACGGGACTATCGGCCCAAGCTGGTGGACTTCGATCCCAAGCGGGTCGACGTGGAAGGGGCGCGCAAGAACCTAGCGCTACGGCGGGGGCAGGAGAAGTGGACCTACTTCGGACATCAGTTCATCTGGGAATGCCTTCGGGCCTCCCTCGGTGATGTGGCCATGTACATGGCCCTGATCGAAGATCCCGAATGGATCCACGACTTCAATCGCGTCCACACGGATATGTGGAAGAGCTGCTATGCGTACCTCTTCGAGCAGGTGGGCAAGCCCGACGGCGTCTGGGTCTATGAGGATCTGGGCTACCGCGACAAGCTCTTCTGCAGCCCGAAGGTTCTGGCGGAGGTCATCTTTCCCTATTATGCGGAGCTGGTCGACTTCTTCCATGGCTACGACTTACCGGTGGTGCTGCATTCCTGCGGCTACCAGGCGCCGATGATCCCGCTAGCCATCGAAGCCGGCTTCGACGGCCTGAACCCGATGGAGGTCAAGGCCGGCAACGACATCTTCGCCTATGCGGAAAAGTACGGCGACAAGCTGGCCTTTGTCGGAGGTTTCGACGCCGTGATCCTCGAAAGCAGCGATCGCGAGCTGATCCGGCGGCGCGTTATCGACTTCATGGTGGGCATGAAGAAGCGGGGCGCCCGCTTCGTTTACGGCTCCGACCATTCGCTCTCCACCAATATCGACTACGACGACTTCCTTTACAGTCTGGAAGTCTATCGAGAGCTGGCTGAGTATTGACCCGGCCGGCAAGTATCAACCTGAGGAATACAGAGATGAAGAAGATCAGATGGGGCATCCTTGGATGCGGTAACATTGCCAAGAAGTTCGCCGCGGGGCTGACCGTGATCCCCGACGCGGAGCTGGTTGCGGTCGGTTCGCGCAGTCAGGAAAAGGCCGATGCGTTTGCCAATGAGTTCGGGGCAACTCGGCGCCATGCCAGCTATGAAGCACTGGCCGCGGATGCACAGGTCGACGCCATCTATGTCGCCACGCCGCACGTCTTCCACCGGGAGAACTCGATTCTCTGCATGGAGCACGGCAAGGCGGTCCTCTGCGAGAAGCCCATCAGCATCAATGCTGCCGATACGCAGGCCATGATCGACAGCGCCCGCGCCAACAAGGTCTTCCTGATGGAAGCCATGTGGACCCGCTTCCTGCCGACCATGACCAAGCTGCGCGAGCTGCTGGCCGCTGGAACTATCGGCGACGTTCGCATGATCATCGCGGATTTCGGCTTCCGCTCCGGCTTCAATCCGCAAGGGCGCCTCTTCGACCCGGCCCTCGGCGGCGGTGGGCTCCTCGACGTCGGCGTCTATTCCGTCTCTTTCACCTCCATGGTGATGGGCGGCAAAGCGCCGCTCGGCGTCGTCAGCCAGGCGGAGATCGGCGCGACCGGCATCGATGAACAGGCCGCCTGGATTCTCAACTACGAGGATGCCAGGCTCGGTATCGGCTATTCGGCCGTGCGCACGGGGACGCCCCATGAGGCGACGGTCCTCGGCACCGATGGCCGCATTCGTGCCGAAGCTCCCTTCTGGTCCGGCGAGCAGCTCACCGTTACCGCTGGCGGCAAGACCGAGACGCTCACCCTGCCGAAGGTAGGCAACGGCTACAACTACCAGGCTGTGGAAGTCATGAACTGCCTGCGCGCCGGCAAGTTGGAAAGCGAGATCATGCCATTGGCGGAGTCGCTCCAGATCCAGCAGACCATGGAGCGCATTCGTGCTCCGTGGGGACTCGTTTACCCCAGCGAAAAGTGAAAGGATAGCCCGCATGAGCAAGATGCAATATGGACACGTTCCGGGCGTCGATAAGCCCGTGTCGCGCATCGTCCAGGGAACGACGATGATCAATGAAGGCGGCGATGAAAAAGAGATGTTCGCCCTGCTCGACGCCGCTTTCGAGAATGGCTGCAATGCCTTCGACACGGCCCACATCTACGGTGGCGGCGGCAACGAACGCATGGTCGGCAACTGGATCCGCAGTCGCGGCATCCGCGAGGAAGTCGTCATCATCGCCAAGGGCGCCCATCACAGCCGCGATCGTCGGCGCGTGACCCCGTGGGATATCAGTGCCGATCTTCATGACTCCCTCGCCCGCTTTCAGGTCGACTACATCGACCTGTATATCCTTCATCGGGACGACCCGACCTTTCCCGTCAGCCCGATCATCGACTGCCTCAACGATCATGAAGATTACGGCCGCATCAGCGCCTTCGGTGGCTCGAACTGGTCTCACATCCGCCTCCAGGAGGCGGCCAGATACGCGGACCTGACGGATCAGACACCCTTTGCCGCCAGCAGCCCCAACTTCAGCCTCGCCGAGCAGCATGAGGAACCCTGGCCCGGCTGCGTTAGCATCTCCGGGACAAAAGGCGCCGCGGGCCGCGAATGGTATCGCCAGACGCAGTTCCCGGTCTTCGCCTGGTCGACCCTTGCCAGCGGCTTCTGGAGTGACCGCTACTCCCGCGATAACTACCAGACGCTCGATATCCCGGCGGCTGGGCTGGTGCGCCAGTGCTACTGCCGCGAAGACAACTTCCAGCGACTCGATCGTGTCCGCGAGATGGCAAAGGAGAAGGGCCTCACCGTACCGCAACTGGCGACCGCCTACGTCTTCAGTCAACCGCTAAACGTTTTTGGCCTCATCGCGTCGGCGAATCGCGCTGAATTCGAGGCGAACCTCGAAGCGCTGTCACTGGAGTTGACCGCCGAAGAGTGCTCCTGGCTCGACCTGCGCGAAAAATAGGAATGCTTTGCTGGCGGGAGCACCCCGTTGGAGGGACTCCCGCCAGTTCCTGATCAGAGATCGATGCCGCGAATCATGACGTTGGCTTCGCCCTTGGCCACTTCGCCGATGGTCTCGGCGGCAAAGCCAGCCTCGCGACAGAGCTTCAGCGCTGCGTCTTCCGCCTCGGCGGGCACGAAGAGGACCATGCCGACACCCATGTTGAAGACGCGGTACATCTCCTCGTCCCCGATCTTGCCCCCCTCCTGGATGAGCTTGAAGATCGGTGGCACGGGCAGCGTATCCCGATCGCAGATGACGCAATATGCGTCGGGTACGGTGCGCGGGATGTTGTCGTAGAAGCCGCCACCCGTGATGTGCGCCACCCCGTGCAACGGCAGCTCCGCGGCAAGTGCGGCACGAATGGCCGGCCAGTAGCAGACATGCGGCTTGAGCAGGGCGTCGCCGACGCTCTCGCCCTTCAGCAGCTCGGGCGTATCCGTCACCTTGTAGCCGCAATCGTCGAGAAGCACCCGCCGGGCCAGGCTGTAGCCATTGGTGTGCAGGCCGTTGCCCGCCAGCCCGATTGCCTTGTGACCGACAGTTATCCGATCGCCGGTGATCAAGCGTGAGCGATCGACCACACCGGTGATGCAGCCAACCAGGTCGAAGTCGTTGCCGTACATGCCCGGCATCTCCGCGGTCTCGCCGCCGAGCAGCGCCACATTCTGCGCGCGACACGCGTCGGCAATGCCCCCCAGAACCTGCTCGTACAGGGGGCTGCGCAACTTGCCGATGCCGATATAATCCAGGAAATAGAGAGGCTCGGCTCCCTGCACCGCGATGTCGTTGATGCAGTGATTGACGATGTCGTAGCCGACCGTGTCGTACTTCTCCATCATCGCCGCCACCATCAGTTTCGTCCCTACGCCGTCGACGCTGGAAACCAGTACCGGCTGCGTATAGCCGGTGAGATCCAACTGAAAGAGCCCACCGAAGCCGCCCACCGGCGCCAGCACTTCCGGACGCTTCGCCGCACCCAGGCGACCCTTCAGATCCTTCAGCAAACGCCCCGCCAGATCGATGTCGACACCGGCTTCCTTGTACCTGTCGCTCTTCGCGCTCATGGACTCTCCCTCTGAAATGATGCTCGACTACATGTGCCCCATCAATAGACTATACCCGCACGAGATTTCAATTCACACAGCTCCACCACCGCTAGACTTGGAAGCACGCCGAAGTGCCCGTAGTTTACTGGATAACCTCTATCCAAAGGACCGCTCCCCATGCGAACCGCCGCCGCACTCGTGCTCCTGCTCTTGACGATGCTTCCCCTCGCCGCGGAGCCGGAATCGGTCGCGCTCCTGGAGCAGGCCATCGCCGCCATGCAGCAGGACGGCCTTCCGGAAGGAAGCGCCTGGCACCTGCGCATGAAAACAGTCGAAGAGCTGCATCCCGACGTCGAGCTGACGGCGGAGGTGGAGATCTGGTGGAATGCCGGCGGCTATCTGGAGTTGCAGCGCTACCGGGAGCACCTCATCCATGCGAAGCTCTGGGACGGTGCCCAGCTCTACTTTGCCGAGAGCCGGCGCATCCGTTATCCCCTGGTCATCGATCAAAAAGAATTTCAGCTGAGTTGGGAGGCGATGCAGGTGGCATCGCTGGCTCCCCTGCGGCGAGACGATGCCTTCACCCTTTCCCTCGGCGAGACGCGCCGGATCGACGACTTCAGCTGTCGCGAACTCATCGCCCAATCGCGCCAATCCGGGATCGTCTATCGCCTCTTCCTCGATCAACGCGCGCACCTGCTTCGCGCCCTTGCCTACCCCACGCAGGTACTCTACGGGGGCTCCATCCATGATCACGATCATGAGGTCCGCTTCGAGAACTATCGCAAGGATGCGTCGGGAATGCCGATAGCGCGACTGATTCGCCACCTCGAGGATGGTGAGCAGAAGCTGGCCGCGACGGTGCGCACCGTTGACCTGCAGGCGGATATCCCCGTGGACTTCTTCACCCGTGAGCGGCTGGAGGCCATCCTCGAAGAGCACCCTCCCTTTCCCTCCCAGCTCAACAGGGCACAGCGGAAACTGCTTCGGGATACGGTCGATGCCATCGAGAAGGGGAATGCCGAGCACGCCGCCATGCGCCATTCGGCCGTCACCAGGCTACTGGATCCAGCAAAGTATCGGGCCGCGCTGCTCGACCAGCCTACCTACGTGATGGTCGCGCCGAATCGCCTTGGCGGCCACTCCTCCGCGCACTTCATGCCGATGGATCTCGACGAGCAGGGGCGACCCCGCCTCGACGTTATCACCCTCCGGGATCAGCCACTCGAAGGCTTCACCGACTTCCTCACCCTCCTGCACGAGGCCAGCCATCTCCTCATCCGGCAGTACCAGACCGCTGCCCCCATCCTTGCCATCGATGACGAGGACTTGGTGGCGTGGCAGGAGGAATCGACCTACCTGCTCAAGAACCTCACCGACTTCGAAGCCGTTGCCTTCGCCGACCCTCGGCCCGATAACTGGGAGCAGGAGGTGCAGCGCCTCTGGGGCCACGTCCTCCTGCGCTATCGCTACGGCATGGCCGAGCATGCCCTCACCGATGCGGAACTCGCCCAGATGGAGGCGATCACCGGCTTCCGCGTTCGCCTCGACGAGGTGCGTCAGATTTATCTCCAGGCTGGTCTGCCCGAAGCCGTCATCCCGATGCAACTCGCCGACCGCTTCAACAAAGTGGTCGATCGCATCGAGAAGCGTCAGAACCAGCTGCGCCGCCCCTGGCGGTGACGCAGCCGGCTCCAGTTCTTACCCGCAGACTTCCCGCAGCGCGCGGCCCATGGCCTCGACGCTTTCGTCCAGTTGCTCTTCCGTGATGACCAGCGGCGGCGCGACACGGATCACATTGCCGTGGACTCCCACGGAGCCGACCAGCAGCCCCTGATTCGCGCACGCCGTCATCAACGGACGAATCAGCTCCGGCGCCGGCTCGCGGCTCGCTTTGTCCTTGACGAACTCCAACCCGTAGACCAGGCCCATCCCGCGCACGTCGCCCAGCTTCGGGCAGCTCTCCTGCAGACGGCGCAGCTTCGGGAGCAGGTACTCGCCCAGCCGAGCGGCGCGGGCCGGCAACTCCTCGTCCTTCATGATATCCAGGACCGCGATCACCGCGGCGCTGGCCACCGGATTGCCGCCCAGAGTGCTCGACATCTCCCCCTTGGCCAGGCATGCAAAGATCTCGCTGCGTGCCGCGACGGCCGCGGTTGCGATGCCGCTGCCGATCCCCTTGCCGATGGTGACGATGTCCGGCGTCAGCTGCTCGTGCTCCATCGCCCACATGCGGCCCGTCCGGCCGTACGAGGACTGCACCTCGTCCAGGGTGAAGAGCAGCTTCTTGCCGCGCAGCCAGGCTTCCAGGCGGGTGAGCCAGCCAGCCGGCGGAAAGATGAAACCTGCCGCTCCCTGATAAGGCTCGACAATGGCTCCGGCAAGGCTGCCCGTTGAATTCGCCGCGATCATGCCCTCGATGAAGTCGAAATAGCGCTTGAACTCGGGCCCGTCATCGCACCAGCCACACGGGTCGCGATAGGGGTTGGGGTAGGGGAGGCGGATGACGCCGGGCAGGGTGGGGCCGTACTTTCGCTTTGGGCCAGCCATGCCGCCCATCGCCGCCGCCGCCGTCGTGCGGCCATGAAATCCCCCTTCGAACGAGAGGATCTCGAAGTTTCCCGAATACCGCTTCATCAGGCGGCTCGCCGCCTCGGTGCATTCGCTGCCGGTGCTCAGGAAGAAGCAGCGATTCAGATGCGCGGGCAGCGCCTCGACCAGTCGCTCCGCGGCACGAATGCGATACTCGGTCGGGCATTCATAGTTGTTGAGCAGCTTCTGGCTTGCCTCGCGCGTCGCTTCCACCAGTCGCGGATGGCAATGACCCACATTCGTCACCAGCACGCCGCTCGTCCAGTCAATGAAGGTGTTGCCATCGACATCAGTCACCACCGCTCCACGACCGCTCTCCCAGACGACCGGCGCCTGAAAGCCGCAGACATCCGCCTCGAACTCGTGCCACCTCTCCAGCAGCGCCTTGCTTTTCGGCCCTGGCAGCGGCCCCTTTACCTTGGCTATACTCATGATCAGACCTCGTTTACCGGGAATTTTGGTGCTTCGCCGCGGGCATGGCGCAGGATGTCGTCGACTATGCTCTCGCGAATGTGTTGGCCGGCCTCTTCACTCGCCCAGCCGATGTGGGGCGTGAGAATGCAGCTGGGAAGGTCGAACAGGCGCATCTCGCGCGGTGGCGGCTCCGTATCGAAGACGTCGATCGCGGCGCCCGCGATCACCTCTGTTTCCAGCGCGTCGGCAAGCGCCTCCGCATCGACCATCGGCCCTCGCGAGGTATTGATCAGGTAAGCGCTGCGCTTCATCTTCGACAGCGATTCGGAATTGATGATGTGGCGCGTTTCCGTGTTCAGCGGCGTATGCACCGTGATATAGTCCGACTCGCGCCAGAGGGTCTCGTGGTCCACAAACTCGATCTCGAGTGCCGCCTTGCGCTTCTCGCTCAGGTAGGGATCGCAGCCGATGATCCGGAAGCCGAAGGACTTGAGCTTTCTTGCCACCTGGCTGCCGATGCGGCCCACCCCCAGGATGCCCAGCGTCTTCCCTTCCAGCCGGTAGATGGGGAAGAGCTCCGAGAAGTCCCACTGGCCGCGCGCACTGGAATCCTCCAGCGTCTTGCGGCTGCTCACCACCTTGCGACCACACGCAAGGATCAGCGCGATGGCATGCTCGGCCACATCTTCCATGCAGTAGCTGGGCTGGTACGCGAACTGGATACCATGGCGCGTGCACGCTTCCACGTCCACATTGTCATAGCCGATCCCGTGCCGAATCAGCAGCTTGCACTTGGGCAACCTGCCAAGCAGCGAATCGGTCATCTTCACCATGTTGACCACTACCACATCCGCCTCTTCCAGCTTCGGGACCACCTCGTCTTCAGGCTTGAACTTCAGCTGATACGCCGCAAAGTCGATCCCTTGTTCCTGGAGTTGACCAGCTTCCCAGTCCAGATTGTCTTCAATGTAATCGGTGACGACAACTTTCATTGCTCTTTCCTTTTGATTCAGCCGGTGACAGGAACCCACGAGCGGGTTTGGTCGGCCAGGTAGATGGCCTCGACCACATGGAGGGCGGCAACGCCGTCGCGGCCGGTGATCGGGGGCCGGGTATCGTTGAGAATGGAGTCTGCAAAGAGGCGCACGTACTCATGGCCCATGATGCCCGAGTAACCGCCGCTGCTCTGCAGTTCGAAGGTCTGTTCACGCCGCGGCGAGCCCGCGAAGCTCGGATGATCGCTGCAGACGTGCAGCACATCCTTCTGCCCCTCGTACGCCGGCGCCCAGGAGATGACCCCCTGCGTGCCGCGCAACGCAATGTAAAGGTCGCGGCCGTAGGGGAAGGAATCGGGCACCGTGTAGCTGATGTCGAGCGCCGCGATCGTCCCCTGCCGGAAGCGCAGGTGCGCGAAAGAGTTGTCCTCGATATCGTAGTCGGTATTGATCTTGACGTTGCGCCCCGTCACCTCCACCACCTCGTCCTGCAGAATATGGCGGAAGAGGTCGATCCAGTGCACGCCAAGATTGTACATCGGCCCACCGCCCGAGCGCTGCTTCTGCAGAATCCAGGGCGAATGACCGTCGATGTAGCGGTGCAGGCGACCGGCCGCGCAGCGCCCCTCCACCCCGACCAGAGTTCCCAGTACCCCCTCCGCCAGCAGGCGCCGGATCTCCGTCACCACCGGGTGCAGGCGCCAGCAGTAGCCCGTCGTCAGCTTCACCTTGTATTCGGTTGCAGCCTGCACCGTCCGTTCCGCTCCCGCCGCGCTGGACGCCATTGGCTTCTCCACCATCAGGTGCAGACCCGCCTGCGCGCACCGTTCCGCCGCCGCCGGGCAATCCACGTGGGGCAGGAAGATCGCCGCGATGTCCAGCTCCTCCTTCTTGAGCATCTCCTCGAGATCGCCATAACCGGGCAGTCCGAAATCCGTGCAGAAGGGGAAGCGAAGTGCCGCATCGCTCTCCATGACCGCCGTTACCCGCGTGTGCGGATTGGCCTCGAAAAGCGGCATGTACGAACGCGGATGAAGATGGGCGAGGCCGATGATTCCGACCCTTAGCTGACGATCACTGGCGGACATGGTGCGGTTCCTTCAGGCAAACTTGTTTGTGTTGTGATGAAAAAAATCCGAGGCCGACTCTACAGCAGCGGTATTGCCACTTCCCGTCCCTGCTGCTCGTCGGAAAGGTAGGCAGCATAAATCGTGGCGATGGTGTCGAGCGCCAGGTCGAGCCCCGAAGCCGGCTGCCGGTCATGCGCCGCGCAGGTGACGAAATCCTGCAGCTCCGCCTGGTATCCCATGGTCAGATTCTCGTCCGGAGCGGCAGGTGTCCAGCCTTCCTTGCTGCTGATCTTCTCCAGTAGATAGATGTCGGCAAACTGCTCCGCCTTGGGATTGTACGTCTCCATCAGCCCGGCGGGACTCAGCGCGCAGCGTGTGCGGTGGTTGTTGGCGAAGACCTCGATGTAATCGTAGATGCCGCCGAGCACCACCTCGCTCGTAATGGCGTCGCAGATAGTCCCGTCCTCGAAGGTGACATGCATGATGCCGTAGTCTTCGATATCATGATAGTCGGTGCGGAGGAAGCCCTTGTCCTCATAGCCGGGCAGGCGGGTCAACTGGTGCGTGCGGGCCGTAACCGCGACTGGCCGGATCGGTCGCCCGAGGCGCGCCAGCCCCTCGAACCGCTTGAGGTAGAGCATGCCCGTCAGCGGATGGCAACCCTTGCCCATCAGCGAACCGCCGCCGGCCAGCCGCCAGATGCCGTACGTGTCCGATGCCGAGCCATTGTGCGATTCCTCGCCCGTCATGCGCAGGATCTGCGCCCCGCTCTTCTCGATGATCTCCCGCTCCTTCTGCACACTTGGCGCATAGACAAAGTTCTCGGCATAGCCGAAGAAGACATTGCTGCCACGGATGGCGCCGGCCAGGCGCGCGAGCCGTTCGAGCGCATTCTCCAGCATCGCCCCCTTTGGCGCGCGATCCCCCCGCCACGCATCCCCCGCATCGGCCGGACCAAAGCTCCCGGTGAGCGGCTTCTCGCAGATAATGCCGACTCCTGCCTCGGCCGCCGCCAGAATCGCTTCGTCATGCGCATACGGCGGCGAGCAGATATCCAGCAGGTCGATGTGCGGCAGCATCGCCTCCACCGTATCGAAGGGCGCGATCCCGTGGCGGGCGGCAAAACTCTCCCGACTGCTCGCCCGCTTCGATGTCACGCCGACGATCTCCACGTTGACACCATAGATCCGCTGGAGGCATTCCATATGGTAGCGCCCCGCGAATCCTGCTCCCACCAACCCTATGCGCAGGCTCTTCATGATCAGTAACGTCCGTCCTGCGTCTCGAAGTGCGTCGGCTTCCCCAGATTCGTCCCACCGCTGGAAACCCAGGCAGCCGTCCAGTCGATGATCTGTCCCAGAGGCACCGTCGGATAGCCGAAGAGCGAAAGCGCCAGCGTCGCGTTGCTGAGATAGCCGTAGCCATTCTCCTCGCCCCGGAAGATCACCTCCTTATCGAAGATGCGGGCAAATCGCTGCGCGACCTGACGGATCGAGAAGGTCTCCGGCCCCGTCACATTGAGCACCGTCGCCGGACTGCTTGCCAGTCTCAGGCTGCGCAGCACCTGATCGCACGCATCGCCCTGCCAGATGACGTTTGCGTAGCCGGTCGTGATATCCAGGGCTTCCCCCTTCCAGACCTTCGACGCCACATCCGCCAGCACCCCATAGCGCGGTTCAACCGAATAATTCAGCCGGATATGCACCACCTTCAGCCCCTCACGGCTCGACAGATAGTCGAAGACCCGTTCGCGCCCCAGGCAGCTCTGCGCATACTCGCCGACTGGCGCGGTGGGCGTCTCTTCCGTGCAGCCGCCGCTGCTCAGGTGAACAACCGGATAGACGCAGCCCGTCGACAGGGCCACCACCCGCGCGCCGGTAAAGGTGCGTGCCACATGGTACGGCACGATCGTGTTGATCGCCCACGTCATCTCCTCCGAACCCGTCGACCCGAATTTGCGGCCGACCAGAAAGACCACATTCTTGACCCGCGGCAGCTTCTCTACCTCCGCCAGGTTCAGCAGGTCACACTGAATGACCTCACACCCGGCTGCCTGCAGATCGTCCATGGCCGAGCGCGCCACCACGTAAACTTTCCTGGAGCTTCCCGCCTCATCCATGGCTCGTCTGGCCATGCGCGCGATGGTTGGGCCCATCTTGCCGCTGGCGCCAAGCACGAGGATGTCGCCGTCGAGCTGACGCAAGTCATCGATGAGCGCCGCGGAAGGGCGGCTGAGCAGCTCGTCGAGTTCCTGGGCATTGCGAATCTGCTGGGGAAAGGTGATCATCCGCTATAAACTCCACGCTGGCGAAGGATTGCATACTCTCGGAACGCGCCCGAAGCGCTGAAAAGAGACCATTCTAACGCTTCTCCCGCATGAATGCAACTCGCACCGCCATCCCTTCCCCACCGAAAAGTCCCACCTTCGAGCCGCTCCCCGAGCCGCGAGTCTGCCCCTTTCCCCGGTACGCCACTCGCCTGAGTGGCACCGGCGTTGGACATCGCCACTCCCCAACGCCCGCCCCCCAAAACCTCGGTCGCAACCTCGGTCCCGTAACGCCCGTCCCCCAAAACCTCG
>JAWLHB010000008.1:0-238840 GCA_041690595.1 Lentisphaeria bacterium
GGCGAGAAGTACCTGTCCCCAGATTGTGTCCCTGTCCCCAGATTGTGCGACTTCTGTCCCCGAACTTGAGGCGAGAAGTACCTGTCCCCAGATTGTGCCTGTCCCCGAACTTGAGGCGAGAAGTACCTGTCCCCAGATTGTGCCTGTCCCCAGATTGTGTCTCCCCAGATTGTGCGACTTCTGTCCCCGAACTTGAGGCGAGAAGTACCTGTCCCCAGATTGTGTCTTCAGCTCAGGACAAGTCGGACAAGTCGGACATGCTGCGTGCACCGCAGATGCCCGTCGGGGGGGGGACGGACGATCTCGAAGGGGCATGGCCTAGGGCGGTGCCTGGCCGAATGGTGCCAGCTACGCCGATGAGGACGCGGGCATCATCCGTGCGACTTCTGTCCCCGAACTTGAGGCGAGAAGTACCTGTCCCCGAACTTGTGTCCCCGAACTTGAGGCGAGAAGTACCTGTCCCCGGATTGAGGCGCTTCGTTCCCGGAAAGGAATCTGCCGCTCCGCTGCCCTCTGCCGAACCTCGCCACGATGTGCGATGACTGCTTTGAATTGAGATGGCATGGCTGAGGCCGAACAGCGGAACAGCAGCCGCATCCAGTTGATCAGCGGGGGCAAGCGTGATACGTTACCCCATGCGGAACATCTCCTCCTACCTCCACAATGATGATACTCTGCCCGTTTTTCCCCTGCCGGAATTCGTGCTCTTTCCTGGCGTCACGGCGCCACTGCATATCTTCGAACCACGCTACCGCCAGATGATTCAGCATGCGTTGGACGGTAAGGGTGTCTTCTGCATGGCACTGCTCCGTGACGGATCGCGAGGGCGGCATCTGGGTAATCCCGATTTCTGGGGGATGGGCTGCGCCTGCCGCCTGCTCGACTATGACAAGCTGCCGGACGGCCGCTATAACATCCTGGTGGAGGGGCTGGTCAAAGTCCGCATGCGGGAACTTCCCGGCAAGGCACTCTACCGCACCGCACAGGTAACGCTGACGCCGGCGGAAGAGGATCCTCCTGTGGAGCCCCACAAGGAAGAGCGCATCCGACTTCTGATGAGCCGGATCATGGCCGCGACTCCCGAGGCGCCCCAGCCGCCTGAAGAAAGCCTGGAGAAGGTCGCCTTTCCCATGCTGCTCAACCTCATGGCGTATCACTGCCCGGTCGCGGTCGAGGACAAGCTCAAACTCCTCTACGCACCCACGGTCTCGCAGCTCTGCGATCGTCTCATCAAGCTCTACGATACAGTGGATTTCTGACCTCGTATCACTGCAGGGCCATTTCCAGGGCCAGCATGGCATAGGCGGTGGTGAGGTGTGGATTGTCTTCCATCCACAGCGGCCGCACGTTGCGCCATTCGCCTTGCCCCTTCTGGCGGCTCAGGAGTTGGTTGATCACCGCGCGACGCCAGTTGAGCCGGCTCCCATCCGGCAGCTCGATTGTATCGTCCTTGAGCAGCTTGTGAGTCGAGACGAGCATGTAGTAGTAATAGTAGAGCCCGCCCTCACCCAAGCCGGGATTCTCCGTGATGCTGAAATGACGCAGCAGCCACTCCCGGGCGGCCTGCAGCGTCGAGTCGTCGGGTTCCATTCCGGCGTACATGAGACTCTTGACCGCGCCATAGGTCAGGCTGCCCCAGACCGGCTCATGCTGCAGCAGTTCCCCGTGCCGCTGCTGGTCGTCGCCAACCGTCACGTCAAGAGGATAGTAGGTGAACCCGCCGCGATCCTCCGCCGCGAAGCCTTCGGTATCGCCGGGTACTTGACAACTGGCAATGACCTTCTTGGCGACTCGCCAGAGTTGTTGGAGTTGCGCTTGCTTCAGGTCGTCCTCCGGGCGCGGCGACTGGCGTGCCACGTGCAACGCTTCCAGCGCCCAATGGGTATTGGAGATATCCGGGTAGGTTGCGGTGGCGTAGCGGAAGCCGAGCCCGCCATAGCCGGGGCCGGTTGGCAACTGCGAAGCAATGAGGCGATCCTGAAGGCGCAGCACCTGATCGCGGTGGTCGTCCGCATCAAGACTGCTAAGCGCCAACAGTACGCCGGCAGTCGAGTAGATATCCAGATCGCCGGGGATCCGGCTGATGGAACCATCCGCACGCACCCGCGCCGCGACAAAAGCCGCCGCACCGGCAATGGCCTGCCCCACCTCTTCGCGTTCCATGTCAGGACTGTGAAGCAAGGCCAGCAGGCACATCGCCGTGATGCCTGGATGAGCAGACCAGGAGCCATCCCGAGCCTGCTCCGCCAGCAGGTAGCCCGCCGCCCGGCCCAGCGCCGCGTGCGTCTCCAGCGAGACGGAGAGTTCGACCTCCGGCTCGACTGGCTGGCAGTAGCCGGCCAGGGTCACAACGAGCAGGATCAGGACAAGGCGGCACATGGACTTCTCCGGGGGTGAGGGTTGTCGCTACCTAAGATAGCACCTCTTTGGCTGCATTGCGGAGTTTGCGGATCAGCGCCGTCACCTCGTCCCGTTTCCGGTCGGGATGATTCCCGATCATCACCGTGCGATTGAGGATGTCGAGGGACTTCTCGCACATCTGCGGCGAGTAGTCCATGCGGCATTCCTTGTTTTCGGGCATGAGGAATGGATTGAGGCTGGGATGGTGACCGCCCTTGTGATCGAGGATGGCATGCCAGACGGTGTAGACGTGGCGCCCAGTCTTGCCGGCGATGCCGCACCCGGCCGCTGCCGCGAATGCCTCGGCCTGCGCAACGGAGGGAAGGGTGAACATGGTATGCGTACCGCACTCATGATCGATGCTGTTGAGGCGCGCCGGGAGGAGGCCGGTATCGGCGGTTTCCTTGAGGATGCGCTTCTTCTGGCGGCGCATCGCCTTGATCATGGAGTCGATGCGATCGAGCTGCACATTGAGGATGGCCCCGGCGATCTCCGTCGCCCTGGCACCATTGCTGATATAGTGTTCCGCCTGCTTCTGGTCGCCGGTCCAGTAGTAGCTGCAGCAGTCGATGCCACACTGCGCACGCTGCATGAGGGCCGGGTCGTTGGTGACGATGGCACCCCCCTCACCGGCAGTCATGTTCTTGTAGAAATTGAAGCTGAAGGCGCCCATGTCGCCGATAGTGCCCAGTTTGCGCCCTTCGTAGCCGCCGCCGACGCCTTGGCAAGCATCTTCGATCACCAGCAACTTGTGGCGCTTGCAGATATCCATGATACGATTCATATCGCAGGGCAGCCCCCACATGTGCACCGGAATGACGGCGCGGGTGCGCGGCCCCACGGCAGCTTCAAGGGCGTCCGGATCGAGGGTCAGAGTATCGGCGATGTCGACGATCACGGGGATCGCCCCAGCCGCGAGAACCGCGACGGCGGTTGCCATGTAGGTGTGACAGGGAACGATCACCTCGTCGCCCGGACCGATCTGGAGTGCCTGCAGGCCGGCAGTCAGGGCGTTCGTACCGCTGGCCGTCATGAGCACGTGCTTGACGTCGAGATACTTGGCATAGCGCGCTTCGAAACGGCTGCACTCCCCACCTTTCATGTAGCGAAACGGTTGCCCGCCGAGCAGTACTTTTGCCACGGCATCCACTTCTTCCTGACCAATCTTATACATAGCTTATTCCTTCAGATGATTGCGTTCGTGTTGTTTCGCTTCATTCCAGAGGGCATCCAGCTCCGCCAGGTTGTACGCCTCGAAGGGGCGACCACTCGCTTCAACGGATTCTTCGATATGCCGAAACCGGCGATAGAATTTCCGCACGGTGTGTCGCAGAATCTCCTCAGCCGATTCCTTGCGGTAACGGGTGAGATTGGCGATGGAAAAGAGCAAATCACCGATCTCTTCGTGAACGGCACTGGGTTCCCCCTCGCGCAACGCCTGCTTCAATTCTTCAAGCTCTTCTTCGATCTTGTCGATCACCCCTTCGACAGCCGGCCAGTCAAAACCGAGTTTGGCGGCCTTGCGTTGAATCTTCTCCGCCTGGCTCAGTGCCGGCAAATGACGGGGCACGCCATCGAGTGCAGAGGTACGCGTACGCGAGGTCGACTCCTCCCGCTTGATCTCCTCCCATTGGCGCAGCACGGCATCGCTGTCATCGACCGCGGCCTCCCCAAAGACATGCGGATGCCGACGGATCAACTTCGTGCAGATACCGCGCGCCACCTGCTGAAGGTCAAAACGCCCTTCTTCCTGGGCAATCTGCGCATGAAAGACGACCTGCAGGAGGACATCGCCGAGTTCATCGCGAAGCTGTTCGTCATCGCCATCATCAATGGCATCGACCAGCTCGTACGCTTCCTCGATCAGATATTGCTTCAGCGTCTGGTGGTCCTGCTCCTGATCCCAGGGGCAGCCATCCGGGGCGCGAAGGCGCGCCATGATCTCCACCAACTCCGCCAGCCAATCTTTCTTTTCGTCCATGTCGTCAATGATCCTCAAAAAATCGCGTCCGTGAAGCCCCTCAGATGAATATGGTAGCTTCACCCGGAAAGTCCAGACTGAGCTTCGGGAAAAGCCCGACACACGTCACGTCGCCCAATTCACGAATCTTACTTCAGTCACGATGATTGTTTCGCCAAATGGCCATACTTGAGTGAATTTTTCGCAAAGCCTGTTTTTCCTGCAGAGTACTGCGTTAATCTAGGATAGTGAAAAGCTGATATTCAGTGCGACGTACCCGACACCTGAGAGGCATAAGATGAACAGGCACGAGCAAGAGCAGCGTATCTTGTGGGAGTATCGGCGGCAGGCGAATCTGTGGGAACCCCTGCCGTCGGAGATGTTTCTCGAAACTTCCCCCAATGGGGAGGTCCATCTGCCACTGCATGAAATCTGCGGCACTCATCTGGTCTTCATGACCAATCGCAAGGAAGCCGAGGGACTCGGCAACCGGGCTTGCCAGACCATTCCTGATTGGATTCCGCCGCCCGCCTTCCAGCTGTCGGAGTTCGACCTGGTCCAGCTCGGCTTCATCACCCTCCTTGCCTCCCCCACCAAGCGCCTCCAAAGCTGACCCCTACCCTTCCTGCTCGTCCCTGCTGCTTTCCTCGCGGCAAAGCCAGAGAAAGCCTTTTCGCTTGTGGCTGACAGATACTCCGATTACCTTATCGAACTATCGACCTTTCTCAACCATTTTCAGGATAACTCCATGAGCAAGCATTCACTTTCCAGTCAGCAGACCGATCACTACCAGCAGAACGGGTACGTCATCTGGGAAAAC
Source organism: Lentisphaeria bacterium (assembly GCA_041690595.1). Lineage (GTDB taxonomy): Bacteria > Verrucomicrobiota > Lentisphaeria > JABSQK01 > JAWLHB01 > JAWLHB01. The sequence goes on from JAWLHB010000008.1 coordinate 5,181, forward strand.
GCCTTCACGCCCGAGGAATGCGACGCATTCGTCGCGCACATGATGGATCTGCAAGCTGGGCGCAAGAAGCTGGAAGGCTTCGCCGCCAGGGAGCCGGACAACTGGGGGCGCACCCACAACCAGCATGTCTATGACCCCGATGCTCTGGCCCTGATCCTGGATCCTCGCCTCCGTCAGCCCCTCGCCCAGTGTTTCGGGGAAGAGGCCGATGCCATCCAGACCATGTACTTCTGGGTGGGCTCCACCCAGCGGCGTCATCAGGATGCCTATTATCTGCCCGACTGCATGAGCGCCTGGATCGCTCTGACTGATGTCAGCACGGAGAATGGCACCATCTGGGTCCAGCCCGGTTCACACCGTGGTAAGCTGATCACGCCCGCCGACCTTGGCGCGCGTGCCGCCATGGAAGTTGAACCGCGCGAGCGCTACAACGACAAGATGGATGAGTTGTTCGAGCAGAATCGCCGGGAGCATGGCTGGGGAGAGGTAGCGGTCGAGGCGCCAAAGGGCTCGGTTGTGCTCTTTCACGGCCATTTGATCCATCGCGGCGGCCCCATCGGCAAGCCCGGCTCGTTTCGCCATGTCATGGCCTGCCACTACATCCCCCACAACGCCACCTCGTGGCCATACGCCGACTGGCCACGCTACACCTTCGACGGCACGAAGTACTTCAGCGAGACCCCCGCCGAATAGAGAAATCGCTTCGGATGCCGATCATGGCTCGACTATGGACGACAGGATGTGTAGAGTTCCGCTCCGCACTCTGCCAAATGAACGCCTGCATGTGAAGGATATCTCTTATGTCATCTCCGAAGATTGTCATGGTCGGCGGCGGCTCCAACGCCTGGACGCCCAACATCGTCAAAGACATGATGCTCACCCCCGAACTGGCCAATAGCCACTTCGTCCTCTATGACATCGACAGAGCGGCGGCAGAGCTGGTCAAGGGCTACCTGGACAAGCTGGACGACCAGCATCTGCATGGCGGCGCCACCATCGTCGCCACCGACGTGCCGGAGGAGGCATTCGAGGGGGCCGATTACGTCATCATCACCATTTCAACGGGCCGCCTGGAGTCCATGGCGCACGACCTGGCGATTCCGGAAAGCTTTGGCATCTACCATACCGTCGGCGACACCTCCGGCCCTGGCGGCTGGGCTCGCGCCATCCGCAATTACGACGCCTTCGTCGAGCTGGCCGACTACATCAATCGCTATTGCCCGACCGCGATGGTCCTCAACTACACCAATCCCATGACCGTCCTCACCGGCCTTCTCCGCGACCTCTGCCAGGGGCCGGTAGTCGGACTCTGCCACGGCCTTTTCGAGAACCTCCGCTTCATCCGGGATCTTTACAAGCTGGAAAGCGAAGACGAAATCTCCGCCCGCTATGCTGGGGTCAACCACTTCTTCTGGATCACGGAGTGCCGAGCCGCGGGGCGGGATGTTCTGGCCGATCTCTCGGAGCGCCTTGCGGTGCATTCGCTTACGGATCTGCTGCGCGATCTGTCGCCGGATCCGATGGGCTTCAGCTCCAATCGTGAGCTGGCCACCATGCTCTTCCGCCACACCGGCATCATGCCCTATATCGGCGATCGTCACACCTGTGAGTTCTTCCCCACCTACCTCACCAGCAATGAGAATCTTGCCGCCTACAAGCTCGTACGTACAACCATCGAAGAGCGCTACGAAGCTTTCAACACGCGACAGCGGAGACTCCAGGAGATGGTCAACGGCACGGAGTCCATCGAGGCGCCGAGCCGCAGCCGCGAGACAGCCGCGGATATCGTGGCCGCTCATCTCACCGGCCAAACCTTTGTCGATGTCGGCAATCTGCGCAACATCGGCCAGGTAGCCAATCTGCCCTTCGGCAGCGTGGTGGAGACTCCGGTCCTTGTGGATGGAACCGGGTTCTCGCCCATCTGCCAGGGGAACCTGCCCGAGCCCGCGGTCGCATATGTCGAGCCTTACACCTTCGTCTTCGACATGACCTTGACGGCCTGCCATGAAGGGGATCGCCGCAAAGCCATCCAGGCCCTGCGCCTCGACCCGGTGACCTCCCATCTCACCACCGAGCAGGTGACCGACCTCGCCAACCAGCTTCTCGTCGCCCACGCGCCCTATATCACCGTCTTCTGAAGAAGAAAGCCCCGCCGGCTAAGAACAACCGGCGGGGCTTCCAGAACGGACAACGAATCCTTACGCGGCGACAATGCCGTGGGGATCGAGGACGAACTTCTTCGCGGCACCCTTGTCGAAGTCGCGATAGCCGCTGGGAGCGGCGTCGAGGCTGATCGTGGTGACGTTGACGGCGCCGGCGATGTCGATCTTGTCGTAGAGGATCGCATTCATCAACTGGCGGTGGTAGCGCATCACGGGGCACTGACCAGTGACCAGGAAGTGTGACTTGGCCCAGCCGAGCCCGATGCGGATACCGAGCTGGCCGATCTTGGCATTCTCATCCGCCGCGCCCGGATCACCGGTCACATAGAGGCCCGGGATACCGATGCCGCCGCCGGCGCGGGTAATCTCCATCATCGAGTTGAGGACGGTGGCCGGATGTTCTTCGCAGGAGCAGCCGCCATGGCCGCGGGCTTCGAAGCCGACGCAGTCAATGCCCGCGTCCACTTCGGGAACGCCGATGATCTGCTCGATCTGCTGGGATACGGTGGCATCGCTGCGACTGACGTCGACCGTCTCGCAACCGAAGCTGCGAGCCTGTGCCAACCGCTCTGGAATGAGGTCGCCCACGATGACGCAGGCAGCGCCAAGCAGGTGACACGAAGCGGCGCAGGCCAGTCCGACGGGCCCGGCGCCCGCAACGTAGGCGATGGAGCCGGGACCGACGCCCGCGGTCACCGCGCCATGAAAGCCGGTCGGGAAGATGTCGCTCAGCAAGGTCAGGTCCTTGATCTTCGCCAACGCGTGATCCCGATCCGGAAACTTGAGGAGATTGAAGTCCGCATAGGGGACCATCACGTATTCCGATTGGCCGCCCACCCAGCCACCCATGTCGACGTAGCCATAGGCGGCGCCCGGGCGAGCCGGATTGACGTTCAGGCAGATCCCCGTCTTGCCTTCCTTGCAGTTGCGGCAACGGCCGCAGGCAATATTGAAGGGGACGGAGACGATGTCGCCGACCGATATGTACTCCACATCGCTGCCGGCTTCGATCACCTCGCCGGTGATTTCATGCCCCAGCACCAGCCCTGCCGGAGCGGTGGTACGACCGCGAACCATGTGTTGATCGCTGCCGCAGATGTTGGTGGAGACAACCTTGAGGATTACTCCGTGTTCACATCGGCGATTGCCCAGTGCCAGCTTCGGAAAGTCGATGGATTGGACTTCCACTTTACCGGGCTCCAGATAAACCACGCCACGATTCTCTGCCATCTTGCGCTTGCTCCTTGCCTGATTCGATTAGTGTGATACGCGGCGATGCGCATTTCCTTAAAATTATGTAAAGTATTCTCCAATACAAGCACCGGGCCAGATTTGTCAGGGTCAGGCGTCCTGCAGCCGGGCAACGATTTCATCAACGAAGGTATCCATGTACTCTGGACCATAGGCGGAGGCATGGGGCATGATCAGCAGATTGGGCGCCTGGCGCAACGGCGAATCCATGGGCAGGGGTTCCTTCTGGAAGACATCGAGGCAGGCGCCTCCCAGAGTGCCTTGCCGCAGGGCGTCGACAAGGGCTGCCTCGTCAATGCAGTTGCCGCGCCCGAGGTTGTGCACCCAGGCGTAGGAGGGCAGCAGGCTGAAGCGCCGGCGGTCGAGAAGAAGGTCGGTGGCGCTGCCGCTCGGCAGGCAGACCACAAGGTGATCCGTGTCCGGCAGGATCGCGTCCAATTCGGCCATTGTGGCGAGGCGGTCTTGGGAATTGAAGTAGTCGGGCCGTTCCCCGCCATGCCGGTTGATGCCGGTAAGGCGAGGTCCGAAAGGCTTGGCCAGGCGGCCGATCCAGCGCCCGATGTTACCGAAGCCCAGGATGACAACATGGGAATCGCGTAACAGACGCATGGAGCTTGACAGCAGCGCGGAGGGCCATGGATCGCACCCCTTCGCCTGCATCGCGAGAATAATCCCGCGACTGGCGCCAAGTAGCATGCCAACCGCCGTCTCCCCCATCAGCTTTCCGTGAAAGCTCCCATAGAACTGCCGGACATGGGGTGGTGGCGAAACCGCAAAATAATCCCTTCCCGCGGCGGGAGTGATCAGCCACCGCAGCCGCGGCGCCAGGTCGAACCACGCCTGCTCGAATCGCCAGACGATGACGATCCGTGCCTCTGGAAGAAAGTGCAGCAAGTCTGCTTCGTCGCGGCAGATCGTGATGTCGAGTTCCGGCATGGCCCGCTTGAGCCGCTCCACCTGAAGCGGCCCGAAATTGAAGCAGGGAGTGCCCATGTTGTTGAGATAAACGATAGTACGCATAGAGGAACCTTAATGGAAAAAGAGGTCGTCTGTCAAACCGCTCCGTTCAGATCCACTTGTCGTCCGGCGGCTCGTAACTATAGCTTTCGAGACAGGGTAGCACCTCATCGACATCGTTCACCACATGGTAGAGGGCGAGGGACTCTGCCCGGGCAAAGCGACCGGTCACAAAGTGCTGGAAGACCTCCAGCAGCGGATCGTAGAAGCCCTTGTAGTTGACCAGCACGATCGGCTTGCGGTGGTAGTGCAGTTGCTTCAGGGTGATGACCTCGATCAGCTCTTCGAGGGTGCCGAAGCCGCCCGGCAGCACGATGTAGAGATCGCCCAACTCCTCCATGAGCGCTTTACGCTCACCCATGGTGCGGGTGACGATCAGTTCGTCGGCTTCGGCGTAATCGAGTCCCTTGCCGGCGAGATACTCGGGAATGACACCCGTCACTTCACCGCCCGCGGCATGAACGGCAGCCGCCAGCGCGCCCATGCAGCCGATATTGGCGCCCCCGTAGACCAGGCGATAGCCGCCTTGCGCCAGCAGCGAACCAAGGCGCTGCGACAGCTCCAGGAAGTGAGGCGCCACGGCCTGGCTCGACGAACAGTAAACAGATGCACTCTTGCCCATGGCTTCCTTTCCGGTTGGTCAATCTGGCTTGGCTGCACCCACGGTCGCCTCGGGCAATGCCGAGGCGCAACGCACATGCCGTTCGTGGAGGATCAGCGATGCCGCGATGATCGCGCCACCGAGGAGCAGCCGCGGCAGGTTGGCATCCTCGCCAAAGATAAACAGTGAACAGGCGACCGCAAGGGGAATCTTCAGGTTATTGGCGATGGCGAGGGCTCCCGGAGTGGTCTGCCGGGCTCCGTGGTTCCAAAGAAAAAAGCAGATGCCCGAGGCCAGGACGCCCAGATAAAGGAGCGCCAGCAGCTGCGAGGTGTCGAGGCTGAGGCTGCTCCACGGTGTGGTCACCACCGCCATGCTGCCGGCCACGGCAAAGGCGCCGACATAGAGGAGCGCAAAGACCTGATGGTCGCGCAGGTCGCCGGCATCCGCCATCGTCTCGCGATAGGCGATCTGTCCATAGGCAAAACAGCCATTGGAGAGCTGCATGAGGAGGAAACCGAGCAGGAGGCCGCTGTCCGCCAGGCCATGAAAGAGAATAATGGCGGTGCCGGCTACCGCCAGAAGCGCGGTACCCAGCGAGAACGGGTGAAAGCGGCGGCGGCGCAGGTCATGCAGCAGGGTCACGTAAAGGGGGGTGAAGATGGTGAAGAGGGCCACGTGATAGCTGGCCAGCCACGTGAACGCGTAGATATACGTCACATACATGAGCCCATACTGGATGGCACCGATGAGCATCAGGCGGCGGCGCAACGGCCAGGGAATGCGCCCCAGCCTCAGGAATGGCAGGAAGACCAGTAAGGAAAGGCCCAGCCGTGCCGCCGCCACGAAGCTGCTGTCCAAGCCGACCAACTGCTGCTTGATCAAGCCAAAGCTGAAGGCCCAGATGAAGGATACGATGATCAGATGAATCATGGTAGTGCCGGTGTTCAGGTCATGACGAGGATGATCACCAGAGCGGGAAGGGCCAGCACGGTGGAGGTCATCACGATGCTGCCCGCCAGCTCGCCGTCACTGCCCATCTGCTCGGCCATGATGTAGGAAGCGACCGCGGTGGGCGTGGCGAGGAAGAGCATGGCCACCAGCAGAGAGGGGGGATCGAGGCCGATGGCTCGCCCGATAAAGAAGCCGGCCAGGGGAGCAAGCCCCACCTTGATCGAGGCCGCGATTATAGAGCGCAACGCCTGTCGGTGCATCCCCCCAAAGGTGAGCATGCCGCCGATGCCGAGAAGGGAGAGCGCGAGCGAGGTGTTGCCGACGGAGACGAGGGTGCGGTCGATGGAGAGTGGCAGTCGCCAGCCCAGCGTCGCCAGCAGGAGCCCCCCCACACAGGCGAGAACCAGTGGATTGGTGGCCACGTTGACCAGCAACTTGCGCAGTCGCACCCACCAGTGCATGTCCGCCGCATCGTCATGGCCGAGCAGCAGCACCACGACGCCAACGGCATTGTAGATCGGGATGAGCGGGGCGATGGCGATGATCGCCAGGCTCTCGTGGGCCGCGGTCGCCTGGCCGCTCGCACCTTCAAGAGCGAAGAGGACGACGGGCAGGCCCACATAGGCGAGATTCCCGCGGTACCCACCCTGCACAAAAGCCCCAAGCGCCTTTCCTGGCATCCGCAGCAGGAGGCCGATCAGATACCCGGCAATCGTGCAGGCGATCATTCCGCCAAGTAGCACCAGAAAGATGCGAATGGCCGTGCCGGCAGACTCGATGGGCTGCGCGGTTTTCACCAGCAGCAGAGCCGGTAGTCCGACCCAGTAGACAAGCCGATTGGTCTGCCGAAAGGCTTCAGCGCTGAAAAAGCCGGTTCGGCGCAACAGGAGCCCGATCATGACGATCAGGAAAATCGGTGCGAGCGTATTGACCACGTTCATGAGGCAGCGTTCGTCTGGAAGGAATGCAAAAGGTCACACATATCACCGCATCGAGGCGCCGTCAACCGGCACTCGCCGATGTGCTCTTGGGCGGTGGGCGCAAGTTGCCCTGCAACTCTTCTATACGACGGCGCAGCTCGGCAAGCTCTTCGGGGGCGGTTTCGCCGGCGCCGAAGGCAAGACGCTGCACCATGGTCGTCAGCTCGGCGAATTGTTCGGCCCACGGATAGCGTGTCTCCGCGGCACGCTGCACGAGCTCATCGGGAGTGTGCACGTTATCACATCGAAAGCCGAAACGTCGCAGGTGTTCGAGCATGCATTCGTAGCGCAGAAGTGCCGCGTCACGCGGCGCGTGGCGGTCAGCCCGGCGCCACCGCAGCCACCAGCGCACACGCTCCGCCACCATGCCGCCAAGGGTCGCGACGGCGATCGTCAGGACAAGGATCGTCAAGGCCAGGAGAGGCCACACCTTGTGCGCCATCAACCAGCTCCAGCTCCTGCTCCAGGTGGAGGTGGTCCACAGCAGAAGCGCCTGCCACGTTGCCTGGAGTTGGCCGGCGGTCTCGCGGAGGGTCATCTGTTCATGATGCATTTGATCAGGAGCGGGCAGGGCCTCCAGGTCGATGCCGCCTGGGGTCGCATCGAAGTCGACCCAACCGAAGTTGGGGAACCAAACCTGGGTCCATGCGTGTGCGTCGCGCTCACGCACCTGCAGGAGCATGCTGCTGGTGCGCTGGTAGCTGGGGAGGTAGCCCAGCGCCACGCGCGCCGGAATCCCTACGATGCGACAGGCGACCGCCAGCGAACTGGCGTACTGAACGCAGGAGCCCTTCTGCATCTCGAAGAGAAAAAACTCCGTGGCTTCCGCCACATTGCCCGGCAGGGTAATGGGGTTGCGCGTATACGTTTTTTCATGCTTCACCATATTGACCAGCTTCTGCACCGCGGCCAGACGGCGAAGTTCGCCATCGAGTGCTGCCTGACAGTGGGTGATCAACTTCGGGGAGACGCTCGGCAACTGCAGGTATTGCTCGGCGAGTTGCACCTCGTCATCGCCGATCCGAACCTCGCGGACCTCCGCCAGGTTTGGCGTTCCCAGAAGCACCTCATAGTGCAAGCCGCGCCGGATCGGGTCGTTCGAATAGAGGTTATTGAGCGGATCCCGATAGACCCGCTCCAGATTGCCCCGCAGCAGAGTACGGCCGGTGACTGGAATGGCCAGTTCGTAACCCAAGCCGGTCTGCGGCCAGATCTTGCAGAGCGCGCTGGGGTCGAAGCTCGACCGCATCGTCGGCAGGCGCTCGGGAAGCGAAAGCTGCGGCGGTATACGGCTGCCGGCCGCCAAAGGCTCCAGATCGAGCTTCATCGATGGCGCCCAGGCCAGGCCGGAATAGTGGTCAAGAACGGTCGTGCGCAGATAGACATGGCGCCGTGTGTCGAGGATGTAGAGCAGGCGCCGCGAGATCTCGCGCGGATAGCTCTGGGTCAGATCGAGCATGGCAGGTTCGGTATTGCGGGCCAGCATGGCCATCTCCCGCAGTTGCCGCTCCGGCTCGATGCGCGACGGCACCCGCGACTCCACCTCCAGCCCCAGGTTGGCCCGCACGTAGGTGACCCACATCTGCGTCTGGCTGTCCGTCGTTTCTTCGCGCAGGGTGGGAATATGGCGGGCGACGACGCGGCTGCCGAACCAGGCAATTGCGGCAAAGATGGAAATGCGAAGCGCCAGGGCGGCCCAGGGTATGGTCGATCTGGTGGCGCGCCGTCTCTCCACTTCGGCGGGAGCGCTGCCCTGCAACAGGCACGCGGAGGTAACGCCGAGGAGGATCAGGGGAACCAGCATGTCGAGCGGCAGTGCCCCCAGGTGCCGTATGATGGCAATAACCAGCGCGAAGGATGCCAGTTGCATGAGGGCGTAGTGGCGCAGGCGACACGCCCCCATTCCCTGTGCAAGCAGCAGCCCCACAACCATCCACTCGAGAGCGTTGATCAGGGGCAATTCCAGGCGAAGTTTCAAGTAGACAGCGCCCGCCAGGGCGGCCACCGCGGCTATGGCAGCCGCCATCTGCAACCAGCTTGCATGGCGCCGGAGCACCAGACTCAGCAGGCCACCGAAAGCCAGCGCGGCCACCAGGAACCAGGCCATTTGCTCGTGCATCAGTAGCTCGACGCTCCGCTTCATCACGACGCCGGAGAGCAGAAAGGTCGTGATGTGCAACAGCCAGGAGGGGCTGCTGGGGAGGCGCGCCAAAGTGGCCGCACGCTGTTCGAGGGTGGGTTTTGCCATCTTCTTCGCCATCATAACACCTTGCGCAGGGAACGACTGGCTTTCCAGTCGGGCAGCATCGCTGTCGGGATGGATACGGGATGCTCCAGATCTTGTTTCAGGCGGGCCATGTTTCTCGCATGACATACGGCCAGACCGTGCCGAGCCAGCAGTTGCACCGGATGACGCTTTCCAGGGCGGGCACCATCCGCCTGGGGCGCGGCGATCACCACGCTCAGATTAATGCCCTCGCCACGCAGGGCCTGCATGGCCTGTACGAAGCCTTCCGTGGGTGTCGCCGTCACCACGATAAGCGATTGGATGCCGGTCACCAGAATGTGCCCCAGCTCAGGCCGGCCGCGGCGCCCTTCCTGCTGCACGCCCGCCAACACCGAGATCATCTGGCGGACATTGTCCATGCCGGATGCCGGCATGATGGTCAGCGGCTTCCTGCTCAAGGTGAGGAGCCCCACCTCGTGCTCGGTCTGGGCGGCAAAGCGGACAATGGAAGCGGCGGCACTGACCGCCAGCTCGAAGGCGGCGGGCGAGCCCAGCATCGGCAGAGGGGGCCGGCTGCAGTCCATGACCAGCAGGACCCGCCGCTGAATGGGGGCCTGGAACTGACGGGTCATGAGCTGCTGCATGCGGACGGTGCTGAGCCAGTGAATCCAGCGCGGGCTGTCGCCATGCTCATAGGGGCGGATCGCGTAGAAGTCGTTGGAGAAGCCGGGCGTCGGCATGGTCTTTTCGGGGTCGCGGAAACCGGCGCCCGATTCGATGAAGGGAAAGGCGTCCAGCTCACAAAAAGCGGGTAACACTTCGATCTGAAAGCTCGACTTGAAGCGCCGCTCAAGCGAGAAAAGGCCCAGAGGATCGGAATAGACCAGCACCACCGGCCCAACCTCATGCCGTCCCCGCTGGCGGCAGGTTGCCTCCAGACAGACCTCTCTCTCGCCAAAAGTCCCGAGCCGATCGACCCACGTCCAGACAAAGGTTCCGTCCTGGCCGCCTGGCGGAAAGTGTACCCGCCACAGGAGGCCGAAGCGCGGTAGAAGCCACCGGTTGTAAACCGTCAGGCGAAGGGTCGCATCCTCCCCCAACACCCCCTGGCGCGGGCCGCGGAGGGTGGCGCCCAGACCAAGGCTGGTCACCCACGTATACAGAAAACAGGCGACAAGCAACGTGCCGAAGATGCCGGTCACTTCCATGAAGGCCGGAATATCGACGATCAGTACCGCCACATAGCTGACGATGGCGAGGATAAGAAGAATGAGGCCGCGTTTTGTAATCATGGAAGCTGCCGGTAGTTGGCCATCAGCTGTGACGACTGACTGCCGGAACGGGAATCTGGTTCACCACTTCGCGCACCACCTCTTCAGTGGAGACGGTCTCGGTGCCGGTGTAGGGATTGGCGACGACTCGGTGCGCCAGAACTGGGACGGCGGCATGCTTCACATCCTGAGGAATCACGTAGTTTCGCCCCTGAACGGCCGCGATGCCCTGAGCGATGCGCACCAGCACGATCGATGCGCGCGGGCTGGCCCCAAGGCGAATGTCCGCATGTTTACGGGTACCGCTGCAGACGCGGATCGCGTAGTCGCGCACCTTGTCGTCCACATAGACTTCGCGGATCGCTTTGCGGATAGTCAGGACCATCTCCAGATCCATCACTTCGCCAAGCTCTTCGACCGGCTCCGACATGATGCGGGAATGGACAATCTGGTTTTCTTCCTGGAGAGTCGGATAGCCGAGACGCAGGCGCATGGCAAAGCGGTCGAGTTGGGCTTCCGGAAGGGGATAGGTGCCGTAATGCTCGACCGGATTCTGCGTGGCGATAACGAAGAAGGGCAAGTCAAGGCTGTAGGTGACCCCGTCAGCCGTGACCTTGTACTCTTCCATGCATTCGAGCAGGCTCGACTGCGTACGGGGCGTACCGCGGTTGATTTCGTCGGCCAGGAGAATGTTGGTGAAGACGGGCCCTTGGCGAAACTCGAACTGCTGCGACTTCATATTGAAGATCGTTGCTCCAGTCACATCCGCCGGAAGCAGGTCCGGGGTGAACTGAATGCGCTTGTACTTGGCCGAGACGGATTTTGCCAGGCTTCGCGCCAGCATCGTCTTGCCAGTACCCGGCACGTCTTCGATCAGAACATGGCCGCCGCTGAGCAGCCCCAGCGCCAGCATTTCCACGACATCATGCTTGCCGACGATGACCCGTTCGATATTGTCAACGAGCTTGCTTATCGCTGACTGCAGCTCCGTTAGTTCCATGCCTGACCTTCCCTCTTCGGTTAAAGACTACCCCCCACGATGCCACGCGCGGACAAACCGGCGCTGGACTCAACGATTCTTGCCGACCTTCTGCTCCGGATCGATCATCATCAGCTCGGGCTTCTCACGCTCCCATTTGATCAGCATCTTGCGCCGGACCACATCATTGGCCTGCCGCATTCCCGCGTAGTTGGTGAAGGCGCGAACGCCAATGCTGGTGGGCGAACCGATGGCCGCCAGCGGCAGGGAGAATTCCACGCACTGGGCCTGCGCGAAGGTAACGCCCTGGAGCTTGATCGACGTGGTGTTCTCGTAACTGCGGCTGCCGCGCAGATCCCAGATCCATGGCGCGATCCCACGGGCTACGCCAATCTGGTAATCCCACTCCTCTGTCGAGTCGTCATAGGCAAAAGCATTGAGGTCGATCGCCACGCAATACTGATCCCCTTCGTTGGGAGGAGCGGCGAAATCGAACCGGAAGTAGATCTTCTCACCTTTTACCGCGACATACAAGGCGGTAAGGTCGCTGGCGGGCCCGCCACGAGCATTGTCCCCTACCGGATCGACGATGAGAGGCTCGATGCCCGTCCAGTCATTGGCCAGGCCATCCTCGATGATATCCTGCTTTGTCGTCACGTCCGTAAGATGACCATAGCGTTTGAGCGCGAGCGCCGCGATGCGGACGAGCCGATCGTTGGCTTCGCCGCCGGCGGAAGAGTCGGGGAATTCGCGCAGCAAGCGCAACCAGGCCGCATACTCGGCGCCATAATCTTCCAGAGCGCCATGGCTCCTTGCAATCTGCGCCAGGGCCACTTCGCGGCGCCCAGAGCCGAGATTCTCACGCACAAGACCTTCGTACAGCTCGATGGCATCCCGATACTGGCCATTCTCGAAGACGACCGCGGCCCGATCGTGGCGGCGTCGCAGGCTGTTGTCTCTGGCCTGCTGTCGAGTCTCCTGTTCGACCGCGGCATAGCGCGCCGCCTGGCTCGCCTCAAACTTGCGGTACCCCCAGGCGCTGCCGGCGATAACCAGAGCGATGATTCCGATGCTGGCCAGCACCTTGCGCGGATGACGCGACCAGAGCAGGCGAGGATCGAAGCCCGCCGCGCTGACCGCCAACTGCAATTCGCTTTCGTAGCGCAGGAGGTCCTCCCGGTCGATGGCCTGAAGCCCATCCACCAGAGACGATATGGTCTGGCTTCGCTTGTCGGGATCGCGTTCTATCGCGCGCTGAATGAGCGAAGCGATGGCAACGGGAAGACGTCTGCTGGGGCCCCCGCTTGGTACTTTGCCGATCAACAGCCAGTGCAGCAGCACGCCGAGGCTGTAGACATCGCATCGACTGTCGGGAACCGTGCCCTGCGCAATCTCCGGGGCGGCAAACGCGCGCCATGTTCTGTTCTGGCGTGCGAGGAATTCACGATCGCCCGTGCTCATCTCTTCATCTGGAACACCGAGATGACAATGCTGGGCGCCGCCGCGGAAGATGAGCTCCGGCTGCAGGTTTCCATGCAGCACGCCATGGTCATGGAGGTAAACCGCCATGCCGGCAACCTGATAGAAAACCGCCAGTGCATCGCCGAGCTTGAGCGGCCCCTCGGCTTTCACCACCTCCCCAAGTGTTCCGCAGGACAATTCCGTCTGCGCCATCCAGCCTGCGTGCCCCAGGCGCAACCGCGTCAGGCGATTGTGGGGCGGTAGCGTTCGCCGTTCCGTCTCCGACTGTGTCGGCATGCACCTTACTCCTCTAGGCGTAGTACTCGTAGCTCATGCAAAATGCTGGTTATCTGCTTCGACCCCAACTCCTGACAGCTGTTCGCTGAAACCATGCTTTTTTTCTGCCTCCCTTCCAGACTCCCAGCACACCGCTCTTCCGGCCATGCCGGCAGTTCCCGCAACTCCTTGCGAACAGCAGAGTTGCACCCTCATGGACAGTTGCCACGGACGAGTCACAGCCGGTGCTTTTTCGATCGTCAAGCATCCATTCATCGAGTTTGATACAGTGTCTCTCAACTTCCTCTCACATTCAGTAGATGCCAGCGCAGCCTATACACCCTGAATCCGAGGAGCCGGATGACCTCGTGGACGAGAATCGGCGCCTCATCGTTCAGGCCGGCAGCCGGGCTGCCACCCTCGCCATCGTCCTTCGCGCCACGGAACTGGTAGCGGTAGATGCGAATGGCGCCCTCGGACCTTGGCCAGGAACAGGTCCAGCGTCTGAACGAAGGTGTACCCGCCGTGCTCCTTGGCAAAGAACAGAAAGTCCTTCACCCCCAGCGCATCAGGTACGGCTGGTGCTTCGCGAGCGCCAACGCCTTCTCCCGCAGGAAGCTGGCGTATGCTTCGAGAACCTGCTCCTGTCGCTCGCCATAGCCGCGCATATTGAATCACCCGAGTTATACCCCAGTTACCATAACACCGGTATTCCAGTATAGAGGTAGCTCTTGCCGCAACGATTCCCGGCCTCGCCCCGGAAGATCTCGACAAATCAGCTTGCAGTGCTTCGTCGCATGGCTACTTTTGATACAACGGTTACGTCAGTCGGCAAAAGTTCGCCGGGGCTGAATGGCAAGTTCCCTACCAGAGATGACCACAAACACACTACTACTCAACCGAAGTTTGGGATTTGCAGTCCCGGAGGACTATGTCTCTTGGGCAGTAGATCGTCTTTGTGAAGGAGATGATGGCCAGTCCTTGTGCATTCTGGCCGGGCTCAACGTAGAGCTTGATCGCGACGAAGTAGAGCACTATTTCAAATTGAGCTGCGAGGAGTTGGGCGTCGAAGTCCCTGCTGAGCCAAAGGTCCCCCGTGACGCAGCTGTTTACATACGGCAGGGATACGAACAAGGGGAGCTGGATGCCAATGCAGCTCTTGGCATGATGGAGGCACTGTATCAGCAATCTGAATACTCAGACCCACTTCTGGCAATCTGGCCCTACATTCAAGAAGGCCTTTCCCTGAAAGGCTCGGGCTATGAGGGGTCTTTCTACCCTCCCGAACTGCTGGAGGATCTTGATGCACTCTTCGAGCAAGAATGGGAGCTTTACCACAGAGCTGCGGCTCTGGATTTGCCAGAAGACTTCCTCAACTTCATTGAGTGCTCAGCATGCGGCCACGTGGGAAGAGCGGTCTGGAAGCAACGTTCGTTTGTCGACGGGATCAAGGCTCTTTTCTCCGGACGGAAACCGGCGAAATGGACCACATGCTCAGAATGTGGCTCATTCGATTACACGAGCCTGACCGATCCCGAAGCAAGAGATAGGTACTTCACCAGAATCGAAGGCGAACAAGCCTCCTGCAACCGTACGTCGTAAACTCCGCCAGAGAAGAGCACGTTCACCCCTCGGCCCAGCTGGGGTATCTGGACCACGATCAGTTGCTGCGCGACCAGTACATCAGTGACCTCTTCGATCTTCTTTTCCGCCCAGCCGACCGGGTGATGTTGCGGCAGTTGAGGGGGGAGGAGTGACGGGTCAGGAGCCGCGTTTTTCCTCGAGTTCGGCCCAGCGGCTGAAGCAGGTGTCGTGACGGGCTTTGGCGGCGGCCAGCCGGGCGGTGAGATCCGCGACGCGGTCGCGATGGCGTTCGTAGAAGTTCGGCGTAGCGAAGGTGGCCTCGATGTCGGCAATCTCCGCGTCGAGCTTGGCGATCTCTGCTTCAAGGGTCTCCAGTTCGCGTTCCTCTTTCCAGGAGAGCTTTCGGGCGGCAGGGGCAGGCTTCGGCTTGGGAAGGGAAGGCGCGGGGGCCAGCTCGCGAGGCGGTGCCTCGTTGGGCAGACCATGGTGCTCGATGTAGTAGTCGTAGTCTCCTTCCTGATAGACAACATCACCCTTGCCGCTGAACCCGAGAATGCCGGTGCAGACACGGTTGAGGAAGTAACGGTCATGGCTGACCACGAGCACGCATCCGCCAAAGCTGGAGAGTCCTTCTTCGAGGACGCGAAGGGTTTCGAGATCAAGGTCGTTGGTGGGCTCGTCAAGCAGCAGAAAGTTGCCGCCATACTTGAGGATCTTGGCGAGGAGGAGGCGATTGCGTTCGCCACCGCTGAGACGGCCAACCTGGGTGCGGATACGCTCGTCGGTGAAGAGGAAACGGCTGAGGTAAGTCCAGAGTGAGACTCGCTGGGCGCCGAGCATGACGAAGTCCTTGCCCTCGCCCACTTCCTCGAAGACGGTCTTCGTATCGTCGAGGCGCAGGCGTCCCTGGTCGATGTAGTTGAAGCGGGTCTGCTCGCCACGCTCGATCCGGCCGGCGGAGGGCTGAAGCTCGCCGATAATGAGACGCATGAGGGTGGTCTTGCCGACGCCGTTGGGGCCGACAATGCCGATGCGGTCGCCGGCCTGGATCTCGAGATCGAGCCCGGAGAAGAGGCTCTTGCCGGCGAGGGCGATGGAAACGCCATGGAGGTTGAGGATTTTGTCGCTGAGCCTTCCAGGCGGGGGGATGATGAGGTCGACATCCTCTTCGAGTTCGGGTGCGGCCTTGTCGTTGGCGGCGGCGAATCGCTGGAGGCGGCCCTGGTCCTTGGTGGTGCGCGCCTTGGGTCCGCGCAGGACCCATTGCAGTTCCCGGCGGAGAAAGCTCTGCCGGCGATGTTCGGACTGGGCGGCGCTGGCGAGCCTGGCGGCCTTGTTTTCCATGTAATCGGTGTAGTTGCCCTCATGCGAATAGATGGCGCCCTGGCTCAGTTCGAGCATGCGCTGACAGACGCGGTCGAGGAAGTAGCGATCATGGGTGACCATGAGAATGCTGCCGGGATAGCGCAGCAGTTCGCCTTCGAGCCATTCGATGGCCGCAATATCAAGATGATTGGTCGGTTCGTCGAGGAGGAGAAGATCGGGAGTGCCGAGCAGGGCGCGACAAAGGGCGACGCGTCGCCGTTCACCACCGGAGAGGGTGCGGACGGAGCGATCGAGATCGGGCACGGCGAGGCGTTCGGCGAGTGCTTCGATGCGCACCTGCAGGTTCCAGCCATCGGCAACACTGAGGGCGTGTTCGATCGCACTCATGCGCGCATGGGAGGTACCTGGCGCCTCATACTCATGGAGCATCGCTTCGAGATGGCTGGCGCCGGCGCGGATGTTGGCCTCGACGGTGGCGCTGTCATCCAGTTCGAACTCCTGGGGCAGGTGGCCGATCGCCAGACCGCCGCTCCGGCTGATTTCGCCGCCATTGGGAGCCATGACGCCGGCCAGGACCTTGAGAAGCGAGGACTTGCCGGAACCGTTGCGACCGATCAGCCCGATGCGTTCCCGTTCATGGACGGTGATGTCGACTTCGTTGAGGACGATCTGGTTGCCGATATGAAGCGTCAGGCCACGTCCGGAGATGAGGGGCGCGGTCGTTTGCTTTCCATTCATGTGGGGATTCTCGATCTGCTGGGTTCAGGGGGAAAAGAGCTATACGGTACACCCGGTCTGGAGAAAGAGAAGGGCAGAGCCGGTGGCGTATTTTGCGGGGAGGGGGTACAGTGATCCCGCACGGCAAGCGAATCGTGGTGGAAGCTGAGGGATCAATGGCCATTCGACTCTATTTTTCGAATAATCTGGGGAGCCTGGCGGAGCGGCTGGCGGAGGAGCTTCGGGAGGAGCGCCGGCAGCGCGACCCGTTTGTGGCCTCGTCGATCATCGTGCCCAACCCGAATCTGAAGAAGTGGCTTCAGTTGCGGTTGGCGGAAGGAGCGGGCGTCGCGATCAATCTGGAGTTTCCCTTCCTGGAGAAGGGGCTTTGGGAGGTACTCTGTTCGTTGGAGGGGAGCATCTCGTCACAGGTAGAGTTGCTGACCCAGCAGCGGCTGCATCTGCTGCTGGCGAGTCGGCTGCTGCAGGAGGATCCTGAGCACCCCGGGCTGGCCCCTTTGCGTAGTTATCTGCTGACCAGCGAGGGGCAGACGCGGCCGGACACCGTGCGGCGAGCCTGGCAACTGGCGGGGCGGCTGGCCATGTACTTTCTCGAATACGCGTATCAGCGCCAGGAGATGATCGAAGCCTGGCGACGGGGAGAGCTGTCGCGGGATGCCGCCCGAAGCCATGCGGCAAATGTGGAGATGGAGGCTTGCCAGCGGTCGCTTTACCTGGAGGTCCTTGGGCCGGATGGCTTGCGGGACCGGTGGGCGGCGAAGCAGGGGCGACGCCCGGTGACGCTGCCCGAGCTGGCGGAACTGACCCTTGGGCGGCAGCAGCGGACGAGAACCAGAGAGCCGCGGCCGCTTCACTTCTTCGGCCTGTCACAGATTTCGCCCTTTCATCGCGACCTGCTCCTGCGCCTTTCGGCGAGCCACACCCTGCACATCTACCAGATGAATGTGTGTGCGGAGTTCTGGGAGGACGTGACCAGCGACCATGAGGATCGCTGGCTACGCCGTCAACGGATCGGGTCGGCGGAGATCATCGAGACGGCGGAGGGGCTGGAGCTGGAGGCGGATCCTCTGGAGAATCCGATCCTGAAATGGTGGGGCAAGCCTGGCCGGGAGAATCAGCGGCTGTTGAGCGAGCTGGAGGAGCGGAGCAGCGGACATACGCCCTTCGAGTCCTTCTGGCTGGCCACCTCGCCGGTTCCCTCGCCAGAACCGACCGTGCTGGAGTGGGTGCAATACCAGGTTCTGCGACGAAGTTCGGAGCGTCCGGATCCGCCGCCGCCACAGGATACGAGCCTGCAGGTCATCGGCGCACCCGGCATCTTCCGGGAGGTCGAGACGGTCTACCACAGTATCCTCGGCAACATGCGGGAGGATCCGGATTTGCTGCTGACGGAGATCGCGGTGCTGGTGCCGAACATGACCAGCTACCGTCCGGTGATCGATTCGGTATTCAGCGCGGCGGAGCATCCGATTCCATTCAACCTTAGCGATGCGAACGCGGCGGATGAAAGTGTCTACGGACGTTCGGTACTGGCCTTGCTGGAGCTTGCGGCAGGCTCGTTTACGCGCCGGGAGGTTTTCGAGCTGGTGCTCAACCCCTGCTTTCTGGCGGCGGCGCGGCTGACGCGGCAGGAGGCGCTGGTCTGGGTGAAGTGGGTGGATGCACTCAATGTCTTTCACAGCCTCGATGCGGCAGACAAGAAGGCGCGCGGCTACGGGGATTCGGTGTTGTATACATGGCAGCAGGCCCTGATCCGACTGAGGCTCGGCCGCATCATGGAACCGCCACCGCGCAAGAGCATGGGACCCACCCCGGACTATCAGCATTACATTCCCTATGCGGATCTGGAGAGCCGCGACACGGAGACGCTGGGCACCTTCTGCAGCGTCCTCGAAACCCTTTTTGCGGGCTTGCGCGGCTTGACGAAGGCACGGCTTCCGGCAGAGGAATGGCGCGAGCGGCTGCAGGCCATCCTGACAAGTCACCTGCAACCGCCGGCGGAGTTGCCGGCCGAACGGCAGATCCAGTCGGCGCTTCAGGAAGGGCTCATGCAGCTCGACGAATTTGCGGCATTGCGCGAGTTGCAGGGGGGCCCGCGGCGGGAAGAGGTGGATCTGGCGCTGGTGGCGGAGCTGATACGGGGCGTGCTGACGGCGATCCCCAGCCGCCATGGCAGCTACCTCAGCGGCGGCGTGAATATCTCGTCGCTCCGGCCGATGCGACCGATTCCTTTCAAGATCGTCTATGTTCTGGGCCTCGGCGAGGGGGAGTTTCCGGGGATGGCGCAGCAGTCGACGCTCGACCTTCGGCGGCGGTACCGGCGGATCGGGGACGTGTCGACGCCTGAGGAGAACCGGTACCTCTTTCTGGAAACGATGGTGTCGACGCGTCACAAGCTGTACCTGATGTATGTCGACCGGGAGGTATCGAAGGATCAGCTCTTTCATCCATGCTCGGTGGTGAATCAGTTGTGCAGCTATGTGAAAGAGGCGGTGACGGGGCGTCGCTTCGAGCTGCTGCACATGCCGCTGCAGTCGCACAGCGAGAAGTACCTGCTGCCGAGTCCGGTGGATAGCAGCGACGCCTGGGTGAACTTCTCGCGGCAGGCGCGGCTGGTCTGCCTGGCGGACAAGGTGGCGCGCAGCCGCTCGGCGCCCACCGCGGCAGTGGAGCTGCTGCCCGACCCGCTGGTGGAGTTGAAGGCGCCGGCGATGGTGGAGCGACAGGTGCGCCCCCAGGTGCATATCGGGGAACTGACGCGGCTGTTGCGCAATCCGCTGGAGGCGGCCCTGCGCCGGCATCTGAACCTCTACGACGATGACGAGTGCGATCCTCTGGTTGACTGCGATGAGCCCTTTTATACCCGCTTCCCGGGCAACGTGCAGTTGGTGACCGATGTGCTCTATC
This sequence comes from Lentisphaeria bacterium, assembly GCA_041690595.1. Taxonomy (GTDB): domain Bacteria; phylum Verrucomicrobiota; class Lentisphaeria; order JABSQK01; family JAWLHB01; genus JAWLHB01. Next base: position 24,915 of record JAWLHB010000008.1, read on the forward strand.
AGGCGATGGCGGACAATCAACGGGAGACGGCGGGGATTGCCGAGATCGGCCTGCGCCTGCTGCACCAGAGCTACGATGCCTATCGGCGGCGCGGGCGGACACCGGATGGTGCCTTCGCGGAGCACGACCGGCGACAGGCGGCGGATCGTCTGAGCGACCGTCTGGCAGGTGGCGGGGATATCGCGGCAGAGTCATCGCTTCACCAGTTTGCGGGAGATCGGCGGGTGGCCACCTGCTATCCACTGATCGCGCTTGGCGCCTGTGCCGGAGAAGATGCCCCCGACCTGGTGCTGCCGGCGGCACGCTTCGACATCGAGATCGCGGGTTGTACGCATGAGGTCGAACTGCACGGGGAGCAGCGCCTCTGCTGGCACCACGCCGGCGACGAGAGCTATCATGTGCTGACGATCAACGACGCCAACAAGCCGGCTCGCGAGGCGATAGACAAGAGCCTGCTGGGGCCCTTCCTCTTCTGTCTTGCTGCCAGGTTGGTTGCGCCGAAAGCCGGAGCAGACTGGTTGGCGGAAAAGGCGTTCACGATCCACGTCGCCCACCGGAAGGGGATCACCTCCACCACCTACAGGTGCAGCGTGGAGCAGGCAGAGGCCTACCTGCGGCGCCTCCTGACCGACCTGCTCGATCCGCGGCGCTTCGATCTGCTGCCCCTGGAGATCATCAACCAGGCAAGCAGCAAGCCCTACCTTCCGGAGTGCACCGTGAGCCGGAAGGAGTACGCCGACGAACTCGCGAAGCTCTGCCTGGAGGCGGATGATGGGAGCTTCGGGTGGACGCCGCCGGAGCTGGTGGCGCTGCTCGATGCGGAGGTTCCCGATGATGCCCAGGAGCTTGTCCGTGAACGCTTTACCCCGATCTATGGCGACAAATGAGTAAGTCCGTGACCAATCTGGAAGAGATCGACCTGGATCGCCACGCGGTCATCGAGGCGTCGGCGGGTACGGGCAAGACGTATACGATCGAGAACCTCGTGGTGCGGATCCTGGTGGAGAAGGCGCTGCCGATCGAGCAACTGCTGGTGGTGACCTTCACCGAGAAGGCGACCGGAGAGCTGCAGGCGCGCATCCGGGCGAAGATCGAAGCGCAGCTTCAGCTCATGCCGACGAACGGGCATCTGCGGCAGGCACTGGATTCCTTCGACAACGCGTCGATCCACACAATCCACGGCTTCTGCCAGCGCCTGCTCACGCAATATGCTTTCGAGAACAGTGAGTCGTTCGAGCATGAGGTCGTGGACGACCGGCCGATTCACACGCGGATGCTGCATGAGGTGATGCGGCGCCAGTGGCCGCATACCTATGGAGCGGAGTTGCCGGACCTCCTGGCGCTGACCGACTATCCAGGGGCGGGTTTCGACGAGAGCAGCTGGGAGCGGGATGTTGCCAACCTGTGCCAGAAGTTTCGGCCGCAGTGCGGGGACCGTCTGCTGCCGGACATCCATGAGATCAACGTACAAAGCGCCAGCCAGACACTGCGCCGGCATCTGGATGCCATCCAGGAGGTGGTCGGCGCAGTCGATCCGCAATCGCCGTCGAGTAGCGAATTCTATCAGCTCTACACGAGCTTGCCGGTCAGCGGCCGCAGCCTCAATACGGTGCTCAACCGCATCCTGGTGCCGGCGCTCAAGCTGATCCTTGCTCATCAGAAGGGCGAGGCGACGCTGGCTACGTATGCCGCCTGCCTCCATGCGTGCAGCCAGAACGACAAGTTTGTCAGCGAGGGATTCGAGCGGCTGCAGAGCGTGCTGACCTCGGCCAAGGATCGACCGGAGCACCAGCCGGGGCTGAAGCGGCTGCAGCGCCTGATCGAGCGGTTGGATGCATTGCATCGGGAGATCGACCTTCATGCACTCTGCGGAGTGCTCAAGATCGAGACGATCGAGGCCTTGCGCGAGGAAGTGTGCCGCTACAAGAGCGAGCGGGGCTTCATCAGTTACAATGACATGCTGGAGCTGGTGCGGCAGGCGCTCGACGAGAGGGTCAACCCGCAGGCGGGCAATCTGGTGACGACCCTGCGGCGACGCTACCGCTACGCGCTGGTGGACGAATTTCAGGACACGGATCCGATCCAGTGGGAGATCTTCCGGACGCTCTTCATCGGCAGCGACGAGCACCGTCTCATGCTGATCGGCGATCCCAAGCAGGCTATCTACGGCTTTCGCGGCGCGGATGTTCATACCTATCTGCGCGCCCGGGACGAGTTGCTCCACGACTGTGATGCCGGCAACTACACGCTGCCGATCAACTATCGCGCCCGGGCGCCGCTGATCGACGCCTGCAACACCGTCTTCTCGTCGGATTACTGGTTCGAGCCAAAGGCGGCAATCGGCTTCGAGCCGGTACAGGCGCCGGCGACGAATCCGCTGGTGCCGCGGCTCGAGTCGAGCGATCAGACGGGTCGAGCGGCGCTGGTGCGGGTGCGGCTGGCGGATGACCAGACAGCGAAGGCAAATCGCGAGCGCTTTGCCCGTTTTGCCGCGGCGGAGATCGGCGCGCTCCTGGCGCAGCCCCATATCATCCAGTTGCCGGACAAGGAGAAGGGGGAGTTGCGAGAGCTTCAGGCGGACGACATCTGCCTGCTGGTGCGCAAGAGCAGCGAAGCGCTGGTGGCGGAGCGGGTGCTGGCGGATGCAGGCATCCCGACCTCGCATTACAAGAAGAGTGGTCTTTACCAGAGTGCGGAGAGCCTGCACCTGATCCATGTGCTGGATGCGATCGCGCGGCCGGACGATCCTGGGGCCTTTCGGAAAGCGCTGCTGACCCGCTGGTTTCGCGTGGCACCCGCCGACCTGCCGGGTTATGAAGAGCTGGCGGCGTCGCACCCGGTGCGCCTGATCATGGAGCGGTGGGTGCAACTGGCGAGCGAGCGGAAGTGGCCGAGCCTCTGCCGACACCTGCTGCACGACACAGGTCTGCTCCGCCGGGAGATCGCGGAGCCCGACGGCGAGCGGCGGGTGGCCAATTACCATCACCTGCTGCAGGAGCTGCAGTTGCGGGCGGAGGAGCGCAACCTGGATACCGGGGGCATTGTGGAGTACCTGCGCCGGCTCCGCAAACGGGCGGCTATCGCTGAAAACGACAGCGATCTCCACCGGCTGGAGACGGAGCGGCCCAAGGTCCTGATCATGACGATGCACGCGAGCAAGGGGCTGGAGTTCCCGATCGTCTTTCTGGCGGGAGGCTTCACCGAAGGGACCCATTGCCAGTATTACACCTTCCATGACGAGCAGAAGCACCTGGTCTACGACTTGAACAAGGAGGCCGAGAACAAGCTTCACCATCTGCAGGAGGAAGCGGCGGAGTTGCGCCGGCTCTACTATGTGGCCTTCACCCGCGCCTCGCACCGGCTGTACGTACCGTGGTTTCCCGCGTCAGCGGCACGCCGTTGCGGTCCCTTGGGGGAGTTCATCCGCCTGGCGCTGGATCAGGAAGCGCTGACGCCGGCGGTCTCGTGGCAACAACCGCTGCATCTGCCTCCCGCGGACGAACGCGCGGCGACCTCGGCGGCCGCGGCGGAGGCGGCCTTTCCGGAGCCTCTGCTCCCGCCGGAACCACCGGATCTGTGGTCGCGGCGGCTGCGGGTGGAGTCGTTCAGCAGCCTCCACACGCATCAGTTCCACGGGGCGGCGGAAGGGGCGCTGGCGCGGGCGACCGACGCGCTGCAACGCACCTACGAAGATCACACGCTGCGGATCGAGGATGAAATCGCCCACCCGGATTCCATCCCGGGTGGCAATTCGGTGCTGCCGGCCGGCACGCGCACGGGATCGCTGCTGCACGACCTTCTGGAGAAGGTGGATTACGGGGAGGTGGCGGCAGCCGCTTCCGCCGCCGTCCTGCTTGCTTCGCCGGCCATGCGCCTGCTGCTGGACCAGTGCATCGAGCGCTACCAGCTTACCGCCAGGATGGAAGCCGCGGAGGCGGATCGATGCCGTGAAGAGATTGTCTCCATCGTCTGGCGGAGCCTGCGGACTCCGCTTCAGGATGGGCTGCGCCTCTGTGACCTGCCCCCCTCAGATCGGCTGCATGAGCTGGAGTTCTATTTTCCGGGTCCCATCACCGATGCGGAGGCCATTCCCGAGGTCCGGCTGGGAGAAGACGGCTTCATTCACGGGTACATCGACCTGCTCTTCCGCTGGCGTAACCAGTTGTACATCCTGGACTGGAAGTCGAACCTTCTGGCTGAAGGCTATGATCGGGTTGCCTTGGATCGGGCGATGAACGATGCCAACTATCACCTGCAGTACAGGTTGTACAAGGTGGCGGTGGAGCGCTGGCGTGAAGGGCTGCAGGGTGCGCCGCGCTTCGGCGGCATCTATTATCTCTTTCTGCGCGGGATGAATGGCAAGGATTCGAGCAGCGGGGTCTTTCATGTTTCTGGAGGTGGGTCATGAAGGACCATAAGGCGGTGTATGGGCAGCTGCTCGCTCTGGGTGTCTTCGATGAGCGAGACGGCGAGGTGGCGGCGCTGCACCGCTCCGCACTCGAAGAGCTGGAGCTGACCCTGCTGGACTACCTGACGCTTCGCGACCTGCTGCTGCTGTCGCGGACGAGCGGGGCCGCCGCCCATGCCATGCTGCTGGCGATGTTCACGGCGCTTGGCGAGGGGAGCCTCTGCCTGCCGCTCGAGCCGCGTCTTCTGCGTGAACGGCTGGCGCGCTTTGCCGGGGAGAAGGCGGAAGGCCTTGCCGAGCAGATCATCGCGCGGCTTGTCGGGAATGAGTGGGAGAGGCTGGTGGCACCGGACGTCGAGAGCTACATGCCTCTGGTTCTGCATGAAAGCGATCAGCGGCGCTTCCTGTACTTCCACAAGTACCGTCTCTTCGAGCAACGGCTGGAGGAGCGTCTGCGCACGCTGCTGGGCAGCCCGCCCGCGCCGCTGGCGCCGATTCCAGAACTGGCGGTGACGCTGCGGGAGGTGCTGGAGGAGCGGCCGGTGATGCTGAATGGCAAGCCAATGCTGTTCAACGATGCGCAACGGCGCGCGGTCGCCCTGCCCCTGCTGCGGGACATGGTGATCATCTCCGGTGGTCCGGGGACGGGAAAGACGTCGATCGTGGTGGCCTTGCTGCGTACGCTGATTCGGAGCGGCATTCCGGCATCGGAGATCCGGATGGCGGCCCCCACGGGACGGGCGGCGCAGCGGCTGAGCGAGTCGCTCGCCAAGAGCCTTCAGTCAATCGAAGGGGAGCTGGTGGAAGCGGATCGGGAGGTGAGCCTGGTCAGCAGCGAAACCCTGCACCGCTTGCTGCGCTACGTGCCGAGCCAGAATCGGTTTCGACACCACGCCGGCAATCCGCTGACGGCGCGGGTGATCATCATCGATGAGGTCTCGATGGTCGACGTCAGCATCATGGCGCAGTTGCTGGAGGCGCTGGCGCCGGGCACACGCCTGGTGCTGCTGGGGGATAAGGATCAGTTGCCGTCAATTGAAGCGGGAGCGGTGCTGGCGGAGCTGATTCCGCACGACGCGAACCAGCACTTCAGCCCTGCATGTCTGGCGCAACTGGCGGAGCTGCTGCCGGAAAGCGCGCCCCCGCCGCCGGTGGACTCCGCCCTGCCGACGGTGGATCGGATCGTCATCCTGCGGCACACCTATCGGTCTCAGGACGAGATCCTGCAGGTGGCGCGCCAGATCAACTTGCAGCAGCTGACGGTGATCGACCGGATCCCGCGCCTGGAACAGCCGGATTCGTTGAGCGACAACCTCTTCACCATGTCGGGCTGTCATTTTCGCGACCTTGGGGAGGAGGCCGGCAAGCGCTGGGAAGCGCTGCTGGCGACGTGGGCGCACTGGCACTATGGTCGCGGCATAGCGCTGCCAGGGAGCCCAACCTATCGCGAGCTGGTGCTGGCGAGCCGGGAGGTGGCGCTGGATATCTCTTTCATTCCGATAACCGATCCGGCGGGCGAGCTTTTGTCGCAGCTCTTCCGGGCGCTGCAGGCGGGGCGTGTGCTGACGCTGGTGCGCCATGGTCCCTTCGGCGCGACAGGCGTCAGCAATCACCTGGCAACGTTGCTGCGGCCGGTGCTCGATCCCCATGGCCGAGGTCACTACTTTGCCGGCTGTCCGATCATGGTCATGCGGAACGATCATCAGCGGGGGCTGTACAATGGGGACGTGGGCATTGTGCTGAGTGGGCGTGACGCGGTCTGCCGGGCGCTCTTTGCGCGCGGCGACGGGTGGTACGTGTATGCCTTGAACGCGCTACCGGCGAATGAGCTGGCCTTCGCGACGACGGTCCACAAGAGCCAGGGGTCGGAGTACGATCATGTGCTGCTGGCGCTGCCGCCGGTGCCGGGCCATCGGCTGCTCTGCAAGGAGATCCTCTATACGGGGCTGACCCGGGCGCGAACGCTGGCGGTGATCTGCGCCACGCCGCTGGTCTTCCAGCAAGCCCTGCGCCGGACGATCGACCGGCAATCGGGGCTGGATATCTGGCACCGCCCGGTCCCGACGCCGATGCATGAGCGGGCGGCGCTTCGCCACACGCACAGCCTGCCGCTTTTCGATTCCTGAGGGGGGTCGCGAAAGAGTATCCGTGATTCAGCAACAAGTGGGCCTGTGAAGGTGGCGGAAGGCATCTATAGTATGCGACTGTCAAGAAGCGCCGTCATCCGATTTGGGATAGTCTGGCCATCAACGCGATGAAACGCAAGGAGCCGATCCAATGAGCGATTTTCTGGGGGAAACCTACCTGCTGAGCACTGCGCCCGCCCGCGACCTCTACGCGGCGGTAGCCGATCTGCCGATCATCGATGCGCACAACCATGCCGACGTCAAGGAGATCGCCGAGAACGCGTGCTACACAGACCTCTGGCAGATCGAGGCGGCGACGGATCATTATGTATGGGAGCTGCTGCGCAAGCGGGGCGTTCCGGAGCGGCTGATCACGGGCGACGCGAGCAATCGGGAGAAGTGGCTTTCGGCGGCTCGCGTATGGGAGGAGCTTGCGGGCAATCCAACTTACGAATGGGTGCACCTCGACCTCAAGCGGCTTCTCGGGATCGACGAGTTGATCAACGGCGAGAATGGGGCGATGATCTGGGAGCGCAGCGCGGCGATCCTGCAACGAGACGACATGCGGCCTCAGGCGTTGCTGAAGCGGATGAAGGTAGAGGTGATGGGGTCGACGGACGATCCGATCGACAGCCTGGAGCATCACCAGAAGCTGCAGGATTCGCCTATCGCGGGCATGGTGCGGCCGACCTTCCGTCCCGACAAGGCGATGAACATCTTCAAGCCGGATTGGCGGGACTACATTCACAAGCTGGAGAAACGGGTTGGCGAGAGCTTTCGGTCGATCAGCGACCTGATCCAGGCTCTGCGTCAGGCCCATGATTATTTTGCGGCGAACGGGTGCCTGGCGAGCGACCACGGGGTGGAGATCCCCTACGCGCACTTCGTCGACGAAGCGGATGCGGATGCGGTCTTCCGGAAGGCGCTGCGTCGCGAGGCAATCGGCAAGGAGGAAGAGATCGCCTATATGTCCTACGTGATGCACGAGATGGCACGGCTGGACAGCGAGAAGGGGTGGGTCTTTCAACTGCACATGGGGGCGGTGCGAGATATCCGCGATTCGCTGTCGCGGGAGCTTGGCCCCGATACGGGCGGTGACATCTCGAATCATCACATGCCGATCGTGGCGCCGCTGCGCGATCTGCTCAACCGCTTTGACGGCAACCTGAAGGTGGTCCTCTACTGCCTGGATCCAACGCATCAGGCGACGCTGGCCACGCTGGCCCGCGCCTTCGGCAAGAATGTCAGCCTGGGTTCGGCCTGGTGGCTCAACGATACACCAGTGGGCATGCGCACACAGTTGGAGTATATTGCCGGGGTCGATCTGCTGATGAACTCGGCCGGCATGGTCTCCGATTCGCGCAAGCTCTTCTCCTATGGCTCGCGGCACGAGATGTTCCGGCGCGTGCTCTGCGATGTCGTCGGCAACATGGTATCGCTGGGCCGCATGCCGATGCGCGTGGCGGAGAAGCTGGTGGTGCGCGTTGCCTATGACAATCCAAAGTCGCTCTTCGGCTTCTGAGCTGAAGTTGACAGAGGGGCAAGGGCGTGGTCATTTACAGAGCGACGCCCCAGCTCCGCGTCACTTGTTTTTTTCTCTTCGTCACCCATTGAAAGGAATCGACGTGCAACATCCCCTGCACACAGAAACACTGGCAGCATACGAAGCGCATTTTGGCGCTTCTCCGGCCGTCGTGGCCCGTGCCCCTGGACGGCTCGAAGTACTGGGTAATCATACGGATTACAACGAGGGCTTCGTAATCAGTTGCGCCATCGATCGGAGTACCTGGGTTGCGGCCGGTCCGGCGGCGGGCGACGAATGCGTCCTCTGTCTCGCGGCGGACGGCACCGAACGACGCTTCCGGCTGGCGGAGCTGTCCACGCCCGAACGAGGCGACTGGGCCAATTATATCAAGGGATTGGTGGTGGAGCTTCAGGAGCGGGGCCATGCGGTGGCGCCGTTTCAGGCGATGGTCCTCAGCGACGTGCCGATGTCGGCCGGGATGAGCAGCTCGGCGGCGCTGGAAATGTCCGCGCTGCTGGCACTTTGCCAACTGAACGATGTGGAGCTTCCGGCCGCCGAGCTTGCCCGGATCGGCCAGGCGTGTGAGAACCGTTACGTCGGCGCCAACACGGGCTTGCTCGATCAGTTCACCTCGCTCATGGGCAAGGCCAATCAGCTCGTTTATATCGACTTCCGCACCCTGGCCGTGGAACAGATTCCCTGCCCGGAAGAGGCCGCCTTCGTGGTAGCGAACAGCGGCGTGAAGCACGATCTTACGCAGGATTACAACGAGAGACGGGAACGGTGCGAGGAAGCAGCGGCCGTGCTGGCCCGGCTCAACCCGCGGGTCCGGAAGCTCCGAGACGTATCGACGGAGGAGTTGAATGGGGCGCGAGACCAGATGGCTCACCTTGCCTGGTGCCGCGCGCGTCACATAACCGGGGAGAACGAGCGGGTGCAGGCGGGGCTGACCGCCCTGCAGGCGGGCGATCTGGAAGCCTTTGGACGCCTGCTCTACGAATCGCATCAGAGTTCACGCGACTACTTCGAGAACAGCTGCCCGGAGCTGGACATCCTGGTAGAGACGGCCAAGTCGCTGGGAGCGCTTGGCGCGCGCCTGAGCGGCGGCGGCTTTGGCGGCATCTCGATTCATCTGGTCGAACGAGACGAAGCCGAGCTTTATCGGCAGCGTCTGGCGACCGCCTTTCAATCACGCACAGGCCGGAAACTGGAAACCATGATCTGCACCATCGGTGAGGGAGCGCACGCCCATGTTCGATAGCTTGACCGACAAGCTGCAAGAGACCTTTCGCGACCTGACGGGACGCGGTAGATTGACAGAGCAGAATATCGAAGACGCCATGCGGCAGGTACGCCTGGCGCTGCTGGAAGCGGATGTCAACTACAAGACCGTCAAGGATTTCGTGGCGGACGTTCAGCAGGAATGCCTGAACGAAAAGGTGCTCAAGAGCGTGACGCCTGGGCAGCAGGCGATCAAGGTGGTGAACGACAAGCTGGCGGCGCTGATGGGAGAAGCGAATGCGCCGCTGGAGCTGACGTCGCAGCCGGCACCGATCATGATGGTGGGGTTGCATGGCAGCGGCAAGACGACCACGACCGCCAAACTGGCAAACCACCTGCGGAAGCAGGGGAGGAAGGTCCTGCTGGTGGCGGCCGACGTCTACCGGCCGGCGGCCATCGATCAGCTGGAATTTCTGGGCAAGCAGCTGGGGATCAAGGTCTACAGCGATCGCGCCTCGACGGACATCAGCAAGATCGCACTGGCGGCGCGCGATTACGCGCGACAGGAGCATCTGGATACGATGATCCTGGATACGGCGGGCCGTCTGCAGGTGGACGAAGAGCTGGTTCAGGAGCTGATCACGCTGAAGCAGACGATCCAGCCGAACGAGGTCCTGCTGGTGGCCGATGCGGCTCTCGGACAGGAAGCTGTCTCCGTCGCGACGCATTTTGATGAAGCGCTGGCGATCACCGGCATCATCCTGACGAAGCTGGACGGCGATGCGCGGGGCGGCGCGGCGCTCTCCATGCGCAAGGTCACGGGCAAGCCGATCAAGTTCGTGGGCGTGGGCGAGAAGATCGAGGATCTGGAGCCCTTCCATCCGGAACGCATGGCGTCGCGCATCCTGGGCATGGGCGATGTGGTGAGCCTGGTCGAGAAGGCCGCCGAGACCATCTCGATGGATGAAGCGAAGCGGCTCGAAGAGAAGATGATCAAGAATCAGTTCGACCTGAACGATTTTCTCAATCAGCTCAACCAGCTGCGCAAGCTCGGGGGGATGAGCACCGTCCTCAATATGATCCCCGGGGGCCGCAACCTGACGCAGGGGATGGACATCAACGAGGACATGCTGCGCCATGTCGAGGCGATCATCTTCTCGATGACGCCGTACGAGCGCTCACATCCGGAAGTGCTCAACCAGATCACGCGGCGCAAGCGTATCGCGCAGGGCTGCGGTCGTCCTCTGGTGGACGTGCAGCAGTTGCTGAAGCGCTTCGAGGTGATGCGTCAGATGATGCAGCGCTACGGCAAGATGTCGAAGGCGATGAGCGCGGGCGGAGCACCGCCGTCGCCTGGCCAGATAGCCCAGGGTGGCGGCGGCGGAAACGCCCCCCGCCGCGAGAGCCAGAAAGAGAAGAAGAAGCGCCGCAAGAAGGGCCGCCGCTAGGCGGGGACGCGGGGACGGGCGAAGGTATGCAGGAGGATTAACCACAAAGAACGCAGAGATCGCAAAAAACGAGCGGGGGCGGGGAGCGATTCGAGGCTCTTCGAGCAGCGGGGTTGCTTTGGGAGGCCGTAGAGGTAATCGAATGAATCGACTTAAGTCGAGTAAATCGAAAGTGTCGAGATCACGGAGGCGCGGGGACGCGGAGGCGGAAACATCAGGCAGCCCACGGGGCTCAGCATACCATCAGTGCGCGCGCCGCCCGCAACAGCTCCGCCTCATGTCGCCGCTCGGAGAGCGCCTCACTAATAAGTCCCATTGAATTGAGTTCACGCGGGGAGGGGGCGACGGCGTGGACGCAACCCCCGAATGGGGTTGATGGGGCGGCGGGAGTTTACCCAGGGTAGCACCGCCTTTGGCGGCACAACCCTGGGCTAAGGGACGTAGCCCCGTTGGGGCAAAGGGCAAAAAGAGACGGCGTTTTCTGTAAAATTGAGCTCACGCGGGAGGATGGCATTGGATTTGAACTTATGAAGAACAATGTCCAGGCAACGGCCGGGTGGGGACTCCCACTTTGACGGAGAGATCGGTGCGACAGTGGAGCGCATCGTAGGTGTACTCGACCGGATAGGTGCGAGCCGCAGAATCCGGGAAGGAGGTGGGCTCAGAACTCGACGTACCACTGGGGCTTGTTGGACGAGCCCAAGGGCAGAGGAGCCTGAAGAACCTGCACATGCCCGTCGCCATGGAGGGAGTTCAGTCTATCGCTGTGCCGGGCGACAAAGGGGTAGGCAGTGCTCATGGGTTGCCAACTGGGGTAGCGGCCGAATCCACGACCGTCAAACGAGAGGACGAGTTGATCCGGAAACTTGGCCCGGGTGTTCATGGAGGGAAAGGCGCGTTGCGGATTGTATATTGGATCCCAGCCATTGACAATGTAGGCAGGGAAATAGAGGTTGCCGTCGCCGACATCCCAACTGTGGTAGGCGTCGCCGCTTTCCGGCATGGTGCGAGTCGGGCAATTGAGCAGATTGTCCATTCGTAGACCGTATTTGTTATCGCCTATGGCAATAACATTCTTTGCCCAGTAGTTGGACCAAGCGCCCGTACCGACCACAGGATTCTCCTCTTGGCCAAGGTAGGGTCGAAGCATATTGAACCAGGTCCAATCGAGATTATTGCCAGGCATTGGGCTTCCGCCATAGCAATAGGGGAGCCAGGCGTCGTTCTCCTCGGCATACATGGAGAGGGCCAGCCCCTGCTGTTTAAGGTTGTTCTGGCAACCCGTGGCGCGGGCTTTTTCGCGTGCCTGGCTCAGCGCCGGCAAAAGCATGCTGGCCAGAATGGCGATAATCGCCACGACTACCAGCAACTCGATGAGGGTGAACATGGAGCTGAGACGCGAGGCTTTCATGAGGGACTCCCATTTCGGATTGTGATTGAGTGGGATGTGAAGCAAGTAGACGACAAAACATCCAACGACGAAGAACGTTGCCCTACTTTTATCAATCCTTAATCAGACTTATTGTGAGCGGCACTACCTATATATACGCAATACCATGGCCCCATTCAAGCGCGGCCCTGAAAGATTGACCCCTCAGCGTGCCTGGAAATCGTCATGCATGGGAGTGAACTACCAACGCATCACAAGCACTCTATCCGACGGGTTGCGAGGGACCTGAAGGGTGGCTGGGATCACTGAGGGGAGAGAGATGGGCTCAGAATTCAGCCCTTGACACCAAACCAAATACCATCTCATTTCACGCTTTTATCAAATAAAAGCAGCAAGAGCCGCCGGGGTCTGCATGAGGCAATGGGCAGCGGTGCAGTGTCAGCCGGTGGAGCGGCCGATAATGAGGCGGGGGCGCAACCAGATGGTATGGCGGCGATCGGGGTGCTGGCGCCGCTGAAGCAGTTCGACGGCAGCGTGGACGAAGCCCTCGTTCTCACTGCTGAGGGTGGTGATGCCGCACTCCTCCGACCACGGCGTGGCGAGGCAGCCGGTCACCGCGAGATCGTCGGGAATGCGCAATCCGGCCTGCTCAGCGGCGCGCATGACCATGACAGCTTCCCAGTCGTAGGTACAGACCACGGCGTCCGGCCTGTCGGGCTGCGAAAGGCGTTTGGCGATGGCGACAATGTTTGCATTCTGTCCATTGCCGATCGGAGACCTGCTGTACTCGAAGATATCGGTCCGATCCCAGCCGCCGCAGACGCTGAGGGCATGCCGGAAGCCGTCCGTGGAATGATAGGAGAAGCCACTCCTCGGTATGTGCTGAAGGAGAGTCACGCTACGCCGGCCCGTCTCCCAGAGGTGGCGCAGCACTTGCAGGTAACCGTATCCGAAATCAAGCGCCACGAGGTCTCCGGGCAGGTCGGCCTGCAATGCCGTACCTTCCGAGATCCAGACGATCTGGTCGTACCTGTGGCCCTCTTTCAGGATGTAGTCGATCAGAGGGCCGCTGTGGATCTGCAGGAGCAGGCGACGGCAGCCGACCCGGTACAAGCGCTCGAATACTTCCCGCAATTCGGTTTCAGAACGGTGCTCGCCCATGTCGAAGACGGTGGGCACGAGACCGTTTTCCTGCATGTGGCTGACCAACAACTGCGCGCGCTCGCCATAGACATCGCCAGTGGTCATCAGCACGGTCGCCACCATGGGGGAGGCGGTGGACTCGCCAGCCAGCGCGGTGATGTAGGTGCCACTGCCACGCCGACGCTCGATCAGCCCCTCGACCTCGAGTTCTTCCAGAGCAAAGCGCAGGGTCTGCCGGTTGCACGAGAATTTCTCGGCCATCTCGACTTCAGGCGGCATTCTGTCGCCGGGAGAGAAGGCGCCACTGCTGATCAGCAGCCGCAGTTCCTCTTCGACCTGATTGCGCAATAAGGGGCGCCTACCGAGTTTTGTCATCGACGCTCAACCTCCACGCTGGATGGGAAAAGGGCGAGGTGAGGGCATGCCGCGCCCACTGACATACCCGCAAACTGGTTCCAAGATGCACGGGCACTCGGTTGATGTCAAGCCAGCAGGAGAAGATGTGTGGGGGACACGGAGACGGGCGGAGGTATGCAGGAGGATTAACCACAAAGAACGCAAAGATCGCAGAGAACGAGCGGGGGAGGGGAGCGCACGGGGACGCGGGGACGCGAAGTGGACGAAGTGGACTGACGGGGCCGTTTGGGGCAACGGCCCAAAACGAACCGAGGACGGCAATGCAGAGCGCACAGAATGGATGTCGATGAATAGTTTTGTTTTTCCGACTTGACTTTTGCGTTATTTATGATATACATTAAAACGTCCATAGGATAGTTACCATAAGCTTTGTGGGGAGTGGAAATGAGGGGACTTGGCGAGAGGATGCGGCGGTTTGCGGAGGAGTCTGTGAAGGACTTATGTGCGGCGAAGGCGGCGCCGCGGGCGGGTTATGCGGAGTCGTTCGCGAAGGCGCGGGCGACGGAGTTGCTGCAGGTTAGGAGGGTGCCGTTGCTGGTGCGGGAGTTGGTGGGGGAGGAGAAAGAGGCGCTGGGGTATGGGTATCTGGTGAGGAGGGACTTGGCGGACCGAGTGGCAAGGCGAACGAGTGGGCCGAATCGTCGTTGCGATTCGGGGAACCGATGGAAAGCGCCGGTAAAGGCCGGCATGGAGTAGAGGATGAGAGAGCCTTACAGTGAAGACTTAGCCAGTAGCACTGGCCCCGAGCTATGCCTCGACGACCCGCAAGGGCGTGGGGAAGCGTTAGTAGGGGTACGCAGAAGCGGGCTATTGAGCTCCGATATGATCATTCGGGTGCCGGTCCCCTCATCGGACGGGTCGGCGACACGGTGGGCGGCGCCTTGGCGAGCCGCGCCCCGGCTCGACGGAGTCACAGAACCTGGCACCTGCGGAAACTCCATGCACGGAAACCGGGAGAGCTTGGCGAATGCCTCGTCAGCGTACGTTTGCACGCGAGCGCGAGGGGGTTGCGTGAAGCCGATGAGGCGCGCGACGCAATCTGGAGTAGCCAAGCAGTCAGACGACAGCGTAGTACCAAAGAAGGTGCCGAACAAGGGAACGGCGGTTCCCGCGGAGACACTGGAGGGAAGGCATGTCGACTGAGAGGAACGTGGACAAGCAAGCCGTGCTCCGGACGCAGAGCCGGGCTCGCACGTCGTCCTTACTTGCTCGCGTGCGTGAACGAAGTACGTCAGACCGGCACACCCGGTTCACCAACCTGTACAGTCACCTGAGTGTGGACCTGTTGCGCGACAGCTTCTATGAGCTGAACCGCTCGGCCACGCCGGGGATTGACGGAGTCACGTGGGCTCGGTATGCGGTCAATCTGGAGTCCAACCTGACGAGGCTGCACAAACAGCTACACACGGGGACGTATCAGGCGCGGCCGGTGCTGCGTCGCTACATCCTCAAGCGGGATGGACGTCAGCGACCGCTGGGGCTCACGACGCTGGAAGACAAGCTTGTGCAGCAGGCCTGCGCCGCGCTGTTACAGGCGGTCTACGAGCCGCTCTTTGCGGGTTTCAGCTATGGCTTCCGTACGGGCTGCCAACCGCATCACGCGCTGGACGCGCTGTATGCGGGGGTGGTACGCAAGAAGATCCGCTATGTGCTCGATGCTGACATCAAGGGCTTTTTCGATGCAATAGACCACGATCTGCTACTTAACGCGTTGAAGCGGCACATCAGCGATCCGCGCTTGCTGCGCCTGATCTGCAAATGGCTGAAAACCGGCCATGTGGAGGACGGGACTCGGCATCCGGGCACGGTAGGTACGCCTCAGGGAGGGGTCATTTCCCCGATCCTGGGTAACATCTACCTGCACTACGCGCTCGACCTGTACGCCGAGAAATGGCGAAAGTCGCAGACACGCGGTGACATGATCATAGTCCGCTATGCGGACGACTTCGTGGTGGGCTTTCAGTACTACCACGAGGCCGAGCGTTTCCGCCGCGACTTGGCGGCACGCTTCGAGCAGGTCAAGCTCACGTTGCATCCGGAAAAGACACGCCTGATCGAATTTGGTCGCTTTGCCGAGCAAAACCGCCTTGAGCGCGGCGAAGGACGACCGGAAACCTTCGACTTCCTTGGCTTCACGCACTGCTGTGCGAAGACGACCCAAGGAAAGTTCTGGATCCGCCGACTCACGATCAAATCGCGCCTGCGCGACAAGCTGCTCGCGATCAAGCAGCAGCTGTGGTCCCGCATGCACCAACCGATCAGCGTGACCAGCGCGTGGCTGAGAAGTGTCATCACCGGCTACATGCAGTACCATGCTATCCCCGGTAATATGGGGCGCGTGGGCATGTTTCGTGATGAGGTGGTGACTCACTGGCTCCGCGTCATCCGACGCCGCAGCCAGAAAGGTCGAAAATGGACGTGGGCACGATTCAATCAGTATCTGAATCCGCTCCTTCCACAACCGACCCTCTGCCATCCGCTACCCCTGACTCGTTTTGACGCCACTACTCAAGGTAGGAGCCGTATGAAGTAGTACTTCACGTACGGATCTGTGCGGGGGGTGCCGGGCGACCGGCATCCCTACCGCGATTGCCGGGACCGAGGAATCGACCGAGGTTTTGGGATGGAGCGAGGCGCGGGAGGCCACTCAGGCGAGTGGCGTGCCCGGGGAGCGCGGGAGGAAGGATGGAGATTGGGAAGGGGCAATGTCCAACGCCGGTGCCACTCAGGCGAGTGGCGTGCCCAGGAATGCGACCGAGGTTTTGACCGAGGTTTTGGGATGGAGCGAGGCGCGGGAGGCCACTCAGGCGAGTGGCGTGCCCAGGGAGCGCGGGAGGAGTGGTGGAGGTTGGGAAGGGGCAATGTCCAACGCCGGTGTCCGTCGGTGGACGGACGTGGCCGCCATTCAGGCGAGTGGCGTGCCCAGCAATGCGACCGAGGTTTTGACCGAGGTTTTGGGATGGAGCGAGGCGCGGGAGGACACTCAGGCGAGTGGCGTGCCCAGAGAGCGCGGGAGGAGTGATGGAGATTGGGAAGGGGCAATGTCCAACGCCGGTGTCCGTCGGTGGACGGACGTGGCCGCCCTTCAGGCGAGTGGCGTGCGCAGGAATGCGACCGAGGTTTTGACCGAGGTTTTGGGCGAATCGTTGGGGAGCGGCCGCAGGGGAGCCGCCGTCGAGGTGAAGGGGAGAACGGAGAATGAAACGGCGACCAATAGTGCCGCGATACTGCCTGAAAGCGCTTGCTTCAGGGGCGGCGTCGTGGTAGTGTAACGTTTCGCCCGGGTTTGTCGTTTTTATTGTATCAGGAAGAGTCAGGCATGAGCAAAACGAGTCACGTCTGCACCATGGATGCCCAGCAGGCAGAGCAACTGCGGCATATTCTGGAGCAGCAGAATTGGGAGTTGGATACAATTCCCTATGCCCGCTATCGGGCGCGCAAGAACAAGACCACGGTCACTGCCTATGAATCGGGCAAAGTGACGGTGCAGGGGCGCGAGACGGCGGAGCTGGTGCAGTTTTACATCGAGCCGGAGATCCTGAAGGAGGCGCGCTTCGGGTACGAGGCGGAGATGGCGCAGGTGGAGCATCCGGACATGTTCGAGCCCCACGCGGGCATCGACGAGAGCGGCAAGGGTGACTTTTTTGGTCCGATGGTGATCGCATGCGTGTATGTGGATCAGGAAAGCGGCTTGAAGCTGGTGGAAGCGGGGGTGCAGGATTCGAAGGCGATCAAGAGCGACAAGCGGATCACGATGCTGGCGCAGGAGATCCGCAAGATCGTGCGGGGGCGCTACAGCCTGGTGCGCATCGGGCCAGGCTCCTACAACCGGATGTACCAGAACATGCGCAACGTCAATCGCCTGCTTGCCTGGGGGCATGCGCGGGCTTTGGAGAATTTATTGGAAAAGGTACCGGAGTGCCCGCGGGCGCTATCCGACCAGTTTGCCCGCAAGAGCGAGGTGCTGAACGCGCTGAAGGAGCGCGGCCAGCGCATTCAGCTCGACCAGCGACCGAAGGCGGAGTCGGATATTGCGGTGGCCGCGGCGTCGATCCTGGCGCGCAAGGGGTTCATCGATCAGATGGCGGAACTGGGCGATGTGGCGGGCTGCACGTTGCCGCGAGGCGCCTCGAAGCAGGTACTCGCCACTGCCGCCAACGTGATCCAGCGGCTCGGTGAGGAGAGGCTCGGCGAGTTCGCCAAGCTGCATTTCCGCACGGCGGCCACGGCGGTGGACATGGCAGCAGAGGGTGACTTCGAGACTGAACCCGCCAGCCCCCCGAAAGCGAACTCATGATCCTGCATGCTTTCTGGGAGGTCGATAGTTGCGCCATGGCCTTTTGGGCCGAGCGGTCGCGCGAGGAGTGGCTTCAGGAAGTCCCTTCCGGAAAGCCTCCGCGCCATCCGGGCACGCTGCCTTTCAGCCAACTCAAGGGCGTGGTGCCGCGGGCTCTCGATGTCTATGAGGACGAGATTACGATCCTGCTGCCGACCTCGGGGTACCTGCCTCGCGCCACCCTCGAAGCCGCGCGGAAAGATGAGCGGCTGCGCCCGTGGTACCTGCAGACGGCCCATTCAATTGGCGACTGTGTCATGGAATGGATGTTCGAACGGGACGAAGATCTCCCCGACTTCAAGCTGGCCGAGGGAGCCAACCTGGAGTTTGGGGAGACAGTGCAGTTCTGGCTGAAGGCCGCGGAGTTCGCGCGGGTGCTCGTCTGGCGGAGTTCTTTCGCGCCGGGCATCGTGCGGTTGGAACAGCGTTACTACCCATCGTGGCAGGCGGTCTTCACGCCCAACGAGGAAGCGTACTGGCATGAGCTGGAGCGGCACATGCCGGCGGCCTGCCTGGCGAACTACCAGAGCGAGGGGGGCCACGACAAGCTGCTTGGCGCGAAGACCATTCTCCTTTCCTTCATCGATGCGGCGGTGGACCACCTCGTGCGTCGACGGCTGCTGCGGCAGAACGCGCGTCGCCTGCAGAAGAAGAAGGCGAGCGCCCCACCCCACCGGCAATGGCTGAGCCTGCTCAAGCATGGCCGCCTCTCGTCGCTGGAGGGCACGCCGCGGGAGCTTTCGCAGTTCGCGGACGAAGTGCGGTCGTGGAACCAGTTCATGCGCCTGCCGTACCTGAAGACGCCGTTCCGGCTTGTCTTTCAACTCTCGTCGCCGCCGGACGAGGAGGAACCGTGGCGGGTGCATTATGCGCTTCAGGCGGCCCGGGATCCCTCCCTGCTCCTGCGCGCGGAACAGCTTTGGAATCCGGATGCGGACACCAGCAGTGCGCTCACGGCGCGGGGCCGCGAGACCCTGCTGGCCGGCCTTGGCCGCGCCATCGGCGTCTTCCCCCAGATCCGGGAGAGCCTGGCCGGCGGTGAACCGGCATGGTGTGAGCTGGACAAGTTCGAGGCCATCGAGTTCATGTCGAAGACGGCGCCCCTGTTGCGCCGGCATGGCTTTCACGTCATCCTGCCATCGTGGTGGGAAGACCCCGACGATGCGCTTCACCTGACGCTGCGCATCACGCCTGCCGGTCTCGACGCTGGGGATCGACAGCCCGCGCTGGGTATCGAACAGCTCGTGCAGTACCGGTGGGATGTCGCGCTTGGAGACCAGTTGCTGAGCGAAGACGAATTCCGGGCTCTGGCGCTCACCAAGGAGCCCCTGATCCACCGCGACGGGAAGTGGTTCCGGCTGGATGCACAGGCGCTGCGCAAGTCGGTGAATCTGCTGGACAAGCGGGAGCGGGAGGGACATACATCGCTGGAGAAGGCGATGAAGCTCAGCCTGGAGTTGGAGAAGAACGGGGTGGTGCCGATCATCGATTTTCAGACGGAGTCGGACCCCACGGAGCTGCTGCGGAACATCAAGCCCAACATGGTTTTCCGGGAATTCGAGCCGCCGCCTGGTTTCATCGGCGAGCTCCGTCCTTACCAGATCAAGGGTTTTTCGTGGCTCAGCTTTGTGGGGAGTCTTGGCTACGGAGCCTGCCTGGCGGACGACATGGGTCTCGGCAAGACGGTCCAAATGATCACGGCGCTCCTTCAGCAGCGGGTGGACGAACCGGAAGAAGATCGTCCGTCGCTGATCATCTGCCCCATGTCGGTGGTGGGCAACTGGGTCAAGGAGATCAACCGCTTTGCGCCGGCCTTCAAGGTGATGGTGCATCACGGCAGCGACCGGGAGCAACTGGAGCAGTTTGTGGAGAGCGCGAATCAGCACGATATCGTCATCACGACATATGCGCTGGCCGTGCGCGACCAGGTTTGCCTGCTGCGCTGCTACTGGAGCAATATCATTCTCGACGAAGCGCAGAACATCAAGAATCCGAGCACCAAGCAGGCGCTGGCGATCCGTTCGCTGCGGGGCGGCTATCGTTACTGCCTGACCGGCACGCCGATCGAAAACCGCCTCACGGAGCTGTGGTCGATCATGGAATTCCTGAACCCCGGCTACCTTGGCCGGCAGAGCTCATTCCGGGCGAATTTCTCGGTGCCGATCGAACGCGACAAGAATCCGAGCCGGGCCGACGTGCTGCAGAAGATCATCCGCCCCTTTGTGCTGCGGCGCCTCAAGTCGGACCGTGATGTGATCCGCGACCTGCCGGAGAAGCAGGAGATGAAGGTCTTCTGCAACCTCACGACGGAGCAGGCGGCGATCTACCAGGCGGTGGTGGACGACATGCTGACGGCGATCGACGGGCAGAACGGCATTGGCCGGCGGGGCATGGTGCTCACGACGCTGATGAAGCTCAAGCAGGTGACGAACCATCCCTCGCACTTCCTGCGGGACAACGACCAGCTCAAGTCGGAGCGTTCCGGGAAGCTGCAGCGCATGGAGGAGATGCTCGAGATCCTGCTTGAAGAGCGGGATCGGGCTCTGGTCTTCACGCAGTTCAGTGAGTTCGGCGGCATGCTGCACAAGAAGCTCGAACGCAAGTTCGGCATCGAGGTGCTCTACATGCATGGGGGCACGCCGAAGCACAAGCGGGAGGAAATGGTCAACCGCTTCCAGGCCCGCAATGGACCACAGATCTTCCTGCTCTCTCTCAAGGCCGGCGGCGTCGGGCTCAATCTTACGGCGGCTTGCCATGTCTTCCACTTCGACCGCTGGTGGAATCCGGCGGTAGAGAATCAGGCGACGGACCGGGCCTTCAGGATTGGCCAGACCCGCAACGTTCAGGTTCACAAGTTTGTCTGCATCGGCACGGTCGAGGAAAAGATCGACCAGATGCTGGATGAAAAGAAACGCCTTGCCGATTTCATCGTCACCCCTGGTGAAGAGATGCTCACCGAGCTGTCGACCGAAGAGCTGCGCCAGATCTTCAGCCTAACCCGGGACGCCGTAGTCGAATGATCCCACACGACCCTACCATTGTCTGGAAGCCGCTGACGAACCCGGATCAGAACCCGGAGCTGCACCTCACGAACGGGCTGCTGCCGCGCAACCCGCGTGGCCGTGGGAGTCAGAGTTGGTGGGCGGATCGCCTGGAGGACGCTCTGGAGGCGACCGAGCAGAAGCAGGCGCTGGACAACGGCCGCCGCTACATGCGCAAAGGGCAGATCGTGGAGATGCAGCTGCAGCCGGGGCGAGTTGTCGCTCGCGTGCAAGGCTCGGCCGACAAGCCGTACGAGACGGCCATACACCTTCCCACGCTGGACGACGAGCAGTGGGCGCGGGTGATCGAGCGCCTGCTTCAGCAACTGGATGCGGTCGCCGAGTTGATGGCCCACATCATGCCTCGCACCATCGAAGAGAGCTTTAGCGCCGTCGACGCCCGGTTGTTCCCGCTCAACCTGAACGACTGGCAGATCTCCTGCACCTGCAGTGAGGAGAATGCTCCCTGCACGCACGCTTTCGCCGCCATGTTTCTCTTCATCGACCGCTTCGACACCGAGCCCTTCCTCCTCTTCCTGCTCCGTGGCCGCGGCCGCCAGGAACTCGTAAGCAAACTGCGTCAGTCCTGGGGCATGGGCATGCTGGACGATGAGGAAGAGGAAGACGAGGAGTCGCTAGTCAGCAACTATGATCTCGCCACCTTCTTCAACATGCGCGGCGAGCTGCCCGAGTATGCGGGTACCCCTCCGCCCCCCGAGGGCATCAAGGTCATTCGCCGCCTCGGCTTTCCCCCGTTCTTCCCTGCCGGTGACCGCACCGTCCAGCAGACCCTCGAGAACCTCTACGAAGAGTAACCGGACAACGCCCAGGAGCAGCCCTCATGCCTGACACCCCTCCCCGACTCGTCGTCCTCGATGGCCAGACGCTCAATCCCGGAGATCTCTCCTGGCAGCCCCTCGAAGCACTCGTCGAACTGACCGTCCATGCGCGTACGCCAGCGGACGAGTGCGTGTCGCGGGCCGAAGCCGCGGAGTTGCTCCTCACCAACAAGGTCGCGCTGGGGGCCGCGGAGTTCGATCGGCTGCCGCGCCTCCGCTACATCGGCGTGACCGCCACGGGCTATAACGTGGTGGATGTGGCCGCCGCCGCCGCCCGGGGCATCACCGTAACCAATGTTCCCGCCTATAGCACCGAGTCCGTCGCCCAGACGGTCTTCGCGCACCTTCTCAACCTGACGCACCAGGTGGCTCGGCATAACGATGCCGTTCACGCCGGACGCTGGACACACGCGCCGGACTTCTGCTTCTGGGAGAGCCCACTGGTCGAACTGCACGGGCAGACCATGGGAATAGTGGGCCTCGGTCAGATTGGCCTCGCCACCGCGCGCCTGGCGTCAGCCTTCGGCATGCGGGTCATCGCCACCACGCGTACGGATCGTCAGCATGCCGGCATCGAGCTTGTCGATCTGGACACCCTCTTCCGCGAGGGTGATGTGATCAGCCTGCACTGCCCACTCACGCCTCAGACGCAGCACCTGGTGAATGCCAGGCGGCTCGCCTTGATGAAAGCCGACTCCTTCCTGATCAATACCGGGCGTGGCCCGCTGATCGATGAAGCCGCCCTCGCCGATGCCCTTCGCGCGGGTCGATTGGCCGCTGCCGCCGTTGATGTTCTTTCAACTGAACCTCCAACTGCCGACAATCCCCTTCTTCATGCACCAAATTGCGTCATCACCCCGCACTATGGCTGGGCCACAAAGGCCGCCCGGCAGCGACTCATGGATACCGTAACAGCGAATATTGCCGACTTCCTTGCCGGCCATCCGCGCAACGTCGTCAGCTGACATTTCGGCTTTGGCGGACTTGCTCTCCCGTGGTGTTTGAATTCGCCTTAGCAGTGCGCATAGTGTAGGCAGGATCATCTTCATCCGAATTCAGAGCAGCAATCAGACAGGAAAAGCAAGCCAATGCGTCGGTGGCACGAACTTTTCGTACCGGGTCGAGTCTGCCTGTTCGGCGAGCATTCAGATTGGGCCGGCAGCTATCGCCGGATCAACTCGAAGCTTCAGCCGGGTCAGGTCATCATCGCGGGAACCAATCAGGGGCTATACGCGCGAGTTCGAGCCCACCACGACAAGCTGATCGTGCGTTCGATCCTGCCCGGCAGTGACGAACCGCAATCGATCGAGCTGCCGATGGATCGGCACGAGCTGCTGCAGACGGCCGAGGCCGGCGGCTTCTTCAGCTATGCCGCTGGGGTCGCCTACCACATGCTCACCTTCTACCGCGTCCAAGGCATCGAGATCGACAATTACCAGACGACGCTGCCGGTGCGCAAAGGGCTCAGTTCCTCGGCGGCCTTCTCCGTGCTGCTGGCCCGCGCCTACAATCGCGTCTACGACCTGAAGCTCACCATTCGGGCCGAGATGGAGGCTGCCTACCAGGGAGAAATTCGTACTCCCTCCCGCTGCGGTCGCATGGATCAGGGTTGTGCCTTCGGGCAGGTTCCGGTCAAGATGACCTTCAATGGCGAGCTTCTGCACACCCATCGCCTGACCATTGGTGCGCCGCTGCACATGCTCGTGGCCGACCTCAATGGCAAGAAGGACACGATCAAGATCCTTGGCGATCTCAACCGCGCCTTTCCTTTTGCCGACGATGATGAAAGCATGCGCGTTCAGCAGTACCTCGGCCCCATCAATACGGAGCTTGTCGAACGCGCCAGTACTCATATAGCGGAGGGAGACGCCGAAGCACTCGGCAAGCTGATGACCGAGGCGCAGCGCCTCTTCGACGACTACCTCATGCCCGCCTGCCCGGAAGAACTCACCTCTCCCAAACTGCACAGGGTGCTGAACGATCCGCGCATACAAGGGCTGACTTGGGGTGGCAAAGGGGTCGGCTCGCAAGGCGACGGCTGCGTCCAGTTCGTCACCCGCAGCGTTTCCGATCGCCAGGAGTTGGTCGACTACCTGGCCAATACCTACGGCATGAAGGCGTTCGAGCTTGATCTCACGCCGCCGCAGGCCGTCCGCAAGGCCGTCATTCCCGTGGCCGGCTACGGCACCCGCATGTTTCCTGCCTCGAAAGCGCTCAAGAAGGAGCTTTTCCCGGTTATTACGCCGGATGGCATGGCCAAGCCAATCATCCTGGCGGTCGTCGAGGAAGCCGTGCAGGCCGGCATCGAGGAGATCGCGCTGATTGTCCGTAGCGGCGACGAGCAGTTCTATGACGACTTCTTCAATCAGCCAGTGGCGCGGGATCACTACAGTCACTTGTCAGAAAGCCACCAGAAGTACTGCCAGTATCTGCACAATCTGGGCGAACGCCTCACCTTTATTCCGCAACAGGAGCAGGCCGGCTTCGGCCATGCCGTCTACTGCGCCCGCGACTTTATCGGCAAAGATCCCTTTCTCCTCATGCTGGGCGATCACCTGTATGTTTCGCAGAGCGAAGTGCCATGCGCCCGGCAACTGATCGATGCGTATGAGCAGTGTGGCGCCCGCCGCAGCGTGGTGGGCTGCTATGTCGCCGATGTCGAGGAGATCTCCAACTATGGCACTCTCGCCGGCGAAGCCCTGAACAGCGATCAGCGCCTCCTGGAAGTTCGCGAGTTCGCCGAGAAGCCGAACCGCGATTATGCCCGGCGCAACCTCGTCACGCCCGACCTGCCGCCGGACAAGTTCCTGTGCATCTATGGCCAATACATTCTCAGTCCGGCAATCTTCGAGTGTCTGGGCCGCCAGATCGATGCCGATGCCCGCGAGGCCGGCGAGTATCAGCTGACCACCGCGTTGGAAACCCTGCGCAAGCAGGAGGGGGTTCTCGGCTACCGCGTCGCCGGCAGGCATTATGATACCGGGCTGCCGGGACCCTACGTGCAGACTCTTCACGCCATCTATCACGGGGAATAGCATCATGTACTACGATCGCTGCCTGCAGCAGTTGCGCAACTGGTGGCCCGCCGCGGAAAGATGGTGGCATGTGATCCCGGGCCAGCCCAACCTTGGCTGCTACGGCACCGGCTACAACATGTGGGGCGTACAGACCAACCAGAAGTACCTGGCCGCCATGGCCGCGCTGGGCACCCTGCCGGCCGACCATGTCTCGGACGATCTCCGCTCCGCCGCCCGCGAACGCGCTCTCGCCGCGCTCCGCTTCAGCCTCTGGAGCCACTGCTCCGGCGAAGGCGCCTGCACTGATGGCACCCAGTGGGGGCACACCTGGATCAGCTCCCTCGGCATTGAACGCATGATGTTCGGGGTCCAGCTCCTTGCACCCTTCCTCGATGACGATGACCAAGACAACCTGCGCCGCATGCTCTGCAGTGAAGCCGAATGGATCTGCGACTCCCACATACGCGGCAGCGTCAGCGGCGTCAGCGCCGACGTCTGGGCCTCCTCCGGCCGCAACAACCCGGAGTCCAACCTCTGGAATGGCGCCCTCCTCTGGCGCGTTTCCGCCCTTTATCCCGAGCACGGCGACACCGAGGCCTGGCGGCTGCAGGCCAATCGCTTCCTCATGAACAGCATCAGCGTCGCCGACGATGCGACGGACGAGCGGCTCCTGGCCGGCCGCGCCATCAGCGACTGGCACGTGGGCGCCAACTTCTTCCCCAACTACGCACTCGATCACCACGGCTACATGAACGTCGGCTACATGGTCATATGCATCTCCAACGCGGCCATGCTGCATTATGACCTGGCTGCCCTGGACGAACCTGCCCCGCAAGCGCTCTACCACCACAATGACGATCTCTGGCAGGTCATCCGGCGCATGATCTTCAACGACGGCCGCCTCGCCCGCATCGGGGGCGACAGTCGCCTGCGCTACACCTACTGCCAGGATTATCTCCTGCCGTCGCTGGTCTACGCCGCCGACCACCTGCAGGATCCGGCGGCGACCCATTGGTTGGATGGACAACTGACCATGATCGAGCAGGAATCCGCCGGCAACGCGGATGGCAGCTTCTATGGCAGCCGCCTCAACAGTCTCCGCGACGAGAGCCCCTATTACTACACCCGCCTCGAATCCGATCGCGCGGTTGGCCTTGCCATGGTCGCCGCCTATCACCAGCATGCCGATCTCTCCGTCAAGCCCGATGCCCCCTCTGCCTGTGAAGCCCTGGTCGCCGGCGGCTGGTGCGAACCGGAGTATGGCGCCGTCCTGCATCGCTCCCCTACCCGCTTCGCATCCTTTGCCTGGCGCGCCCATGGCTATGCCCAAGGCATCTGTCAACCACCGGACGATGGCCACCTCGCCGATTGGTCCTACAATCTTGGCGGACGCATCCGCTTCCTTGGCGACAATGGCATCATCGAGGGCGGCCAGTCTCCCCATCGCCTTCTCGTCGAGCAGCAGATCCTTCCCTTCGATGGCGGCTTTCTCACCTGGGGAACTCTCATCGAAGGCGTCAACACCCTCGTCGCCGAAGGCTGGCGCGGCACCGATCAAGCTCGCCACGAGTTAGTGATCTGCGCCCTCCCCGACGGCCACACGATGCTGGGCATCCAGCTCTGCCGCGCCGCCGACAAGCGCGTCTACACCCAGGACATCAAGGGGTTGCATCTCAACCTACCCAACGACCTCTACAACGGCTTCGAACGTTCCCTTGTCACCGCCTCCGGCACGGTCACCCTGCGGGCGCCGGCCGAGAGCGACGGTGTGCTGGTGCTCGACGCTCGCTGGCTCTCCATCGAGGAGCGTGTGGGCACTGTCGGCATCTACGGCACCGACTCGCTGATGATCAGCCGCTCCACCGAGAGACGCGGCGGCAAGTTTGCCTCCCTGCATGTCGAGGAGATCTGCTGGCCCTGCCAGACCGAGACACGAGCATGGAATCCGGGCGAGGTCATTCTCGATATCGGCTGGGGCGTACTCTCGTCAGTCGATGCGAAGACGACCGCCGCGGCGGCCGACTCCGCCCGTCAACTCGACCTTGGAGATGCGTTCAGCCTGCGGGGAATCGTCATCCGGGGCCAGGATGCCAAACGCTACGCGCTCGTTACCAATCTGAGCGATGAAGAGGCGCGGATACCGGCGGAATCGCTGCCCGGAGATGCGCCTTGGAAGGTGGTCGAAAACGGGCGGCGCAAGATCGATCCGCTGCGCCTTCCGCCGAGGTCAGCGCGCTTGTTGCGACAATAGTTTACACCTTTTTCGGCTCCTTGCGGCCCTGAGTATTGAGGCCAATAGAGGGATGCGCCACGGCGACAGGTTGCATCCCAGGTGGCGCGATGGTTAGCGTAACAGTACCTCTCTCCCTGTTACCCTCACCCTGGTTTACCGGAATGCCAATCTTGACTGAACTGGATGATTCCGCGGTCGAATACGAGGCCGACTCTCTTCGGCGTCCCCTGATGATACTCGCCGGCCTGACCCTCTTTGTCATTGCCATTCTGGCACTGCATCGTCAGTTCACCGCCATCGACTATACACAGCTCGTTGGCGCCATGCGTGCCGTGCAGGGAAGCCCCCTCGTCATCGCCCTGCTCCTCACCGCTTGCGGCTATACCTTTGTCTGCGGCTACGACCTTCTGGCCCTTTCCTACCTGGATCGCCATCTCCCCCCTCGCCAGACCCTGATAACCAGCTTCATCAGCTATGCCTTCTCCAACAGCATCGGCATGTCCATGCTCGGCGGCAGCGTGGTTCGTTATCGCCTCTATTCCGCCTGGGGATTGACGG
Source organism: Lentisphaeria bacterium (assembly GCA_041690595.1). GTDB lineage: Bacteria > Verrucomicrobiota > Lentisphaeria > JABSQK01 > JAWLHB01 > JAWLHB01. The sequence goes on from JAWLHB010000008.1 coordinate 52,617, forward strand.
GATTCGAGATCAGCCGCGTCATCGGCTTCTGCTACCTGACCTTTTGGCTCGGCTTCCTCGCGCTGGGTGGCGCCACCTTTGTCATCGACCCGCTGGTCTTGCCTCCCGCCACCAGATTACCCTTTGAAACGGTGCGCCCGATCGGCCTGTTGATGCTTGCCGGCCTTGGCGGGATCGTCATCTGGATGCTGCGGCGGGAGAAGCCGTTGCGGCTGTATCGCTGGGAGATCCATACGCCCCGCGCCACCATCATCGGTGGCCAGATCCTGGTGGCCTCGCTGGAACTTCTCTGCGCCGCCGGCGTCCTCTATGCCCTCCTTTACCGCGTCATACCCCTCAGCTATGGCCAGTTTCTGGCGATCTTCCTGCTCGCCCTGATCATTGGTCTGATCAGCCATGTGCCTGGCGGGCTGGGGGTCTTCGAGATGATCATGGTCGCCGCCCTGCCGCGGGTGCCACCGGCCCAGCTTCTGGGCGCCCTGATCGTCTATCGGCTGGTCTACTATCTTCTGCCCCTCACTCTGGCAGCCCTGGCCCTCGCGGTGCTGGAATGGGAGCGGGCCGACAAGCGGGTGCGCCGAACCGCTGGCCTCCTGGGCGATGCCGTGCAGGGACTGACTCCCAGCGTCTTTGCCGCGGCCATCTCACTGACGGGACTGGTCCTCTTGATCAGCGGCGTGCTGCCCGCCGCACCGGCCCGCCTGCAGTTGCTCGACCGTTTTCTGCCCGTTGCCGTCATCGAAGGGTCACACCTGCTCTCCGCCGTCGTGGGCGTACTTCTCCTTGTCCTTGGCAGAAGCCTCCACCGGCGCCTCGATGCTGCCTGGCTGAGCGCCATCGTCCTCCTCGCCATGGGCTCCCTGCTCAGCCTGATGCGCGACGGCGGCTACGAACAGGCGATTTTACTGGCCCTGGTCCTTGTCGCCCTTCTGCCCTGCCGCGACGCCTTCTATCGCCGCTCACCGCTCCTCGAAGAGCAATTCAGCCTCACCTGGCTGCTCATGATCACCGCCGCCATCGGCAGCACCATCTGGCTTGGCCTCTATGCCTATCGCTCCATCGACTACACCTCCCAGATCTGGTGGGTCTTCGGTCTCGACGCCCATGCCCCGCGCTTCCTGCGTGCTACCGCCATCGCCGCGATCACTCTCCTCGTCTACACCACCGTGCGCCTCATGCAGGCATCCAGCCCCCCACTCGATCCCGCCAATGGACGCCTCCTGGCCGATGCCCACCCCATTGTCAAGGCCAACGATCGCGCCGCCGCCAACCTCGTCTTCCTCGGCGACAAGTCTCTCATCTTCTCCGATGACAACCGAACCTTCCTGATGTACGCCATCTCCGGCCGCAGCTGGATCGCCATGGGCGACCCCGTCGGCCCCGTCAAGGAGTGGCCCGACCTCCTCTGGCACTTTCGCGAGTTCTGCGAGGAGTACCAAGGCCGCACCATCTTCTATCAAGTCCACCCCGAAATGATCGACCTTTACCTCGACATGGGCCTCACCTCCATGAAGATCGGTGAAGAAGCGCGCCTCTCCCTCAAGGACTTCACCCTCGACGGTCCCGGGCGACGCGACCTGCGCCAGATCGCCGCCGGCATGGAGCGCGAAGGCGTCAGCGTCTCCATCGTCCCCCCTGAAGGGCAGCGCCTCGTCATGCCTCATCTCAAGCGAATCTCCGACAACTGGTGCCGCGACCGGAATGCCACCGAAAAAGGCTTCTCCCTCGGCTGGTTCAGCCCCGAGTACATCAGCCGCTTTCACCTTGCCACGGTTCGCCATGAACGGCGCATCGTTGCCTTCGCCGCCATCTGGCAGGCCGCACCCGGCACCGAGATGGCCATCGATTTCCTCCGCTACGACGACCACGCCCCCGACGGCATCATGGAATACCTCTTCATCCAGCTCATGCTCTGGGGCAAAGTCCAAGGCTACAGTTGGTTCAACCTCGGCATGGCCCCCCTGGCCGATCTCGATCAGGATGCCCTCGCCCCCCTCTGGAACCGCCTCGGCAACCTCGTCTACCGCCATGGCGAACACTTCTACAACTTCCAGAGCCTGCGCCAGTTCAAGGAGAAGTTCGCCCCCACCTGGGAGCCCCGCTACCTGGTCTTCCCCCGCGACTTCGCCCTCCCCATCGTCCTCTCCGACCTCACCCGCCTCATCAGCGGCGGCGCCACCGCCACGCCCCCCACCCACCGCTGAAGCCTCTCATCTCTCACTCCGCTCGCAGAGAGCTCATGTCGATGACAAAGCGGTACTTCACATCCGACCTGACCATCCGCTCGTAAGCCTCATTCACCTTCTGGATCGGGATGACTTCGACTTCGGCATGGATGCCGTGCTCACCGCAGAAGTCCAGCATCTCCTGCGTTTCGGCGATGCCACCGATGAGCGATCCGGAGAGACTGCGGCGCCCAAAAAGCAAAGCGAATGCAGATACAGCCAGGGGCTTCTCCGGCGCCCCGACCAGAGTCAGGTTGCCATCGACACCGAGCAAGTTGATATAGCTGTCAATGTCATGATCCGCGGCAATGGTATCCAGGATGAAGTCAAACGAATTTGCCTGCTTCCGCATCGACTCGTTGTCGGTGGAGATGACGACCTCATGGGCTCCAAGGCGAAGAGCATCCTCTCGCTTGTTCGGCGACGTCGTGAAGACGACGACATTCGCCCCAAAGGCCCGCGCGAACTTCACCCCCATGTGCCCCAGTCCACCCAGCCCTACCACGCCCACCTTCTTTCCAGGCCCCACCATCCAGTTGCGCATCGGCGAGTAAGTCGTGATCCCCGCACAGAGCAGCGGCGCAGCCCCCGCCGCATCGAGAGTGGCAGGCACCCGCAACACGAAGCGCTCATCCACAACAATGCTGTCGCTGTAGCCGCCGAAAGTCACTCCCCCCAGATGCTTGTCCGGGGAGTTGTAGGTCAAAATCGCACTTGGGCAGAACTGCTCCATATTCTCTTGGCAATGGGGACAGCTCTGGTCCGAGTCGACCAGGCAGCCGACTCCGGCCAGCTCCCCCGCCTTGAACCGTGTGACCGCGGAACCGACTTTGACGATCCGCCCGATGATCTCGTGGCCTGGCACAATCGGGTAGACGGTGGGCATCACGCTGCTCCACTCATTGCGCACGCAATGGAGATCGGAATGGCAGATGCCGCAGAAAAGGATTTCGATCTGCACGTCCCGTTCCGTCGTCTCCCGGCGGGTGATCTTGTCCGGTGAAAGTGGCGACGTGGCGCTGGCAGCGGAGTAGGCTCTGGCATGGTACATGGGTCTTTGCTCCTATGGCGAAAGGCGTGGTTTTGAAATCCCGGTAGGATAGTCTACCGTCATCTGCCCACAACCGCCAAATCCAGCAAGGCCCAGGCCGCGCAAGCTCGGAGCCACGCCCATCGCTATTGCTTCTGTTCAAGCCCGGCGTAGCGCATGCGTCGCACGGCCCCAACCAGCCCCCGCCTTCCCAGAATCAGCACCAGGCCGAGCAGCACGCTGACAAGGGTGGCACCCAGGCTGAGCTTCGTGAATGGTGAGATTGGCTGGACGACCGGACCGGCATTCATTCGGGTAACCAGGATACTTGTCACCTCAGAAGCCAACTTCGGCAAGTTCAGGATCAGCACCACCAGGCCACCCATGAAGCAGGCCAGGTGCTCATAGTCTATGCCCTGAACTGGAGTGCTTGTCTCCCCTGCTTCGAGTGAAGCTGCAAGTCGTGGTGCCGCCAGCCAGAGCCATATGCCGACCGCGCCGAAGACAAGCACAGGCAACAAGAACAACATGAGAGCGGCCGACTTGTTATCCCGAAAGAAGAAAAGCACGTGAGGTTGTTGCAGAGGCATGAGCGCCTGCAAGAAACAATAGATCGCAAGTAGTTTCACGCCGCCTTGAATCATGCTACACCCCCGCTGTTGTTATCCACCGATGACGCCCCGTACGCCGACCACCGCACTGTAGCGCGCAGCCCTCCCGAATCAACCAGATTGCCACAGTTTGCTCCAAAAGCCAACCGCCATCTTCATCCTTTCGTCAGCGCATCAACTCGATGGTGGGCTTCCTGCCTTCGCTCACCACCTCATGCGCAATTCTGGCAAGAAAAACCCGGTCCTCTTCCGTTATACCCCCTGGCTGCATGGGGAGCGAGTCGACACGCAAGCCGGTGAAGAACTCATACCAGACAGCCGCCGCCAGATATTTGCCCTGCGTGCTCGCGTGATGAGAGTCGCACTGCAGCACCGGTGGCCCCTCCGCCGGCCGCCGCCAGGACCAGCCGCGATTCAGTGAGTTGCGATCATCCGGCAACGCCGGCGGCTCCAGCTTGGTGCGATCCGTCGTGGTATCCGGCACAAAGGGACGATCCTCCCGAGCCACCTGAAAGGCCCACCCCACCGGAATGAGACGCACCCCCAGCTCCTCCGCAATCGTCATGTACGCCGACGTCAGATCCCGATACATAGCCTCCTGATCGTAACCGGGAATAGCCGCAAAGACTCGGTCGAAGTCCCCATCCGCCCGATAGGCCCACGTCTGATGCAGGACCACTTCCGCCTTCGGCGCATAGTCGAGAATGTACGCCATCAACTCCTGCGCGTGCGGACGATAGTTCTCCACATTGTGACTCAACCGGCTCACCTGCTGAATCGTCACCACATCCCAATCGCCTGTCTCCAGCAGATACTTCAGGCTCACCTGCTCCCGCACCTTCTTGCCCGCACCATCCGTTATCCAAGCCGTGTACGGCTTGCCCGCCGGATCCGTCGGATCCGCTTCATGCAGCCGCGCCAACTGCACGTGCTTCTCCAGCGACGAACCGCCGATGATTGCCCGTCCGAGAATCAGCCGATGGGCCGCGCTCTTATCCCCCATCTCCTCCAGCAGCGCAAAGGCATCCACCGTGAAACTGTTACCAACCCCCAGAATCCGTGTCGACTTCGCCCCCTCCTCCTCCTCTGCCGCTGCCATCCACGCCACGCTCACCAGCACCAACACCATTGCCAACAGCTTACGCATCATCCGCTCCCCTTCTGATTTTTCAGATCGCCCCCAGCGCAACCGCCGGAGGCCCCCATGTCATTAACGGCCTTGTGCCTGAATGGCCGCGGCCCGGCCACTCGCTTCGCCGGTGGCGGCCGCATTCCCCGTGACGCGATAGCTGGAGTGAGCGAGGAAATCACCACTAAGGCAACGCCCGGCAAGAAAAAGGTTATCCAGATCGGCGGCGATGAGCGCGCCAAGGGGGATCTCGTACGGCTGCGCACGACCCACGGCAATGGCGTCCTTGCTCTTTGCGGGATTGGTCGCATGCACATCGAAGCCAAACGTCACTTCGCAGACAGCATCGCTGTGTCGGGCGCCTTGCCGAAGATCGTCTTCAACAACCGTATAGCGACCGTGTATGCGCCGGCCCTCGCGCGTACCGATCTGATCGGCGGTCGCGATCAGGTGCAGATGCTTCCACCTGCCACCGCTCGCCCGCAACCCATCGACCAGCTTGTGCAACTCGGCGCGCGCCTCGAGCGTGGCCAGCGTCACGTCGTCCGCATTGAAGGCCCTAACCCCGTACTGGTGGTTCCACATGATCAGGAAGAGCCCCTGGCCCAGATGCGCCAGGAACGGAGAGTGATACGAGGGATCGAGACCGACTCGGCGGAACTCCGCCAACAAGTTGGCCTTTGCCGCACCAAGGCCGCGCGCCTCACAAACCAGACGTGTGCAGTCGGCCACCTCCTCCACATCGAGACCTCCGACCACCCCGATCAGACTGAAAGGCTGGGCCTCACCCGTCTCCGGATTTGCGTACTCCCACCCGCAACCAGACAGCGCGCTCAGATCGCCATCACCGGTAGTATCGACAAATGCTTTCGCCGCCCATGCTTCTCGACCGCTCTTGGACTCGGTAACCGCGTGGGTGAGCCGGCGACCATCGGTCTCAGCGGCCACAATTCGCGTGTGCAGCCGTACGCGTACGCCAGCCTCCAGACAGAGCTGTTCCAGGATGTATTTGCATACCTCCGGCCTGGTCAGAAAGTGCGCCCCATGCCACTCCCCCCAAAGCGTGGCCATGCGTGCGGTCACTTCGGCCAGCAAGCCCGGCTTGTTTCTGGCATCCAGAAACCACGACAGCAACCCTGCCGTCCAGATCCCCCCAAGGCAGCCCGCCGTATCGATCAATTGTACCGATGCGCCCGCCCGCGCCGCCGAAATGGCCGCCATGACGCCAGCAGGGCCGCCACCCGCCACCAGCACATCCGTGCTCCCGACAACCGGAGTCTCCCGTGCCTTCTCGTGTAGTTCCCTCTTCATCGCCATCGTGTCAACTCCTCATCGTTGTCCGCGGTTCGCCCTCAAGGTACATCCCGTCAGCGAAAAGTCTCACCAACCGCCCCCAGAAAACGCTGACCGGCCACGTCGGTCAATACGATCCCGGTACCTGGCAGTAGTGGCACGCACGCGGCTGCGACTTCTTTGGCTACGCGTGGGGCACCTCGCCAGACTTCAAACCGCATCCCTCCTTCGACACCGAAGTGGCAGTCGTGCGCAAGACGTTCCACGCCATCCCCTGATTGCGTCCAGCCTGCGCACAGAGTGCCAGGCGGGTTGCCGTCATGGCACTGCATTCGATAAATCCGGTTATAGTAATTCTAAGCTCCCATGCAACCGGAACGTCACGCGTCAATGCCAGGCAGGTGACACATGAGCAGTGCCCTTCAGTGCGATTTGCGCAGATGGCTGGCGGACCAACAGCCATGGGCGGAAAAGCGACTCGTAGACTACTGCTCCATCAGCAGTTGCACCCACGAGCCCGACGGCATCGCCGCCATGCAGGATCTGGTAACCGAAGATCTGACCGCCCTGCCTGCCCGCGTCGATCGTCGTCCCGTGGCGCCCCTCACCTGGCACGACGACACCGGCGCCTCCAGATCGCAGCCCCTCGGAGCACTCCTCACGGCCCGCCTTGAAGGTGCCGCCCCACTCCGCGCGCTCCTTCTCATCCATCTCGACACCGTCTATCCCCAGGCCACCCACTGGAAAGCGCGACGCGATGGCCAGCGTCTCCATGCACCTGGCGCGGCGGATGCCAAGGGCGGCCTCCTCGTCATGCTCCTCGCCGTCAAGGCATTGAGGGAAACCGCCCCCGCACTCTGCCCCTCCCTTACCCTGGCCATCAATGCCGACGAGGAGATCGGCTCCCCCGGCTCCGCCCCCATGCTCGATCAACTCGCCCGCGAACACGACGTAGGCCTTGTCTTCGAGCCATGCCTGGAAGACGGCTCCATGGTCGCGGCGCGAGGCGGTTCCGCCAACTTCACCCTCCTCGTCCGCGGCCGCGGCGCCCATGTCGGCCGCGATTTCGCCCGCGGTCGCAACGCCATCGTCCACCTGGCACGGTGGATCGATCAGCTCGATCGCCTCAATCTCACCCACCCCGGCCTCCATCTCAACATCGGCAGGATCTCCGGCGGCGATGCCGCCAATTGCGTTCCGGACCTCGCCATCGCTCGCGGAAACCTCCGTTTTCATGAGGCCGAGGCGTGGCCATGGCTGCGGAACCAACTCACCCGCATGGCAGCGGAAATTGGCGACGAAGAGGGCTTCCGCGCCAGCTGGGATGGCTATCAGGCCAATCCCCCGAAAACTCTCGGCACCGCCACCCGTTCCCTGATGAACGCCTGCGAAGCGGCGGCCCACGATCTCGGCCTGCCGATCCATTGGCGCGATACCGCCGGCACCTGCGACGGCAACAAGCTCGCGGCAGCCGGCCTGCCGGTCATCGACACCCTCGGCGTGCGGGGCGCCAATCTGCACCATCGAGACGAGTTCTGCCTGCTGCCCAGCCTTGGCGAGCGGGCAGCCCTCACTGCCCTCCTCCTGCTCCGTCTTGCCACTGGCGAAAGTCAACTGGTGGAGGATCCCCATGAACCAGCATGACAATCACGATCCGGCCGACGCCCGTGCTGCTCTGGTTCACGCCTGCGCTGCGCGCCAGCTCGCGTATCGAGCCGTCAGGCCCCCAGATCCCGAGCGCCAGGAACAGGCGCGGGCCATGATCGAACGCGCCGGCGCCCTGCGGGGACGCCCCCTCTGGTATCCGTACCTGGCCACGGGCAACGGCCATGGCCCCTACGTCGAAATGGTCGACGGCAGCGTCAAACTCGACTTTGCCACCGGCATCGGGGTGAACTTCTTCGGCCACAATCATCCCGACCTGCTGGCACATCGTCTGGAGGCCGTATGCTCGGGCACCGTGATGCGTGGCAATCTGCATCAGAGCCCCGCCGAGTGCGAGCTGATGGCCGAGCTGCTGGAGGCCGCCAATGAAGACGGCGCCGGGCTGAGCCATTGCTTCCTCACCACCTCCGGCGCCATGGCCAACGAAAATGCCCTCAAGTTGCTCTTTTACCATCGCCAACCCGCCGATCGTCTGCTGGCCTTTCAGCACGCCTTTGCCGGGCGCACCATCGCCCTCGCCCACCTCACCGACAAGCCAGCCAACCGCATCGGCCTGCCGCCCGCGCTCGCGGTCGACTACCTGCCCTTCTGCCAGCCGGACAATCCGGCCGCAAGCACGGAACTGGCCGTCGCCGTCCTCCGTGAACACGTCGCACGCTACCCCGGACGCCATGCCGGCCTCTGCGCCGAACTCATCCAGGGAGAGGCTGGTTTCTACCCGGGCACCAGGCCATTCTTCCAAGCCCTATTCACGGAAGCGCGACGCCTGGGTGTCCCCATCCTGATCGACGAGATTCAGACCTTCGGTCGCACGGAGCGCACCTTCGCCTTCCACCATTTTCAGCTCAGCGAGTTCGCCGACATCGTCACCGTCGGCAAGATGCTCCAAACCTGCGCCACCCTCTTCCGGGCGGACTTCGCCCCCGGCACCAGACTGCTCAGCCAGACCTTTACCGCCAGCGCCGAGGCGATCGCCGCCGCCCGCTGGGTGCTCAGCCAGTTCCGCACCGGCGACTTTCGTGGCAGCGACGGCCGCAACACGCGCCTTCATGCCGCCATCCGCACCCATCTCCAAGCCATGGCCGCCCGCCATCCCCGGTCACTTTGCGGCCCCTATGGCATGGGCGCCATGATCGCCTGCACCCTCTTCAACGGCGATGCCGAAGCCACCCATGCCTTCCTCCAGGCGCTCTTCCGCAATGGCCTCATCGCCTTCGTCGCCGGCGAACACCCCACCCGGGTCCGCTTCCTACCCCCCTTCGGAACCCTCACACTCGCCCACATCGACGAAGCCATGAGCATCTTCGAACGAACCCTTGAACAGGAAGCCGAAAGGCAAGGAGGCTGAGTATGTACATTGTTCGCCCCGTCCGCGGCGATGATCTGGATGGCGTTGTCAACCTTGCCACCCAGGCAAGTTGTGGGCTCACCACCCTCCCGAACGAACCCGACGTCCTCAAGCGGCGGATCGACGAAAGCATCCGCTTGGTCACCCTCCCTCCTTCCCGCCCCGGCGGCGAGTGTTTCCTCTTTGTTCTCGAGGATACCACCACCCGCACCCTTTGCGGCACCTGCGCCATCGCCACCAAGGTCGGCGGCTTCGAGCCATGGTATACCTATCGCCTGCGCAAGCGCGTCCTCAAGTCACCCAGCCTCGGCATACGCCGCACCGTGCACCTCCTCGAACTGCGCGCCGAACACGATGGCCCGACGGAAATCGGCACCCTCTTCCTTGCCCCAGATGCCCGCGGCAACGCCCTTGGCCGGCTCCTCTCTCTCAGCCGATTCCTCTTCATGGCCGAGCATCCACACTTCTTCGAACCGTTGGTCGTCGCGGAGATGCGCGGCGTCATCGACAGCGAAGGCCGGTCTCCATTCTGGAATGCGATCGGCAATCACTTCTTCGGGATCGAGCTGCGCATGGTCGACCTCATGGTCAACCACAGCAAAGCCTTCATCCAGGAACTCATGCCTCCCGAGCCGATCTACGTCGAACTGCTCCCCCCCGATGCACAGGCCGTCATCGGCAAAGTCCATCCGGAAACCGAACCGGCCCTCCATATGCTCGAACTCGAAGGCTTCCGCCGCAATCACGAAGTCGATATCTTCGAGGCCGGACCGAGCGTCAGTTGCGTGCGCAGCGCCATTCGTACCGTCCGCGAAAGCCAGGAGGCCAAGTTGGCCGTCGCGCCCGCCGGCGATGGCGAAGCGGAATGGCTGGTGGCCCGCGCCGGCGAGCCTGCCCAGTGGCGCGTCGCCCTCTCCTCGCTCGAAAACCGCGGTCCGCACCACATCGGCCTGCCTGATGCCACCTCCAAAGCCCTCGAGGCCGCCCCCGGGGATCCCATCCGCTATGCGCCACTGCGCGCCCGGAGGGAATGATGAAACTCACCGGCAATATCCTCATTGATGGACGCTGGCAGCCCGGCAACGGCGAAGCCATTGACTCAAGCAACCCCGCCGCTGGTGCGTCCGTCTGGCACGGAAGCGCCGCTGACCGAAGCGACGTCGACGCAGCACTGATCGCTGCAGCCAACGCCGCCGCCGACTGGGCTAGGCGACCCAGCGACCAGCGCATCGCCATCCTCCGCGCTTTTCAGGAGCAACTGCGCTCTGCCCAGGACTGGTTGGCCGAACTGATCAGCCGCGAGACCGGCAAGCCCTTATGGGAGAGTCACACCGAAATCGCCGGCATGATCGCCAAAGTCGACATCTCCATCCGCGCCTGGGACGCGCGCTGCCCCCCCTATGGCGGCCGTCAGGGCGATCTCCACTGGTCCACCCATTACCGTCCGCACGGCGTGATGGCCGTCCTCGGCCCCTTCAATTTCCCCGGCCACCTGCCCAACGGCCATATCGTCCCCGCCCTCCTCGCCGGCAACGCCGTCGTTTTCAAGCCGAGCGACCGAACCCCCGCCGTCGGCGAGGCCTGCGCCCGACTCTGGGAGCAGGCAGGGCTTCCAGAAGGCGTCCTCACCCTCCTCCACGGCGGTGGCAACACCGGCCGCGCCATCGTCGAACATGCCGCCGTCAACGCCATCCTCTTCACCGGCAGTTACGCCACCGGCAAGGCCATCCATCGCCTGCTCGCCGGCAGGCCCGAAGTCCTGCTTGCGCTCGAAATGGGCGGCAACAATCCCCTCGTCATCGGGCACACCCAGGCAAGCCAGGCTGCGCTCTACATCGCCATCGCCTCAGCCTTCGCCACGACCGGTCAGCGCTGCACCTGCGCGCGCCGCCTGATTCTCATCCAGCCCGAAGTGCCCGACACCTTTCTCCCGGAACTCATCGACGCGGCTCGGCGCCTGCGCCAGGATGCCTGGAACAGCCAACCCGACCCCTTCATGGGGCCGCTGATCGACAAAGATGCCGCCACCGCTGTCGCCAGCGCGCAGCAGCAATGGATCGACGCCGGCGCCAAGCCCCTGCTACGGGCCGAACAGAGCAACGACCGCCCCGCCTTCATCAGCCCCGGGATCATCGACACGACCGGCATCGACATCCCCGACCAGGAGATCTTCGGTCCCCTGCTCCAGGTGATCCGCGTACCCGACCTCGATGCTGCCATTCACGAAGCGAACCGCACTGCCTATGGCCTGGCCGCCGCCTACGTGGGTGACAACCCCGCTGCCTGGCAGGCCTTCCATTCCAATGTCCGCGCGGGCGTCATCAACTGGAACCGACAGACGACCGGAGCCCGCGGCGATCTGCCTTTCGGCGGCGTTGGCCACAGCGGCAACCACCGGCCGGCCGCCTGGTTTGCCGCCGACTATTGCGCCTGGCCAATGGCCTCCATCACGCAACCCATCGCCGCTCTGCCCAGCGACCTGCCTCCAGGCCTGAACCTTACCGGAGATCCACCATGAACCTCACCCAGCTCTTCACCGAACTCTGGCACCGCTATGCCGCCATCAATCCTCAGGCCCAAGCCATCCACGACCTCCTCCAGCAGCGCGGCGACCGCATCGTCAACGACCACCTCGCCTTTCGCACCTTCCGCCACCCACGCCTCGGCCTCGACCAGCTCGCGCACCCCTTCGAGAATCTCGGCTACCGCGCTGTCGGCACCTATCACTTCAAGGCCAAGAAACTGCTCGCCAGGCACTACGAAGCTCCCGACGCACCCAAGATCTTCATCAGCGAGCTGATCCTCGACCAATGCTCAGAGACCCTGCGGCAGATCGTTCACCAGATGATCGATGCCATCCCCCCCACGGTGCGGGTCGACCAGGACTTCCTCCTTCGCGGCCGCCCATGGCCACCCGTCTCCCGCGCTGTCTGGCAGCAACTGCGCGACGAAAGCGAATATGCCGCATGGATGGCCGCCTTCGGCTACTGCGCCAATCACTTCACCATCCTCGTCAACGCCCTGACCACCATCCCCGATCTCGAAGCCCTCTGCGCCCTCTTGCGAGAGAGGGGCTTTACCCTCAATGAATCAGGTGGCCTCATCAAGGGTGGTCCCGCTGTCCATCTGGCCCAGGCATCCACCCGCGCCCCCGATGTCCAGATCGACTTCGTCGACGGTACCGCCGCCATTCCCGGCTGCTACTACGAATTTGCCCAGCGTTATCCACTCCCCGATGGCACCCTCTTTCAGGGCTTCGTCGCTGACTCCGCCGATCGTATCTTCGAAAGCACCGACGCGGGACCACGATGATCGAGCTCAACATCGATGGACTGATCGGCCCGACCCACCACTATGCCGGCCAGGCAAGCGGCAATCTCGCCTCCCGCGAGAACCGTGGCAGCGTCTCGAACCCCCGCGCCGCCGCCCTGCAGGGCCTTGCCAAGATGATCCTTCTCACCGAACTCGGCCTGCCGCAGGCATTCCTGCCCCCCCACGAACGCCCGTGCATCCGCCACCTTCGCGCTCAGGGCATCACCGGCACCGACACCGAGGTGCTCACCCAGGCATGGAAGCACCAGCCCGCCTTGCTGCTCGCCTGCTCCAGCGCCTCCGCCATGTGGACCGCCAACGCAGCCACCATCTCCCCTGCCCCCGATACCGCCGACAGTCGGACTCATCTCACCCCCGCCAACCTCGCCAGCCAACCACATCGGCGCATCGAGCCGAACCAGACCGCCAACCTGCTTCGCCTGCTGCTGCCCTCGCCCACGATCCTCCATCACCCTCCCCTCTCCGACGTCGACGACTGCCACGACGAAGGTGGCGCCAACCACCTGCGCCTCGCCCCTCGCCACGGCGCCCCCGGACTCGAACTCTTCGCCTACGGACGCCACGCCCATGAAGCCCCCGGACTCCCCGGCTTTCTCCCCCGCCAGACACGCCAGGCTTCCGAGGCCGTTATCCGCAACCACCGTCTGGCGCCTGCCAGCACACGCCTCCCGCGGCAGCATCCAGAGGCCATCGCCGCGGGCGCCTTCCACAACGACCTCGTCGCCGTGAGCAACGAGAACCTCCTGCTCTGTCACGAACGGGCCTGGCTCGACGGCCCGGAAACCATCGCCTGGATCCAGACCGCTTGGTCGCGACTGCCCGCGGAGTTGCCCCTGCACATCGTGCAACTAGCCGAGAAACGCCTGCCCCTCGCCACCGCCATGACCAGCTACCTCTTCAACAGCCAGGTCGTCTCCCTGCCCGCCGGTGGCATGGCTGTCATTGCCCCCCGCGAATGCACCGACTCCCCCGCCGCTATCCAGATCCTCGATGAACTCCGCGACGATCCAGCCATCCCCGTGCGCGAGCTGCACCTCGTCGATCTCCGCCAATCCATGCGCAATGGCGGCGGCCCTGCCTGCCTCCGCCTGCGAGTCGTCCTCCCCGCCGTCGATACCACACACGTCAACCCAAACCTCCTCCTCGACACCGCCAAGGCTCGCCTCATTGGCAGCTGGATCCACCGTCACTACCGCGAGGAGCTTCACTGGAGCGATCTTGCCGACCCCGCCTTTCTCGACGAATCCCGCCGTGCCCTCGATGCCCTCACCCAGCTCCTCCATCTCGGCCCCATCTACGACTTCCAGCAATAACTGCCACCGCCCCGGCACCTGACCTTGGCGTCAGCGTTGCCGGGACGGAGCACATCGCTCAGCCTTTCCCTTTGCCCTTCCCCTTGCCGCGATCGCCTTCCCTGGATTCGCCCTTCTGCTCCTTGCCCTTCCACTCCGTCTTCTCGGCCTTCTCCGGCTTCACCCGGTCATCCTTGGCCGCATTCTCCTCCTGCATGGCAGCGCTCTTCCGCTCCTCCGCCGCTGCCAGCGCTGCATCCTTCCGCTCCTCTGCCCGACGCATCGCCGCCTCTCTCTCCTCGCCCTTCAACTGCGCGGCATCCTTCTTTGCCTGCGCAAACTCCCTCATGGCCGCTGCTTTGGCCGATTCGAACTCTCGCTTCGTCTGCTCCTTCTCGCCATCCAAGCCATGCTTGCGCTTCTCCGCATCCTTATTTCCTCTGGCCTCTTTACGCTCGCCCAGCGCCGCGTTCTTCTGCTCCTCCGCCGCTGCCAGCGCTGCATTCTTGCGCTCCTCAGCTCGACGCATCGCCGCCTCTCTCTCCGCGCCCTCCAATTGTCTCGCATCCTTCCTCGCCTGCGCATACTCCTTGAGCGCTTCGGCCTTGGCCGATTCCGCGGCCCCGATCGCGCTCCGCTTCTCGTCAGCCGCAGCGTTCTCCGCCCGCTCGCCCTTCTGCCACTCCGCCTTCTCCGCGGACCTTCCCTTGCTGCGCTCGGCAGGCGATTTGCCGTATGTCGTCGATATCGTCAACGCCGCGACCATCAGCCCGCAGGCTAACACTCTGGTAGATTTTCTCATCGTGCTTTCTCCTCTTCTGCTTTACGGTTGGGCGAAGGAAACGTGACAGCCCTCGCAGCGTCACCCCCCAGCGCGAATGTACCTGTACCAAGGTAGTGCGAGTTCTCCGCCAGCGCAATAGCATCCCACCGCGCCTTCATAATCAGCTTAACACCGTAACCTGCTGAAATACCGCAAGTTACGCCCCGCTCCACCACGTCTCCACGTCTCCGCGTCTCCGACCTATTCCGTCAGGCCCGCCCGGAACGCCTCATGAAACGCCACCTTCCCCCGCGGCATTGGCCCATCCAGGGACAAGGCAAAAAACACCTCATCCGGTACCCCCTCGACGCCAAGATCCGGAGTGTTCCCGAACCCGAAGCGCGTGTAGTACGTCGGATGCCCCACAAGGCAACATCCCCGGGCACCAAGCCCTTTCAGACGCGACAGCCCCTCCCATATCAACGCCCCCCCGATCCCCTGGCCCTGGTACTCCGGCACCACCGACACCGGCCCCAGACCGTACCAGTCCACACTGCCGTCCGAGATCACCACCGGCGAGAAGGCCACATGCCCCACCACCCGCCCATCAACCTCTGCCACCAGCGAAACCGTCAGTGCCCTGGCGGCACGCAATGCGGCGACGATGAAATGCTCCGTCTGGTTGCTGATAGCCAGCGTCTTGAAAGCCCCCAGCGTCACCTCGCTGATCACATCCACGTCGGCGCCCGTCTCATCCCTGATCACCATCTTCTCCTTCACCGTGTTCCCCTTCTTCAGGCCCAACCCTTCATGATGTGGATGGATAGCTCCTCGGCGCCACGACCAGTACCCCTGGCCAGAAATTGCGCCGATCTCCATGAAACTCAATTTTACTCGCCTGAAATGACGCACAGTCTATGACACGTTGCCGCCGTTATCAAGAGACACAACTATTATTACAACAACGCCGCGCCCCACCCTCGCACCGGTCCCCCTCTACCACTCAGGCACCGTCCTTCAGACCCGCGATGCGTCTCGTCATGGCTCCGAATCCAGGTACGCTTCGATCAGCCGTGCGGTCAGCTCAGGGACGCGGGTGTCTGTCCTGATCACCCTTACCGCCCTGCCGTCAAACGCCCGTCAACCGGAAGAAGAGGCCTTGCACAAGCAGCACGCCTACCACCACTGACTAATAGCGAGAATTTTTCTCGTTATCAGTTTAACCACGAACCATATTGAGCTATAGTAGGAAAAATAACGAGAGTTTTTCTCGTACGAGGTGACAATATGTTGATCAGCTTCTCGGTTGAAAACTGGATGTCGTTCCGCGACCCAGTCTCCTTCTCCATGGTGGCAAGTCGTGAAAGGCAGCATGGGGAGCGTCTCCCCAAACTCCCCAAATACCGAATGAGAGTTCTGCCTGTCGCAGCCATCTACGGCGGTAACGCTTCAGGCAAAACGAACTTCTTCAAAGCTCTGAGTTTTGTGAAGTCATTCGTGGTCAGAGGCTCGCAGCCCGATAGCCTGGTACCCGTCGATCCGTTCCGACTGAATACGGATAGCGAGAAAGTGCCTTCTCGTTTCTCCCTTGAACTCCTGATTGACGAGGACATCTACGAGTTCAGCTTTGCGGTGAGCAGGAATTCTGTTGTCGAGGAGAAGCTTGTCCTGATCAAGAGCACCAGCGAGACTGTCCTCTATGACCGACATGACGGTGATTCGAACTTCGATGCATCTCTGGCCGAGGATCAGTTCCTATGCTTCGCTTTCAAAGGCACTCGTGACAACCAGCTCTTCCTGACCAACTCGGTATCGCAAAAAGTCGAGCGATTCCGTCCCGTCTACAACTGGTTCAAGAACTCCCTCGAAATGGTTGCCCCAGATTCCCGATTTGAACCCTTCGAGCGTTTTCTCGATGAGGATCATCCGCTCTATTCGGCCATGAATGAACTCCTGCCTCTGCTCGATACCGGTATCGCCCGCCTCGGGGGAGAGCTGATTCCGTTCGATGACCTTCCTGTCCCCCAATCAATGAAAGCCAAGCTGCAGGAGGATGTCAAGGAGGGTGTCACGGTCCGCCTGTTGCGCCAACCTACCAACGAACGCTACTTGGTTACAAGGGAAGCTGGTGAACTGGTGGCAAGAAGGCTGGTCTCTTACCATCCAAGGTCGGACGGCACCGAGGTAAAATTCGAGATGCGCCAGGAGTCGGATGGCTCGCAGCGCGCAATCGATTTACTGCCAGTTTTTCTGCGACTGTCACAGACCGCGGCACCGAAGGTTTTCGTCATTGATGAGCTTGACCGAAGCCTGCACACCATTCTTACTCGACAGCTTCTTGAGGCATACCTGACCAATTGCTCACATGAGACGCGGTCGCAGCTGCTCCTGACCACTCACGATGTGCTTCTGATGGACCAGGACCTTTTGCGTCGTGACGAAATGTGGGTGGTGGAAAGGGATCGATCGGGTGTTTCCACACTCCATTCGTTCAGCGAATACAAAGATGTCCGCTACGACAAGGATGTCAGGAAGAGCTATCTGCAAGGACGCCTTGGAGGGGTTCCTCGCATCCTGATCGGATGCGCAATCGCATCGCATTGTACGAGCAGCGACCCAGGCGAGGCAGACTGATGGCAGGAAAACGACGGGACTTCAAACGCCGCGTCGGCAAGCGGCCATACAGAAAGCTGTTCGTAATTGCCGCGGAGGGGGCCAAGACCGAGCCCCAATACTTCGCCATTCTCGACAACCGCAACTCCGTAATCCATGTGCAGTGCTTGAGAACGAAACACCACAGCTCCCCGCCCCAAGTTCTCAAGCGAATGCAGGCTCGGCTTGAGAAGGAATCGCTGCGCAAATCCGATGAAGCCTGGCTCGTTGTAGATCGGGATCAGTGGACTGAGGAGCAGTTGACGCAGCTTCACATTTGGTCAATGGGTGCGGTCAACTACGGATTCGCCCTCAGCAATCCCAAGTTCGAATTCTGGATACTGTTACACTTTGAAGACGGCAGCGGCGTTTCGAACTCCCAACAGTGTTCGGACCGATTGAAGCAGTTTTTGCCTGGCTACGACAAGGGGATTGATGCCGACAAGCTAACGCCGGCGATGATCGCCAACGCGATTCGCCGTGCCAGAGGCCGGGACATCCCCCCGTGTGAAGACTGGCCCCGCAATGCGGCCGGTACGACGGTTTACAGGCTGGTCGAAAACATTCTCAAGGCATAACCACCTTTTCCGTCCCACAACGCAGGCCTCCATCAGAACGCCCCAGCATCGTCTCACGACCAGATGGGACGTTCCGGCATCTCATCCAGCAATGGGTCGTGCTGCAGCTTCATCTGGCGCAACAGCCGCTCATACATCTCCTTCGCCACGACGTCTACCTGCGCCTGCGTCAGTTGTGGCCGTGGATCTCGCGCCGCCCAGATGTCCTTCTTCCAGGTCGGCTGACCCGCGGCCAGCGCCAGCCGCCGACGCCGACGCCAATCCGTAAGCAGATCCACCAGCTCCAACGGATCATTCACCAGATCAAACAGCTGGTAGCGGTCGATTTGCGGATACCACACCAGCTTCCACCGCTCAGTGCGAAGACAACGCTGACTATGCCGCAAGGGTTGCCCCGGTTCCTCAGGGCTGTAGAAGACGCTGAGCGTCTCCTCGCGAACCCGCTCCATTCGTCCCTGCATGACCCCAGCCAGGCTGTGCCCGCTCGTCGCCGACCGGGGGCGATCCACCCCCAGTAGCTCACACAGAGTCGGCATCAGATCCACGTGATGAGCCAGCGCTCGCGATCGTCCACCCGCCGGCACGCCTGGCCCGCGGTAGATAAGAGGAGACGCGATGGAGTGGTCATACATGTTCTCCTTGCCGAGCAGTCCGTGACTCCCGATAGCCAGCCCCTGATCCCCGGTGAACACCACCAGTGTCCGCTCCAGCTCACCACCTGCCCGCAGCGCCCCCAGAATCTGTCCCACCTGATAGTCCACATGGCTGATCATCGAGTAGTACCGGCATCGGTACCGCCGCATCGCCTCCTGCTCCCGCGGCCAGTTTTCCAGCAACTCATCCCGAATGACCATGTCACCATTGTCGAACGGGTGCTCCGGCATGAAATTCGGCAGCAGCGGCATGCTCTGCGTATCATACATGCTCGCCCACGGCTCCGGGCTCTCGTGCGGGTCGTGCGGCGCCGAAAACGCCAGATAGCAGAACCATGGCCGATCCTCAGGCGCCGCGGCAATCGCTCGCCGCGCCAGTTCCGCGAACAGATCCGTTGCATGCCCCTCCACTTCGCCATCGCCTTCCAGGAAACGCATGTGGTGTCCGTTCAGCGGAACCGTGTTCAGGTTGTCGCTCGGGTACACGCCATGGACGGCATCGTACCCCTTATCTCGCGGATGCCCGTCATTGTGCCATTTCCCCACGTGAATCGTGTGGTAGCCAGCCGACTTCAGCGCTTGCGGCAACAGCGTCAGCTCCTCGTTTATCGGCATCCCGAACCATGGCACCTGGTTGATCCAGGATGTGCAGCCGGTCAGCAACTCCGCCCGGGCAGGTGTGCAGATCGGTGTCGTGCAGAATACCCGCTCGAAGGCAAAGCCTTCCGTCACCAGACTATCGAGATTTGGCGTATGAATGTGGGCATTGCCCAACTGGCCGATCGTGTCGAATCGCTGATCGTCCGTCACAATCACCAGGACATTCGGTCTCGTGCTCATCAGGAACTCCTCCCCCTCTCGCGGCATCTGCCATCGGTACCCGAGCCACCAGACCAACAGAACGATGCACGCTGCTATGGTATGTGTGTGAAGCCACTGTATAGCGTAAGGCAACCCCTTCAAGAGACTCGACTCACAATTCCGCCGCCTCATCGGCCCCATCACCCACCAACCCCGTGACATGACCAGCCGCGGACGGTGACTACAGCACATACCGACCACACGAACCAAAAGGAGCATGCATGCAAAGGAAAACCATCTCTCTCCCGGTGGGCCTACCCGTGCTGTGGGCTGCCGCAGCCTTGCTGGCGCTGGTCGTAAGCTCCACCGCCGGTGCCTTCGACCATTCGCATCAGCGCTACGGCGCCCTGCTCAAGGCGCATGTCGCAAAGGGAGCCGTCGACTATCGGGCGCTGAAGGCCAACCCTCGCGCCTTGAATGGCTATCTCGATGAACTGGCGAGTGTATCGAAGCAGCAGTTCCAGAAGTGGTCCAGGGAAGAGCAGCTCGCCTACTACTTCAATCTCTACAATGCCGCGACCCTCAAGCTTATCGTCGATCACTATCCGGTCAGCAGCATCAAGGATATCGGCGGTTGGCTCAAGGGGCCGTGGGATCAAAAGGTGGTGCGCCTCTTCGGTGACACCATTACCTTGAACAATCTCGAGCACGACATCCTGCGCAAACAATACGATGAGCCCCGGCTTCACGTGGCGCTGGTCTGTGCCGCCAGGAGCTGCCCGCCGCTGCGGAGTGAAACCTACACCGCCCAGGAGCTGGACAAGCAGCTCGATGACCAAGCCAGAGTCTTCCTGGCGAGTCCCGCCGGCCTGCGCCTCGACAGACGCACGGCCACCCTTCATCTCTCCGCGATTTTCGACTGGTATGGCGATGACTTCGTCGGCACGTTCACGCCCAAGAGCGGCTTTTCCGGGCTGAAGCCAGTCGAAGCCGCGGTGGCCCATTTCTGCGCCGGTTACCTCAGCGACTCCGATCGCCTGTTCCTTCGGCGCGGTGGCTATTCCATCGCCTACCTCAACTACGACTGGTCCCTCAACGACGCAAGCGCCAAATGAGCCAGCCCCAGGCCAACCGGCCGATAGCAGCCCCACCTCGTCGACAATCGTGTAAGCACTGCTGGTGGCCGCAGGGGCGGCGACGCCCCCGTCACCCTCACGCTTCAGTGAAACCTTTGGCAAAGCCGGGTTCCTTCTGTAGTATCAGTGTTGACCGCCATCACGGCTCCCTCCATTCGCCCGCCTCCTGGATGCCGATGAGCAGCCCCTCACCGGAGAAGTGTTCCAATCCCAACCCTCTACTGATCACCGTACGGCAAGAGTTGCTTGGCTCGCGATAACAGCTGCCAACTCCATCTGGCTGGATTTGCTCATTTTGGGATCGTTCTGGTCACATGGCCAATCCACGATATTGGCATGTTTCGGGGGCGGTTCTTCAGCAACCACATCTAGGCCGGTACCGCGGACCACGGACGCACTGCAGAAAGCGACCCCATGCACCGTGCGACCTGTAATCTGCTCATCCGCGATTTCCCAGACCTGTTCCATTTCCCTCTGTTCGCACCGATATACGGACGTATTCCCGTATTGCGGATTGGGCAGGTAAGCGACTGCCTTGATGACCCCAGACGCATTGAAGTATCTGGATGAAGTAAGGAAACGCGCCAAATTCTCATCGGCACCAACTAACTCGCATAATCCTGAGGGAAGCACCATCACCCGCTGACGATATTCTGAATACACGCAAGAATCAACGAGGGAATCTCCTTCCCATTGAATCTGGCAACGGCATGTCCTTTGTCAGTTCCGCTCAGCCAAGCGTACGCAAGCCGATCATCCGCATCAACACTGATCGTGACACGATGATGCCGATCTCGAATCCAATCGAAAGAGAGGGCTCCATCCGGTTCCGGCGCGATCTCTGGAAGAGGATACTCATCAGGCAAGGCAAAGATGAAAGCTCCTGCATTGAAGACCGCATCGCGACAAACAGCGAGGCCACCATAACCATCCCAATCGTCCTCCGAACACTCCTCAGCTACATCGACAAGCTCCGACATCAACATGCTCTTTCGACCGCACAACGCCTGCGACTGCTCAGCTTTCCACAGCCAATCGCAACTCTCCTCGCTGACCACAGAAGCTTCATCCGATACAGCGGAGGCATTTTCGTAGCTAAAAGCAAAAGCCCTGCAAGGACCTACTGAAATAGCTGCAGACATTGTTCTGTCACCACTCGTTTGAATACGTGGTTCTTCAGAGACCGCAAGACTTGGATCTCCTCCATAATAGTAGACCAGTTGTCGGCCTCGAGGTTCCTCTTTCCAATCGCTTCTATGTCCAGTATTACAGGCAGGTGGCCCTCTCCCGCTGGCTGTGTGACCAACACAATGTTGACAAGACACTTGGTTTCCTTGTCCACCAGCTGGTATCGATGCAGAAAGTTTCCGAATGTGAAACGCGCTTCGTCAGGCGACGTGGGATGAAGCACAATATAATCCTCCAACTCCACGGCATCGCCATCGAAAGGTAGGCGAAGGCAGTTAATGTACCTCAACCTCAATTCAATAACCTTAACAGGATTAGTAGTGTCCTTATATAGACACCAGTTACGCTTTATCTCCGGTATATAGTCGTCCAGTGTCGTGTAGGGAGCAAGCCTGTTGAAGGAAAAGCCAGAACGGCGGATCTGCACCAATTGCTTTTCATCCGAACTGACAAATTGCAGCCCTTCGAGTCGCTGATGCTTCTCTTGCAGCTCATCGGTTGAAGAGAAGCGGTGATCGTGTGTTCGCTTCACGCGGGTAACCGGATATGACTCGCCGAAGATGCCTTTATGTAAATCCTCGCTCAGGATAAACTGCGGTGGCAGATCGCAATCGATGTCGATTACCGCCTCTACAATCGGAGGTCGCTTAAGCTGGAGACCGTCGTTCATGCTGCCCAATGTAGTCTGACCTTTGGCGCTGCGCAAGCTCTGATAATGAGCTGAATGAGCTGGATGAGCACTCACCCGCCAAACGCCAGGCATGCGTGTTGTCGTTCGATCCTCGACTCTCTCGATCGTCAGCGCTTTGCCGTAAGCGGCTTCACGGCTTTGGCAGCTTCGCCCACTCCTGGGGCGGGCGCAGGTCGACCTCGTCCAGGGCAGCGGCGGTGCGGCTGCCGGGGGTGAAGAGGACGGCCAGCTCTATCTTGCCATCAGCCGGAGCGATGGCCTCGAAGGCGACCATGCGGGTGCCTGGGTTCGGCGAGTCCCAATCGGCTCGCGGCTGGGCGGTATCCACCTCGTTCCAGACGATGTCCGCGGGAGCAAGCAGCCGTAGCTGCAAGCTCTGCTTGTCCTGCGTCAATTCCACCACGGCTCCAGTCGTACCCGCCATGGTGGCGCGGGTGACCATGCCCCAGCGCACCCGATCGCCGGGAATGAGGCCGCGCAACGAGTCGCGGATCAGTACCTGGCCGGAGGGAAGCAATGCCACGCCCCGGTAGACCGCCTCGGCCTGGCCCGCGTAGACCTCGCCCAGATCGACCACCGAGTGCGGGAAGGATCCCTCCGCGCTGAAGCTCACCAGCCGCGCCATGCCTTTGGCCACATGCAGATGGCCGTTGATCGTCAGCGTGTTGTGGCTCAGGTTGTTGAGTCGGAAAAGGCGCCACCGGTCGCTATCCTGGCCGCGGTCCCAGAGCTTCATGCCCCGCGCCTCGATGGCATGGTAAGGTTCGGCGCCCAGATCCAAGCCCCAGCGCACGCCGTCCGCATCGAGCACGAAGGAGCCGGCATCCATGTGGCCGTGATTGGCCGTCGCCGCTCCCGCTTTGAGGCCGACGAAGATGGCTTCCCGATCCTTCCACCCGCTGCGATGCACGCTCACCGGCACATCACCCCCGCTCGCCCAGTGCAGGGGCGACTGCACCGGCGGATCCGTCGGCAGCTCCCGCAGCCAGAGCAGCGTCAGCGGCGCGAAACGATCCCCTTGTCTGGCGTTGGCCGTCGCCAGACGCCGGCGCAGCAAGGCGACCTCCGGCGCCGCCCAGTCCGGACGCCCATAGCGCTCGGCGAACCAGTGGTTGATCGGCTCATGGCTGCGCGAGTCACCGCCGTCGGCATAATTGAAGGTGCGGCCGCTGGGACCGGTGACCAGGCTCAAGTACTCGCCGGTGAGGCTGAACCCCGGGGCCGTGCCGAGCAGGAAGTCGCTGCCGGTGGCCTGCTCGAGCATCGCGATGAGCAGCACGTTGTAGGTCGTGCCGTAGCTCCAGTACATGGGCCCTTCCGGATAGGAACCACGCGGGGCGTAGGCATGCATCGAGAGGTGCACATTGTTGACGGCGCGCAGCACGATGGCCGCCGCCAGCTCGGGCTCGTCTTCGAGGATCGCCAGCCCCCCGGCCACCAGGCCACCGTGGCAGACCTGGCCCCAGTTGTTCGTGGCGCGAACCCACCAGCCCTCATGCTCCTGCGAAGTGCGCAGCCCCTTGCTCACGATACCGTCGCGGATTCGCGTGCGGGCATCGGCATCGAGCTCATGGTAGAGCCAGTCGTAGCCGACCGCCAGGGCGAAGGTCATCTCGCCCACATCCAGAAAATGGCTGGGATTCCAATCGCTGAAGGCGGCAGCAGCCAGCATCTCCTCCTGACAGCGCCGAAGATGCTCGGGACGTCCATTCAGACGCCAGGCCATGGCCAGTGTAAGCACCCTCGCCAGGCAGGTGCGCGACTGCGCCAGGAGCCGTCTCCCCTCCATCTTGCGCGTCACCGGAGGTTGCGTCAGCAGGGCATCGGCCTGGCGCAGGATCTCGGCAGCCAGCTCAGCCGCCAACCCGCCGGCCGCCACGCGCTCGCGCAGCGCAGCAAAATCCGCATCATTGGCAAGCAGCCGCGGATGAACACGTGGCGCCGACGCCAGCCGCTCCTGGACCATCGCCGCTGGAATCTGCCCCAGCGTCAGGCCCGCCTCGTCTTCCGCTCCGCTCCCCAGCGCCGCCATCATTGCCATCGCTGCCATGAGTATGGTGATCCTCATTTTCGGGTTCCCGGCTCCATCGAAGGTGGTTATCTCAATCGGCCGCGACCTGACCTGCCTGCCCGCGGTGTCCACCCTCGAACGTAACGATGCCGCCAACGAAAGCAAGCACCACCCACAGATCTGCTGCCGCTGAAATTTGCACGTCATATGACGAAAATCACCATTGTCTCATGGGCGAAAGGCGCTATCTTTGGGGGAACTACATCACTTACATGAGGACCTGCGCATGGCGCGACAAGGACGGAATTCGCGGTACTACCCTCAATACCCGGAGTACGTACCGGTTGCCGTGCGGCGGGCAAAGGCGGCAGCCGCCGCAAAGAAATTGAGCAAAGATGGGCTGGCCTTGCAGCCAGTCATTGTGGCCGGCCGGCAGATCGCGACTACCTGGTGGGGCGCGAAGTGGAACGAAAATCTGGAGCGCTACGCCGACTACAGCAACCGGATCGGTCGCGGCCGCTCGTACGTCCGCAACGGGTCGGTTCTGGATCTGCGCATTACCGGCGGCAACGTGCGGGCGCTGGTCAGCGGCAGCCAGCCGAAGCCCTACGAAGTCGTGATCACCATCGCCAAACTGGACGGGGAAAACTGGAACAGACTCTGCGGCGAAACCAACGATCTGGATTCACTGCCGGACCTGCTGGCGGGAAAGTTCTCCGCCGCCCTTCAGGAACGCTTCTTCGCACCGGGGACGGGACTCTTTCCGTCGCCCCAGGAAATCACCTTCTCCTGCAGTTGCCCGGACTGGGCGAGCATGTGCAAGCACGTCGCGGCGGTACTCTACGGCGTCGGCAACCGACTTGACGCCGAGCCCCGCCTCCTCTTCGCGCTGCGGCAGGTCACCGAAGACGAGCTGGTGCGGCACAGCGTCGGCCGGACGGCGCGCGGCCTGTTGGATCGCGCCGCCACCGCCACCGGCAACGACGTCTTGGACGAAGCGGATCTCGGCGATGTCTTCGGCATCGAGTTGGACGACGCGCCGGTCATCGCCGTGCAGTTGCCACCAGTGCCCACGCCAGCCGTGAGCCGACCCGCGGCCACCACGCCCGCCAGGTCCAAGCCAGCAGCTCCCGCCAAGAAAGCCACCCGGCCCGCCCCAGCCAAGCCCAAGCCAAAACCCGGTCGTCCCGCCAGCAAAGCGGCGGTGCCCCCAACCCCGATGCCAGGCGTCAGCAGCCCGATGATCGATCAACTCGTGGCGGCTCTGCCGCGCAACCGCCGTCGGCTGACGCCAGCCGCAATCGCCGCGTGCCTGCCGGCATGGAGCAAGACACAGGTCGCCAACACCATCGCGCGAGCAGTGAAGACGGGACATCTGGAACGCGTCGAGACGGGCGTCTACCGACAGCCCAAGGCCTAAGCCATGGCCGGCGGTCAGTTGCTACAGGCTTATCTGCAGGCGGACGACCTGCTCCTTGACTGGGAAGCGGCCGACGACGCGCCCAATGCCGCCTCGACCCGAGTTCAGCAGGAGACCTTTCGCCGCTATCACGCGGAGCCCGAGCAATGGCTCTACCGCCTCGGCTTCGTCCCGCTCGACCTCCCGCTCTCGCCGTCGCTCACCTTCTGGCGCGAAGTAGCCGCCACCTTCGTTCACGACCTGACGATGACCGCCGACCTGGAGTTCCAGCGCGAGCAGGCGGTGATCGAATTCGGCGACGACACTCAGGCTCGCCTGCTGGCGGCCGCGCCGCTCGGCTACGGCCTGGAAGAGCTCACGCCCGACCGCCTGCAAGCCGTCTGGGAGACGCTGCAACAGGCGTGGCGGCGGTCGATCGCGGATCATCCCGGCACCGTCGATTCCCTGCTGCGCGCTCTGCGGCCGGATCTGGAACTGGCCGGACGAGTCTTTTTCCATCTGGTCGAGAACAAGAAGGGCCCCGCCCCCTTTGCCTTCCTGGCCACCTACTCCACAACGCTCGGCGCCGGAGGCACACCCCGTCACCTGCCGCTCAGAAATGCTCTCACCGAGTTCGCCGGCGACCAGGCGAAGCTGCTGGACCTCCTGGCCACCGTCTACCGCGCCGCCGGCCAAAGCCAGGTGCTGCCCGAACTCCTCGAAAGTGGCCGAATCTTTCATCCGCTGGGCGTCGAGGCTGACCAGGCGCTGCGCTTCCTGCGCGAGACACCCCTCTACGAATCCTGCGGCATCCGCTGCCGCATCCCCAACTGGTGGACCAGCCGTGCGTCCCGCGTCGCGGTGAACGTCACCCTCGGTGATCGCCAGCCGTCGCAAGTTGGCCTCGATGCGTTGGTCTCCTGCCTGCCCGAACTCCGGATAGGAGACAGCCCGCTCACCCCGGACGAGGCGCGCCGTCTCTTGGCTGAGGCGGAAGGCCTGGTCCTGATCAAGAATCGCTGGGTGGAAGTAGACCGCGAGCGCCTGCAGGAAGCGCTCGACATCTACGAACGGGTCCACGCCGGGCTCGGCGACGGCCTGACCATGGGCGAGGCCATGCGCCTGATGCTCCGGCCGGATGACGCAGCCGACGGCCTCGCCGCGGGCGCCGAGGTCTCCTTCGGCGACTGGTTCGCCGATACGGCCCGGCGCCTGGCCGACCCGACTCTGCTGCGCCAAACTCAACCCACCGCGGACTTCCGGGCCACCCTTCGCCCCTACCAGGCGCAGGGGCTCAACTGGCTGGCCTTTCATCAGTCACTCGGCTTCGGCGCCTGCCTGGCGGACGACATGGGCCTGGGCAAGACCGTGCAGGTACTCGCCCTGCTCAGTCTCGGGCGCCCGCCGGCATCCCCGCCCGACCTCCTTGTCGTGCCCGCCTCCCTTCTGGGCAACTGGCAGGACGAAATCGCCCGTTTCCTGCCCACCCTCCAGGTCCGCATCGCCCACGCCTCCGCCGGCGAGGATCGTCGACTCGACCAAGCCGACGACACGGCGTCCCTCGACGCCGCTGACCTGGTCATCACCACCTACGCCACCGTGCAGCGCCAGGCGTGGCTCCGCCAGCGCCAATGGCGTCTCGCCATACTCGACGAGGCCCAGGCTATCAAGAACCCCGGCACCCGCCAGACCCGCGCCATCAAGGAGCTGCGCACTCTACGCCGACTGATCCTTACCGGCACCCCCGTCGAGAACCGCCTCGGCGACCTCTGGAGCCTCTTCGACTTCATCAACCCCGGTCTCCTCGGCAACCGCGCCCAGTTCAAACGCCTCGCCGCCGACATGGCCAAGGAGCCCAGCGGATACGCCAGGCTGCGCCGCGTCATCAGCCCCTTTATCCTGCGCCGCGTCAAGACCGACCGTTCCATCATCGACGACCTCCCCGACAAAGTCGAGATGAAGTCCCATGCCGACCTGACGCCGTCGCAAGTCCTCCTCTACCGCCACCTTGTGGCGACCCTGGAAGAAGCCCTCGAAGACAGCGACGGCATCCGCCGGCGCGGCCTGGTCCTCGGCGCCCTGATGAAGTTCAAGCAGATCTGCAACCACCCTGACCAATACAGCGGCAGCGGCGACTACGCCGAAGCCCACAGCGGCAAGTTCATGCGCCTGCGCGAAATCTGCGAAACCATCCGCGAGAAGCGCGAACGCCTCCTCGTCTTCACCCAGTTCCGCGAAATGACCGATCCGCTCGACCGCTTTCTGGCCGACGTCTTCGGCCACCCCGGCCTTGTCCTGCACGGCAGCGTGCCCGTGAACCAGCGCCGCCAGCGCGTCGACACCTTTCAGACCGCGCGCGACTACATCCCCTACCTGGTCCTCTCGGTCAAAGCCGGCGGCGTCGGCCTCAACCTCACCCGCGCCAACCACGTCATCCACTTCGACCGCTGGTGGAACCCCGCCGTCGAAAACCAGGCCACCGACCGCGCCTTCCGCATCGGCCAGACCCGCAAGGTCATCGTCCACAAATTTGTCACCCGCGGCACCATCGAGGAGAAGATCGACCGCATGATAGCCGACAAGAGCGCCCTGGCCGCCGACCTCATCGCCGATACCGGCGAAGCCTGGATCACTGACCTCCCCACCGCCGAACTCCGCAAGCTCTTCACCCTCTCCCTCTGACCGCGCAACCCTCTTTTTTTCACCTGACGAAGGCTCAGGCCAGCTGCTCGCCCCGATGCCATTGCTTTTTCAATTAAGTTCCTTAATCTTAATAGGTGACTTGCATTTACCTGCGGCATGCCTATAGTGAGACCAGTTCCAAAGAGATCTGATTGAAGCTGGAGATGGTCACATGCCTCCTTTGCGTACCTTGATCGCTTGTCTGCTGATGGTCGTCGGCCTCCTCGCGGCCGATGAGGACGATGCGCGCTGGCGCGAGAAGATCGGCTACAACCCGAGTGTGCATGGCACCCTGCCCAACACCTCGGACAACGACGTGATCGCCCGGCTGCCTTACGCCTATTATCCCACCGAGAACAGGCTCGAGGTGAGCTTCGACTATGCGGTGGCACTCAACCTGCTCCCGGCGGATCGCCCGGCACCCGCGCAACCTCCTTCCGACCTTCACATCAGAGTTTATCCGATCGAAGGCCAGGTGCCTGTCGCGACACATTCGGTGGCGCTCGATGCCAGGGGACGGGGATACGCCAGCTTTCTGCTGCCGCGGCTCCAGGCCGGCGTCTATCGCGTCGACTATCGCTTCGGCGATGTCGTATTGCCGGCCAGCCGAACCTTCAGCCGAAGCTATTTTGCTTTCGAAGGCAACGACCTTGGCACCGGGCACAACGTCTACCCACCCTTCACCCCCGTCGAGGTGAAGGGAGCCCAGGTATCGGTGGTGGAGCGTACCTACACGGTGAACGCCCTTGGACTCTTCGACAGCGTGATCAGTCGGGGACGCGAGCTGTTGGCTGAGCCCATGCAACTCATCGTCGAGAACAGTGATGGCCGCCGCATGGAATGGACGGCTGGGGACCCCCAGGACGGCGTCAAAGGCGAGGCGATCCATCCAGATCTGGCACGCTTCACCACCTCGGCTCAGGCCGACCAGTTGCAGACCCACAGCACCGTCAGCATTCAGGAAGATGGTTGTGCCAGAATCGAGCTGACACTTGCCCCCCGTGGCAACCAGGCACCCACCATCTCGCGGGCTTGGATCGAGCTGGCGGTGAAGGAGGAGGAAGCCCCCCTCTGCCACTTGGTCGGGATGAACTCGATGCGCCACAACTACGCGGGTAAGGTACCACGCGGCGGCCGGATCGTCTGGCTCAACCAGCCGTGGCGCCCGGCAAGATTCGAGGTCGAACCATTCGAGGGAGAGCCACCCGCCTCTCATGAAGTCTGGGACGCAACCAGGAACATGCACTGGGGCAGTCAGCGCTGGGACTTTGCGCCATACGTATGGCTCGGCGCGGAAGAGCGCGGACTTGCCTGGTTCGGCGACCATGTGCAAGGCTATGCACTGGCAGGTGGCCGCGGTGTCCAGCGCCTGGCTGTCGAGCCAGGGCGGGTGGTGCTGCGCGTCGAGTTGATCCAGCGACCAGTCACCCTCGATGCCCCGCGCTCCTTCCAGTTCGGCATCCAGGCCAGCCCAACCAAACCCATGCGGCCGGACTGGCGCGATTACGATGTACCGGGAGGAGGCGGCATGTCGGTCGTCGTCTGGGGCGGCTTCAACTGCTCCAGCAAGTACCCCGCCGCCAACGACTGGTCGATCGTCGACAAGATCCTCGAGGGGCGCCAGACCCGGAAGGTCGACACGGCATTCTTCGAAGCCAAAGTCGCCGAGCACGGCTTGCAGAACGCCAGGGCCAACAACGAGCCATGGATCAAGTCCGTTCTCCACTTCGCCAATCGTGAAGCCAACGCCCGCCCCGGTTCCGGCACCACCGTCTACTTCGAGGAGCACCAGACCAACGGCAACAAGCCGGAAATGATCGAGTACATGGACGAATGGGCAGACACCGCCTGGTCTCGCTTCCGCTACTACCTCTACAGTGGCTACCAGCAGACGCCGCGGGTCGTCGAGCAAGGCACCTGGGGCCCGGAGGTGCGCAGCGCCAATTCCCCCAGCTACCGCGACTTTGCCGTCTACTACGCAAACGAATGGATGCGCCGCGGAGTGGGCATCTACTACGACAACACCTATCCGATGACCGACTACAACCGGCAGCACTTCGACGGCCGCGATATCGCCTGGTCGAGCAGCATCTGGGGCCATCGCGACTACTACCGGCGGGTCTGGAAGCGCAGCCGCGAGCTGATGGCCACGGGAGAATCGCCGCTGCCGCTGCACATCGTCGGCCACGTCACCAACTGCCAGCTTCTCCCCTTCACCACCTGGTGGGATGCCACCCTCGGGGTCGAATCGCCGGGCCATTGGCAGCCCGAACCGATGCCGGACGCAGCCGCCCGCCAGAAGAGCCTCGACCAATGGGGCTTCGTCATCCTGCCCACCCCCAAGGCGGGCGCCGCCGGCCAGGCGCTTCCCTATCCGCCGGACTACCTGCGGGCGATGGAGATGGGGCGCATGGCCGGGCTGATCCCGCACTACCGCCACTCCCTGCGCAGCGATGATGCCTTCGGCGGAATCGGCCTCGCCTATGGGGCCACCGACAAGCCGGCGGCGGAGATCGTGGAGCATCGCCGGCTCTCCGACAAGGCCATGGGCATGGTCCACGAAATCCGCGGTGGCGGCAGCCCCTACGATCACGACGCCATCCACACCCTCGTCTCCGCCTTCAATCGCTTCGGCGATGGCAAGCCCGGCGTTCAGGTCCACAACTACTGGGCACAGGATCCCTTCCTGATCGTAACCAACACCGACATCAAGTGGATCGCTTTGGAGCGGGTCCAGCCCCATGGCACCCTGGATTCGGAACCCGTCCTCGTCCTTCTGCAAAGCTATGATGCCCAGCCTTGCGAAACTCACCTCACCCTGCCCCAAGGAACGGCATTCCTCGATCTGTTTAACCGGTGGATGCAGCCGGCCAACGAACCGCTCCGGTTCGCAGCCGACTACGGCACTCGCCTGCTACTGGTCGGCAACCGCGAAGCGCTGACACCCTTGTCTTGGGACGATGACGTGCTCCTGCGCGGCGATTTCGACTTCGATTTGCCGCCAGGCTGGAGATCACGTGGAGGTGGAGCACCGAAGATCGTCGCCGATCCCCACTCCCCCGGCAATCAGGTGCTGCGCGTCACGCCAGGTCATCCGTCGCAGAACTTCGTCCATGGCGAAACCGACGGCGACTACGTGCTGAACCTCCGCTTCCGGGTCCCGGAGCTTACCGAAAAACCGCCCCACCCACAGCCCTACGGCCTGCTGCAGATGCTGCACCGCGAAATCGGCACATGGCCGAAACAGAGCGGACAGGTTCTCTCCATCGGCGTGCAGAACGACAGCAACGGACAACCACGCCTGATCATATCCTATACCACGCGCCGCGACGGCTCCGATGAAGGGTTCGCAAGCATCACCACTGACCGCCTGAAGGACGTTGGGTCGCTGGTCCCGCTGGACACCGAGTGGCACACCGTCAGAGTCGTCGTGCACGGCATCCGCCACACCGTCAGCATCGACAGCCACGAGGTGTTCAGCGGTGAGACTGATGTTACGGATGGCGGTCGGTTGACCCTCGGCCCCGGATGGGGCAGCTGGTCACCCGGCCATATTGATGTGGACGAGCTGGTCGTGCGCCGGATGAAAGAGTAATATCGCACCATTGCCGTCGACTCCAGAGCCTGGCAGCGACGGTTTCCCCAAATCAGGGCTAATGCAAAAGGAGCCTTTAATCATGATCGGAAACCTGAAGATCACGACCTGTCTGATCCTGACCATGCTGCTGACCGGAGGCGCTGTCTTCGCCGGAACGAGTGGACTCAGGTTTCCCGAAGAAAAAGTGCCCGTGTTGAATGTGCCCAAAATGAAGACTCCTCCAAAGATTGACGGCGTGATCGATCCCGATGAGTGGCGCGAGTCGGTCAAGGTCATGGGCATGGTCAGCACCTCCAGCCTGCACTACAAGGACCGCCCTGTATCGTTCCGCGTCGCTTGGGACGAAAATCATCTCTACATCGCCGCGGTCAGCGACATCCTGCCGGGACACCGCCTGTGGCGGCAGCGCCGCGATCGCTTCACCACCGGCGTCGTCTATGACGACAGCTACGAATTCGGCGTCTTCATGCACGACCGCAACAAGCTGCCCGAGGAAGTCAGCAGCTTTCAGAAGATCATCATCAACTCCCTCGGCGCGGGCGAATACATGAAGATCTACCCGTCGATCGGCCAGAACATGTACAACTGGCAGCCCGATCCCCAACTCGCCAACCGCATCTACGCCGAGGACGGCAGACAGTGGTGGGCTCTTGAACTGGCACTGGACCTCGACGACCTGCAGATGCCGGTCAAGAACCAGGCCGGAGACCGCATCGACATGCTGCTGGCCGCCGATCTGAAGAATCCCCAATGGCAATGGCTCGATTTCCCCAGTGCCTCCGGCCACCTCGAGCACTACGGCTTCTCCCGCCTGCAGCTTACCGACACCGAGCCCTACATCCAGATCGAACAGATCAGTGGCCTCCACGATGAGAAGATCGATCTCAAGACCATCGTGCACAATCCAGGTACCAAGCCCGTCACCATCGAGGCCATCCTGCAAGCCAACTACAATCCACCTCCCAAGACCGAAGAGAAGGCGCGAGTCATCGCCAATGTCACACGCACGCTCACCATCCCAGCAGGCGCTTCGGCCAGATTCGACGTAGCCGAAGCCTTCCCCGGCCTCGTCTACGCGAAAACACAGTGGGGCGGCGCCGTCAACTTCAGCGATCTCCATGTCACCCTGCGCCGCTCCGATTCCGAAGAGGCACCGACAATCTACAGCTACCACTGTCAATTCGCCGGTACCGACAAGAGCTATCTCGTCGCTGTCCCCCGCACCACCCCTTTCGATTGCGGTGTGCGATTCAATCCCTCCAGCAATCAGATGGACATCTTTGGCGACACGCTCGACGCCGCCATTCCCGAGGGCACCAAACCCGCCAAGCTCAAGTACATAGTCAGCCGCGACGGCCAGACCCTGCAGCAGGGCTTTATCGATCTGTACATCAACTACAAGTACGAAGGGCTGGTCCCGCTCACCGATCCACAACCCGGAACTTACTCCGTCAAGCTGGCGCTGGTGGACAAGGACGACAACGAACTGGTCGCCAGCGACAACCTCACCTTCGATAAGAAGGACGAGGCCAACGTCTTCTCCCACTGGTGGAACAACAACTACGGCGACACCGAGAAGGTACTGAAACCATTCGAGCCCATCCGCATCGAGGGCGAGCAGGCCGCCGTCACCCGACGCATCTACACCCTCGACGGGCTCGGCCTGCCGCGCCAGATCGAGGCCAACGGCGGCAATGTACTGACCGCCCCCACCAGAATCGTGGTGACGGTCAGCGGACAGGACCACATTGTACCCACTGATGGCACCGTGACCTACACCGCGAAGAAGGACTGGCGCACTGAATTCACCGGCGGCCCAGTCGAAGTCGCCGGCATTACCTTCTCCGTCAGAGGCTGGATGGAGCAGGACGGCCTGGTGAATCTCGACCTGACTTACGCCTCTGGAGCGGCGGCGGCAGCCCCTGCCATCGAGGGCCTGCGCATCGAATGGCCCGTCGACGACCAACACGGCAACTGGATGCAGTGCATCGGCGGCGTCGGCGGAAATTACGCCCCCCGCACCATCGGCAAGGTGCCCGACGGTCCAGGCCAGGTATGGAACACCCTCGACGACATCGGCAAGGCTGGCTCGCTCATGCTCGTCGGCAACTGGCAAAACAACCTCTGGATCGGCAACGACCAGCGCGGCCTCTGCTGGTTCGGCGACGACGACCAGGGCTGGGTACACAACGACGCCACTCCCGCGCACAGCCTCTTCCGAGACGGCAACGCCGTGGTCATGCGCAACCACATCGTCAACCTCCCCCCAGGCGCCCCACCCTTCACCCTCGACGCCCCGCGCACCATTCACCTGCAGTACAACGCTACTCCCTTTCGCCATCTCGCTCCCGGCTGGCGCCTGACCCAGGTTTCCGCCTGCAACGGCTTCTCCGCCAAGGACTGGAAGTTCGACGAAGACGAAGGTAAGGATTTCTTCACCATCCTCAGCATGCCGTCGAAAGACCCGGCCAAGTGGCCCTACTACCTCGAGACCTACAAGCAGATTGCGCAAAAGAAGGCGGAAGGCGGCTGGACCAGCAATCGCCATCGCCTGAGTATTCACCTCAACAACCAGATCGCCCTGCGCGGATATGGCCCCAAGACACGTGAGCCGGGGCTGTACGACTACTTCGCCGCCGACTGGGGCACCGAGTACGCCGGAGAATCCCTGAACCAGACCTACCGAGACTACATGCTCTACCTGATGAACATGCACGTGCGTGACGGCGGCCTCGCCCATTACTACTTCGACATCAGCTTCACCCGCTCTACCCCCGCCCTCGCCGCCGGCATCGGCTACCGCCTCGCCGACGGGCGTGTTCAGCCCGGCAGCATGGATGGCCCTCTGCGCGAGTGGTACAAGCGCTCTTGGGCGCTGATGCAGGAGCACGACCTCTATCCCGGCGGGGTCTCCGGCCATGCCACCCACTCCATGCCACTCCGCGCTTTCCCCTGGTCCGACGCCTGGCTCGATGCCGAATACCCCATCAAGGATGCGGCAACCGTCTATACCATCGACAGCATGATCGCCATGAGCTGCCCGCACAACTTCGGGGTCAACATCAACCATCACGGCCACATGGACCCGCGCTGGCCTGCCCTGTTCGACGCCGGCATGGGCGGCGGCCAGGGCAGTCTCTTCAACACCCCTCCCTTTCGCCACTTCGGCATTACCGCCAGCGACGTCGAATTCCTCGGCTTCTGGCGCAACGCCAAGATCATCCGGCCGACGGACGATGGCCTCCTGGCCTCTGCCTGGAAGCGCCCCGGCAAGATCATGCTGCAGCTCTTCAACTATGGGCTCGATCCCGAGGGCCAGGAGAAGACCCGCTCCGCCAAGCTGAAACTCGATCTGCACGCACTGGGCGTACCCGCCGGCCTGCAGCCCGGGCAGCTACGCATTCGTGAAGTGGCCATGGACGGTCACCGAGTCGATGGCCGCAGCGCACAATTTGCCTGGTACGCGACCCTGCTCGAACAACCCCGCTGGGCAAACGACAAACAACCACGCCTTCGCCCACCCGCTAGTCCCACCATCACCACCGACGGCACCGTGGACAACGTCCACGTCTACTACCACGATTGCCGCTTCCTCGAGATCACCTGGGACGAAACACCGGTCAAGCTGGATGCCGTCGCCGAAGCAGTGGGGGGACACGCGAACCTGGAAAGCGCCCTGCACTGGGGCTACAGCCGCGCCGCCATCGTCGATGCGGTGGCCAGCAGCGACACCGATAGCGTCACGGTCAAGGCATGGAAACAGCCAGGCACCGCCATGCTCCTCGTCGTCCGCTCCACTGAGGACGCCAAACCCGTCACGGCAACCGTGCAGGCCGATCTCGATGCGCTCGGCGTCAAAGTCCCCAAGCTGTGGAGAGCCTTCACCCAGTGCCTCGGCGGCGAACTCGATCCTCACACCGGCAAGATCACTCTCCAGAACCTGAAACCCGGCGAATCTCGACTGGTCTTCATCGACACCTTCGCGGAATAGCCCCTCAACCGTCCACGGAAAGGCAGGTCGAAACACGAGATCAGACCTGCCTGGGGAACTCCAGCGGCAATCGTTCCACGAGTAAATCGACATGATACCCAATCTATCCCTGAAGCTACTGGCGACCTGTCTGCTGCTCGGGCTCTCGCTCCTGGCAGAGCAGGAACTCGGCTACATGGCCCCATTCAGCACCGCGGAGTTCACCGGTAAGCATGTCAATGCCTCGTCATATGCCGTGCCTGACAACTTCGTAGACGGCCAATGGCATGGCATCATCGTGGCATCCGATGGCAAGACTTACTTCAGCGTCTCCAGTCACTCCCCTGCGCAGAGCGCCCAGTTCTATCGCTTCGATTCCAGCAGCCAGAAACCAAAAGTGGAGAAGATATGCGACGTCGCCGCCTGGTGTGGCCAGACAGAAAGCATCGGCAAGTGGAATGCACAAGGCAAGATCCACTCGCAGATCTTCGAGGCAAACGGTAAGCTCTATTGCAGCACCACCCCGGCACATCGTGAACCTGATCATCCCTACGAGGGCGGGCATTTCCTGAGCTACGACCTTGCCACCCGCGAGTTGCAGGACTTGGGCCTCTTCCCGGATTCCCACGGTGGTCTGCTGACCATGCTGCACGAGCCCGCCAACCAACGCCTTTATGCCATTTCCCAAGGCAACCAGACCCTCTGCTATCTCGACCTGAAGAACGGCAAGATTACCAAGGTCGGATCATGCCAGGAAAACCCACTCCAGACGCGCACCTTGATCGCCGACAAGCAAGGGAATGTCTACGGCTGCGAATGGGGCAACCGCGTCTGGCGCTACAGCCCGGAGACGAACGAGATCGAGCTGTTGGATGGCCGCCTGCCGGGCGATCCGGACCAGGCGCAACCAGAGCCAGACCCTGACAGCAGAGCCTGGCAGAGCACCCAGTGGAAGCTCCCCGTCTGGGATCCCCAAACGCGCTGGTGGTACGCTGTGAAGGGTAACGACGAGTACCTCTTCCGCTTTCGCCTGCCCGAACGCGGCAGCACGGAGATCGTAAGTGAAGGACTGGCGCCCTTCGGATTCCGCCCGCGGCGCAAGGCCGAGCAGCGGTTGGCCAGCCTCGCATTTGTCCGCCGGGGACGCGAGCTTTTCTACTGCTCCTATCCGGTCTGGCGGCCGATGGCTCATCTCATGCGGTACCAAATCGACACCGGTAAGGTAACCGATCTGGGGCCTATCGTCACCGACGATGGCCACCGTCGCGTTGCAGAAATCCACGGCATGGTAGTGGGCGCCGACGGCAAGCTGCATGCGGTTGGTATGGTTTGGTCGCGCGAGAACAGCCGCGACCCAGCCAATCCCTGGGCCAATCGCGGCCAGTGTTACTTCCACGCCCGCCTCCTCGTCATCGATCCCGACCAGGACTTCCAACCAAGTACCGCCCTGAACGGCTTCCCCGCTCAAGCGCCGACCATCCGGGAATATGCGCCTGGCCGACAGGTGCAGCTATCGTATCCCCCGACGGGTGCATCTGGCCCCTTTCCTGCATTGATCCTGATCCACGGCGGCGGTTGGGGCAGCGGCTCGCCCGACCTTCTGGCCCCCATGGCCGGGTACTTTGCCGATCGGGGCATGCTGGTTGCCAACATCGGCTATCGCCTGACCAGCCAGACGGGTGTTCGCGTACCCGATTGCGTCACCGACGTAAAGTTGGCCACTCGCTGGGTGGCCGACCACGCTGAAGAGCTTGACATCGATCCTGAGCGGATCGTCGTGGCCGGAGAATCGGCCGGCGGCCACCTGGCGGCATGTGTCGGCATGGTACCAGGTTTTCTCCCCGATGGCACGCCAGAGCCATCCATAGCGGCCCTGGTCCTCTACAATCCCGTCATCGACACCGCTTCCGAAGACGGCTGGCAAATGCGCGGCTACAGCGAGGCTGAACGTCAGGCCCTCTCTCCGGCCCATCACGTGCGCCAAGCCCTGCCCCCCACCCTGATCGTCCATGGCAAAGCCGACACCTGCACTCCTTTCGCCTGGAGCGAACGCTTTGTTCAAGCCATGCGTCAGGCTGGAAATGAGATCGAATTTGAGGAATTGGACGGCGTCGGGCACGCCTTCCTGATCCCCGGCTACGGGACCAGTCGCACCATCGCCGCGGCGATTGATCGCACCGATGACTTCCTCTCCAGCCAAGGCATGCTCGCACCACTCATGCCCGCCGCCTGGCTTGGGGACGCCAGTCACCTCCTGACGGAGCGCCCGCCCCTTTACGTGCTGAATCCTGACGGAAAGCGGTGGTGGTTCCAGGTTCATCGTTTTCCATGGTGGATCGGCAAGGGCTGGAACAATCCAGATCTGGCGCTCACCGTCATCGACCCGAACGGCGACATCGTGCTGGATGAAACACGCCATGTGGGCGGGGAGACGAGGGTTTGGATTCCCGCCGGCGCACCAGGCGTCTACCGCATCGATGTGGATTCAAACAACAGCCTCAACTACTGGTCTCTCCGCGGCAGTCTGCCACATGCTGTCGTCGAAGTATCCACCGACACGCTGAAACCGGAGCGTGGCGGTCACGACCGCAGATTCGGCGGCTGGAGTTTCAACCCATTCATCCCCCGGCGCTGGTACTTCCATGTACCCGAAGGAACCGAACGGTTCCGGATCGTCGCCATCAATAACAAGGGCCGATCGCACCGCGAAGATCATGGCCTGACAGTCTACTCACCGCGCGGGCAGCGGATGGCCGTTTTGTGGGGACAGGCCAATCCAGACGAACTGCCCCAGAAGATTGCAGAGCGCGAGTTCCGCCTGCAACAAGCCACGATCATCGTGGAGCCCGGCAGCGCCGGCCGCTTCTGGAGCATTGAGATCCGCATGGGAGATTCCCACACCTATTCAGACATCAACCTGATCCTCGACGGCGTCCCGCCCTACCTCGCTCAGGCGCCGGAGTGGTGGTTCGATCCGCGTACCGGTGAGCGCCCGAAACCCCTGATCTACGACGAGAGCCGCTTTGTCCAGTCCGACCGCGAAGGCGTGGCCGACGCCATCGTCCAGCACTGGACCCCCTGCCCCTCGTTCGGCGATCCCGACGGCTGCGAACTCGGCACCCCCAGCCGCGTCGCCCTCCACAATCCCGAAGGTCGCGATCTCAAACTCGTCATCGGCACTTATTTGCCGCGCGGCATGTTCCCAGACGACAGCGGGAAACTGCCTGAAGCGGAACTGCCACACGCCGCGGTCACGATTACCAGTCCGAATGGCTCCCATCTCCTGGCCGAATCGGTGCCCCTCCACCACCTTCATCATGGGGACCGGTGGGAAACCCTGCTCGATGGCGTAAAGGGCACGCTCCTTGTCGAGGTCAGGCAGACGGAGCATTTCTGGATGTACACCTATCCAGCCACGCGTGGCGTGCTTATCGGCGAAGAGCTTGCCGACGGCTGGGGACGCTTCCATCTGGAGGCAGGCTCTGCGCGCGACTGGTATTTCCACGTCCCCGCCGGCACCACCTCATTCGCTCTCCACTACCGCGCCCACCGGGAGTCCGACGTCATCGACGTGGAAATCCACGCCCCCGATCGCCTGGTCGCCCGGCATTACGGCCAAATGGGGCAACTCGACATCGAGGTTCCGCCCGGTCTCGGCGGGTTGACCTGGCACATTCGACTGGATCTGGGGGGAGCGACGCTGTTTCAGTCGCAGCAGCCCCGTTTTCCTGCGGCCATGCTCGATCTGCAGCTCAAGGGCGTCCCCTTCCGGCTGGCTCCAACCTATGAACAATGGTTCCCCGAACAATGATCCCACACTTGGTCCGTACGCCTTCCAGCGCCAGACTCCACGTCAGCGACCGTCCCTTCACCATCCTCGGCGGTGAGCTGCACAACTCCAGCGCCTCCAGCCTCGACTACCTCGAGCCGATCCTCGACCGCCTCGTCCGCTGCAACCTCAATACAGTGCTGGCCCCCGTCTCCTGGGAACTGCTCGAACCGACTGAAGGCGACTTCGACTACTCGCTGGTGGATGGCATGATCCGCCTCTGCCGAGAGCGCCGGCTGAAGCTGGTGCCCCTTTGGTTCGCCACCATGAAGAACGCCGTCTCCTGCTATGCACCCGACTGGGTGAAGACCGACCTGAAGCGCTTTCCGCGAGCGGAAACCACCCCCGGCATCCCGAGTTGGACAGTCTCCCCTTTCTGCAATGAGGTGCGCGAGTGCGACAGCCGCGCCTTTGCCCGGTTGATGACTCGCATCCGTGAACAGGATCCGCATGGCGCGACCGTCATCATGATGCAGGTGGAAAACGAAAGCGGGATACTCAACGCCTCACGCGACTACTCCCCCCTGGCGCAGGCAGCCTTCACTGCCGCGGTCCCGGAAAAACTTCTCGACGATTTGCGTGCGCATGCCGACACCCTGCATCCCGACCTGCGCCGGCCAAGCCGCGACCGGGGCACCTGGGCCGCCATCTTCGGCTCCGATGCGGATGAGATCTTCATGGCCTGGCACATCGCCTCTTTCATCGAAACCGTCGCGGCGACCGGCCGCCGCGAGCACGACCTGCCCATGTTCGCCAACGCCTGGCTCTGCGGAGGCCCCGGCTTTCCCCCCGGCAAGTATCCCTCCGGCGGCCCTATTCCAAAGATGTTCGACATCTGGCAGGCCGCCGCCCCATCTCTCGACTTCCTCGCCCCGGACATCTACCAGCTCAACTTCCGTGAGCACTGCGCCGCCTTCAGCCGAGGGGGAAATCTGCTCTTCATTCCGGAAGCCCGCAACACCCCCATCGCCGCCGCCAACGCCCTCTACGCTATCGGCCACCACCGCGCCATCGGCTTCTGCCCCTTCGCCATCGACGACATGGCCGAGGATCACCCACTGGTTGAGACATATGCCAAGCTGGCCGAGCTGCTGAGCTTCCTGCCGGACGGCGCGGAGACCACCGGCTTCGTCCAGGAACAGGAGACCGAGCGATGGGAGGCACAGCTTGGCGACTTCCGCTTTGCTGTCCGCACCCAGCAGCCGCTTGACCATCTCCCAGTCCCCGGCAGCGCGCTGCTGGCTCGACTCGGCCCGGCGGAGTATTTATGCCTGGGGCGCAACCTCACCTTCACCTTCACCGCCCCTTCCGGTTTGGCAGCCGAACTGGTGGCGCTCGATACAGGCACCATCGTTAATGGGCAATGGCGCCAGGGTCGGCGGCTCAACGGGGACGAAACGGCCCATGGTACCGGTGTACTGCTGCGCGACCGGCTCGAGTTCTGCCGCTTCCGCCTCTTTGACCCCACAACGGATTCGCACCCGTGAACCCAGACCTCAACCGCGCCCCCTTCAGCCGCTTCGGCTCCTATCTCACCGTCGTGCATCATCGCGAGAACAACCCTCGCCGCCCGCGCGATATCGAGCCTGGGCTCTGGCTGAGCGGCGTCCACGGCTTCAACTCGGGCCGCGAGAGTTTCCAGCTGCTGCTGGGGGACTGGCACCTGGTGGCGCACCCATCTCACCTCATCCTGCGTGGCACCACCGGGTGCGCCGATCTCTGCATCGCCGAACCGGCCTGTCTCCGCCTGCGCTGCCGCGAAGGGGAGCTGCGCCTGCGCCCAAGCAAAGGGCGGTACAACTATATCCTGCCACAGCGACAGCATCGCTGGACCGTGAACAGCTCCCGCACCTTTGTCCTCTACACGATCGACCGGCTCAGCGGTGAACTACGGGAAGAAGATGGCGACCTTGTTCTCGGCGGCGGAGGCGAGTTGGCGCTGCGCCCCCACGTCGGCTTTGCAGACCTGCCGCCGGTAGAGGGCACCTTCGACGAGGCCGTAAGCGCCGTCGACGAGGCTTTCGAGCAATTCGTGGCCCCCTATCGTGCCGGCGCCGGCGATTGCACCCGCACTGCCGAGGAAGCCGCCTGGCTCAACTGGTCATGCGTCGTCGGCGTGCAGGGCCACTTCCGGCGACCGGCCATGCTGATGAGCAAGAACTGGATGACCAACGTCTGGAGCTGGGACCACGCCATCAACGCACTGGCCCTCGGCCCCCATCACCCCAGCCTCGCTTGGGACCAACTCATGACCATCTTCGACCACCAGTTGCCAAGTGGCCAGCTCCCCGACTTCATCAATGACGCGGTTCGGCTCTACAATTATGTGAAGCCGCCGATTCATGGCTGGGTGCTGAGTCAACTGCTCGCCGCCAACAGCTGGTTTGCGGCGCCGGAACGACTGCTGGAGATCTACGAGCCACTGGGCCGCTGGACGGAGTGGTGGTTCCGTTTCCGGCTGCCGGAAGGCCGTGGCGTGCCGGAGTACTACCACGGCAACGACAGCGGCTGGGACAACGGCACGGTCTTCGACGCTGGGACGCCCGTAACCAGCCCGGACTGCGCCGCCTTCCTCATCCTGCAGATGGAAACCCTGGGCAACCTGGCCACTCGACTCGGCAAGCCGCGGGAAGCCGACGCATGGCAACAGCGCGCTGCCGATCTACTTCCCTTCCTGCTTGAGCACTGGGACGGGCGTCGCTTCCGCGTTACCAGCCGCGAAGGAAACGTCTGCACGCTCTCCGACAGTCTCTTCGGCTGCCTGCCCATTATCCTCGGCATGCGCCTGCCCGCCGACATTCGAAAGGTGTTGCTGACCGAGATCCGCCGCCACCTGACGGAATGGGGACTCGCCTCCGAGCATCCAGATTCACCACTCTACGAAAGCGAAGGCTACTGGCGAGGCCCGATCTGGGCGCCGCCAACCCTCCTCATCGCCGAAGGGGTGCGCGCCGCCGGCGACACCATGCTGGCCGACGACATCGCCCGCCGCTTCTGCCGGCTGTGCCGCCAGAGCGGCTTTGCCGAAAATTTCGACGCAGTTTCAGGTGCTCCGCTCTGCGATCCCGCCTATACCTGGACAGCCAGCACCTTCCTTCATCTCCTTAAGCCTCCTGAAAATTAAGTTCCTTACTTCATGCAAGTCATTTGATTACCCCCTTCCAGCGTCATATACTATCTGTGCGGGAACATCCACTCATAAGGGCCCACTCATGAATGCTCCGAATCGCAACGCCACCGTCTTGAGACACGAAGAGGTCGCCGGCCTGTTGCGGGATGAGA
Organism: Lentisphaeria bacterium; assembly: GCA_041690595.1. Lineage (GTDB taxonomy): Bacteria > Verrucomicrobiota > Lentisphaeria > JABSQK01 > JAWLHB01 > JAWLHB01. The sequence continues at coordinate 95,776 of JAWLHB010000008.1, forward strand.
TTCTGCACAATTATCAGCCCGGCGAGCGCCTGCCGCCAGACACCGCGAACGCCGACCGATTCGGCGTCTCCGTGGTGACCCTCCGAGATGCCATGCGATTGCTGGTCAAGGAAGGCTTGCTCACGCGGCGACGCGGCAGCGGCACCTACGTCCGCGATCGGTCCCAGGACTCCCTGGCTCGCGTAGCCATCCTCTGCAGAGAGGATCTTGCGACCCACTCCGCCAGTCCCTATGGGCGGCTCGTGCTGCAGGCGTTGCAGCGCCGGATCAGAGCCGCGCGGTTCGTCCCTGAAGTCCATTTCGAAGTAGACGGCAACGTTGAAACACAATCCATCCTGCGCGAATCACCCGACTCTCCATTGACCGGCCTGGTCGTTCTCAACCCCATCCACGACGACCGGACGCTCGAGCGCGTGACCGGACTTGGCATCCCGGTCGTCTCGTGCAACCAGCACTTCCCTGGTGGATTCAAGGCTTCCAACGATAATTCCGGACTCGTGCGCGACGCTGTCCACTACCTGCACGACCACGGCCGCTCGCGCCTGGCCCTGGTTACTCTGAACAAAGTCGGTTCCGTACACCCTGGGGTTGACGACTGGATGGAGGAATCCTTCCTCGCCGCGCTCGCTCGCCACGGTCTCACCTTCAACTCCGACTGGGTCTGCGGCGTCTCACCAACGGACGGCCCAGGCGCCGCCTTCGATGCAGTTCACCAGCTCTGGGAGGCGAAACGGGAACGCCCCGACGGCCTGCTGGTGACCGATGACACCATCTACCCTGAAGTCGCCATGGCCCTTCTGGAGTTAGACGTTGTTGTGCCCGAGGATCTGCTCGTCATCAGCCACGCCAATCTCGGCGCCCGGATGTTCTGCCCATTCCCAACCGTGCGTTTCGCTTTCGATCCCGCCCGAATGGCGAACGTCTTGGTCGACGCCCTCTGCGACCTGATCGCAGGCAATACGCCATCGCCCCCCTTTACCGTCTTGCCATTCCATATCATCGAACCTGAAGGAGAAATGTCATGAAGAACTCGCCACACAAGCATTTCACCCTCATTGAGCTATTGGTCGTGGTAGCAATTATAGCCATACTGGCGAGCATGTTGCTTCCCGCCTTGAGTCATGCACGCGCACGCGCTCGCCAGATTTCGTGCACCGGTAATCAGAAGCAGCTCGCCATGGGCGCTCTGATGTATGCCGACGCTCTCGATGACTGGCTGCCGGCGCATTACAAGTCGGATGGCACAGTTGATTCCTGGGGTATGGTCATCGTCCGTGATGCCTGGGGCACGCCAAGGCCGACCGGGCTCGGTCTCCTGATCTCTACCGGGACCATCGGTTGGGATACTCCTCGGATCATGGCCTGCGATGGTGCCATCATCGACAGCGCGGCAGCGGACGCCAGTCGCTATGTCTCCTTCAATGCGCGAAAGAACATCCGCGAATTCGGTGCCAATGGGATTCACGATTATGTTTACTCTCCGCATGTGTTGACCGGCAATCGGCGACTTGGCAGCGATTACATGAACGAGCATCCGCAACTGCTCGCCGATGGCGGCTTCGCCCTCTTCAACGGTGTGAGCTATTATACTGCCTGGAACAACTACTGCGGACTGCGGCCACACGACCTGCGGGGCATCAATATCGGCTTCACCGACGGCCATATAGCCTGGTACGATATCAACCGCGTTCGCCAGCTTGCCGGCGGCTATCACTTCACCGTCAACTACATCACCAGCGGGCTCTGGTCCTCCCAGATCACGCGCAGCAAACTTGGCTTGTAGCTCTCAGAAACCTCGTCTCAAGCCCTCCGGCAAACACCCATTCCCGCCGGCATACCCGGGTGGTTCCATCATGGGGATCACCTGCTCCTGACAGATCGAATGCCACAGCTTCAATGTAGAACGAAGCGCGGCTGACCATAGTCAGGTAGCCTTCGAGGATCGACTCGTCAAGCTTTGTTCAGTTGTCAACGCGGCTCGACTTTGGATATCACCCGGAGTATTCTCCTTCTGCACCAAGAGCCCGCCGATACCTTAACCAGCGGAAGGAGATAACCGCCCTATGCAAGCTGTAAACAGACCGAATATCATTCTGATCAATTGCGATGATCTCGGCTATGGCGACCTGGCCTGTTACGGCTCTACAACCAATGATACACCCCACGTGGATCATCTGGCGGCAGAAGGCGTCCGCTTTACCGATTTCTACATGGCATCCCCTGTCTGCTCTGCTTCGCGAGCGGCGATGATGACCGGATGCTACTCGCAGAGAGTCGGCTTTGCCAACTGCCAGGTGCTCTTCCCTGGGCAGGCACAAGGCCTCTGTCCTCGCGAAATAACCATAGCCAGGCAATTGAAGCGTGCCGATTACGATACCAAGATCGTCGGCAAGTGGCACTGCGGCGATCAACCGGAGTTTCTGCCGACCAACCACGGCTTCGACGAATATTTCGGGATACCATACAGCAATGACATGGGCCGTCAGGTCGGCCGCGCTGACGCTCCGCCGTTGCCGCTGATGCGCAACGAAGAGGTCATCCAGCAGCAGCCGGACCAACGCGGCATTACCGAGCGATACGTGGATGAGTGTTTGCAGTTCATCCGCCGGAAACGTGAGCAACCCTTCTTCCTGTATCTGGCTCACATGTACGTCCATGTGCCGCTCTTCATCCCGAAGCAGTTCCTGGATCTCTCGCGCAATGGCGCCTACGGCGGCGCGGTCGCCTGCATTGACTGGGCGGTGGGCATGATTGAAGCGGAGTTGAACCGGCTGAGCATCAAAAACGAGACGCTGATTATCTTCACCTCCGACAACGGGTCGCGCGCCCGCGAGGAGGGGGGCAGCAACGCGCCCTTGCGCGGCAACAAGGCAGAAACATGGGAAGGGGGGCAGCGAGTGCCCTGTATCATGCGCTGGCCCGGAAAGATTGCGGCCAGTACCACCTGCGCGGGAATTGCCTCGTCGATCGACCTTTTTGCCACACTGTCCGAGATCGCGGGTGTACCGCTGCCGGCAGATAGAAAACTGGACAGTGTGTCGCTGGTACAGACGATCTGCGATGGGGCGCCTTCCAAGCGCCACGTCTTCGCTTACTACAAGGGCCCGAACCTCGAGGCCGTGCGCAAGGGCGATTGGAAACTGCACGTCTGCAAGAACGGCCAGCCGTTGTCGGAGCTTTACAACCTGCGTGATGATATCGGCGAGACCCGTGACCTGTACGATAAGCATCCCGCTATCGTCGCCGATATCGAGGCTGAGGCCGAGTCCTTTCGGCGGATGTTCGGGGATCGTCGACTGGACCTTGTCGGCACGGAAGTTCGCGAAGTCGGTGTATGCAGGAACCCCGCACCGCTGACTGAATACGACGAGGACCACCCCTATATGATCGCCTGCTATGATCTGGCCGATATGCCGACCATGGCTGGATGAACCATCAACCGGCTATTCTGCTGATCGGCGCCGCCAACGGGCGAATTTGGAAGAACCACTGAACTCAAGATCATGAATGCATTTCAGATTTCGCTTTGAGCCGGCCCCGAAGCATGGCGGCTTCGCCATGGACGACTACTGGATATGGTGCGGCTCGGCGATCCGTGGCGACGATGGGCAGTATCACCTCTTCGCCTCGCGTTGGCCTAAGCGATATCCCTTTTACAACGGTTACGTCTGCTACTCGGAGATTGTCCGAGCCGTGGCCGACAATCCCCTCGGCCCCTTCACCTTTGTCGATGTGGTCGTGCCAACTCGTGACCTGCACTTCTGGGATGGAGGCCACACCCACAACCCCACCATCCACCGGATCGGCGGACGCTATTGCCTCTTTTACGAAGCGATAACCTTCCCGAAGGGGCGGCCATCGGATCGGGAGATCCGCAACGGCGGCCCGATGCGCGGCGGCAGTTACCCGGCAATCGGTCTTTGCATCGCCGACTCCCTGGATGGACCATGGCAACGCTTCGACCGGCCTGCCTTGGCCCAGCGAGACGGTGCGTGGGACCGCGAGATCGTCACCAATCCCGCGGTCTGCGAAGCGCCTGATGGACGCATCCTGCTCTACTATCGGTCGTACGACATGACGGTCGGCCTGGCCGAAGCCGACGAACCGGAAGGGCCGTATCGTCGTATCGGCGACGGACCGCTGCCCTCGCTGCAGCCTCCCAACCGCGTAGAAGATATGTACGTCTGGCACAGCGGTGAACACTTCGAGATGCTGGCCAAGGACTGCACCGGCGGCGTGCTCAGCGGTGAGCGTGGTGCCGGCGTGCATGCCACCTCGCCCGACGGCGTTGCCTGGATCTTCTCCGATCCCGTCAAGGCTTACTCGCGCACCATCGCCTGGGACGACGGCAGCGTCGCCTCCCAAGGCTGTCTGGAGCGTGCCCAGCTCCTCATCGAAGACGGTGAGCCGCGCGCACTCTATGCCGCTACTGGTGACGGTCCGGGCGGCTTCAATGCCTGCACCCGTACTTGGAACATGGCGATCTCACTTGAACCACAAAAATGACATGCCGCACGATGCCTGTTGCGCTCTTATCCTTGCTATTGTGATTCCTCCTCCATATTCTCATCGGCATCACGAAACTCGATTCCGGACAGTAAAAATCCGAATGGATCGCTGCCCGGGGCAGTGCTTTGAAAATGGGCGTAGCTGATGCCGTTCGGCCGACAATTGAGCAGGTCCAATGCTCTCTCTGCACCATCATCTACCGCCCAGGAAGCGGCTGCCAGGTCAGGGTCCTGACAGGATTTCCAACGGAGCGTGAGGAGATGGCGCTTCTCCGTGCTCAGCGCCTGGTGTCCGTTGATGCGACCGGCCGGATCGATGTCGAGCAGATAGGCTGCATAAAGGGACACCGTCGGATCTTCCGGACTCACCCAGCGATCATGCAGAGATATCCGCGCGCCTTGGAATCCGGTTGCCAGGCGTAGTTGGCAACGGAGCGTCCCCGACGAAGCGGCGGGAAAGTTCCAGATGGCGCCCTGAGGTTCGTACAGCAGGCGCGGATCGGGATGCCGAGCTATCTGCAGTGCCTCGGACATCGGCTCGTCCGGGTCCGGGACCAGTTGCGGCCCTGGCCGTCGGTTGTGCGCACAATGGCCGCCATAGCCGTAGTTTTGCCCGGCAACGCCGCGAACCACCTGGTGGTGCGACCAGTTGACCAGGCCGCGCCCAAAGTCGTCGCTTCGTCTGCTTTCGTACAGCCAGTTCACATCGAAAATCACCAGAAATCGACACTTTTCATGCTGCCCGACAGAGACCAGCACTTTGCCGTATGGCAGTTCTACGGCTTGACTCTGGTGTAGTCCTTTGTCGGCGCTGAGATCGTTGCCGCCACTGCGACGATAGTCGCTATCGTTGCGCAGCGGATTGAGGAGCAGTTCTCTGAATCCACGCCAGGTTTCGCCGTCATCTTCCGAAATCGCCACATGAAATGCATTTCGATTAGTCAGGAATGCTCCCTTCATCCCTCGGCGAATGCTCTCCGCACACTCCGGCACCGATTCCCTGTCCTGTTCCGGCAAAACAGCGGCGTTGCACCAGAAGAGCATGATGCGGCCATCCTCGAGTCTCTTCAGCGTCGGCATTACCTGGCTGCCGGGAAAGCGCGAAGGTTCCGGCGCCGTCCACGTGACACCGCCGTCATCCGAGAAACTCTGGTTGAAGTACTCGTCGGCAGTGCGGGTCAGCATCCACAGACGACCATCGGATAGTTCAACCAACGTCGGTTCCTGATGCGGATCCGACCGCAACCACTTGTGCGGTGGGCGGATCGGAAAGGATGGTGGCGGGGGCACGTGGGCGGTATGCCAGTGTTCACCGTCGTCATCGGAATACAAGACAACGGCGACTCCCTTGGCGCAGCCGGCGATCAGTAGACGCCGCCGAGAGCGCATGGCGATAATCCCGCGCAGAGAGGAGAGCGTTCCATCGTACACCCGGCGAACCCGGAAGGGACCGTCTACATGATCGCCAAGGCATGCATAGGTACCTGGATCGGTCATGGAATTCGGTAGAAAACGCCAAGGACATTCTTCGACAGCACTGGAGACAATGGCTAACCAGCGGCCGCTGTAGGGGCTTTGGAATACCGCCCCCGGCGTGCCGGGGAGCATCGGTCTTTCCTGCCAGGAGAGACCGTTGTCCTGGCTGCGCATGTAGACGGGACGAATCTTCTCCGTATAGGTGGCCAGTCTCGGCCGCATGCTCAGCGGTACGGGAATGACTCCATCCTTGGCCAGATAGCCACCATAGTGCCTGAGCTCACCGTCCGGTAACCGCATCAGATCGCGGCTGGCATTGGAGGGGGGAACCCCGACAATCCTTGGTTCATGGATTTCCTTCAGAAGTTTATCCGCATAGGATGGCATGATATCGCCTCGTTTGCTTTGATTGACCGCTCGCCTGGATGTATAAGCGCCATCTTCTCGATGATCTCAGAATCTAATCCAATCACCAGTGGATGCGAACCAAGCAGGTGTTGCGCTCCTTGCAGGAGCCTGTCGCCATGCCGTCACTCATGCTGGAGTTGACCTATGGCGACAGCAGGAACAGCTTCGTGGCCCCGGATTCGCGAGGGATGACCAGGCTACCTTCATCCAGTATCAGCGTGCCGCCATCGAAAAGCTCTTCGGCCTGACGGGCGCGTCCACCTGGCAAGTGGATGACGGGAGCGGGATCATCCTGCATGTGGATGGACAGCAGGCGATTGTTGATGTAGACCGGGTCGCCCCCTTCGTAGTAGATATGAACACCGGCCCGACGGGCGATTTCGCGGTAGATGGCCGCGGGCAGGTTGCCGACGGCGCTATACCAGGCGGTATGCGTTGCCAGTTCCTTGGAAGCCAGGGCCGGGGCACCGTCTGCTCGGTAACAGGCGTGGATCGCCGCCTCGGAATCGCTGATCTCGAAAAGCGGGGCTACCGGTGCGCTGAACCCATAATGGAGGCCGGCGGGCAGCCTGCCGAAAAAGCCTGACGGCGCAACGACGACCTCACTATCCTCCACCATGCGGCGCTTGACGCCGATGCCGGTCGTTGCCTGAATAGCCTCCACGGAGAATCCGTCGTCATGCGGATAACCGGGAGCATAAAACCAGAGCACGCTTCGGCCGTCGCTCTTGACCTTTGTCTCGATGAAGCGTTGCGTTTTTGCTGAAATGCGAAAGGCGTTGAGAAAGATGATCAACCGGTATTGACCAAGCGGCAGTTGGTCGTGCTCCAGATCGGAGAAAGTGTAGAGGTCGTAGGGGGCGCCCAGGCGGTTCAGTTCGTCCGGTGGCCGAACCAGCAGATCAGTGGCCAGTGGGGAGAATGCCTGCACGTCGTACATCGACTCGGGGTCGGCAAACACGGCGATCTCGGCGACGGTCCGCAGGGGTATGTCGTGCAGCCGTTGCTGAATGCGAACCATCTTGGCGACTTCGTCCATGAGCGCCGGGTCGTAATAGAACCCCCCAAAGAAATCGAACCACCAGAGGCCAGTTTGCTTGATCCGGGTCATGGCAAATTCCCGCCGCAGCACCATGCGCGATTGGAATTCGTCCCGCAGGCAATTGTCGCTGCCCGGATAGGGGCGCCCGTTCTCGGCGGTGGGCGGAGCGACATGGGTGCGATGATCGATCTCCTGAAAGAAGAGCTTGTCACGCAGACCGATGGAATCAACCGTGGCCAGGAAGCCGCTGGCGCCCTCGAATTCGCGCGGCGCACCATACTTGGCCGGGGCAAAGATCATGTCGATATCCGGTGAGTTCCAGACCGGTTCGTAGGCAAGCTGACCTTCTTCGAGCAGTCGCTTGCCGCCGAGCTGAACCAGGTACCCGTAGAAGAGGCCGAGCAGCTTGCGATGCTGAAGCACCTCTTGTGCCTGTTTGGCGAAAAAGAGTATGGCATCGGCGATGATGCCGTGATGAAAGCGCCAGTAGTGGCGGGCGTCGGCATCCTCTACCGGATCGCGAAATACACCGTGGCTGGTGCGGTGGAGGACGTCGAGCGGGATCAGCCGAGCCTCCGGATCGCCGGTGAAACGGCGGTAGCTGGCCTCCTTGAGCGGATGCGGGCGAATGACGGCGTCGGCCTTGCTGGACTGGGAGTTGGTGTACCACTCGGTGGAACCGCCGCAGAAGAGAGTGTAGGCAAAGACACGGTCGCCATACTTGCTTTCAAAGTAATGCAGCATGTCGCGCAGATAGCGCGTGGTGATCTCCCGCCAGGTGCTCTCCCCGGCCATTTCGACCAGGTTCCGAAAGGTGTTCGATGCTTCAGGATGCGCCTTCAGATACCAGTCGCGGGTGTCAAGCTGAAGCATGATGTTGAAACACGCATCCGGCGCCTCGTTGAGGAACACCTCCATTTGTCGGTCGATCGTCGCGAAATTGTACTGCCCCGGCCCTTCCCAGATCTCCCCGTACCTGGAATACGGAACATCGAGGGTGCAGTTGAGCCCGCTGTGCAGGATGCTCATGAGGCGAACGCCAGCCTGATAGAAGTCGCGGACGTTGCGGGGCTCGGCGCGGAAAGAACGAAAGGCCAGCGGATCATAGACGGTATCCCTGATCCGTATCTTGAGCGTGCCCTGATGCCGGACCACTTCAGCGGTCAGCGGGGAGAGCCTGGCGGCTTGACCATGTTGTGTCATGTGCAGCTACTCTTCTGGATTGGTGCGGTGGGGCATGAGGCCCCGGTCTTTCCGGACGACGAAGAATTCGTAAGCATAGTACTCGGCTCGGCATGGCGCCGGTGCAACTCGGGCTCCTGGGCGAGTTTATCGAGCACGGCGAGTGCTTCGCCGTCGGCCGCAAACGTGCCGCCCTGACTGTCCGCATGTCGCCCACGATATGCTCGCACTCCGGGTTGAGACGCCGGCTCTGCGCCAGCATGGCGGGCGCGATATCCACAAGTGTACAGGTCAGCGCCAACTTGAGATGCGCCGCATCGTGCCCCCCACCGCTGCCAAGATCCAGCAGGGTGCGCGGTGTCCGCCGGCAGTGGGTTGCGAAGAGGCGAAGGTAGAAAGCCGCTTCCTCGGCATAATCGTCAACTGGCGTCAGCAGTGGATACCACGCCGCCATGTCGCTGTACAGCCGCGGCACCTGCCCATCTCTTGAGTATTCCGCTGATCCATGGTTCATGTCAGACTCCGCGGTCAAACGCACGCCCCGCCAAGTTCAGGCGTTGTGGTCGTCCTCATATTCCCGATCGAAAACATTAACCACCAAAGATGCCCCGTCAAGCAGGACGTTCCCGTTCGATCATCGGTCATTCATACTGCCGCCATGTGGACCTCCGTGCCGCTTCCACCGAGAATCCCCCGCAGGCTTACGGGGGTGAACCAGTGCACTGCTGGATAGTGCCAGAAACCAGCAAAAATCTTTTGCTTTCATCCTTGACATTCGCTTTGACGCGACTAATTTGACTGCACCGGTGCACCACTCATAGCCCGCCTTCTTACACCAGATCCTTCCCCGTGAAAGCATCCCGCCCCCGTACCGAAAGCGTTCAAGCCCATGTGGAGAACTACATCCGGCGGCATCGGCTTGTCCCTGGAGACCCAGTGCCATCCAACCGTGAGCTGATGCGGAGCCTGGAAGTCAGCCAGACGACTGTAACCACCGCCATGCGTGAGCTCGTAGCGCGCGGCATCCTGATCCGCCGCCATGGACGGCCACTGGAAGTGGCACCGACTCACCAGCAGGACCGTGGTACCGTGGCTGTCGTCATTCCCGCAACCCCTCTGCGCTACTACTTCGACATCATCGACGGACTCGAAGGACAGTTGTCCGACATGGGCTACCAGCTGTCGGTCGTCTACCAGCGGCAGTTCTTTTCCGCCGATTCGTGGCAGCTCTTCGAACGGCTGGGTCATCTCAACCTGCGGGCCGTCGTCTTGACCGTATTGGAAGATGTCGCCGCAATCCTGGATTTTCGCCAACGCTGCCCAGGCGTGGCCGTCATGCTGATGGACAGTGCCATCGACGGACCGGTCCATGAGGCGATCAGCGACAACGCCGAAGGTGGCCGCCTGGTGGGCCGGCACTTAATGGAACAGGGCTGCCGGCGACTTCTGTACATCGGCAGTTGGGAAGGCCCCGCCTATACGTGCGAGGAACGGCTGCGCGGTCTGCGCGCTGCATGGCGAGACGCCAACCGGAACCCGGACGACATCCGCGTCATCCAGTCTTCCAATACCCGCGAGCGAGCCCGGCTAATGATCGGAGAACGACTGGACAAGGATGGTCTCGACTTCGATGGCGTCTTCGCCTATATGGACCTCGCCGCCGCCGGAGCATGCGACGCGTTGCTGGACCGTGGCATCCGCATCCCGGAGCAGGTCAAGGTCGCGGGCTTCAGCAATCTCGCCGAGCTGCACGATTGTCCAGTGCCGCTGACCAGCGTCGAGCAACACGTCCGCGAATTGGCCAGCCATGGAGCCCGCGAGCTGGTGCTCGCCATGGAATCTCCCGAGCCGCGGCTGGTGCGGCTGTTGCGACCGGTCACACTTGTGGCGCGTCGATCCACCACGATGAATGCCGCCGCCACCCACACACCTTTCGATGTCCCTGAAACTGCTGCCGTCCTGACTTAGACGAACCTTCCTCCAAGGAGAGCCACATGATGACCCTCAGAAGAGCCGCTGCAGATCGAGAATTCACCCTGATCGAACTACTGGTCGTGGTCGCTATTATTGCTATCCTGGCCAGTATGCTGATGCCGGCCCTGTCCAAGGCCAGGGAAAGTGCCCGGATGGCCAGTTGCGCCAACAACTTGAAGCAATGCGGGCTTGCCAGCACCCTCTATCAGGATGATTTCGACGACTGGTTCATCATGTCCCGCGAACTGCCAAGCTGGTATTTCTGGTATCGGGAGCCATTCATGATGGCCTATACGCCGAAGAGCACGTTCTACTGCCCCAGCAACCAGCGGACCAACAGCACCGGCACCCGCTACTACGGCTACGGCTACAGCCGTCACTTCTCCGATGGGGCCAGCTATATCCCCCGCCATCGATCGAACCAGGTGCCCAACCCTGCTACCCGCCACCTGATGATCGATGTCAACGTCACCCTCTCTACCTATAACTGGTACGATTATTGGACACTACGCGACACCGGCAAGCAGCCCCAGATCTTTACCAGTCATGACGGTGGTCGCGCCAATGTCCTTTTCGCCGACGGGCACGTCGGCGGCTATCGTGTCAAGGAGGCGATCATGCTTTCCGCCGACGCCGGCTATGGCGCCAACATGTGGCATTAGGAGCCCCGATCATGCCCGACACTAATCCATTTGCCAGGCTGACGGGGCTGCTTGCCCTTCTGACGGCCATGTCACTCCTCGCCGGTGAACCCGATCTGCTGCTGACCACGCAACCAGGAGCATCGGTGAAGGCGACCGCCAGCGGCTATTACTTCGCGGGTCAGGAATTGCCGACCGACAAGACGCTGGCGCCGACCACCGGCTGGTATCCGTTGCCCCTGCCGGACGACGCGGGGCGCCTGCTGGCGGACGGCTTGCTGACGTGGGAGAGCGCCATCAAGACCCACTTCCGCGGCAATCAGCCGAAACAGCTGGTGATCGCGGTAGATCTTGGTCGCCCCTGCCGGATTGCCCGAATCGAGGCCTGGGCAGTTGGCGGCCAACAGCAAGGCAACGAGATCCAGCAAGTCGCCGTCGACTACGGCCTGCGCCTCTCCGCCGGCGAGCCATGGGACGGTCACTGCCAAGCGGCCAACCCCAAGGAACCGGACGCGTCCGCCGAGACCCCTTACGCCATCGCCCTGACCGACTTCGCCCTGCCGGCGCGGTATATTCGAGTCATCTGCGAAAGCCGAGCGCCGATGATGGTATTGGGCGAGCTGAAGGTCTTCGGCAGGCCGATCGCCACGCCACCAACAGATGCGATCCCTCCAGAGACATTGCGCTTCGAGGCGGAGTGCATCGAGGGAGCGGTAAGCATGAAGAATGACAGTCTGCTGGACAACCACGGCATCTATATCCACGACAACCGCCTGCTGGTGGATCTTCCTGACACCCCGCCCCGTTATACCTGGATCCGCTATTTCGATAACGGCCAACGGACCATGGACGTAACGCTGGCGGGGCAGACGGTGTCGCTGCCCAGTTCCCCCGGCTGGCTCTGGCAGCGGTTGCCGGGGATGGTGGCAGGCGAGACGGAATTGCGGCTCCTGCGCACCGGCAAGCATGCCCCGCTTGTCGATGCGCTGCTCTTCACACCAGAGGCGGCTTTCGATCCCACTGAAATCACCCAGATGGACGCCTTCATGCAATTGCCTGTCGTGCTGCCGGTGGCCGGGCCCGCCAAGCGATTGTGGCAGGACCGCGGCGAAGCACTGGGACCGGTTGCCTGGGCACAGGCCGTCCGCGAGTTGTACGGCTATCCACCTGCCGCACCGCGTGCACCCGTGGTGGATGCCTTTGGCAACCTGCTGATCGATGGCCAGCCGCGCTTTCTGCTAAGCTTCTACCATGTGGGACCGGCCGATCCGCGCCTGGCTGGCGTGCCGGTCAATGCCGCCATGAGCGGTAGTCCCGATTGGGCCGATTTCGCGCGCCATGACCTCGACTGCATACTCAGCTATCATAGCCAATGGCGGGCTTACGATGTCATTGCCGACCTTCTCAAAGACAACGCCGACCATCCGCGCCTGGCCCTGCATTACATCTGCGACGAGCCGGAAAACGTCCATGTCAGCGTCGCCGAATTGACCCGCCTCAACGCTCTCGTCCAGACCTTGTCCCCCCGCCAGCCCACCTTCATCAACGTATCGCCCAACATGGCAGGCAACCGAGGGGTGCTGGGCATTCCCGACGTCGTCGGTCTCGACCAGTACCCGATTCCAGGCGGCCGCCTGGCGGATATCGGTTTCAATCTTGATCTGGCCCGCCTCTCTTCAGGCGGCAAGCCGGTGATCTTCGTTGTCCAGACCTTCTCGTGGGCTGCGTACGATCGTCCCAGCGGCCGCTATCCAACCGCGGAAGAAGTGCGGGTCATGGCGATGCTCGCGCTTGTCCACCAGGCGCGCGGATTGTGGTTCTACGAGTTTCCTGCCCCAAAGATGAGCAGCCCCACCTATCTCGGCGACATTCAGCCGGAACTGTGGGCCGACTTGATGCTCCTGCTGGAAGAGGTGCAGGCGTTGATTCCGGTGCTGACCGGCCCCGAGACCATCCTGCCGTTCACGGTGACGTCGGTGAGCGGCAAGCCCGTGGAGTTGCGCCTGGCGATCAGTGCCGACCGTCAGCAGGCAGTCCTGTTGGCCGCCCATCCCTGGCCAGAGGGCAGTGCTGTGCAACTCGATTTCTCCAATGGGCCGCTGGCCGAGGCCACCTTTACCCCCCGCTTCGCCGCCGCTGGTACCGACCTGCGACAAACCGCACCGGGGCAGGCCCGCCTGACACTGCCCGCTCACGGCTCGGCCACCTTCGACGTGGACGGCGCCGCTCTGGACCAGATAGTCTTCCTGACCGGCGATGCCGCGATTGCGGCCCTGACCGAAAAGCTGTCCACAAGCACGGATCGCCCCATCGCCAAGGTCCCGGCGATGGCGGGCAGCCAGCCACCCGACGAAGCGACCTGGCAACAAGCGCTCGACCTGCTCGACACCTGGCGCTCCACCAACCGGCCAGATGCCGCCCAGGCAATCGCCAGGGACAACGGCCTCCACCTGCGGATCATCACCCGCTTCCCGAAGGACAAGAAGGCCACACACCTGACCCGCGACAGCGCGGTCTGGGCCGATCCGTGCATCGAGCTTTTTCTGGGCAATCCCGCTACTCGGCGTTATGCCCAACTGGTCGTCAACATCGCCAACGTCCAGCTCGACCAAGCGGTCATTCCGGAAGCCGCCGCGGGACAGGATCTGACTGTGGACTACTCGTGGAGCAGCCAGGTGACGGCGGGCAGCGAGCTTGCCGACTACCGGCTGGTTATCCCCTGGGAAGAGCTGCGCCGCATGACCGGCACTGAACCCGGTGCGCCCATCCTCTTCAACCTTGCCTCTGGCACATCCCGCTGGGACTGGGCCGGCCTGACCGGCGGCGGCTATCATCTGCCGTGGAAGTTCGGCCTGCTGCACCTTCCCCAAGTCAACGCCGCGGCGGCCCCATGAAGCAGCACCAGAGCGTCTCAACGCCAGTGGCCATCGATGATGCCGAGGCGGCGCTGGCCTTCCTTCAGCCACGGGTCCTACCCCGACTGGGTGCCTGGTCCTTGCGCACGATCACGGCGTTGCAGGACGCAGAGCGCCTGGCTCCCGGCTACCGCGACCTGATTGTCGCCGCCGACGGCAGCCGCAAATGGCTCTACCCTCGGGCCAACGCTGCTGAGCGCATCGCCGCCTGGCTGTGGCTGGGCGCCGAACTCCGCGACCCGGCGATGCTGACCGCAGCCCGACACTTCGGCGAGGCGATGACCAACGACCCGGCCAGAGGCATCTACCAGGGCCCCGAAGAGGATGGACTCGGCAGCGTCTGGTACTGGCGCGATAGCGGACTCTACATGACCAACTACACCATGCGGGTCCCGGACGGCTTTCTGCCTTTGGCGGCACACTCTGGGGAAACCATCTACCGCAACATGGCCATCCTGGCCGGCGACCAGCTGCGGCGCAGTCAGCACCCGGCCACCGGCATCCCGCGCGAGGGCTGGTTGCCGCGCCATCCGAAGCCGGGGGCGGCGCCACCGACTGGGGAATGCCTCGCCAACTGGCTCAGCCCTGTCAAGATCAACTCACGTGTTGGCTACGCGACCCTTGCCTTCGCCAAGCTCTACCATGCTACTGGCGACGCTGCCTATGCCTCCGCGTTGGAGCGTCTGGCCGCCGGGCTGTCTCGTTACCAGAACCCCGACGGATCCTTTCCACAAGATCTGCGGATCGACCGCTTTGCGCCATTCAGCCCCGTCGTCAAAGGCCACTTCCTTTACTACATTCTCAACGGGACAGCCCAGGCCGCATGCCTTTGTCCAGAAGTCCCGGAACTGGCCACGATTTCAACTCGCCTTGGGCTTCTGCTGGCCGGGTGGTTCCGCCACACTGGGGCACTTCCCTATGGTCAACCACACGGGGAGCCGCCGCAGGAGGCGGACGCATGGCGGAGCGCGACGCCGGATGCCATCGCCGGCTTCGCCTGGCTCGCCAAACTGACCGGCGACCCCAGTTATCGGCACCTTGCCTGCCGATTGGCTGTGCAAACCCTTCTCACGACCATTGACGCACCCGATGATCCCGATGTGCATGGTGCTATCCCCATTACCTCGGCAACAGCCGACAGCGGCTGGACGGCAGGCGGCCACTTCCACTTCTGGACCATTCTTGGCTTGGAGGCGTTGCAAGTGACCCGTTGCGCGTCAGCCGGACAGCCGCAACACGGCCAACATCCGGCCTGTGCCGGAACTGCCTGAGCAAGATTCTGGTACGCGGCAACGGGGGCAGCAAAAGACGTCGGCTTCAGCAGTTCCGTTGAGACGAGGCCGAAGCCATGGCACACTCGCGTCAAACCCATGGCATACACCTTGGTGAATAGCTTTTTGCACGTAAGCTTGTAATCACAGCTCCCCCGACTTATATAGTTAAGTACTGGAAGAAGGAGTCCTCCATGACTATCGAAATGAACCAAGTGCATGTCCAGCCATCAGGTTTATCTCGCCCCGACGAAGAGAGCGATAGCTTCACGTTAATAGAACTGCTGGTGGTCGTCGCCATTATCGCAATCCTCGCTTCTCTGCTGTTACCTGCTCTGGGCAAAGCTCGCGAACGAGCGCGATCCACCGCCTGCATCTCGAACCTCAAGCAGATTGGCTTGGGCGCAGCGACCTATGCCGACGACTACGCGGGGTTGGCAGCCATCTGCGAGGAGTCCGGCGGCACGCAGTCGACCGAACCGAAGCGGTATCCGCTGAACCCCGCATTCGTGTTGCTGGCCAACGACTATCTGGGCATCAGACCGAAGACAGGCAGAGTTGTTCAGTACGGCGTGCTGCGCTGTCCGAGCAAATCAGTCCAGATTTCGAACGACCTCATCACGACCTCCTATCTTGCGGGGCAATTGGTTCGGGTTTCGACGTACACAGGGCCCGACGGCAATATCGATATCGACAGCAATCCGCTGACCAAAGAAGAAGCATGGTCCCTGTACGGGGAGGTTCCCCCAACGGGCTGGAGCAACTTCACGCTTCCGATGAATCTGTATCGGGCGGTCAACCCGTCGGCCTACGCCTTGATGTTCGATGAAGCGGTGGCGGAAGGTTTTGAGGCTTGGGACATTTGGAGTAACGGAGGTCAGCGAGCGAGTCCGCCCAGCAATCATGGCCCAACGGGGAGACCATGGATGAACGCGGTGTATGCGGATGGCAGCGTCGACAGCCAGGTCGGGAACTGGGACTTCAAAGCGGATTGCTACGGACGCGGCAACGTCGGCCCCAATTCCACATTCGCAACGTGGTACGTACCCTTGCCGCGGCGCGCGCCATTTCCCCACTGAGTCCTCACCGCTCGAAAGATGAGTATCGTACGTGAAACACTTGATGCCCTCGCCATGTGCAGTTGTCCTGATCTTCGGTTTCCTTGCGGCCGCGGCTTGGGCCGCGGAATCCTCCCCTGCGTATCGGGAAGAGATTCGCACGCCGCACTGGCAGTGGGTGGATCAACATGCCGGGGGCACAATCGACGTGCTCTTCATCACCAGCTTTCTCGGCGGTCGCGAACCCGAAGAACTGGCGCAACGCTTTGATATCGAGATCAAGGTGGTGCCGGTTTCCGCAAATCCGAGTGCCATCTCAACCGACTATGACGAGGCATACTTGGCCAAAGCGCTGGCCGCCAAGCCGGATGTCATCGTGGTATCGTACCGCGGCGCCTGGAGCAAGCTGAGCGAGGAGGCGCTGAGCGCATTGGCCAACGCAGTCGCTGAAGGAACGCCCCTGATCGCCCTTTCCGCGGCCAACGCGCCGGAGGCGCTGCGTAAAGATCCGCGGCCAGAGCTTGAACGCCAGGGCGAAGAGGTGGTGGAACGAAACCTGGCGGTTCAGCGCCTGCACTTTCCCTGGGGGCGCGAAGGGGGACGCATCGGCCTGAACGTCAGCCGCTCTGGAGCCGGGCACTTCATCAATGTAGGTATGGGGCATGGCGCAGGTGGCAAGTTCAATTCCTTCATTCCTGGCGTCGAATCCCCCCCGGCAACGCCCGCGGAGTATGAGATCGCCTATGCTGTATTCGCGCGGCTCATACGATGGGCGGCGAACAAGCAAACAGGGCCGGTCGGCACGTTGACGTGGCAAGGTACGCCGACGCTCGGCTCGCCACTTCCCGTCACCGTTACATTGTCAGAACCCGCGGCCGCTGCCATTTCGCTGGAATGGGATCTGCACTCGCCGTTCGGCGAGCGCTTGGCCCAAGGCGCCGAGACGATTCCTGCGGGGACGTCCAAGGCGGTGAGTTTTGATCTTCCACTGCACCAGACGGGCGACCTAACGATCCAGTACCGGCTGCGGAGCGATAGCAAGGTGACGGATTTCGGCGCGGCCGAGGTCCATGTCCCTTCTCCGCTCACCAATCTGGAGATCGATATCCCTGACCTGATCGCCGCCGAGGATCCGGTTTCGATCACATGGTTGGTGGAAGGAGATAGCGAGCCGGTAGATGGGTTTCTGCTACAGGTTTATGACGCAAGCGACCGGCTGGTGTCGTGGATGCGCCGCGGACCGGATGTCCGCGAGTGCCGTCTGGAGGGCTGGCACCCGCAAGACATTCGGCACCGCCTGCGGATGCTGGCGCTGGACGAAGCTGGATCTATCCTGCATGAAGAACGGGCGCCTCTGGATGTGCAGCTCGACCGTAGTCTCGATCCCTCTCGCTTCCATGTCATGGCCTGGGCTACCGAGGCCGGCGATCCGCAGGAGCAGTGGCGGTACCATCGCCTGCGGCAGCTCGGCATCACCGCGCTGTCACCGATCGGTACGGGGATGGGGGTGCCGGAGATGGCGGCCGCCGCCGGGCTGCGACTCGCGCCAGTGAATATCTGCGTGCCGCCAGGCCGATTCAAGAAGGCGTTCGATCCCGTCAAGGAACGAGCAGCCCTGACGGCTTACAGCCAGGCCATCGCGCCGCTCTCCCCGCTTGGCTATTCCCTGGCGGACGAGCCGAGCGGCGTGGACCTGGCGGCGTTCCGCAACTGGGCCGCCGACATCATTCAGCAGCATGACCCCGGTGCTCGCGTGGGGTACTGCGGCACGCACATGAAGGTGGGCATGGACGTGCCTCGCATCCTGGCGAACTGCGACTTCATGATCCACTACTCCCCGCACTACCTCTACACGTCGGACTTGTGGCGGGGCATCGAGCGGGACCTGCACCGGTCGTTCACGCCAAAGGGAGGCCTCAACACCGCTTACACCCATTACGTGCCTTGGGCCGATCACGAGCCCTACTGCCGCACCGTGCCGTGGCTGCTGCTCTTCGAGGAAGCCAACGGGATCTCCTATTTTGCCTCCGCGGGCGGCAATTTCAGCATTTTGGGAAGCGATCTGCGGACCACGCACGAGACGCGCTGGTGGAGCGAGGAGATCCGCGAGCTGCGGCAGGGCATCGCCACGCAACTCATTTCCATGCAACGCGAGCATGGCGGAATTGCCTTGCTCTTCCCCACGGATCTGCCCGAACCGCTGGTTGGCTCCGCCGCCGGTGCCACGACCTTGTGGGCCGAGGCCCTGCGAGAGCTGAATCTCTCCTTCACATTCGTAAGGTCTGGAGAGCTGGCGAAGCTGGAACCGGGTACGACGCCGCTGCTCATCTGCCCGCCCGCACCTGTTCTTGCCAGCGACGAGCTTGAGGCCGTCCAACGGTATGTCGAGGCGGGCGGGGTACTGGTGGCGACGGCGCCCTTTGCGCTGGTTGCGCCCCAGCAGGCGAAAGCAACGGAGCCGCCCTTCTGGGAAGAGCAGCCCGAGGTCACTGCAAAAGCTCCGCTCCCCGAGCTCGACGAGCCGCGGGACGATGCCGCGATCGAGGAACTGCTGGAAGGGGCGCCGGTCAAAGAGCAGGAAGCTCCGCCCCCGCCCCCCGTGGCTGCAAGCCTGTTCGACATCGAACCGCTGTTCGGCCTGCGGCGCCAGCCGGCCGGCACCGCAGCGCGCGAGGAGCTTTTTGAAGCCATCGCCATGCGCTCCCGCATCCCCGCCG
Source organism: Lentisphaeria bacterium (assembly GCA_041690595.1). Classification (GTDB taxonomy): domain Bacteria; phylum Verrucomicrobiota; class Lentisphaeria; order JABSQK01; family JAWLHB01; genus JAWLHB01. The sequence continues at coordinate 114,968 of JAWLHB010000008.1, forward strand.
AGATCACTTGGGTAGAGGCGGGTGCCGAATTGTCCGCGCTCGAAGGTCGCACCGCGGGCGAATCCGGACTCATCGCTACTGAGGCAGAAGTCAGCGCCACCTTCCCTGTTCCCGACGACGATGCCCCAGAGTTTGCCAAAGATGCATTCTCGTCTCCAGCCGCGTTCCGCGTCCGCCGGGGCAGAGGAACGGCCTGGTACCTTAACGTCGTGCCGACCGCCGCGTCGGCCCGATCACTTGCCCAGCATTTCAGAACCGTGGCCGGTGCTGCGCCGGCGCCCGCACAGGTGACGGTCGGTGATTCCCCGGCACCGGCGGTATATCTCTATCCCATGGTGGGCGGTGGCGTACGTACGCTCGGAATCATCCAGGATTACGAACGCGTCAAGCCTGCACTCGAGAATAGAGAGGTCCAGACGGCGATCTACCATAACCATGGCCCGCTGCGGTGGGCAGAACAGAACGCAACACTGAAACTGGACCAACCGGTGCACCTCTATGATATGCGCCGCAAACGATACCTGGGAGAGGTTGCGACGGCTGATTTCCTATTGCGTCCCGGACGCCCTGAGCTCTTTGCTCTGCTTCCCTACAAGGTAACGGATGTAGAGGTAAGCGCCGCGGGTTCCATCAGCGCAGGCGCCGCGTTGCAGGTGGATCTGCGCATCGCGACGGAATCGGGTAGCTGCGGCGACCACACGGTGCTGGTCCGGTTTGCACCAAACGAGGAGACGATCGGGACCGGGTTTACGGGTACGTTCAGACTGCAAGCCGGCAAGGGCACCGTTACCGTACCTTCCACATTCAGTGATCCAAATGGAGAGTGGTTGCTTCAGGTGACCGACGTGCTCACCGGGATCCATTCAGAGACCGAGGTGCGCATAAAACCACCGGGGAATGTTGGACCGCTATTGCCCCGGAACGAGGTACAGGTCGAGAAGATCGCTCTCGACTGGCCGCGGGGCGAATGGAAGCCGTATCAGGATCCCGAGACAGAAACTCGTTCCAAGGTCGATGTCGGGGTCGGAACCATTTCGCGCACCCCGATCAACTATGGACCGTTCAGCGGCATGATTTGCCTGCACGCAAAGAGGCTGATCGGCCTTCAGAGTCGCCAGGCCAACTATCAGTTCACGTACATGGCCTGTAATGACTGGAAGAAGAAGGGCTGGGAGGACGAGCGCCGGATTCAGGCGCATTCTCTGTCGGGCCTGGGCATGAACCGGCCGGCGGGACATCTCTGGTACTACAACGGCTATATCGACATCTATTACGACGATGTGCGTGTAACCGGGTACCGCATTGCCGAGGTGAAGGAGGTCGATGCGGGTGAGGATGGTCGTGTCGACGTCAGCTGGGAATCGCCGGCGGGCGAAGCCGTCCTGTCATTTGGCCTTACATTAACAGGCGAGCCTCTGCTGCAGCAGCTTCAGGTGCGACCGTCCGTAGCGGTGGAATCCGTGAGGGTGGAATTCCGCTCCTACATCGGCGGCTTCGGCAATTCGGAGACCCGCTACGTGCGCACATCATTGGGCAGGAACGCCAATGTCACGGATCCGCGAGATGCGCCCTGGGCATTCTACGCCGACGATGTCAACGACCAGGCATACGGCAAGGGCATGGGTGCCGGTGCGATTCTGATACTGCCCGACGAGTGGGACCGCGTCCAGTACGGCATCACCGGCAGGCTCGAAAAGAAGGTCGATCTCCAGCCCGGCCAGACAGCGGCTTTCCATTGGGCCTTGTGGCTCTATCCTGAGCTGACCAACGAAGAAGCATTCACGGCTTTCGAACAGAGCAGAGATCAGGCAAAGAATATGCTGACTGATTTCTTTGGCGGGCAGAACTGAAGAATGCCGCCCGATGCTGACCAAAAGGCGCCCGCATAATGGGGGGCACACCATGGGAACCTATATGACTGAGCCAGAATCCTGCACCAACAGACTCGGCATGAAGATGCGGCCCGTTCTTGCCGGCCAATTCGAAATGGGATCGGCTGACGGCGAATTCAACGAACGGCCGGTGCATAGCGTCTGCATCTCACAGCCGTTCTTCATGTCAGCGACGCCCGTAACCAATGTCCAATACGAGGCTTACGACTCCAGCCACCGCGCTTTGCGGGGCAAGAACGGTTTATCCAATGAAGACAACGAGGCCGTCATTTTTGTTTCCTGGCACAATGCCGTCGGTTTCTGCGAATGGCTGAGCGAAAAGGAAGGGCGGCCTTACCGTCTTCCAACCGAAGCCGAATGGGAGTTTGCCTGCCGGGCAGGGACCTGCACACCCTATCATAGCGGCGAAGAGCTGCCCGAGCTCTATCATCGCGCGCAAGGCTTCTGTTGGGAACCGGTAGCTGTCGATCTGCGGGTGGGAACCACACCGCCAAACGCCTGGGGGCTGTACGACATGCACGGTCTCGTTGAGGAATGGTGCCTGGATTGGCATGGCGATTACCCGGCGGAATCAATGACAGATCCGGTGGGACCGGTTGACGGCGTTTTTCGGGTGACTCGCGGCGGCAGTCACAACACCGGCAGCCGATTTCTCCGGAGCGCGTGCCGGACAGGAACTTTGCCCGAGGACCGGAGTTGGGCAATCGGCTTTCGGGTTGTTCAGGCACCGCCTGCTGAAGGGAGAGGCCGGGAATCGGGCAGCTCAAAGGCTTGGCAGCGACAGGTTGCAGCGCTGAAAAAGGAGTGGACCCCAATTGGCGGAGCCGCCGAGGCGCCAGTCTTCTCTCCTCCACAACCTTACGTGATTCCGCCAGCACCTGACAGTGGCGAGCCGTTCTATCGTCACAACCATTGCCCGTCAATCGCGTGGTGCGACAACGGCGACCTCCTGGCCATTTGGTTTTCCACGATCAGCGAAGGCGGGCGCGAGATGACGATACTTGCCAGCCGCCGGCGGGCGGAAAGCCGCAACTGGGAGCCCGCCAGCGAGTTCTTCAATGCGCCCGGCCGCAACATGACCGGCTCCAGCCTGTTCAATGATGGAGAGGGAACGCTCTTCCACTTCAACGGATTGGGCGTGGCTGACGCATGGGCTGAATTGGCGCTGGTAATGCGGAATTCGCGCGACAACGGTGTAACCTGGTCCAAACCGCTGCTGATCGATCCCGAGCACCGGTTGGGGAATCAAGTCATCAGCGGCACATCCCTGACCGGTGACAAGATGATGATTCAGCCATGTGACGCCGTCTGGAGCGGCTCTGGCGGAACGGTTATTCACACTAGCCGCGACGGCGGCCGTACCTGGGCAAACCCCGCCGACCAGAATCTGGAGACGCTCTTCCGCGAGAATGGTAGAGGCAACCGGATCGCCGGTATTCATGCCGGAGTCGTTTCCCTGAAAGACGGACGGCTGATGGCGCTGGGCCGCAGTAACGACATCGACGAACGGATGCCCCTGAGCCTTTCCGACGATGGCGGATGCTCCTGGAAGTACAATGCAAGTGAGTTCCCACCCATATCCGGCGGACAGCGCTTGGTCTTGATGCGCTTGCGGGAAGGACCGATTCTCCTTATCACCTTTACCGACGACGCCTCACGCGTGCCGCATTCCACAAACAAGGATTTCCCCAAAGCCGAACGTGTGGGCATGGTGATGAGAAGCGGCGCAGGAGATCTCTCGCGCGTTTTCGGAATGTTTGCCGCCCTTTCGTACGACGAGGGGCAAAGCTGGCCGGTGAAGAAACTCATTGCCCCGGCAAGCGGTAGCGGGACACTGGACGGTGGCGGTTGGACGGGACCGTTTACGTTCAGTCCTGCCTCGGCTGAACCGAAAGGGTATCTTGCGGCCACACAGTCTCCGGACGGCCTCATACACTTGGTATCCAGCCGGTTGTACTATCGTTTCAATCTGGCGTGGATCGAGGACACTTCAGGAGCAGAATCATCATGAAAGGCAGCGCCAAACCTATAGAGGCTCAGGCCGATTTGGTCATTGTTGGTGGCGGCATAGCCGGATGCGTGGCGGCGGTGGCCGCTGCCAGAATGGGCACGAAGACGGTACTGGTTCAGAATCGCCCGGTGCTCGGCGGCAACGCCTCTTCCGAAGTCGGGCTGCTGATGGCCGGTGCCGACCGCGATTTCCCTCACGTCCGCGAGACTGGCATCGTCGAAGAAATCGACCTGCTCAACCGCTACCACAACCACGAGGTCCAATGGCGCAACTGCATCTCCGACGCCACCCTCGAAAACCTGGTCAAGGAAGCCGGGGTGGATCTGTACCTGAACACACACATTCACGCGCTGCAAATGCAGGGCCAGAGTATCCGCTGGGTCACCGGCGCCCAACAGGCGACAGAACGGATCTTCCAGTTCGAGGCGCCGGTCTTTGTCGATGCCACCGGCGACGGCACGCTCCTGGCCATGGCCGGCGGCGCCTTCATGACCGGCACGGAGGCGCGAAGCACCTTCCAGGAGTCGCTGGCGCCGGAAACGGCCTCAGACGTCATGCAGGGCTCCACCCTGATGTATCGCGTCAAGGACATGGGCAGGCCTGTTGCCTTCCACAGCCCCCCGTGGGCTTACTGCTTTCCAAGTGCCGACGATCTGCCTGTGAAGATCAGATTCCTGGACAAGCCCCAACTCTGGATCGAATTCGGCGCCAGGCTCGATACCATCGGAGACGCTGACGCGATCCGTGAGGAACTGCTCAAGATCCTTTACGGGGTCTGGGATCACGTCAAGAATCACGGTGACTATGGCGCGGACAACTACGTGCTGTCGTGGGTTGGTTCGGTGCCCGGCAAGCGCGAAAGCCGTCGTGGGGTCGGCGACTACATCCTGAACGAGAACGACCTCACGCACCCGACGGATCTCCCCGACGCGGTCGCCTATGGCGGCTGGCCGATCGACGTTCACAACCCCGACGGCTTTTATGCCAGGCACAAGTGGCTCGATTACACACACCTGAAGAGCATCTACCCCATTCCTTACCGCTGCTACTACTCGCGGGATATCACCAATTTGTTCCTGGCCGGCCGGATCGTCAGCGCCAGCCACGTGGCCCACGGCTCGATCCGCCTGATCCGCACCTGCGGGATCGGTGGCCAGGCCGTCGGCACGGCCGCCGCCTTGTGCAGGAAGTATGGCATGACACCGCGCGCGCTCGGCCAGGAGCACATCCGCGAGCTGCAGCAGGAACTGCTCAAACACGACGGCTTCATCCCGGGCATTCGCAATGAAGACCCTCGCGACCTGGCGCGCCAGGCCCGGGTCTCCGCATCGTCAGCGTTTCGCGATGCCGAGACCGGGTACCTCTTTGCTGCCGACAAGGTCATCGAAGGTCTCTCCCGCGGACGAATGAACGACGAAAACCTCTGGATATCTGCTCCCATGGACGAAGATCGGGAACCATGGATTGTGCTGGAGTGGGAGGCGCCTGTCAAGCTCAATCGCGTTCAACTGACCTTCGATACCATGGTCAGGGAACAACGGTTCTTTGACCGGCCGGTTCTTGGCCCCCTGCCCACCTGCATTCGCAATGGCCGGCTGGAGGTGCGTGATGACAGCGGCAGCTGGCGGACAGTCGCCCGCATGGATGACAATTACCTGAGGCACCGGCTTCTGATCTTTGCGTCGGTCGCGACCGACGCCATCCGGTTTTGCGTTGAAGAGACCCAGGGCGACCCACATGCCAGGCTCTATGAGGTGCGGGCTTACAAGGAGTAACAACACCACCAATCCCAAGCCCGCGAGGTGGCGCTCCATCATTCTCATCAGTCCAGATTCCCAAAGATGAGTCCATGAACATTGGCCAACCATTGGACCCGTTGATTGACTTCGGCGGTTCTGGGGTAGCGGAACTGGACGGCACAGAGTGGCATGACAAGAAGGGTAGCCGCGCCTGGCCAAGGCACCGAGCGGATTTTCTCAATCACGCGAGCCGAATGCCCCTGTGGTGCGGATCGGCTGCCAGTCGAACGTGGTCGTTTCATTCTACTTGCCCGCCCTGTCATCTTGATATTTCCGATGGAATATCTTATACTTAAAATTATGCAGTAAAATCCCGCGATATGGAGATACATCCGATGAAAGTGCGTTTCCAGACAGTATCCTTCACCTTGATCGAGCTACTTGTCGTCGTGGCCATTATCGCTATTCTGGCCAGCATGCTTCTGCCGGCGCTCTCCAAGGCGCGCGCCTATGGCCAGCTCGCCGTCTGTACCAACAACCTCAAGCAGATCGGTCTCCAGATCTCCATCTATGCCGATGACCACGGCGGGCTGGTATGCGAAGGTTGGGACGGGACGGAAGAGTGGATTCACCGCATGCACCAGACCGGATATCTTGACTATCCCTATGCGCCCGGGAGTACCTGGAAGATCTCCCCGAGCAGCATTTTCTTTTGCCCTTCCGACAAGTATGTGCAGCAGAACTACGGTACCTATGCCGGCAATGGGGAGTTCATGGACAACAACTATCCGAACGCGGGTACCCGACTTGGCGGGAAGATCACCTCGGTCTACGATGCCACCGCCCTCATGCTGGTCACCGCCAGCCACAGCTACCACTACATGATCTACAAGTACGCCTACCCAGGCCAGGATATTTATGTTGTCCCGACCAGTCTCACCTACCGTCACTTCGATGACGCCAATGCCGTTTTCGGTGACGGTCATGTCGCCCGTGTCCCGGGGCCGATTCCCTGCTATACCTACAACCGCGGGGGCTATCTCAACAGTGAATATCCTGATAGAACCGCGTATAATCTATTCTGGTCCGGCAACAAGTAGCCGTTGGATACCTGCGGCGTTCAGGTGATGGATGTGGTTCCGCCGTCGTTGGGGCCCGCGACGCTTACGCTTCTACCTTGGTTCGACGACCGTGGCGGAGAACACACTCTTCACTTCCTTCATTTGCCTTTTGTCATTGTATTACCATTTTACCATAGTCGCTGGTGATCCGCGTGGGCGGCACGGTCCTATTTGAATCCAACTCGACGTGATGCACCTCGACAGCTCCCCAAACTCGACTCGCACGGTATGTGATGCCAAAAAGACTGAAAGCAATTGGCTGCCAGCTGCTCAATCGTGAAAAATATACCTGCGCCGCGCGAAGTTCGTCCGTTGCTGATGTGGAGTTCATTTCCAAGAGTGTGAGCGGTGAACAACAGGATTTTCCACTCCGCCCAGAACATCGACATGAGGCGGCGGATGTACTGGGTGGCGCACCGACGGAGGCGCCTTCCTTGCATCCGGCGAGGCGGATGGACGTTGTCGCTCTCTGGCTGGCCGGACTGTACCTGCTGATTCTGGCGATGGTCGCCGTGGGCGGAATTACCCGGCTCACCGAGTCCGGGCTGTCGATCGTCGACTGGCGGCCCGTTACCGGATGGCTGCCGCCTCTCTCCGAAACAGCCTGGCTGGCCGAGTTCGAGAAGTATCAGACTTCGCCGCAGTTTCGGCAGACCAACAGGGAGATGACGCTATCCGGCTTCCAGCAGATTTTTTTCTGGGAATACCTGCACCGTGTGCTCGGCCGTATCGTCGGCCTCGTCGCGCTGATTCCGTGGCTCCTGCTCGTTGCGCGGGGTACGCTTCGCGGTCGCTGGCTCCTCGGCACGGGTGCACTCTTTCTGCTGATTGTCGTCCAGGGCGTGGTCGGCTGGCTGATGGTAAAGAGTGGTCTGGTCGACCGACCGGCGGTCAGCCATTATCGCTTGGCGGCACACCTGCTGCTCGCATTCGGCACGGCCCAGTGGGTGCTGTGGCTCTACCTTGGCTGGCGGCGTCATGGCCGCGTCGGACAGCCGACGGCCACGACCTCACCGGCCATTCCCACCTGGTGGACAGCGGTGCTGCTCGGCACGATCGCGCTCATGGTCGGGCAGATCGTTCTCGGGGCGTTCGTCGCCGGTCGTCGCGCTGGGCTCTTCTTTCCAACCTTCCCCGACATGAACGGACTGTACCTGCCCGGCCCTTTCTTCACCGGTGGGCTTGGCGACATCCTTACCGAACCGGTGGCAATGCACTACGCGCACCGGGCGCTGGCTTTTCTGCTGATCATTCCTTTCGGCATGCTGATCGCCACCGGCAAACGCCTGCCGCGCTCCATACGTCTGGCCGCGTGGAGTGCCGGCGCGCTATTTGCCGTGCAATTTGTGCTGGGCGCCATTACCGTCCTGTGGCATGTGCCGATTGCGGCAGCGGTGAGCCACCAGTGCGTCGCCATGCTGCTGCTCTCAGCATTGACGATCGTCGCATGGCAGCTCTTCCAAGGTCGCCGGCACGATTCCGTGAAAGTAGCGTCCGGCTGACGTGCACGACTGCGGTCAGTGGGGCGATAGTGCAGAATTGGCCGAACGGAGCCTTATGCAACGAGTTGCGCGCACAGGTGATAACGCTGTGATAACAGTCTAAAGTAACCACGCGTGGAGATTCGCGAATGCCCATAGCGCAGCTACGTGATGCGTTCGAGCATGATTGCTATGTCGGCTGCATCAATTTTTTCGTTGCCCATGACTGTCGGGATGACGGGGAAGTTCACGCACTGGTTTTCGAGCGTGCGGAGTTGGCGCGCCGATGCCGCAACGCGACGCAGTTCATGGAGGCCAGCGGCGTCCGCGGAATCAGCGAATACACGGATCACCGTCGCATCTATGAGCTTGCGGAATGGTGTCTGGGCAGACTCAATGCCCGCACCTCCGCCGCGGGTCTGGGGATATTCGCGCAGCAGCTCTGCACCATCGCCAAGCGGCATGGCGATGCGTGGATACGAACGTGGTGTGGCTACCTGAGAGTTGACTGCATCGAGAACTGGTGGCTTCTCCATCGCTTCTATCTCGATGGGCTATGTGAGCGACCTGACGACGATGCGTACTACCTCGGGCTCATGGCAGGTGTCCCGGGTACAGATTTGCAGATGCCACTCGAGCAGTTCATACGTCAGCATCCAGACCTCCTGGAGCACGATATCTGGCGCTTCTTCGAGATCGAAGGGAACGACGTCTACAGCTTGGCCAAGTATGAAGGAGAGATCGGCTGGCGGGACATTCTTGTGCAACTGTCACGGGAGGGCATCATCGACCGCAAGGCGCTGCTCGGCGCGACGATACAGGCCATGCAACGCGGCTTCAGCCCGCACCGGACGCGCTGGTACTGCAAGCTCCATGAGGTCCTCGCACCAACGCCCGATGAGCGGCTCGCCCTGAAGGACGATTACCTGCAGCTATGCAACACAGGAAGCGATCCGGTCGTCAGCCTGGCGGTTCAGGCGCTCACGACTGTACGGAAGAACCACGAACTGAGTTCCGCGGACTTGCTCTATGCCCTACCCTTCGCGCTCGGCAGCAAGGTCAAGGGCAACGTCCGCGCGGCGCTCTCCCTGCTGGATCGCTGCCTTCAGACTGGCGCGGAACAGCGTGAGGAGTTGCTGTCGATGATCTGTGGTGCCTTCTGTCACGATGCCGCCGACGTGCAGCAATCCGCGCTCGCCCTACTCCGCCGCCACAATGCCTTCGACAGCCCTGTCGTTCTGGCGAGACTGGCGCAATACACCGACTTACTCGCGCCGGCCATTCAGGCGGAATTGCCGCGGACTTTGGTGCCCGCAAGCCATGCGTCGGAACCCGACGTGGCAGCGCTTGTCGAGCGGGTGAGGGCCATTCCTGGCGACTGGCAGGAACGTCTCGACATCGCGCCATGCCTCGATGCACTGGCGTCGGGGACTCTTTGGACGAAACCACTCGACCTGCGCCGGATACCTCCGCGGGCGGATGAGGCGTACGCCGACTTTGCACCATTGCGCAACATGGACGACCTGCTGGACAGCTGCCAGCTCTACCTGCGGGATCCCCTCGACATCTTGCTCGCGGAGCGCATCTTCGAGGCGCTTGGCCGTTTTGGACATGAGCAGAGCGAGACGTTTCGGCAGCATGCGGCGCCGCTCCTTCAGCAAGCCGAGCGGGCGCTGAGAAGCATCGAGGACGTTTCGCTCCTGCCCGAGTTCTGCGCGGTCGTCATCTCCTGGATCAGCGGCGAAGTGCCCAGCGTAGCCGATCCCATGGACACCCTGCACAAGCTTTGGGTGCAGCGATGCATGGAGATCGCCGAGCGCGTCGCCAGGCGGCAGCCGTTTGTGCTTGCCAGTACGCCGACCCACGGCCATCGATTGTCGCCTGCTCTCTTACGCAAGCGCCTGAGCCAGGGCACTTTTGCCGCCGCCGATCTCGCCTTTTCCCTGCTGCGGCTGGCGCCATACGATGCGTCTGTCATCAATCAGGTTCAGCAACAACCTGGCGCTGGCGAACAGCTCGATGCTATCGCACGGATTCTACGGCACCCAGGCATGGTATGGACGGCCAGCGTTTACTTGAAACGCGAGCAGGCCACCTACCCCGGCCGCACCGAACTTTGGGATTCCTGGACTGCCGCCGATACGGTCATTGAGGTGGTCCCGGAACTCGACGATCTGCGCACGAGCTTCCTCAGCAGTACCCCATGGCATCCAGAAACGCCCTTTTGCCTCTTCCACACATCCTTCCCTCTCCACCCGGAGATTCGCCACGTGGCTATTGGAAACTATGCTGCCGCCTGTCATGCAGCCGCGGATGCATTCTTCAGCCGCCGGCTTCGACCCGAGCACCTCGATCATCCCGATCTGCCGTTTGGCCCCAGTGGCTGGTTCATGTTGGCCACTTGCCTCTTCTGCGTCGATGATGTCATCCGCGACTTCGCCGGCGAACTGCTGAGCGATGCCATCGCTGACGGACGGCTTGGCGCCGATGGCGTCGAGTGGATGCTCGCCACCTACTGCCGGAACGGGCTGGCGACCTGCAAGCGCATAACGCCTTCCATCGAGGCGGCCGCCGCCGCTGGCCCCCTGCAGGTAGCGGTGCTGCGGGATGGCATCCTTGGCGCGCTGCCACGCATCGAGAGCTGGCCTCGCGACAGCTTCGCCTTGCTCCAATGCCTGCACGATCTGCTTGTGCTGAGCGGTTCTACCGTCGACCGACAACCGGCACGCCATGTCCTTGCCGGCATCAAGGGAAGCAGCAAGGCCGCCAGACTGGCGATGGCAATTCTCGCGGTGGAAACGAGTCGCCATAAAGCGGTCTTCGAGCGCCAGGCTACCGCGGCGGCGCTATCGGGTCGCCTGCGGCGCTATGAAGAGTGGAGGAGCAGCGATGGCGGCAGAGGCAATTGATTATGCTTGGTGCTATCCCTTTGCCTCTCGCCTGCGGAAGCTCCCCCAAGGCCAGAGCCTGGAGCTTGCCACTGGTTCCGATGTCCTGGACTTCCCGTACTTCCTTCATGGGCGCTTGTTGACGCCGCACCTTACCGCCCAGCAGCTCCTCCTGGTTTCCCGCGTCGCCGGGGCTCGCTTCTACATGCCGCCCTCGATGTTGCCTGCCGGCGCGCTCCTGGCCGATCCGGTTGTCACCAGCGGCGCTGGAAAACTCCGCTTCGAGGCCTTTTCTCAATGCTGCGGCGTGTATTGTCGCCTCGACTTGCTGTCCACCGCCATCGACGGCACGTTCATGCGACGCGGGACTACCAACGTCGATTTCAATCGTCCGATGTGCGACGCGCTTGCGGGCATTCGCCCCACGGATCGCGTGTTGCTTTCGGTTGGTCGCGACAGAGTCGAGCTTGAGACGGATGATCAGCGCCTGCTGGAGCGTCAGGTCGACCTTCCCAGGCGTTGGTACAAAGGCTTTGTCGAAGTCCAGAGCTACGCCGCCGCCATGCAGCCGGTGTTCGAAGTGTCGGGGCCGATTGCCTGCCGCTTCCTGCAGGGGCTGGCACAGCAGGTACCGGCGAAAAGCGAGGGGCACCTGGTCTTGCGGCAAAACGGCCTGAACGTCAGCCGCCGACCGTTGCCCAACAGCATCCCGTGCGGCGGAATCGAACGCCTGCGGCCGCTTCATGCCATTTCACATCATGCATTGGGCATGCGATTCTACACCTGCACCCGCGAGTCGGTGCTTGGCTGCGAGATGCTCTTCCCGGAGTCCCGGCTGCTGGTGATCGCCAGCCCCCATGCTTGCCGCGGATTCTCCGGCGAGGGACAGGCAATCAGCCACCTCTTGCGGGAGTTGGATGAAAAGACGCTGGAGGAGCTTCGCCGGCACCTCGAAGAGGCCGAGCAGCTCTCATTCGAGGCACTGGCCGCGGAAACCAAGCGGCCGAAAGTCGACCTCCTGACTGCTGTTGCCACGCTCGGTTCGCGGGGGCTCATCGGCTACGACCTGCACGATAGTGCCTGGTTCTATCGACAACTGCCCTTCCGTCCTGAGCAGGTCGACAGCATGCATCCTCGTCTGGAAGCTGCTCGGGCGCTTGTTGATCAGGGGCTGGTTGAGGTCCTGTCTCGTTCCAGAGGAAGCCTTACGGAAGCCTACGTTCAGGGATCGGGCGTGAAGCATCGTGTGCGAGAGCTGCCAGACGGGTATCGCTGCACCTGCGCGTGGTTCACCCGTCACCAAGGTAAGCGGGGTCCCTGTAAGCACATCCTGGCCGTGCGCCTTCAAGATCAGGACGCTTGCCGGCAATGACGTCGGTTACCGAGCGTCAGCTCTGGGACGGGGCATTAGCGACGTGCGGTTATTGGCCGTTTTCATTTCATTCGTCTTTCATCAGTGGGTGCAGAATCATCCATAATATTCCAAAAAGGATCGGGAAGATGAGCATGTTCCAGTCTGCGTTGGTGATCGCGAGAACCACATAGATGCTCATCCAACCTATCGCGCCGATCAGGCAGAGAATCCGAAGGACAGGCTGCTCCAAGTTGTAGAAGCCAAGGAGCAGCAGGAGCGGCACCACGATCATTCTGCCACCTGTCATTTCCAGTCTCTTCGGTTCGTTCATCGTAACGGTCAGCGTCTGTCTGCACGCCTTTCCTGGCTTCATCGCACCAGCAGTCGCGCCGCTCGTGCGATCACAAGCTGGCATGGCAGGCAGTATGGCGCCAGTTCCCGCACCGGCGGCAACGAGACCTGCTCGTAAGCAGTAAAATGGCTGCCAGCCTGGCCGAATGCCGCGTGTCCGTACAGACTGAGAAGGAAGTCGTTCATCCGCCCCAGCCGCCAAAGTCCATACAGATACTCGGTCAGCGGCCAGTCATTCAGATGGTCCTCAAAGCGGGTCATCCCGCACAGCTGTCCTCCGCCGGATAGCCGGGCATCAACCACTCGGTTCGCCAGTCTGGCCGGTAGCAGGCCACTGGAGAGCAGTTCCGGCCAATACCGGTAGTTGGTGTAGGAGGAGATCGTCCCGCCAGTCAGCGTGTCCGGGGTTGGGCATGGCTCCAGTTGCGGAGAGAGCCACCACGCCTCCGGCTCGCGCGGCCATGTCTGCTCGATCGCCTCAAGCGTCCGCTGGGCGAGGCCGCGCGCCAAGGACTGAATCCGATCGACCGGATGGCGGGAGGCCATCCCACTCGCCTCCACGAGTCCGGCCCAACGCGTGAGACCGCGGACGAGCCAGGCATTGTTATGGAAGTACCGGTTGTCTTCGTTGTGGACATTCTCCCCAAGGTTGTTGGGGTCGGCTCTTGAGATGTCCGCCTCTGGAATCCCTGAAACGAGATCGTTCTTCGCCTCTGCCTGCGCACAGAGCTCCAGCACGTGGTCCGCGATTCGTGCGAGCGCATGCCGCCCCTCTTCCCACCATGCCGCTTGACCTGCTCGTTCGTAGACAAGCACTCCCGTGTGCAGAAGCTGGCCGTATTCGCTTACTGCCGGACCATAGTACCGAATCGCGCCATCCGGCCGGACGAAGTTGGCGAGCCAATACCCCCATAACTGGTGGGCTCGTTCGTGCAGCCCCCATGACGTGAGCGCATCCATAGTGGCAATGATGGTCGGCGGAAAGCCGTCATGACGATCATCGGCATAGTGTTTCACCCCGTACTTGGGATGGTCGCCCTGGAAGGTGGCGTCGATGAAGGCCAACCCCATTCTTACGGAATGATCGAGATGCGCATCTCCCGTGTCGACTTCAGGGTCGGTCCGCAACTGGCTTGCGCGCTGACTGATCGCCTCCGGGTCGAATGCTGGATCCCCCGTGGTTGGCGGAAAAAGGCTGCGAATGCTTTCCAAATTCGGCGGCGATCCCCGTCGGGCAAGATCGTCTCTCACTGGATCCGACAATCCCTCTGAGCATTCGACCACTGGCCATGCATGTGTCATTCTGGAGGCCTTTCTCTGCTTCATGAGAGTACCGACCGTGCGCGGTTACATTGAGAGCTGTGTGTATGACAACGTGCAAACGTTCTTTATTGCAGCGACACGGTCGACGGCCCATGAAGCGGCCGAAACCGCCATTGTCCGTCGTGCGTGATAGCTGGCGCTTGCGGATGATCCGCGAAGTTTTTGCGGCCGGTAAACTGATCGGGTGATGTCAGGTGGCGGTCGCCGTCGAGGTGGTGGTGAGGGCCGTAGTGATTGAAGGTGCTGGGGATCAGCGAGAGGAGAAGCGCATGCTCTCCAGCCTGCAGGTCTGTGGGTAGTTCAATGGACCAGTCTGGTCCCCAGGCCCAGCCAAGATCCGCACCGTCCAGTTCCACCCGCGCCGCATCGGCGGCGATGCCGTGCAGCAGGAGTCTTCGGCAGGCCGCGAGTCGGTCGGTGGTGAAGGTGCCTCGCATCCGCGTCGGATGGCGAGCGAACGGCCAGCCGGCGGTCACCCGTTCCGCTTCTGGAGAGCATTCGGTATCCGCGGTGACGATCCATGGACCGGCCGTACGCACCATGCCCGGAGATTGGTCGTGCCAATCGCTTTGGCTGGTGATCCGGAAGTCTCCCTGCAGCCAGACGAAGAGCGGACCGGCGTCCTCGGCCGGCAATTTGAAGCGGAGGGTGTGTTGCCCTTGGGAGAGGGATGGCAGCCTCGCGGTGCTGCCATCGTCCGCGGGAATAACGGAGAGGCTTCCCCCATCGAGCACCGCCTCGGTCACCCCATCCGCGAAGAAGAGTGAACAGCCGTCGACGCGGTCGACCAGTTCAAAGCCGCAGGACCATTCGCCGCCATCGTCCTGCCGCGGCTCCAGCAGCAGATGGTTCGGTGCAGGCTCCACCTCCAGCCACTTGATTGGATTGCGGCCGGATGCCGGTTCAGACTGACTGGCTTTCTCAGGACCAGGCAGATCGGCCCCGGACAGGACGTAGCCACCCGCCTCTCGGAACGCCTGCAACAGGGTCTCGCCCGCGGCGTCGAGTCGACAACCATCTGCCAGCAGTATATGGGTGTAGGTGTGGGAGCCGAGCCGCAGCTTGGCGCCATCGAGTTGGCCATGCTGCTCCAGGCTGCGTTCGTCCGCGAAGTGGTGCGACGCCGGCAGCCGCTCCAGCAGGGAGAGGAAGCTGTCATTGAGCCGGCCAGCAGCGGTGTCGGGATAAGTGGCACAGTTGTGGATATTGCTTTGACGCAGGGACCAGGGTTCGTAACCGGCCATGATGCCGCGATAAGGTGCAATCACCAGCAGGTCGGCATGGGCGGCGGCCGAGGCGTCAGTCTGGCGGCGCACCCGCTGCAGTACCTCCGCATAGGCAGGACGCCAGTTGACGCCTCTGGGGTGCGAGGGTGGCCAGTCCCGGATAGCGTGCGACATGAGGCGGTATTGGTTGATGTGGATCACCAGGTCGGTGGAGCCGTGGTTGGAGAGCCAGAGGAGGAAGCGCTCGAGGTCACCCGGCGTGCAGCCCCAGCCCCCACCCCCGATCACCTCAGCCATGGCGCGGCCGTGGCCGAACTGCCAGGCGGCGGACGCCACTTGACGCGCGAAGTAGTCGCAGGAGGGGAAGCGTTCGAGAGGATCGATACCGGGGATGTCCATGTGCTGGAAGATCTGGTGACAGGAGCCATTCATCATGACCTGGAAGAGCGGATGTTCGTCGCCCTTCAGGTGACCGGTGAGCAATTTGCCTTCGCGGCGGCACCAGGCCAGGTAAGGGGCGAAGAATCCCGCGCATAGGGCGTCGGTCAGAAACTCCCAGAAACGGATGCGAAGGCGCTCGTGAGAACCGTCTTCGGAGCCGAGAAAGAGTGCGGGCAGATCGTCTCGGACGTCGCGTCCCATCTCTTGGCGATAATGTGCGTCCAGCCCATCACTCCACATGATGGCACCGTGAGCGGAAACACGGTCGATCTCAATACCGAGGCCGAACTCGGGTTCGTCGGTGAAAAAGGCCTCCACGTGTGCCCATGCCGCCGGTTCTAATTCCTTGCGATAGCGCTCGTGCACAAGCTCGAGAAAGCGGTCGCAGGCGGTGGGATTGAGGTAGTCGATGCAGTCGGTCGTCACCCGCTTCAGGTGCCAGTCGCGGCCTTGGTGCTGGAAGCTGTGCCAGGCGTCATCGGCTTTGCCGGGCCGGAGGACCAGGATGGTGGCGGCGCAATCCGGGTGGCGGCGCAGCAGCTCACCGCCCACGGTGCCGCTGGGCCAGCCGTTTTCATCATAGATCCAGAACTGCAGGCCGATCTCTTTTGCCCGCAAGATAATCCGCGACACCATGCGAAGATAGTCCTCGCTCATGTAGGGGGGCTCGTCGGGATAGAATCGCGGGTGAAAGACGACGCCGTCGAACCCATCGTCCCGGAGGTCGTCGAGTTGGCGCAGCAGGCGAGCTTCGTCCATCGGGGCGTTGATTGCCCAAAGCGAATAGAAGCGTATTGGTGGCATGACAAGGTTACCTCCAGTGAGATTGTTTGAATTCGGTCACGGCGCTGCCGTCGCACCCCATGAACTCATCGGAAAAGGTTGTTCACGGCTTTCATTTCATTCGTCTTTCATCAGTGGATGCAAGATCATCCACATTATGCCGAAAATGCCTGGGAAGATGAGCATGTTCCAGTCGGCGTTGGTGATCGCGAGAACCACATAGATGCTCATCCAGCCTGTCGCGCCAATCAGGCAGAGAATCCGAAGGACAGGCTGCTCCAGGTTGTAGAAGCCGATGAGCAGCAGGAGCGGCACCACGATCATTCTGCCACCTGTCATTTCCGGTCCCTTCGGTTCGTTCATTGCAACCGTGACGACGCTACTATGGCCTCTTGGCAAGTGTGCGGCAAGCGGTTGTTCGGTCATTTGGTCCCCGACCAAGGCTGCTGCTCCGTCCACGTTTGACCGGCGGCCGGGATCGTGGTGTTCCGCGGAGGGAAAAGGGGCGCAGGATAGCTACTTCGCGCAATTGGTCACTGCTACCTCGGAGAGGGGCTACAGAGGGAATGTGAGAATGGCGCGGGTGCCTTTGTTGGGCTCACTGAATATGTCGAGCGTGCCGCCGATCTGCTTCATGCGATGGCGAATGCTGCCAATGCCGAAACTTCGTCCGCCCGGCGGGGCGGTCGTGGCCATCTCCGGCACCCCTGTTCCGCGATCCTCGACCTCAATCCGCCACTGCTCATCGCAGCTGATCCTCACCCATGCCTTGGAGGTATGGGCGTGCTTCACGACATTGAAGAGCAATTCACGGACGGAATCGTAGACCAGCCGTCGCAGCGACATCGGTATGCGGTCGCAGTCGGGGGGCACGTTCAGCTCCACCGTTACCGTCATGCCGTACTGCTGCTGGAAGGTCTCGGACAGCCGTTCGACGGCGGCGGGCAGGCCCTGGCTTTCGAGAACCATCGGGTGCAGTTCCTGCGCCACGTTGCGGGATATCCGGATGGCCTGATCGAGCATGCCCTTTGCCTCTTCGGCCGCGGCGAGGTCGGGTGCAGCTTTGCCAAAGGCGACCGCCAGCTTCATTTTGGTGGCTACCAGGATCTGCTGGAAGTCGTCGTGCAGCAAGCTGGCGATGCGCTGCCGCTCGTGGTGCTCGGCATCGGTCAGGTCCAGCGTCAATTGACGCAGTTCGGCCTTCTGCTGCTCGATCTGTTCCTCGATCCGCTTCTGCGTCAAGGTACTGTAAGCATGGACGGCGTGACCGATGGCACCATTCATGATGGTGGCGATGACCATGGCCTGGCGGTAGGTCAGCCGCTCGCCGTGGACCTCTTCCAGATGCTCCAGGGCGACGCCGTGGAGAATCTCGTAATCGCGCACCAGATCAACGATGTTCCATCCGAGGTCGAAGCGCTGCTCGCCGTGCTCGCGGGCGAGTTGACTGGCCACCGCCAGCGCGTGATTGCTCTGCTTGCGGAGCCGTTGGCCAAGCGACTCCAGCATCTCGTGCAGCTCATTCATGGCCTTTTCACGCTGATGCGGCTGGGCATGCATCTGCTCCTTGCCAGCGCGCTCGAACCAGCGCTCCATAATCTGCGTGGCATTCTTCTCCAGGAGTCGTCCGATAGCTCGGAATTCATCCTCGTAGGGGGAATGCCCCTCATCTGAAACTCCCGTTGGCGGCTTCCGCGACATGTTCTCTCCTGTTCGATAGTACACGGGATGCTTGCTCCAGGAATGCATCCAGATAGGTATGGATACCTTAGCGCGTTTCATTCTCGAATCCTATTTTCCCGTCTGGGGAGGAAGCGCAACGGTGAAGACGACAGAGCCACGTATGGAACGCGAAGGCAGTCTCTTCCTGGTGCCTTCGGCTGGTCAAGCGGCTTTCGCCCGCGCGGGACGGCTACACACGCAAGTGCGCTGCCGATCCTCAACCCAAGCTTGATCATCCACTCATCCTTCAGCCAACCCGAGGACAGTGTTCCCGCCACCTCGAAACAAATGGCAAGATCGCGACTCGCGACCTGGCCATGCATGAGGCAACCAATGGATGGGATACCGCCCGGGGAGCTAATCACCTTCCGTTTGGAGGCAATCGAAAAGGTCGCTTGTAGTGTATGCCGACATGCCATAGGGTAGTCGACGATTTTATTCTCCCCTCGGCAAAAGTCGGCGAGACGGAATAAGGTATCGCCTGCGCTCGGCGCTTTCACCAGTATAGAATTACAGAAGTGGGAGGTTGGTTGTGAAGGAAAAAGTAGGTTCACCGAGTCATGTGCTGTTCTTCCTGAGCGTGACGGTTGGGTTGCTATGTGCGGCAACGTCGCTGAGCGTTGCCCAAGAGAATTGGGAGCCGGGCGACGAATGGCGAGGCGCCTACAAGGAAGGTGACCGTGTTCAGCTTAAGATTACGGATGGGATGTGGCAAACCGGCACAGTGATCGGCAACAATCCTGTTTCCGCCATGCGCCTGGATTGCGAGGAGTATGTCGAGCCAGCGCCCGGAACGTACAGGCGGGCAGGCGGAATTTATACCAATACAAGCAAAACAGACATCCGTCCGTTTAGGGCTGTTGACACTGCAGAGGTTGAGACGGTAAAGACGACGCAGCCCGATGGAGATGAAGGACAACAGCCAAAAGAAGTAGATGCGACGAAGCCTGATGAGGGCCCGGCTGCGAAGACTGACAGGAAGACGGCAGGATGTGACTTTGAAGAGCCTGTGGGCACCGTTTCTAAGGACAGCGAGCCATCGGAGCGGCTTTTCAAGCGCCTTATTTACGAAACGTACAGAGACAAGGCGAATGGCCGCAAGGTGAGCATCTCGTATCAGTCCTTCCAACTTGGCGAATCGTATATCAACAGGTTGCGGAAGAACGTCAACAGTCACGATGGCGCGCCTGAGAGCGCGGTTATTCATACTGTCAGAACGAAGTTCATACTCTGCGAGAGCTATACCGACAGCACAATACGCTGGGTCTATGACGCTCAATACAGTTGCTTCAAAGACAGGTTCGGTGAATGGGTCTGCCCGTCCGACAGCACGAGAATCCTGGAGCAAACATATCTGAATCACGAGTGAGCGATGCCGCCGGCAATGGTCTCTGCCAGCATGGCTGGCGGCTTGCTCGATGCCTCGA
Organism: Lentisphaeria bacterium; assembly: GCA_041690595.1. Taxonomy (GTDB): domain Bacteria; phylum Verrucomicrobiota; class Lentisphaeria; order JABSQK01; family JAWLHB01; genus JAWLHB01. Next base: position 134,727 of record JAWLHB010000008.1, read on the forward strand.
TCATCAGATGCAGGGAGTGGCGCATGTGCAGGCCCTGCTCGCTTGGCGGCCGGCGCACGGAGTCTTCAGCAGGAGCCACTCACTTGGCCCTGGCCTTTCTTAACCGTTCGTGACCTTCGCTGGTGACCTGGGTGCCGCCAGCGATGAGGTGCAGTGGCGCGATTCTGGCCAGCGGCTGGATGCCGTCGTCAGTGATCTTTTTGCAGTTCTCGATGTTGAGTTGGCGCAGGTTGTCCAGCCTGGCAATGTGTGCGATTGCTGCGTCGGTGATGAGTTCCGCCTTGGCGATGCCGAGTTCGACCAACTGAGTGAGGTTCGCGAGGTGGGCAATTCCCGCGTCGGTGATAGCGGGATTGTAGTTGAAGTTGAGGTGCGTCAGCCCATCGAGGGCCGCGACGTTCATCAGGGCCTCGTCGGTGAGTCGGTTGTTGGCGAGGCTCAGTTCGCGGAGAGCGGGGAAGTCTCGCAGGCTGGCGAAGTCGTAGCCGGCGAGTTTACTGCAGTTGCCGACAGCCAGATGCTCCAGCTTGGGAAGATTGGCCAGAGCCGCGAAGCCCTCTGGTGTCACGCCATCGGAACCGCTGAAAGTCAAGGACCTGAGTTCCGGCAGCGTTGCGATCAGCGCCACCCCCTCGGCGCCGTGCCGGTTCCAGCGATCCAATCGGAGTTCACGGAGGCTCTTGATCCTGACGAGCAAGGCAGCGGTCTCATTGTCCGTGTAGTCGAGGTTGTTGAGGCCCAGGCGTTGGAGCTTGCTCAGCCCAGTCAGATGGGCGAGAGCGGGGTTCTTGAGCTTGCTGCAGAAGTCCAGATCCAGATCGCGCAACTCCTTCAATCGGCCGATGGCGGCCAAATCGGTCTCATCGAGGTTGCTGTTGTTTGCAAGCAGGAGGACCTCCAAGGTCTGGCAGTCGCCGAGTTTGGCGAACCCCGCGGGGGTGACGTGCGAGGCACCGGAGAGGTTCAGCTCGACAAGCGGCATCCTGGCAAGCGTGGCGACTCCGGAATCGGTGATAGTACGATTGTACCGCAACCGCAGGTAGACGCGCTTCAGCGCCGGGAGCCCGGCCAGAGCGTTGATGCCGACATCGGTGATCTCGCGACAACCGTCGAGCCGGATGGTTTCGAGCTTGTCGCAGCCAGCCAGATTGGCCAGGCCGGTGTCGGTGATCTGCCGGCACCTTTCGAGGTTCAGCTCGCGCAGGTTGGGGAGCTTCTTCAAATGCACCAGGCCGTCGTCGGTGACAACTCCGTTGCCTTTGAGGTCAATGGCCACCAGGCTCGGCAGCTCCGCAACCTTGGCGAGGGCCTCGTCGCCCAGACGGAATGCCATGCTGACGGCCGGTACGTTGAAGATCTTCACCTCTTCGAGCTGTTTGTCGAGACTGTGCGACAGCAAGCTGATGCCCCAGCAATAGCTTTCGGGAATGATCGAGACTGCGGTGCCAGCGGCGTGAATGACGCGGCTGTACTGCGCGGCGGGTGCCTGCTGTACCCAGTACGGGCTGCGGCTGGGCGAGTCGATCGGGGTTTCGGGCGGCGCCGCGAGCGGCTCGCCGGCACCCACAGTGGACTGAACGATCAGGAAGGCAAGAACCAGACAACATGCTGCGCGCATAGAGAGTACCTTTGTTAGTAGAAGATGACAGAAGGAGCCCACATGACTTTACCGTCCAGGCCCCAGCATATCAAGAGGCTGGCCTGCATTGCCTGGATTGCATGAATTGCCCCGCCTCACGCCAAAGGCCGGAGCGACGCGTGCAGTGCCTGGCGACGGAACAAGCTGCCTTGCCTCCTGTAAATCCGGCCACCTCGTCCGGACTACTCTGTCTTCCGCTTGCATGGCGACAGAGCCGATGTAGGTTCCGTCATCCCCCGAAAAAGCAAATTTCCATCACTCTGACGACACCTATCCCGATGGTCCCTTGCTTTGAACCCTGCGGCGGAGATGACGCCTTGACCAACGCGAACGAGTTCGCACTCGAGACCTTTGTTGACTTTCCGGATGACGCTCTAACCGCGCCGACCCCGATCGGCGTGTCGCACATCGACTCGCTTATGTCGATGCTCTCGCAGAACGGTGTACGCCGAGTGCACTGGGGGTATTACGGGGACGGCCACGGCGGGTATCACATACCCGCGGGGATCGAACGCCTCCATCCTGAGACCCCGCTCGACGTGGACCAGAACCAGTGGGAGAACTACGCGCTGACTTGTGAGCGGCTGGGCAACCCGCTGCGGGTCGCGGTCGAGGCGGCGCACCGGCACGGGATGGAGATCTACGCCTACTACAAACCGTACGAAACAGGCATCTCTGCCGTGCTCCCGGAGGGGTCTCCGGAGGCCCAGCGCTGGGGCAATGTATCGCACGTCGGCGGTCGGCTCGCGTGGATCGATCCGTTCGTCGTGAACAACCCCGAGCTGCGCATCAGGCGGCGCACCGACGACCTGCCGGCGGGCCTTGAGACCGCTCGCATCGGCAAGATCGTGCTGACCAAGAGCGATGCCGCCCCGACGCGCATCACGGCTGAACACCTCCAGATCTGGAGCTCGGATCGCAACTACAATTATCGAATGAGCGACGCGCGGTTCGGCTTCGATGAGCGCGTCGTCGCCAGCGACCGCGATGTGACCGACATCTACGGCAACCTCATTACGCGCCAAGGCGACCCGGTGCGCCAACTCACGCTGTCGGGGCTCGACCTGCCCGATCGGTACGTGCTGGTGACCACCGATTTTGCCGAAGGCACCGGCGACTTCGCCAACACCTGGGACCGGTTGATGACCGTATTCGACACGAACGGCGAACCGATGCCCGGCGTATACGCCACCGGCACACAGATCTGGTTCCCGCAGTGGGAGAATTTTCGCACCGGCGGGCTGACGTTCGACACCGGGCGCGGCCCAGAGCTGACCACGCTCGACCTGCCCAACCAGCAATCGCCGGAGACGTCAAAACGCCAGTCCTCGCGGAACTACTATCTGTTCGAGAAGCCGGCCGGCTTCATCGCCTACGCGCGCGGCGTCAACGAATACATGCCCGGCGCGCTTTGCGAAACCGAACCTCGCGTGCAGGACTATTGGCTTTCCTGTCTGGGCGAAATGCTCGACGCGGGGGTGGACGGCGTCGATTTCCGCGTTGAAAACCATTCGACGCACACCGATTCGCCAAACGACTACGGCTTCAACCAGGTCGTGCTCGACAGGATTCCCGTCAGCAGCAAGGCGTTCAAGGCCGACATCGCGCGCGTGCGCGGCGACGCTTACACTGAGTTTCTTCGCAGCGCCAGCCGCATGATCCGGGAGCGTGGCAGGCGGATGCGCGTTAATCTTAATGTGGCCTGGTTCCGCGCCCCGGAGGAGCGTATACACGCCCGCCGACTGGCCTTTCCAGGCCTCATCGATTTCCAGTGGCGGCGTTGGATCGAAGAGGGCCTGGTGGACGACGCGACGCTACGTGTGTACGCCAAGCCATTCGACAGCATCTTCGGCGAAGACCCCGTGGCGCAGGAGATGATCAGCATCTGCAACGATCGCAATATCCCCGTTCACGTCAACCGTTACGTCCACGGCAGCCCGAACCTGCTGGACGAATATCAGCGGGTCATCCGTGATGGACGTTTTTCGGGCTTCGTGCTTTACGAGGTATGGTCCTATGCGCACCCGGACGTCGACGGGCGCTGGGCGATGGCGTTTCACCGCCAGGAGAACCCTACCGACACCGACCGCCACCTGCACGATCTGCACGAGCGGTGCGTCGAGTCTGTCCGGTCGGTGTTCGAGGTGCATGCAAAACGTCCACACTGAGAAAGCTGGATCGTCGTTGGTTCGCAAGGTATTGCGACTTGGAGGCTTGAACAGCTCCCTTATCGTCGTATTGCGCAAGACATGGAAAGTCGCCCAGGACGGCGAGGCACAGCCAGAGCAGAATGGCTTCAGCCAGCGGCTACTTGATCCGCATCGCTCTTGTATTCCTGCAAATGCGGGGTGCGCAATGTGGGTGCTATACGAACAGATTCAAGCGGTGCATCGGGAGTTTGTATGGCATCGAGGAGGAGGTCGCCGAGCCGGCGGGCAATTTCGGCGATATCGAACTCGATCACGGGCAGTTCGACTGGATAGAAAACGCCGGAATTACGGTTGGCGGCGGTGACCAGGTGGAGGTCGCCGGGAATCTCGATGCCCACCTGCAGACACGCCTGTACCACACCTTTGCAGGCGATATCGTCCTTCACCAGCACAGCCTGCGGTTTCTCATCCGCTTGCCAGAGTTCATTCATCAGCTCGTAGCCGTTGCGCTCGTAATGCTGGGCATACGAGTCGCGGAAACAAATCCATGCGGGTCTGGTCTCCAGCCCGTGCCGTAGACAGCGCTCGTACCAGTAGTCCACGGCACGCTCATCGCCCATGATCATGCCGACGCGCTGGACGCCGCGCTGGCGCGCGTAGAGCAGAAAGATCTCCATCATCGCATCCGTATCCATGACGACCTGCGGGACGGGCAGGCGATGGGAGGTCATGTCGACATGGGGAATTGGATTTTCCTGCCAGATGGGGCACTCCGGCAAGGCCAGAGGGGTATTGCAGGCGGCGGTCATGAGGCCGGTGAGACGCTTGGCCGCAAGATCTTCCCGCAGCTCCGTCGGCACCTCAGCATCTTCGATGCGGTAATTGTGGTCAATGTAAAGCTTGAAGCGATACCCGATGCGTTCGAAGAACCTGCGCACTTCCTGGGCAAGGATAGAGGCCAGGGGGGTACGTTGCGGGTGCAGCACCTCCTCGCCAATCACCAGGCCGACTATCCCGGCAATTCGATCCCGCAGCACAAACGTGCCGACGCCGCGTCTCGACTCGAGGTAGCCCTCGGATACCAGATATTCCACCGCCTTGAAAATCGTCATTCGCGAGTACGGATACATCTCGGCGAGCTCATCGATAGACGGAATCTTCATGCCTCTTCGCCATTCGCCGCGTTGAATTCGGAACAGCAGATCCGCGGCAACGAGCTGGTGCTTATAACGAGTAGGTGAGGAAGGTTCAGTCATATCAGCAGTATAACTCGGATTCGCGAGATTTCCAGAAGATCAGCTCAGAGAGGCACTTCCTGTGTATCCTATAAGTCTCGCAGATTGCGTTGTTCGTCTGAGCCAGCGCTTCATTCCGCAGTCAGCTGGGCAAGTTTCCTTCGCGGTTATTGTGCTGGAGGTGGCAGGCAATGGCGCGGCCATTGACATCGGCGACGAGTTCCGGGATGGAGTTGCCGCAGGGGGTGAAGCACTGACTGCAACGGGGGTGGAAAGCACAGCCCGTGGGCAAGTTGCCAGGGTCGGCGACTTCACCGGAGAGGTTCATGTTCATGGGGACGTCGGGATCGGGATTGGGAACGGCTGAGAGCAACGCCTGGGTATAGGGATGTCGCGGGTCGGCGAAGAGCTCGTCGCTGGGTGCGAGCTCGACGATCTTGCCGGCATACATGACGGCGATGCGGTCGCAGATGTGCTTGACGACACTGAGGTCGTGAGCAATGAAGATGTAGGTGAGGCCGAGTTCCTTCTGCAGGTCTTGCAGCAGATTGATGACCTGCGCCTGCACCGAAACATCGAGCGCGGAAACCGCTTCGTCGCAGACCACCAGCGAGGGGTTCATGATAAGGGCACGGGCGATGCCGATGCGCTGGCGTTGGCCGCCGCTGAACGCGTGCGGATAGCGGGTGCGGTGCTCGGGCTTGAGGCCGACCTTGGTGAGCATGGCCATGACCTTTTCTTCCCGTTCGGACTTGCTGCCGAGTCGATGGATGACGAGGGGTTCCTCCACAATGTCGCCCACGGTCATGCGTGGGTTAAGGCTGGAGAAGGGATCCTGGAAAATCATCTGCATCTGGGTGCGCAGCGGTTTCAGTTCCGCCGCGGAGAGGGCAGCAAGGTCGACGGTGTGGCCATTGTTGCGGAAGAGCACCTGGCCGCGAGTGGGGGCAAGGGCGCGGAGGATCGTGCGACCCGTTGTGGTCTTGCCGCAGCCGGACTCGCCGACGATACCCAAGGTCTCGCCCGGCATGAGGTCGAAACTGACCTGGTCGCAGGCTTTGACCACGCCGAGCTGCTTCTTCAGGAAGCCTTTTCCGTAGATGGGAAAATGCTTACAGAGGTCGCGCACTTGAAGGAGAGGTTTTCGATCGGTCAGATCGGTCGGATCAGTCGGATCAGACATGGATGCGCTCCTTCTCCAGCTCATTCAACCGCAGGCAGGCGGCGTGGCGCTCGCCGCCGAGCCACTCGAGGGGAGGCGGCTTGCCGACGTTGCAGAGACCAGTTTTGGCGTGAGGACAGCGGGGATGGAAGGGACACCCAGGTGGGATCTGGTTGAGCGACGGAACGCTGCCTTCGATGCTGGGCAGCTTGTCCTTCTTCATCGCCAGACTGGGCAGCGACTTGAGCAGCGACTGAGTATAGGGGTGGCGGGGCTCCTTCATGATCTGGCGCACCGGCCCACGCTCGACGATGCGGCCCAGATACATCACGGCCACATCGTCCGCGAGCTGTGCGACGACGCCGAGATCGTGGGTGATGAGCAGCGTGGAGGTGCCCAAATCGCGCTGAAGCCCTTTCATCAAGCCCATGATCTGGGCCTGGATGGTGACGTCGAGAGCGGTGGTCGGCTCGTCGGCGATCAGGATCTCCGGATTGCAGACCAGGGCCATGGCGATGACGATGCGCTGACGCATGCCGCCGGACATCTCGAAGGGGTACTGATCGATGCGCTTTTCGGGGCCGGGAATGCCGACTTTGCCGAGCATCTCGATGGCTTTGGCGCGCGCTTCGGCCTTGCTCACATTCTGGTGCAGGAGGATCGCTTCGCAGATCTGGTTGCCGACCGTATGGACGGGGCTGAGGGCGGTCATCGGCTCCTGAAAAATCATGCTGATCTGCCCGCCGCGCAGGTGGAAGAGCGCATCGGACCTCTCGCTGAGCGCCGTGATATCGATCGGCTCCCCCTTCTGGGGGTGGAAGGTGATGGTGCCGCCAACGATCTTGCCCGGCTTCTGGATCAGTCGCAGGATCGAGTAGCTGGTGACGCTCTTGCCACAGCCGGATTCGCCGACCAGCGCCATGATGCGGCCCCGCTTCATCTGAAAACTGACGCCATCCACGGCGCGCACTTCGCCCTCTTCCGTGTGGAAGTAGACTTGCAGGTTGTCGATGTCGAGGACGTTGTCGTGCATATCAGGCCATTCGTTCGAGCATGTGTTGAGTGATCTGGTAACGCAGGGGATCGCCATTCTGCCAGCGGGTGAACTCCTCGATCACGGTGTCCGCCATGCGCACGACCTCGTCGTTGTGGGCGCCGGCCAGATGACTGCTGATCTGCACATTGGGCAGGTGGTAAAACCCACAGTCCGGCAGGCACGGCTCGGGATCGGTGACATCGAGCAGGGCCATCAGGTCGGGGCGCTGCTTGAGGACACCGATGAGGTCGGCTTCGTTGACTTGCGCCCCACGACCGGTGTTGATGAAGGTGGCGTCCTGGCGCATGGACGCGAAGAGTGGGCGGTCGAGCACGCGCTGCAGTTCCGGCAGATTGGGCAGGTGGTTGCTGACCACATACGCCTGGCTGAAGGCATCCGCCATCGAGACTTTGGTGACACCGAGATCTTCCGCCTCGGGTTCAGAGAGATACGGATCCACGACCAGGATTTTCAGGCGAAACGGCTTGAGCAGGCAAATCAGCTGGCGACCGATCTGGCCGGCCCCGATGATGGCGATTTTTTCACCGTACGCCCCCTTGCCCTGGAAAGCGATGGTCTGGTGGTTGCCGTCGGGCGTCTGGCAGTCGCGGGTATTGCGGAAGTAACCTTTGCAGGAGAGCAGAATCTGGCCGAGGCAGAATTCAGCGACGGAGATGGCGTTGGCTGCCCAGGCGCTGACCACGGTGATATCGCGCTCCAGGAACGGCTGGGCCAGCGTCTTCACACTGCCGGCCGCGTAGAAGAACGCCCGTAGCTTGGGCAGGGCGGCGAACTGATCCGCCTCCAACCTGGGCATGCCCCACGTCGAGAAGATGACCTCGGTGTCTCTCAGCCTCGGCGCTTCTTCAGCAAAGTTTTCCGAGGTCACAACGACTGGATGCAGGTCGGTAATCTGCTCGATTTGCCGACGTCGGCCATGGCCGTAGACATAGTCGATGGGGTCACCGGACAAAAACGGTACGCCATCATTGAAAAAGGCTGCCTGAATGCGGCTCATGAGGAAGTCCTTGCGTTTAATGATAGGGATCGGCGGCATCGCGCATGCCGTCGCCCACAAAGTTGAAGGCCAGCACGGCCAGCACCACAAAGGCCGTGGGCATGATGATCCATGGATAGCGGGAAAGGATATCCAGGTCCATGCAATCCTGCAGCAATACCCCCCAGCTCACCAACGGCGGACGCAGCCCCAGCCCGAGGAAGCTGAGTGCCGTCTCGCCCAAGATCATGGCGGGAATGGCGAGCGAAAGGCTGACGATGATGTGACTGGTGAAGCCGGGCACCAGATGACGGAAAATAATGCGTCCATGACTGGCTCCCAACAACCGTGCCGCCACGGCGTAGTCTTCCTCGCGCAAGCTCAGGAGCTTGCTGCGCACGGTACGCGCCAGTCCCGTCCATCCGACGAAACTGAGCACCACAATGATGCCGAAATAGATCCACAGGCTCGGCCAGTCGGCGGGCAGGATGGCACCCAGGGCGATCCACAGCGGCAGTTGCGGGATCGCCTGCAGGATCTCGATCAGCCGCTGCACCAGCACGTCGATCAACCCGCCCGCGTAGCCGGAAACACCGCCAATGGCAATACCGAGGACAAAGGAGACCGCGATCGAGACAAGACCGATGGACAACGAGATCCGCGATCCATAGATGATACGGCTGAGCAGATCGCGACCGTACTTGTCGGCACCAAGCAGGAAGAACGTGCCATCGGCGCGATTCTCCACGCCAAAGAAGTGGCGCTTCATGGGGATCAGGCCCCACAACGTGTAGGCCGATCCCTTGGTGAAGAAGCCGAGCTGGACGGGTTTGTCGCGATCTTCCACGTACGTGGTAGTCAGGGTGATCGGATCCTGCACCATCTCCAACGGATACGTGTGCAGGCCGTTTGACAGATTGAAGCGGATCTTGTGCGGCGGCGCGTAGATCTGCTCGAGGTGCTTGTCCGTCGCTTTGTAGGGAGCGACAAACTCGGCAAAAATGGCGCCGGCGTACAAGACGATCAGAACAAAGACCGACATGACCGCCAGCTTGTGCCGCGAGAAGCGCAGCCGCACCAGTTGCCATTGCGTCATGCTGCCGTAGTCCTTGGTGGCTGAAGCGGCCATCAGCGGTTGCCTCCTGCCATGCGGATGCGGGGATCGAGGGTGAGCAACAGCAGGTCGCTGACCAGGACGCCCAAGACGCTGAGGGTGCTGAGCACGAGCAGCAGCGAGCCCGCCATGTAGGTGTCCTCGAGCATCACGGCATCGAGCAGCAGCGGCCCGACAGTCGGCAGGCTGAGGATGACGGCGACGATGGCGCTGCCGGAGATGAGCATAGGGAAGAGCCCGCCGATACCGGCGATGAACGGGTTAAGCGCCAGGCGGAACGGGTACTTGAAGAGCAGTTTTATGGGCCGTACGCCTTTCGCTCTGGCAGTAGTCACGTATGGTTTTCTCAACTCGTCGAGCAGATTGGCGCGCATCACGCGGATCATGCCGGCCGTACCGCCGAATCCGACGATGACGATGGGCAGCCAGAGGTGCTTGAGCAGATCCCCCACCTTGCCCCACGTCCATATATCCTGCATGGCATACTGGCTGGAGAAGAGCCCCATGACCGTAACCCCGAACAGCTCCTTGGCGAGCAGCATCAGCACCAGGGCCAGGATGAACTGCGGAATGCACATGCCGATGAATCCGCCCACCGTCAGCACGTAGTCGACGGCGGAATACTGGCGTACGGCGGAATAGACGCCGATAGGGATGGCCACCAGCCAGGTGAGTAGGATTGTACCGAAGGAGATCGCCATGGTGAGCAGCAGTCGGTCGCCCATCAGGTCGCTGACAAACGCCCCGTCGTTGGCCATGGAGCGCCCGAGGTTGCCCTGCAGCAGGCCCCTGTGCTCTGCTTTGAACGAGGTGAACCAGAGCGCCCCTGTCCAGCGAAAGTAGTTTTTCACCGGCCCTTCATCCAGGTAATACATCGCCGTGAGTTGCTCCATCTGGGCTTGAGCCTGCTCCCGCTGGCCGCTGCGCTCGAGGTTGTCGACCATGGTCTCCAGATAGCTGCCGGGCGGCAACTGCACTCCGACATAGACGATGATGGAAATGATGATCAGGGTCGGCACCATGATGACCAGCCGCCGCAGTACAAACGGGTGGCGCAGGGTGATCAGCACCAGTCCAATCACCACACAGCCGAGGAGCGCCCATTTTAGCAAAGAACCGAGCGCGGAGCCGCTGGGCGTGCCGTTTGAAGAGACCTGCATGGCCAGTTCCTGCGGCTTTGGGGTGGCATGGCGAAGCTCGGCCAGGATCGACTCGTTGCGTTCCGCCAGGTAAGCCGCTGATGCTCGCTTGACGCCGTTGATGGTGGCCGGATCTTCCCAGTACCAGGCCTCCGGGCAGCTGTTGTTCGGGGTGTTGAGCATGAAACTGCTGAGCAGCTGCTCGGGCACGCCGCGCAGACCGTGCTTGACCAGGGCGAGCGTCGGGCCTTGGGTACTGACGTTGATCGCCCAAACCTGGTCTTGGGCAATGTCCATGACCTTGCGCGCCAGCCGCGTACGTTCTTCCATATCGAAGGTATTGAAGGCGTCCTGACCCGCGCGCATGGCTTCCAGTTCGATAGCGCTGGGTTGGTTGACTTCCGGTTCCTGGCTCTCTTCACTGCCGTACATGCCGCCCTTGTAGTACCATGTCCAGTAGGGCGCGCCGGCCCCGAGAGCATTCCAACCCAAGGCGCCGGCACTACCATCACCCGCGCGTTGCAGATCGGCGTATTCCTGGGCTGCCAGGTAGAGTCGGTGCGGTTTCTCCTGCAGGATGACGCGCAAGCCGATCTCCTGCCAGTTCTCGATCAGAAATTGCAGGGGCGCTACTTCGCCGGGCCGGGCAATCATGAAAAGCGTCAGCCGCGACCCATCGGGTAGCGTCCTCATGCCATCGCTGTCGCGCGTCGTCAGGCCGAGCTTGTCGAGCAACTGGTTCGCGCGCCTGGGATTGTAGTCGGCATTGGCCCGCAACGCGGCGGGCTCGAACCAAGGCACACCTTCGGTGGGCATCAAGGCTCCCGGGCGACCGATTCCCTTGAATTCCGCGTCGATGATGACCTGCCGATTGATGGCCAGAGACAGTGCGCGGCGGAACTCCTTGTTGCGCAGCAGCTCACGTTTCTGCGTCTCAACAGAATCGCCGGGTTTCACCGGCAATTGCCGGTTCGGAAAGACGGTCAGCCGTCCACGGCCGTCGGTCACCCAGTGCCGCACGTCATACGCGCCTGCCTGCTGTTGCGAGATGACGCTGCCATAGTCGGCTTGTTGGCCGAGGGCGAAGGAGCAGAGGCCATCGGTTAGTGCCTTGGGCTGGAGCTGCTGGCTGACCTGCTGAAAAATCAGGCGGTCGATGTACGGAAGTTGGTTGCCTTGCTCGTCGACGGCAAAGTAGTAGGGGTTGCGCACCGCGGTCCACGGGCCATTGCTCTTATGGGTGCGAAAGAGCCAGGGGCCCAGCTTTGGGCGTGCCGGATTGAGCGGATGGTTCTTTTCGGCAAAGAGCTGCTTCGGGCTGATCACCAATTCCCGACAGAGCCGCTCGACCAGTTCCGCGTCGCCTTCGTCCGGGTGGAACTGCTGCATGTAGTGTTTCGGCCCTGCCATATAAAGCGCCCCGGCCGCATCGGCCTGCTTCTTCAACCAGCCGGGATTCGACTCCGGAAAAACGAAGCGCACCGTATAATCATCGACCTTCTCCAGATCGCCGAGAATACCGTTTACTTTCATGGTCTCGTCCTGGTAGCCGATCTCGGTATTGAGCTTGTAAGAGTGCCACCACCAGTACAGGTCGTCAGCGGTGAAGGGTACGCCGTCCGACCACTTTACCCCGCGCCGCAGGTGCACTGTCCAGACCTTGTAGTTGTCCGACGGCACGACTTCCCGCGCCAGGTGTGGGCGTACGGGTTCGCCGTAGGGCGAAAAGCGCACCAGTTGGTTGTTCTTCAGCTCGTACTGCATGGCCAGGCGTACCCCGTCGATGTCGTTGACCATGCGCCACCAGTCGCCGCCATAGGTGCCGACCCCGGCAAAGCCTCGATACACCGCTGGTTCCGGGCCGACACGCTCGGCTACCGGCGGCAGCTCGCCCGCTTTCACCAATTCAGCCAGTAACGGGCTCTCCCCCTTGGGCCACCACGGAGCAGCTTCGCTCTGCGAGTAGTCGACTTCCACCCAGAATTCAGGCCCGGCAGTCATGTCGACGACCGGATTGCGTAGCTTGTCGTAGGCCGCTCGCTCCGCTGGGTCGATGGCTTGTTGCCGGCCCACTGGCGTCACCCCGCGGCGCAGACCGCTACCGCACAATGCCAAGACGATCAGCAGCACCGTGACAGTGGCCAGCGTGCTCCAGCCATATTTGAACCATCGACTCTTAAGGAACGTGTGCATTGTTTTAGGCGGGTCTTCGGTTTGGCTAGTTATGACTCGCGACCTTCAGCTCCGGCTCGATGGCCAGGGTGACGCGCGGCTCTTCCGGGTGCGCGATACGGTGCAGCAACTGCTCCACGGCACGCTGGCCGATATTGGACGCGTGGATATCTACCGTCGCCGGCTGCGGCTGCAGGCCGTTGAGCAGAATTTCTTCGTTGTTACAGGAGACGATGTCGACATCTTTGCCTGGGCGGATGCCCCGCTCGATCAACAGCGGATACAGGCACTGCGTCAGCGCATCGGCGTGCACAAAGATGCCGGTGGGACGAGGGTCAAGCTGCAGCCAGCGGTCGATGATGCGGTTCATCGCCTGGCGGTCGACGCGCTGCACTGTACGGCACTCGTCAAACAGGTCACCCTCCCAGAGCGAGTGGGCATAGCAGCCTTGCCGTTGCGCAGTTGCCAGGAACGCCCAGCCGCGCGGTACGGCGGCCTCGGTCGGTTCGCTGGTGCCGATGAAGAGCACACGGCGATGTTGTCGCTCGATCAGATAATCCGCCGCCAATTCGCCGACGCGTCGGTCGTTATAGGTGACATGATCCCACGAGCACCGCGGATCGATGTTCCAGCCCATCACCTGTACGCAAGGGACATTGTCCAGCATCTCCTCAGCTCGCCTACCCTGAGCGCCGAAGAAAATCACCCCGTCCACGCCTCCACTGAGTGGAGCTTCCGCCCCACGGCCCAACGGCGGAACATGCCGCAAGACCATGGTTTTATCCGCCTTGGCAACGGCCTGCTCCACCCCATGTACGACCGCCATGTAAACCGGAGTGTTCAGCCGCGCGTGCGGCATCTGCCAAGCCAGCAACGCCAATCGGTTGGAGCACCGGGTTCCCTTGGGTGAATCGGCGCGCTTGCGCGGTCGGCCTGGCCTGCCTGGCTTGTAGTTCTGACGCTCCAGCTCGCACCTGACCATGGCCGCTGTCTCCTCCGAAACACCTTTCTCGCCATTCAGAACGAGAGAGACGGTTGACGGTGCGACACCCGCGGCTTTAGCCACATCTCGAATACTCATTATCAGCTCCTGTTGGCCATACCCTAATCCATCGAGGCATATGGTCAAGACGATTTTATAAATTTGTCTGACATTGAATTGCTGCCTTTCCGTGCGCGCTGAAACGCATGCCGACCTGTCTTGCTGAAATAGCCGATCGGGCAGGCGGCGCGGGGGCAGAGCGACCCTGCCCTCCCGAAACGTCCAGCATTGATCAGCATTCAACCTCCAAGCGCTCCTCGCCATTCACCGATGCACGCGACCTGATGATCAAGACCAGAATTTCAATAAATAAAACAATAAATATACTATTGAAATTCGATTTTAAGATAGTAAACTGTAATAAGTTGAATCGAAAAAGGGAGTCAGCGAATGGGGACAGTTACCTTAAAAGACGTGGCCGAATCAGCGGGTGTGTCGGTATCTACAGTATCTTTGGCATTGCGCGACGATTCCCGGATTGCCGCGGAGACACGAGCGGTGGTTTCGCGAACCGCGGAACGGCTGTCGTATTCTCCCCGCAGCCGCGGCCGTCCGACACGCGGTGTGGATGAACCACAGGCCACTCGCCGGTCTAACCGGATTGCGCTGCTGGTGCCGGGAATGCCGCGCGCCCTCATCAATGCGCCGGTATACATGGATATGTTACACGGGGTCGAGGCAGCAGTGGCGGAACAAGGCAAGACTCTGGTGTTGCGGCACCTGTTACCAGACGCGCCAATTCCCGTTTCCCTTTTCCCACAGAAGGTCGACGGCGTCGTCCTCTTTGGCCTATTTGCGGATGACGAGGATCTGCGAGACCAGCTCATGCGCATGCCCTGTGTGCAAACCATGGGTATACCTTTGCACGAGGCCGCGTGGGATCACGTCACCTATGATAACAGTATCATCGGTGAGCTGGCAGCCAGTTACCTGCTCGAACGCGGGCACCGCACAATGGCCATGCTGGCGCCTGAAGCAAGTACCTCAGGCAGGCCAAGGCTTGACGTCACCGAGGGACGCCACGCTGGTTTTCGCCGGGTCCTGGAGTCCGCCGGCTGTACTCTGCACCTGCTATGGGACCAACCCTTGCTGAGGTTGACGCCAACCCATCAGGAGGTCGTACGAGAGACTTTGGATCGTATCATCGAACAATTGCTCAGCCTGAAGCCGCGTCCTACGGGCATCTTCTGCTCTTGCGATCAGCTCACCGCCGCCCTGCATCCGTTGCTGTTGGCGCGAGGCGTCGTGCCTGGACGCGACCTCGACATTGTTTCCTGCAACAACGAGGTCATTCTGCTGCAGAACCTGCACCCACGGCCGGCCACCGTGGACATTCATGCGCACGCCGTCGGCAAGCGCACCGTCGAACAATTGCTGTGGCGAATCGAACAACCGAACGCGCCACGTTCCGTGATCACGCTCGAACCAACTCTCGTAACATGTAGTGAGTAGCGACAACCGACAATCGGCAATCGGAGCCCATCATGAAGACCCAATACTCTATCCATACAGTTTCACATCGCCACTCCACGTGCCAAGGGTGGTTCACCTTCCTGAAGTCACGAGTGCCGGCAGCGTTTACGCTGATCGAACTACTGGTCGTCGTGGCGATTATAGCCATTCTGGCTTCTTTTCTTCTGCCCGCACTTGCGCAGGCTCGCGGTAAAGCGAGGCAGATCTCCTGCATGAACAACCTGAAACAACTTGGCCTGGCCATGACCATGTATACGGACGTTAGCGACGATTGGTACCCAGCTGCGGCGATCGGCCACATGACCGGGGGATGGAACAAAGCCTGGACGTGGGACGATGCTCTGGGCGGGTATGATGGTCGAGGCGCCCGCAATCCGAGCACCGACCAGTCGCGCTACTGGGGTACCGAGCCTGGATACGACCCCGCGCCCATGTACCGCTGCCCTGAGGAGAAAACCATCGGATGGTCCAATTGTTCGCGCCGCTCCTACGCGATGAACGCTGGTGGACGCGATTCCGCGAAGGTAGGCACGAACGACTACTTTCGCGGCATTGGCGGCATTGAGGACTCCAGCGCCGGGCTGTTCACCCAGAAGTCGGGCTCCGTACCGGATTCTTCAGACACCTTTCTGCTGGTCGAGGTGCGCAGTGACAATGGCACGTATGCCGCGCAGAACACCATGAGCGGTGGGCAGAACGGCAACTACAGCGCTGCCCATAACCCCTATGGACAGCAGAACGGTTCCTGGTACGACCTTCCCTGGCACAGCATGCAATGGAACTACCTCTTCTGCGACGGACACGCTCGCGTGATGAGGCCCGGGGATACGGTGGGTAGCGGAACGTTCGGGCAAGGCGGCGAACCGAGCGCCAAGGGCCACTGGACCACCGCCATGGGCGACTGAGCCCACCACCAGAACCGCCACCCCGAGCCGAAAACCGCACCTGCAAGCGAGAATTCCCGGCATGACTCATCACGAGCGCTTCTTTGCCACCCTGGCGCGTCAACCGGTCGATCGCCCCGCCTGCTGGTTGGGCATGCCGACCACCGACGCGATGCCCGCCCTGTTGGCACACTTCGGCGTTGTGGATATGGAAGGGCTGAAACGTAAACTGGACGACGACGTCTGGCCGGTGGAGGTCCCGTATCACCATCCGCCGGCCAATCATATCGCCTGCGCCTTTGACTTCGCCAAGGACATTGGCGATTACGAGCACCGTACGCTCACCAGCCCCGGCTGGTTCGAAGACATGATCGATCCCGCCGCGGTGGAGGCGTTCCCCTGGCCGGATCCGCGCCTGCACATGGATCCCGCCGAATGCCGGGATGCAGTCATGGCTGCGCCCAGCGACTTCGTACGGCTGGGCGTGATGTGGTCGGCCAACTTTCAGGATGCCTGTGCGGCCTTCGGCATGGAGAATGCTTTGATGACCATGATGACCGAGCCGGAGATGTTCCAGGCGGTCTATGATCGCATCACCCGCTTCTATCTCCAGGCCAACGCTATCTTCTACGAAGCCACGCGCAGAGACTTGCAGACCGTGCTCCTCGGCAATGATTTTGGCAGCCAGACTTGCCTGATGCTCTCGCCTGAACGCATCCGTTCACTGGTGATGCCCGGCATTCAGCAACTCATCGAGCAGGCTCACAGCTATGATCTGAAGGTGATCTACCATTCATGCGGCGCCGTCGCGGACATCATTCCCGACCTGATCGCAGCCGGTGCAGACGTCATCCACCCGATCCAGGCCAAGGCCACCGGCATGCAACCGGATCGTCTGAAGCGGGACTTCGGCGAGCGCGTCGCATTCTGCGGCGCTGTGGACGCGCAGGAGCTGCTGGTAAACGGGCGGCCCGAAGAGGTCGCCGCGGTCGTTCGTCATCTGAGGGAGATCTTCCCGACAGGGCTCGTCATTTCGCCCAGTCACGAAGCTATCTTGCCGGATATCCCGCCAGCGAACATCGACGCGCTGTTTCGAGCCGCGTCCAAGAACAATCGATAAAAATAGTAACTGACGAGGCTAATGCCACATGACTGACCGCAAACCGCACCATGGCGAGAGATCTGAGCACATGCGAGCCCGAAACCCTCACCTGCTCGCAGCCATTCTGCTTTCGGTAGCGGTCAGCCTGACCGCTACCGAAATGAAACGCATCCCCGCCAGCAGCTACCAGCGGAGCGACGGCAAGACGATCAAGGTCGATGCGTTCAGCATGCAGAGCACGGAAGTGACCTGGTCGCACTACCAGGCAGTGAGGGCTTGGGGCGAACAGCATGGCTATGCGTTCGAGGAAGGCATCGGCCAGGCCACCTTGCCGGCCCAGAACATCATGTGGTACGACGCGGCAAAATGGTGCAACGCCCTCAGCGAGATGACCGGCAAGACACCCGTCTACCAACCCGCCGGAGACGTCTACAGGAAAGGCCGCATCGACCTGGTTGGCGCTGACGTCAAATGGGACGCTGACGGTTATCGCCTGCCCACGGAGGCAGAATGGGAGTACGCTTATCGCGCGGGCACGACCACGACATTCTACTGGGGCGACTACCCGCGCCAGGGCGTCCCGATTAATGCGGAACATGCCGCCTATCACTTCTGGGGCACCGACGAGATCGATGGCGGGCCGTTGGCGGTTGCCTCCAAGAAGCCCAATGCGTTCGGTCTGCACGACATGGCTGGCAACGTCGAGGAATGGGTGTGGGACCGCTACGCCATCGACTACGAGCAGGTCGGCACCGATAATCCGCATGGACCGGACGCCGGACACTGGCGCGTCATGCGCGGCGGCAGCTTCGTCATCGACCGGCTCTTCACCGCCGACACGCGGCACCCGAGCTATCCATTCTGGATCAACTGCGATACGGGCTTCCGCATTGCCTCCAGCGATCCGGCCGCGGATGCCACGAAACTGGCAGCCATCGAAACCTTGCCGCTCCTGCCCAACGATGTCAATCCCTTCACTGAGCCACTGGTCGTGCTCGACATTCGCGAGCCGACGGACAAGGCCGCCTGCGAACGCCTGATCCCGCTGCTCGACCTGAGCCACCCGAACCTTACCGCCGTGTGCGCCGCCTATGAAGAGCAGCAATACGCCGCCGCCCTGACGGCCCTGCGCGACCTGCTTGTCCCTCGCCTGAAAGCCAGTCATCTCGAACCCATACAAAGCAACTACGTGAACAAAGATGAAGCCGACAAGTGGTTGGCGATCCACCAGGAGAAGCGCTCCATCCGCTGGGCCGGACCCGGCACGGATCTGGCGGTCTCCTGGGACTACTGCGTCAACACCCATCTGGCTAAAGCGTGGGCACGCTGGCCGGAGAAAACCGAGTACGCCGACGCCTTCTTCTGGATGCTCGACGATGTCGTACGCCGGGCAAAGCCCATCTGGAACCGTCTGACCAAGGCCGAAAAGGGCTCCGGCGGCCAGCCGCGCGACAGCTTCTACATGTTCATCGGCTTCGATGGGGGACATCCGTTGCTGCCGTTTGATAATCTGGCCTGGATGCTGCGTCACGGTTACCCGGAGGCGGACGTGCCGCCGCGCATCCTGGCCGATACCCTCTCCTACGCGATTACCGACTGCCTTGGCGCCGGGTTGCAGGACGACCGCGGCAATGTCTCCAACCAGGTATGGGGCAATGCCATGGCCATCATCGAGTTCGCTCAGCTCTTCCCGGAGGTGAAGGACGCCGCCGAACTGCGCGCCGAAGGTATCCACCGTGTCCGCAAAGCCGTGGGCACCGTCATGCCCGACGGCACCGACCTGGAAGCGTCGCTGAACTACAACATGCGCCTGTTTGGCGACCGAAAAAAGCTTAACAACCTCTTCCCCGACCGCGACAACTGGCCGGAGTGGCTCGTCGAGCTTAATCGCCGCACCGACTATCGCTATTACATGTACGCCTCACTGGCGACACCATTTGCCACCTATCCAGCCGTCGGTAATCAGCAGCCAACCGATGTCCGCGCTCGCAAGTATCTTAAGCAGCACGTGGCCGATGGCGATCTCGACGGGCTGAAGAATGCCATGACGCAGCTGCTCGCGTCCGTCGACGAGCGCCCTGTGGCCGGCTCCGAGCCGGCCTTTACCTCCGTCGGCCTGCCGCACGGCGGCTACTACGTTCAGCGCTCCGGCTGGACACCGGACGACCTCTACCTCTTCATGCGCTCCAGCCGCGACGGTGTCGGCCACGGCCACCACGACAACAACAGCATCCAAGTGGCGGCCTATGGCGCGTGGTTGCTGCTCGACAGTGGTTCGCCAGCCTACGGTGCGCGCCACCTGCCGGACCACCAGAAGAAATACGTGCACTACTTCGGTGCGCCCCGCATCGGTCATATCTTCATGGCCAATGGCCTGTCGGTAGACGGTCTCGTCCAGGGAGCCCCAGCAGTCAAACCGGCCAACACCACCGCCGGCTTTGAGACGCCCCGGCGCAACCTGTTGCACCACTCCGCCCAATTCGACCTCACCGAGGGCGTCTACGACGGCGGGTTTCACTCTGAACCTCCGGTCAGCGATAAGAGCATGGCAAAACTGGTCGACGATTACGGCATCGACGAATGCGCCGAGATCATCGCCTACAACACCAGGCTCAAACGCGAAGGCGAACGAAAGCTGCGCGCCGTTCACCGGCGCCTCGCCATCTTCCTCCGTCAGGAAAAATTCTGGGTGCTGGTCGACGAGATAGACGGCGGCAGCGAGTACATCCAGACCTGGAACTTTCCGCCCGTCGACCGCGGGCTGAACCACACCACGTACTTTCTCGAGCCTAGCGACGAGGATCTCTACTATGGCAAACAGATAACGCAGGGCTACACGCCCAGTGAAGTGCGCAGCGACGAAACCAGGAAGATGATTGCCACGGTCAGCCACTACCGGCCCAACCTTGGCATCCTCAACTTCAATCCCGAGCCCGTGCGTTACACCCAGCACTACGGTGACATGTTCCCCTTCCGCGGTTGGCAAAGCTTCGGGATTGCCGGCGAGAAGGTGCCCGCCGTGCAGATGGAGGGTGCTTGGCGCGGCGACACGCCCATGGTCACCGCTCTCTATCCCATCGCCAAACGAGGCGGCCGCGACAGCACCCTCGATGCCGGCCTGGAAGGCTTCGCGGACCTCAGCGGCGACGACATCTCCGGCTTCACCTTCACCGGTAAGACGTCCTCCATCACCGTCCTGGCCGCACGCGAGCCCGCCATGCTCACCGCCGGGACGATCTCGGCAACCGCCACGTTCCTGCTGGTTCGCCAAGACGCAATGGGCAACCTGACCGGAATTGTCCTGGGGGCTGCCTCCCTGACCAATGCCGATCGACCGATGCCGATAGTCAGTCCAGATTTTGAATTCAGCCTGCCCGCTGAAAGCGGAACCTTGGAACCTGGTGTTATCCCTATCCGACCACCGGAAACCTTCCGTTGGCAGGACAATGGCGCTGGGCAATTGACGCCGCGGTATCAAGACTAACTCGAAGAGGCCATCAGGGAATAAAAGGAAACCAAACCAAGATGCACACAACGAAACGTTTACTCTTGCTCGGCGTCGGCGCATTGCTGCTCGCCAACTCCATGCTCGCCGCGGCCGAAGATTCGGGGCAAGGACTGTCTAAGAAGCATCAGGCCGTCACCGCCATGCAACCGGTCGGCTATTGGCCGGCGGACGATGGCGTGAGCGACGTGCTGCATGATCTCTCACCGACCGGGAATCATGGGAAGATCAACCACGTCCCCTGGAATGGCGAGAAGAGATTACTCCACTTCACCGGCGCCTACCAATGGCTGGAGATTCCCAAACACAACGCCTACCAGACCCCGGCATTCTCCATGGGTGGGTGGGTGTTCTTTCGCTCCGACGTCATCGGTAGCGGCTGGGTCAATCGGCAGGGCATGCTGCTGATCGGCAACCGCCATTGGCTCAACGGCGTCGGCGTGCAGCTCTGTATCCGCAAACAGGAAACGATCGATGTGGTCAGCGACGGCACGGAAGACGTGATGGGAACCAGGCTCTTTGCGAGTTCCAAGAACGACGTGCGGGTGGAGCGAGCCTACGGCAGCCCCAACTTGGCAATCGGCAAATGGCATCATGTGCTCTACACCTTCGAACCCGAAAAGCAGCTCAGCGGGACGCCTGCCTCGCCCAACCTGGCGCCCTCCGCGACAGTGACCGCTTCGAATAACGATGGCCACCACAGCCGCGCGCCACGTAATGCCATCGACGGAAATCCAGAGACCCACTGGATCTTCACGCCGGGTGCCGGGCCGGAAGCGGACACGCAGAAGTGGATTCAGCTCGACTTACCCCAGGAAACCGCGATCAATCGGATTCGGTTGGTCAACCGCACAGGCAGCACCGACAACCTCAGGGCCGGCAAGCTGCATTTCAGTGACGGCAGCTCCATCGAGATACCAAACCTGGCCGAGGAATGGGATGCTCTCTTTGCGGACAAGATGGTGAAGTGGGTACGGTTCGAAGCTACCGAAAGTCATGGCACCGGGCCGGGCCTGACTGCGTTCGAAGTCTACAAGGAGGATTTCACGGTCTATCAGGAGGAAGGCGTCATCACCAACCCGCTTCGTGGTGAGACGATAACCGGAACTGGCAGGCTCTATCTGCACGGGCAGGTGATCGCCGAGAAAAAGGGCATTTCCTACAAACCCGCCGCCGCCAATCTGCAGATCGGCAACGATGCCTACTGGTGGCACCAGATGGTCAGCAAGTCCGGCTCGGTGGACGGCGCGGTGCGGGACATGGTCTGGTTCGACCGCGCGCTTTCCGGCGAAGAAGTGGCACACCTCCACGAAGCAACCAAACCCTCGGTAACGCCGGTTCTCTACGATAACACTGTGATTGTTCTGGACGGACGCGCCATCACGGTGAACGATCTGGCCTCCCTGCCGCCGACAACCCGCCGGACCGCACTTCTGCTTTTCGGCCGCAAGGACTTGGCAACACTGCAGCCCTTGGTTGATTCCTTCCTGCCAATCCTGATCGCGGCTCTGGACGAGCCAAACTGCCAACTGCAGGCCATTCAATTGCTGCTCAAACTGGATCATGAAGCGACCCATGCAGCGCTGAGAAACGCCCTGCCCACGCTAATCGCCGCCGTGCAGGATCAAGGAAAATCGCAGCAAGAGCGGGCCGACGCGGCCTTGGCTCTGGCCGCCATGGGCAAGGCCGCCGCCGATGCCGTGCCGGCGCTGGCTGAGACCCTCGACAAGCTCGTCACGAATGACGGTATTCAACCGCCACGGGTCGAGGAATTGCTGCGCAACGCCCTCACCCGAGCCTTGCTGGATATCGCACCGAACCATGAACGGGCTCAACACGTGATCGACCGAACTTTTGCCGGACCGCTGATGAAGACGGTTGACCTAACCAACTCAGCGCTTGCCAAGGCAACCAGCGCCAGCGACCTGCGAGCTTTGATTGAAGCCGGAAAGCATCTGGAGGCCATGGACATCTATCGCAAGCTGCATCGTGACGAGCGTGAGTACTTCTTCAGCTACAGAGCGCCCCACCAGCTCGGCGATTACACAGCCACCGCACATTTCAATGGCGCCACCTACAAAGTGGGCACAGGCATTGCATGGCAAGGCGTCGAGAAGGTAACGGCGGAGGACTTTAAGGCCGTCGTCGCCGAGCAGGCCAGGCAGTACCCCGCCGCCAAGGCATGGCGCCAACCCGACGATGAGCACCTCTACCGGGTGCCGATCACCAAGATCGGCGCCGACGGCGAGGCGCATACCGTCTATCTTGAAGGCCATAACTTCATTCTCGACGGCACCGACGCCAAGTGCCGCGGTTGGTCGATCTTTGTTGACGAGCTTGGCTACATCCATCTGATGGGCGGACAGCACAATGCGCCCAACCCCGATCACTACATCCCAGGCAGTTGGGAAGCGATGGGCGTTTCCCGCGACAGGAAGAATGACGACTACCCACTGCAAATGTACTGGGTTTCCAGCGAACCCGAGAGCATTGATTCGTTCAAGTTCGCCGGGCAACGAAGCAATTCCCAGGCGATTCCTGCCTCGTACTTGAACTACATGGTCATCCTGCAGAGCCTTCGCAACGAAACGTTCATGTATGGCCGCGCGGATGCTTTCGGCTGGCAATGCTGGGGCATGTTCCGCTATGATGCCTCCACAAAGCGCTGGACACCTGTCGGTGGCGATCCGTATGATCTGATCGAATCCGCCCGCCGCCACGATGCGACATGGCTCAAGTACCTGCACGATCCGGTCCGCGGTTCGGTGCCCAAGGAACCCAGCGACATCCGCCGCCTGGTCTGGGCCTGGCAGCCGCCATTCTACAACTTCTGCCGCGACGACTGGGGTGCTCGTTTCGACAAGACCGGCCGCATGCATGTGCGCATGACCATCTCCGGTCTCGACGGCGCCGGCTATGTGCGGCCCACCAGCGTCTATGCCTGGAGCGACGACCGCGGCGAGACCTTTCACCGCGCGGACGGTACGGAAATCAAGTTGCCACTGACTGTCAACCCCGCCCCCGAGCACAACGCCGAAATCGACCGTGACAATACCCTCCAGCACCACCATGGCAACCAATTCGCTACCCGCCAATGGTGGGAGCTGTGGCTCGGCCTTCTGCATGACGCAGGCTATCGAATCTAACTCAGGAAAAGAACGCTGGAGCTGATTCTACGTAAGCGCCTGTTCAACAGCCTGCGGCTGGTTTCTGGCACCATGCCGTCGGTCGGCAACAACAGCTACGGTCGTGACCTGCGCGAAATCTTGTCATCCCCACCAGTTGGGAATCGCATAACGCCATCGCCAACGTGCGGATAACCACGAGGGCGAACAGATAACCTGTGGCGCGTCACTTGAACTCGCCAGGAATCCGGGAAATGTCTTGGGAGCTGGCGTTCACAAACACTGTACAACTGGAGGAGGCACACGCATGACATCCCGTGAATTGGTCAAGGCGGCATTGGCGCATCAGGAAACAGAACGGGCTCCCTACTGCATTCTGACCACCGGCGAGACGAATGACGAGATCAAGCGGACGTACGGAGTGGTCGATGTGGAGGAGTGGCTGGACAACGATATTTGCCAGGTGAGCCCCCCCTGGTGGAACTGGCATGAATTGGCGGCGGATTGGCGGGAACTCGATACCCCAATCACACCAGCGAAAGTACAAGGACGCGGCAGCTATGAGGCGTTGGCCGAACGCGTCAAAACCGTGCGCGAAAGCTCCGATAAATACATCCTGGCCATGTTCTACGGCAGCCATTTCGAGAAAGCCAATTTTGCCAGGGGCATCGAGAATTTCCTGTGCGACATCGCCCGTGATCCTGATTTCGCCAAGCAGCTTTGCACCCAGATCATCGACCGCAATATGGTCATGCTGGAAAACATTCTCAGCTTCGACGAGATCGACGGCGTATTGCTGGGCAGCGACTGGGGATCCCAGCAGGCGCCGCTGATGTCACCCGCCACCTGGGATCACCTGATCCGGCCGGGTGAACAGCGCGAGTACGACTTGATCCGTGCCGCCGGCAAGGATGTCTGGGTGCATTCGTGCGGCTGCATCACGCCGCTCATACCACGCCTCATCGACATGGGCTTGGACGCACTCAACCCGATCCAGCCGGAATGCATGGACATTGCCAGATTGAAAGCGGACTATGGCGATAAGCTGACCTTCTGGGGTGGACTCAGCACCCAGCAGACGCTGCCCAACGGCACCCCCGATGACGTACGCCGGGAGGCCAGGCGAATTCGTGACATGATGAGTCGCGGCGGCGGCTACATCTTCGCCCCTGCCCAAGCCATCCAAGGGGATGTGCCCCTGCCCAATATCGAAGTCGTCCTTGAGGTCGCCCGCGAACCGCGAGGAGAAGGGGCGTGATTCCGCCCCCAACCGGTGAAGTACGACCGCTCGCCTTGCAAAAAAAGCAGGAAGAATGAGGATCAGGAATGACACACATGAAAGCTGTATCGGTACGAGATCGTGACATTTTGAGGCAGCGGGCGCAGATCCAACTCGACTATGCCCATTCCACGCAGAACGAGTTCATCCTTAATAAGTGGCGGGCGCAAGCCGAAGGGCGACGCGAATCTCCACCCGTTCGGTTGTTGTTCTCGAATTTCCGCCACGAGGTAATCACCCCGCGCCTGCAATGCGAAAGTGAAACGGCGCGCGGAATCGAAGCCGCCCTGCTCGGAACGCTGGTCGGGCGCGAGCTTTTTGACGATGACACGCCGGTACCGTCAACCTTCAACATGACTTGGCATACCCATGTGCGCCCGTTCGGCATCTCACCCCACATCACGCGTGCCCAAGGTACAAACGCACAGGGATTCCACATCGATCCGGTCATCACGGACCTGGACTCAGAGATAGACAAGCTGCGCGGCGGCTCTTTCAGCGTGGACCGCGAGGCCACGGCCCGGCAGCGTGAATTGGTGGAAGAACTCGTCGGGGACATCTTGCCGGTGCGCATGGTCATGGGCAGCCTTCCGGGGTCGATCACGAACCCGCTTGTCCACCTGATGGGCATGGAGGCCTATTACATGGCCATGTACGATTCCCCGGGCGCCGTGCATGAGGCCACGGAGATGGCAACCAGGGTCTATGAAGCCTTCTACGAGTTTCTCGAAAAGGAGCAGCTGTTGCTGCCAACGAATGGCTTCAGTCCTTTGGCCCAGGAATCCTTCGCTTTCACCAGTGAACTGCCTTCTGATCACGTGACGAGAACCACACAATGCTGGGGCTTTCTTGAATCGCAGGAGACGACGGCGGTTTCGGCGGAGACCTTTGGCGAATTCGTTTTCCCATACCAGCAACGCCTTGTCGACCGCTTCGGCCTGCTCTCCTATGGGTGCTGCGAACGCGTCGACGCCATCTGGCCGGACTACCTGTCAAAGTGGTCCAAGCTGCGCAAGCTGTCGGTCTCCCCGTTCAACAATGAATCGCGTATCGGTGAATACCTGCGTGGCAGCCGAATTGTCTATTACAGCAAGCCGCGGGCCGAATTCGTCACCTGTGATGGAACGCTCAACGACAACGCCATCACGACTTATTTTAAGGGAGTTTGCGAGGCGGCGAGCGGCTGTCTGTTCGAGATTGCGCAACGCGAGGTCGGGACGATCTTCGGTGATTTCGAGCGTGGCCGTCACTATGTCCGCCTGGCCAGGCAAGCTGTCGACGCCTACTGGCGCCCCTGACCTTGACATGGCGTAGTTCAAACCAGATGCCGCTACTCCGGCGGGGGCGGCCGGGAGAGCTGCCGGCAATAATTTCATAATTTCCAAACTTACATCTTGAAATTAATCGGTGTGTTGCGTATACTTTTTTCATGAAGACAACGACAACTATCAACGACGTGGCCAGTGCGGCTGGGGTCTCGATTGGCACAGTGTCGAGGGTGATCAACAATCGCCCCGGCGTGTCGTCCGCCGCGATGCAGGTGGTGCGCCGGGCGATGAATGAACTCGGTTATGAGCCGCCGCCGTTGCAGAACCGACGCGGGCCGAAGCCTGGTAAACGCAACCATGTCAGGCAACCGCGAAGCAGCAAGCAGGTCGCCCTGTTCACGCTTGGTATCCCCCGCGTGCAACTCCAGTCGCCGATCTACAGTGAGCTCCTGAATGGGGTGCATGATGGCTTGCGGGCAGCGGGAAAGTCCCTCACTGTCAACATTCTGGAGGCGCCCACGCTGGACATGGTGCAGGAAGGCATGCAGCAGGTTGACGGAGCGATATTCTTCTGCAGCAGCGCCGCGCGGCAGCTGATCGAGCCGCATCGCGGCTCTGCCTGTGTCCAGGTTTTCGGGGCAGTGCAGGCGGGCGAATGGTGGGATCATGTGACGTACCGCAACGCGGTGATCGGGCCCCTGGCGGTGCAGTGGCTGCGCTCGCGAGGACACGAGCATTTGGCGATGCTTGGCTCCAACGGGCCCGATGTGCATTTCCGCGAACGGCATCAGAGCTTTCTCGCCGCGGCGCCGGATGCGCTGGCGTTTGTCGCCGACGACCTGATTGAAGCACCTGGCCACCTCAATACCGTGCGCCGCGAGCGGATGGCCGAGCTGATCGATCGGCTTTTGGCGAGCGAGCCTTGCCCAACCGGGCTCTTCGTGCCGGCGGACATGCAGACAGTGGTGGCACAGGCCATCCTGCTCGAGCGTGGTATCGAGGTTGGCCGCGGAGTCGAGATCATCTCCTGCAATCGGACGGATATTCTCCTGGCCGGCCTGCATCCGCGGCCGGTGAGCATCGACATTCACGCCAGCCAGGTCGGTTGCCGCGCCGCCGAGCAGGTGCTCTGGCGGATCGAGCATCCCCACGAACCTGCCGTCCACCAAAGCATCGAGCCGGAAATGGAAGACAGCGGTTTAACGAAAACACCGTGGAGGCCCACATGAGAGCCAATGCACAGCATGATATAAGAAGCAGGAAACGGCGGTTCACCTTGATCGAATTATTGGTCGTCATCGCGATAATCGCCGTTCTGGCCAGTCTGTTGCTTCCAGCTCTGGGACGCGCACGGGCCATGGCCCAGGAGACGGTCTGTTCGGGCAACCTCAAGCAGATCGGGTTGGCCGCGGCGATGTATCTTGGCGACTCGGATGGCTGGCATACACCCTGGGCCTCCGGCAACGCTTCGTACCTCGAACTGCTGGTGCAAGCGGGCGGCGACAACCTGACCCAGGCGCAGATCGATCGTGGCAGCTGGACCAAGGTGCAGGCGGCGGAATTGGGCAACATTCCCAAGCTCTGGTTATGTCCGTTCGACGATATCGATGGCGAGAAGACAGCCAATTCTGGGCGCCAGGCGCATTTGCAGTACGAGAGTTACGCTATCACAGGCTATCCCTGGTTCGCCGATGGAAGCGATGCCCGCAACCGGCAGTACTTCGCCGGCAAAATGGAAGGCAGCACGACGCTATTCCGGGCCGTTAAGGAGGGGGAGGTGCTGAACCCCAGCAACACCTTCTATCTGGGCGAGTGGTATTATGGTGCGTTCGGCACTGGCGCCAACGTTTGGAACAGCAGCGGTCCCTTCAACCGCACCACCCCGGACACCCACTACGCCCACAACTACTCGAAGCATCCAGGCTTGCGCCGCAATTACCTGATGGCGGATGGCCGAGCCGTTTTGCTGGTGGACAGCGAGGCGACCGCCAGCCGGTGGAGAATTGACCTGGAATGAAGCATTCTCGTCTTACCGCTTTCCTGGCGGTCTTTTTGCTGACGCTGGCCAGCTGGGCCGACGATTCACCGCTGGACCAGACCGCCTGGCGTATCCACTCCACCAACAAGCCGGACTGGTCGGCCACCTTCGCCGCCGCCAATGCCATTGACGGCAATCCAGATACCTACTGGTACCAGCACGGTCTGACCAGCTACGACTTGGTGCTCGACCTCGGCCAGGCCGAGGAGATCAAGGGCTTTCAGGCCAGTTGCCATCCCCAGCGTGCCAATGAGCCGCTACGCGACTACGAGCTGTACGTCAGCGACGATCCAGACAGTTGGGGCGAGCCGGCGGCTGAGAGCGAACTGCTGGGGGAAGGCGCTTCAACCCTCGTGACCTTTGCGCCGCGGCGCGGCCGCTTTGTGCTGCTGCGGGCATTGGTTGACGACCCGAAGCAGCGCATTTGTGTGGCCGAACTGAATCTCCTGGGCACCGGTGCGCCACCTATCGTGCCGTCTCCGACAGCGCGCTTCGAGCGCCGTAACGAGCCGGGCGAGATCGCCGTGCTCGGGCGCGACTTCCTGGGCTTGCTGCACCACCAGTTCATCGACCTTCACGTCAACGGTCTGCGTGGTCGCCCGGAGTATCTCAAGATCATCGATGACTACCAGAAGGGAAACTATGAAGCGGCCTTGACAGCGTTTCGCGACTACTACCTGGGCAAGCTGCGACATCCCCAGGCGTACGGTCTGACCAGCGCTGATGTGAGCCCGTTCTCGAGCGGCATCACCGGCATCGGCCGCTGGTCTGGACCACAGTTCGATCCGCGGATGACACCTGAGCAGGTGACCACGGCCGCCGACAAGCTGATGGCGGGGAACCTGACCGTCGGCGACAAAGAGGTCATGATCGGTGAGCCCGGCGACGTCAATTGGAACCTGCCGCTTGACTCGGCAGAGGCCATCACCGACGAAGAGACCCCCTATCGCCAACTTTACACCGCGGCCTGCTTCACTATCCTGGTTCAGGCTTGGCACCAGACGGGCAACACCGACTATCTGCAGCGCTGGTTCGATTATCTGGACGACTGGGCGTTGAATTGCACCTATCGGCTGAATCTGCATCCCAGCAGGATTCCGCATGCGGACAATGCCGACAGCACCGTGGCGTTTATTCGCCTTTTTGCGGCCATCGCCGCCGCTCCCGGTGGCCGCGATCTTGTCCCGCCGGCCACGCTGGCCCGGGTGCTGAACCGGCAGCTGCGTTACGGCCCCATGTCCTCGATCGCCTACCTGCGCTCGAACTGCCACAACTGGACACCCGGCATGGGCCTGATGCTCAAAGCCCTGTTACTCGACGAGTTCAAAGTCGCCGAACGCTGGTTCCGCGAGGCGCGGCGCCGCAACATCGAAGACAACGCGGTTACTCAGAACCTGCGCGACGGAACCGAAAACCAGCAATGCCCCTGGTACAACGACAACTATCTGCAAGTGCACGAAGCGCTGCGCCTGCTCGAGGCCCGGATTAACGTGCCGACCTGGCAAGAGCGTCTCTGGCTCCTGGAACTCCGACACGACATGCAATGGCGCCAGAGCATCACCGAACACCTGACCGCCCGGCTCAATTACTATTTGCTCAACCGCACCCCGCAGAACCAATGGCCGATACCCTGGCGTGGCGGCGACAAGCGCGGCGCCACCGGCATACCCGCCGAAAACCACTACGGCAACCTTCAGGCCATGGCGCCCGACGCCTATGCCGGCGGTGAGAACTGGAAGATCATCCAGGCAATCACCAATCCAGAGTCGGGTATCCGGCCCAGCCTTACCGGCAACTGGTTCCCGTACGGCGGCTACAACATTGCCTGGGAAGGCTGGGAACGGGACAGCGGCTACGGCGCACTCTTCTGCTCGCCGCAACCCGGCGCCTATGGCGGCTTCCGCAGCCGCAGCAACAACAACACCTTCGGTCTCGCCGCCTTTGGGCAGGATCTGTTGATCGAGGATACAGTCGGTCATTACATGTATCCTTCGTCGCCGATCAAAGTCGATGGGCGCAATCAGTTTTTCCACGCCGGTATTTATAAAGTGCCGAGCCCTTCGAATCATAAGTCGTACCAGGTCAGTGCCTGGACGGAACCGGCCGGCTGGCGTTGGCACGCCTCGGCGTCCTTCAACCTGATGGAGGGTGTCTATTCCGGCCCCTACGGTGAACTCAGCGATAAAACGGCGGTCACCAATGACCATGGTCCGGAGGAGTCCCTGCAGGGAACGCTGTCGTTGGTTCAGACGCTGCAGGGCATCACCCATCAGCGTCTGGTGCAGCACCTGCGCGGCAGTGGCCTCTGGATTATCACTGACCGCATGAGCGCAGCCGATGGGAAGGCGCACGATTTCGAACAGATCTGGCATCTGCCGCTGAAACCATCAGATTCCCCAGCGTTTGAGGAAGCGGATATCAGCGTTGACGCCGATGCACGTCGTATCGTCACGGCCAGCACCGCCCAGAGCCAGGCGAATCTCACTCTCAACCAGTTCAGCACCGACGACCTGACCTACACCACCAGGGTCGTGCCGAACAATCCCAAGAACCGTTACATGGTCTTCGGCCGAAAGCAGGTTCACGTCACCTGGCAGGCGCAAGGGCCCAGCCAGGTCATCACGCTGGCCATCCCCCGTGCCACAGGCGTGTCCGATACCGAGGTGCTGACGGATCTCGAACAGCTCTCACCAGGCGGCGATGCATGTGGATTTGCCGCAACAACCCCCGCCGGCGCCCGCATCGAGTACCTGGCTGCCGCGGGAAAGAGCGCTGTCCTCGAGCTCGGGGCCGTCAATGCCACTGCCGAAAGCCTGCTGCTCGTCACCCACGGCGCTTCCATCAGCGGTATCGTTCTCGGCTGCACAAGCTTCCAGGGAAATGCCCCCGAGACAGCTGATTTCGAATTCATCGGCCATATGATCGTGCCGATCCATCGCCCTATCGACCCTGTGACGATCTCGCCGAACCGCAACGTCTTCATGGACAAGGTCGAGGTGACAATGTCCAGCAAGACCCCTGGCGTCGAGATCCGTTACACGCTGGACGGCAGCGAGCCCACCCCGCACTCGCGCCTGTACGTCGGTCCGTTCACGGTGAATCACACCGCGGTCGTCAAAGCCCGCGCCTATCGCCCTGGGGTCACGGAGAATCCAGCGGTGCTGAGCGGCACGCATGCCACGGTGGTCACGAAAGCGACACTCACTCGCCAGACGCCCCAGGCCGCCAAAGAGGCCAACGCGATGACTCCCGGCCTGACCTGCCGCTACTACGAAGGCGAGTGGCAAAGGCTCTGGATGTTCCTCGATGAACTTAAACCGTTGCAGCAGACGGTGGTGAACGAGCTGTTCGACCTGAGCGTGATTCCCGCCGACAATCCCCCAGTCGGCGAGGCTCCCGCACCGCGTCAGCGGTACTATGCGCTGGAGTACAGCGGCTACCTCGACATTCCGGCCGATGGCGTCTACACGATCCATGCGCCGCGCGAGTTCGTTTATCCCGATACCGATGCCGGCTACGAGCTGCGCGTTTATCTGGGGGAGCGGCGTGTGCCCTACGGTGGCCGGACCGAAGCGTACGGCCTCAACGAGTGGTATCCGGCTACCTCGCTGCACGCCTTCGGCAACTGGTCGATTGCGTTGAAACAAGGTCTGCAGCCGTTCCGCCTGGTCTGGGTCGACTATCGCACCACCGCGGCGCAGGAGCTGAACAGGCCCGGCCTCAACGACTACATCTGGAGCGGCGTCACCCCGGATCTGAAGATCTCCGGCCCGGATATGGAGGCGCAGCCAATTCCAACCACCTGGCTGGTGCATTGATTGGTGAGAATCCTGTGACGTCATTTGTATATAGCGGCGACTACACCCGCGAAATTTCCTTTCCACTTGGCGGGATCGGCACGGGCTGCATTGGCCTGGGCGGCAACGGTCGACTGATCGACTGGGAAATCTTCAATCGTCCGAACAAAGGCAGCTACAACGGCTTCTCGCATTTTGCGGTTCGCGTTCAGCGCGGTGACGAGGTCATCGACGCCCGGGTGCTCAACAGCGACTTTCTGGGCAGTCATATGGGCGAGCCGGAAAGGAATGCCTTTGCCGGGTTCGGGTTCGGACCCTCCCGCCATACGCTGGCTGGGATGCCGCACTTCCGCGACGCGACGTTCACCGGCACCTTTCCATTGGCCCGTCTGGAGTTCGGGGACGACACCTTTCCCGGTCAGGTTTCGGTGAACGCCTTCAATCCCTTCATCCCCCTCAACGACCACGACTCCGGCATCCCCGCGGCTTTCTTCGAGATCGAAGTCTGCAACACCACGGACGAGGTGCTGACTTACGGCGTCGCCGGAACGGTGGCCAACCCATTGCCGGGGCCGCAGGTGCATCGTGTGACGCGTGACGGCGAAGGCTGCGCCCTGCATCTGCGGAGCAACGGCGTCGAGGAGCATGAAATCGGCTACGGCGAGCTGACGCTGGCTACCGATACCGCTGATACCGCCGCCCAACGCTACTGGTTTCGGGGTGGCTGGCGGGACAACATCGAAATCTACTGGCGGGATCTCACCACCCCCGGCCCATTGCCTGAGCGCAGCTATCCGGAAGCGGCGGCCGGCGATGGCAATCATGGGACGCTGATGGCTCCACTCTGCCTGAAAGCGGGAGAGACCGGTCGAGTGCGGTTTGTCATCGCCTGGCACTTCCCGAACTGCGAAAGGTACTGGACGAAAGGTGCGGAAGAGAATGATTGCGGCTGCGCCACTGGTGAGTGCAGTCAGAAGAAGAGCTGGCGAAACTACTATGCCACGCTCTGGGCGGATTCCGCCGCCAGTGCGGCCTACGCACTGACCGAATGGAATCGCCTCGAACGCGACACGCGGCTGTTCCGGGACACCCTCTTCACATCGACGCTGCCGGTATCGGTGATCGATGCGGTTTCCGCCAATATCTCGATTTTGAAGACACCGACAGTCTTGCGTCTGGAAGATGGCACCTTCTACGGCTGGGAAGGGTGTTGTGCGACGGCCGGATGCTGCGAAGGTTCCTGCACCCATGTCTGGAACTATGCCCAGGCGCTGCCGTTCCTCTTTCCGAACCTGGAGCGCAGCATGCGTGAGGCGGACTACCGCTACAACCTGCGGTCAGATGGCGGCATGCCGTTCCGCCTGCAGTTGCCGATGGGCGCGCCGCGCTCCAGATTTCGCCCCTGTCCCGATGGGCAACTCGGTGGCGCGCTCAAGGTCTATCGCGACTGGAAGATCAGCGGCGATACGAACTGGCTGCGCAGCCTCTGGCCGGCGGTCAAGGCATCTCTCCAGTACGCCTGGAGCGCGGACAACGAAGACCGCTGGGATCCGGAACGCACCGGAGTGCTCCATGGCCGCCAGCATCACACCCTCGACCACGAGCTCTTCGGGCCGAACTCATGGCTGACCGGCTTCTACCTGGGTGCGCTCAAAGCCGGTGCCGAGATGGCTGCCGCACTGGGCGAGGAGGATACCGCAGAGGAGTACAGGGCGCTCTTCGAGCGGGGGCGAACGTGGGTGGAAGCCAACCTTTTCAATGGCGACTACTACGGACAGCAGATCGACCTGAAAGACCAGCGTCTGATCGAGGCATTCGACAAGGACGGCGAAGCGCTCGGCCATTATTGGAACGTGGAACATGGCGAGATCAAGTACCAGATCGGCGCGGGGTGCGCAATCGACCAGGTGTTGGCCCAGTGGCATGCCGATCTGTACGGCCTGGGGGAGATTTTTAAGCGGGCGCGCGTACGGTCGGCGCTGGCCGCGGTCTATCGCCACAACTTCAAGCCCGCCATGCGCATCGAGGCCAACACCTGGCGCCTCTTCGCGCTCAACGACGAGGCCGGTGTCGTCATCTGTTCGTGGCCCAAGGGTGTCCGTCGACCGGCCATTCCCTTGCCGTACGCACCAGAGACCATGACCGGCTTCGAGTATGCCGCAGCCGGCGCCATGATCCAGAACGGCCTGGTCGAAGAAGGCCTGACGGTGGTGAAAGCCGTGCGCGATCGCTACGATGGCCGGCGACGCAACCCCTGGAATGAGATCGAGTGCGGCAGCAACTATGCCCGCGCCATGGCCAGCTTCGCGCTGCTGCACGCCTTCAGCGGGTTTAGCTTCGACATGACCCGAGGCATGATCGGGTTTCGTCCCGTTGTGTCCGGGGACTTCCGCGGTTTCTGGAGCTTGGGGCAAGCCTGGGGCGAGCTGGGCCGACGTGGCCAGAAGGCCCATATCAGCGTCCACTACGGGCAGTTGGAGGTGAAGGAACTGCAACTGGCCGCAGCAGCGTCTGTGATTGAGCAGAGCGGAGTGGGCGTTCAGTTCACGCTGAAGGATCGCGGAACAATCGTTCTTGAACAGGCTGCCGTCTTGAATTCGGGGGATGAACTATCCATTGCCTTCTCATGAACCGACGAGAACAAGGAGAGTTGAGATGACCGAGTCACGAGAATCAAAATGTCCGCACTTCACATTCGGGAATACTCTTGAGGAACAGCAGGCGGAGCTGCGGGAAAATGAACTCCTCGAACGTTTCGCTTCCTCGCGGGCGAAGCTATCCGCGGACCGCTATCGGCCGCAGTACCACTTCGTGAGTCCGGAGAGTCTGCTCAATGACCCGAACGGCCTCTGCTTCTGGCAGGGGAAATGGCATCTTTTCTATCAGGCATTTCCCCAGGAACACAGGGAAGATCCCTGGAGAGCGGTTCATTGGGGACATGCTGTCAGTGAGAAGCTTATTCATTGGCAGGATCTGCCTTACGCCATCTATCCCGACCCGGAACGCAGTTGCTTTTCAGGGTCCACGCTTGTCGAGGATGACCGGGTCATCGCCATGTACCACGGAACAGAACTTGGCAACATGGTTGCGGTCTCCAGCGACCCGCTGCTGCTCAACTGGGCGAAACTCACCGGTGATGCCGTGATCAAGCCGGATGACTTCCCTGACCTGCCCCGGGTCTTTGACCCGTGCATCTGGAAGCAGGGAGACTGGTACTATTCGCTCTCCGCGGGAGTTCTCCCGAACAAGCACGGCCCCAGAGAACACCGGGCAGATTTTCTCCTGCGATCCAGGGACCTGATGAAATGGGAATTCCTGCACGACTTCCTGGACGGCGACAGGTTCGGCTACGTGGGCGACGACGGGGCCTGCCCCTATTTCTGGCCCATAGGGGACAAGCATATACTCCTTCATTATTCGCACATGAGCGGAGCGCACTACCTGATTGGCGACTACGATACGGAAGCGCAGAAATTGCTTGTCACCAACGGCGGCGACTTCACCTTCGGTCCCACATCATATGGGAGCCTTCACGCACCGTCGGCGTGCCCCGCCCCGGATGGAAGCGGCGACATCATCTGTATCTTCAATGTGAACACGGGAAAGCCGACTCCTCCATGGAATCAGGTCATGAGCCTGCCGCGCCGCCTGTCCCTGCTCGTTGGTGACCGGCTTGCCCAGGAGCCAGCCGGGGATGTCGAGTCTCTGCGAGGAGAACGAATACGCATCGGCGCGATGACGCTGGAGGCCAATGAGGAAATCGTTCTCGATACCATCAGCGGCGACTGTATGGAGATAGAAGTCGAACTGGATCCCATGAGCGCGCAGTTCGTGGAACTCAACGTCTTGCGCTCTCCTGGGCGGGAAGAGTTCACCCGCATTGCCTTTTACAGAAATCGCGGGTTCCGCATCACCAACCACGGGGAGCAACCGGTACGGCATAACAGCATCATTTCTCTCGACACCACGAATTCGTCGGAGCTTCCGGATGTCGCCATCCGTCTGCCAGAAAATGGCCCTTTCGAGCTGTCCGAGGGCGAAAGCGTGAAGCTGCGCGTCTTCATTGACCGGAGCATCGTCGAAGTCTTTGCCAACGGCCGCCAGTGCGTCGCCGCGCGGGTCTATCCCGGCCGGGATGATTCAACCGGGATCTCAATCCGCGCGAGGGGCTCGAAAGCGAAGCTGCTGAGGCTCGATGCCTGGCAGATGAGAACGATCTACAGGTGAGACTTTTGCATACAGAACATACCATGAATCATCTCTTTCTCGATGGATTCCGGGCTAGTGTCATGGAGGCGTTTTAGTGAAAACGCTGCAAAGCATGCAACCTGTTCAAGGCTTCGAGTACACGGACATCCTGGGCGGTTTTGCGGAAGGTATTACGCGCCGGGATCCGTCGCCGGTCATTCTGGTGGGGAACACCTACTATGTATGGTACTCCCGCAGCACCGTCACCGGTCACGGCTACACCGCCACAATCTGGTATGCAACCAGTGGGGATGGCTATCAATGGAGCGAACAGAGACAGGCGCTGGGACGCGGTGCCGTTGGCGCCTTCGACGAACACGCGGTATTCACTCCCTCGGTTCTGGTGCATGAAGGCCGATATTATCTGAGCTACACCGCCGTCCCGGAACCGTTCTACAACGGTGCCGCCGGTCAGCCGGGCATCACGCCCACCGCCATCGGCCTGGCGGGTGCCGACGCGCCGGATGGCCCCTGGCAACGCGTCTGCACCGAACCCATCCTGACACCGTCCGCCGACCCGGAGCAGTTCGACAGCCTGCGGGTGGACGACACCTGCTTCGTGGTGCGTGAAGGTCGGGTCTGGATGTATTACAAGGGTCGCGGCATCGGCCGCACACCCGCTGAGACGAAAATGGGCTTGGCCATCGCCGAACGCCCGGAAGGCCCTTATCAGAGGAACGTGCAGAACCCGGTCGTCGACGGCGGTCACGAGGTCTGCGTCTGGCCGACCGACGGCGGCGTCGCGTCGATGCACAGCAACGTCGGACCGCAGGGCAACACGTTGCAGTTTGCCGCCGATGGCCGGCATTTCGCCAAAGTCGCCGACATCACGCCCCCCATGGCGCCCGGTCCCTTTCGTGCCGATCACTACGCCGACAATGCCGACATGCAACTGACCTGGGGCGTCTGCATGCGCGAAGAAAACGGCTGGCCGTGGCTGCAGCGGTTCGCTCTCGATTCATCGTCTGCAGATATGGAAACACCTGGCTGAGGAATGTCTGGCATTGAGTAACGCACCGGCAGGAATCCTGTTTTTCTTTCTCGACCAACTATCCGCTTGTTGGCTGGAGGCGGGCGTCGAACGGTTAGCTCTGCCCAATATCAAGCGGCTCCAGAAGCTCGGCACCACGTTCAGCAACGCCATCACCAGCAACCCAGTCTGCTGCCCCGCCAGAGCCACGGTGGCGACTGGACTGACAAGTCGGCAGCATGGCGTGCTGGAAAATGGTTACCAACTCGATCCATCCCTGCCGACGTTCATGAGGACGTTGCAGAACGCGGGCTGGCGGACCGGTGCGTTCGGCAAGGTGCATTTTCATCCGCATTTTGCCGGGCTTTATCCGGACTACGAGCCGTTCGGTTTCGATGTCACCCACATCACCGAAGACCCGCGCGGCGGCGAATGGCTGGATTGGGTCGAGCGCGAGCATCCCGCGCACTATGAAGCCGCCCTGGTCACCATCTGGGCACCGCAGGTACCGGAGTTTGAGAGCTATGGCCCGAAGAAGCTGAACTTACGCGAGCGCATCGAAGAGTTACGCAGCTCTTTCGGGTGGGCAACCGAGGAATTCCCTGACAATGATGCATGGACACACGCACTGCCGTTTCCCGAAGAGGTCTCGCAGACCGCCTGGATCACTGGGCACGCCTTGGACTTTCTGCGTGAGCTTTCACCTCAGCAGCGCTTCATGGCGCAGGTCAGCTATGTACAGCCACACGGGCCCTATTGCCCGCCGGCTGAGTACCTTCGTATGGTGGATCCTGACACGCTTCCGGAACCGGCTCCTGCCGAGTGGCTGGAAGACGCGCATGCCCCCTCGTATTTCAAGGACCGGAAGCCGTCTGACGGTAATTGGCGCCACGCACGACGGTGCTATTTTGCCGATCTGCTGCATCTCGATCACCAGCTTGGACTGATTCTCGATCAACTCGAAACGATGAATCGCCTCGACTCAACCTCAATCATTCTGCTGGCCGATCATGGCGACCTGCTTGGCGACCATGGCTGTTACGGCAAAGAAGAGCGGCATTACGACGCCTGCATCCGGGTGCCGCTGATCATCACCGGGCCAGGTGTAAGAGGCGGTCAAATCCGCACGGAGCTGGTGCAGCTCGAAGACATCTGCCCGACCATTCTGGAAATGACGCGTGCAGACCTGCCGGCCATGCCCAAGAGCGGGCCCTATCTAAAGATGGCCGCGGCGGAGATCCCCCAGCTTCCCGGCCATTCGCTGCTGCCGCTCTGCCGTGGCGAAACGCCGGCGAACTGGCGCCACGCTGCCTACTGCGAAAGCTACAACCGCATCTCGTCCGCCAACCCTGGTGACTGGGCTCGAACCATCCGCACCGAACGCTACCGCTATACCCTTTACCCCACTGGCAACGGCGAACAGCTCTTCGACCTTTTGGAGGACCCCGACGAACAAAACAACCTGGTCGCCGACCCCGAACACACCCGAATCCGCACCGATCTGCGCGACCAGCTCCTGGAACTGATCGTCCTGCAGGATTACCCAAAACCTCGCCGCGACCTGTACGCGCTGGGAGTGCACTAATGGTTTTATCTGTCTACACTGCAAGATCGGCCATGCCGTGTCGGGGTCTGCTCGTCCTCCTTTGGTTCCTGTGCGGCTTGGCTTACGCCACACCCGAACCTTTCGCCGATGGCGAACGGGTGCTGTTTCTGGGCGACAGCATCACCCGTGATGGCTCCTGGCATTCGCAGATCAGTCTGTTCTACGAAACCCGTTTCCCAGAGCGCCGCCTGAGTTGGCAGAACGCGGGGATCAGCGGTGACACCTCCGGCGGCGCCCTGCAACGCGTGCAGTGGGACGTGCTCGACCGTGAACCGAACACAGTGGTCATCATGCTGGGCATGAATGATGTGGCACGGGACGATCTGCCCGGGGAGATCGGCGACGCTGAACGCGTTGCGGAATACGCGAAGAACATGCGGACACTGGTCGACATACTCCTGGCCGCCAAGATCAAAATCATCCTCTGCACCCCCAGCCCGTACGACGCTGCGGTCAATGTGGCAGCAGCGTCCCACCCTGCCGCGAACCTGGCGCTCACCCACTGCGCTGACATCTGCCGCGAGCTGGCGGCGGAATTGGATCTGCCCCTGGTCGATTTCAACGGCCCCATGAATGCCATTGCCGTCGATTTCCAGCAAACCAACCCGAGCTTCACGCTCATCGGCGGCGACCGCATCCATCCGGGGACCCTGGGCAGTACGGTCATGGCTCACCTTTTTCTCGCGGCACAAGGTGTACCAGGACTGATCTCGGGCACGGTGATTGATGCCGCCAAAGGCGAGCTGACATCCATAGAAAAAGCGACGGCGACCGACCTCCGGGTGGTGGACGGCGCCACGATCAGCTTCACGCTCATGGAAGCGGCATTGCCCATGCCATTTGCCAGCACGTCCCGCCTGGCCCTGCGGTTGATGCCTGAGAATGAACTGCTCCAAGAGCTCGACCGACTCCCACGTCCGGCTGATACATACACTGGCTCCGGCTGGGATGCCGTGCCCTGGCGCGACCGGCTGCACCGGCAGATGCTGACCGTGACTGGCCTGACGGAGGGCGAGTATGAGCTGCTGATCGATGACCAGCCGGTCGGACGTTGGTTCGCCGATGACCTGGCTACCGGCGTCAATCTTTCCGGCCTGCGCACCACGCCACAATATCAACAAGCTGAAAAAATGGCCGCAGCCCACAACACGCGACATCGAGCCGCCTCCTGGGCTCCGCGCATGATCGCCTTCACGCGCCGCTTTACGCTCGAACCTGCCGGGGTGGATGAAGGTGACCCGACCGCGGTCCACTCCTTCCTGGAGGCGTTGATCAACGATTCGACGGCGGCGAACCGGGTCGAACTGGGCGGTTACGCCTTGACAATGGCGAAAAAATACCTGGAGTTCAAACCCAAAGAGGCTGAAATCAACGCCGCGATCGCCGCTGCCGATGATGACGTCCACCAGCTCAACCAGCCCGTCCCGCACCGATACCTGCTGCGTCCAGTCGCGCACCCGCTCAGCGTCGAGCAGCGCCTGGCGGCCTTCACTGCCCGTCACGATCCGGAACAGGTAGCGGCGGTGGCCAAAGACTTTCTTGACCTGCTCGTGCTGGATCATGCCGGCTTGTTGCGCACCAACCTGCGGCGACGCCCTTTACTGCAGAACGTGGCGGATCTGGTCAAGGAGGGCAATCCCGTCGACGTCTTGGAAGCTTACCGCGACTACGTGTTCGACAAATTGCGCAATGGCTCGGTCTATGCCCTGCCGGAGGACGTGCTCGATCCCTACAAAGGGCTCATCAACCCAAAGGAAAATGACAAGGCTCTGGCCAGGGCTGAAGAGCTTATGGCGGGCAGGATCGTGGCAGACGGCGTCCTCATGCAGCCGGGAAGTGTCTGGCTACCGCGTCCCAAGGAAGGGACCACGGGGGCGGCCAATCCGTGGACGCCGAAGGCTTTTGAACCCCT
Organism: Lentisphaeria bacterium; assembly: GCA_041690595.1. Taxonomy (GTDB): domain Bacteria; phylum Verrucomicrobiota; class Lentisphaeria; order JABSQK01; family JAWLHB01; genus JAWLHB01. Next base: position 175,620 of record JAWLHB010000008.1, read on the forward strand.
CGCCGCTGCCTACCTGCTGACCGGTGACCAGCGCTATCTCGACCAGTGGATCGCCTATCTGGATGACTGGGCCATGTTCGAAAACACCGATGAGGCGATTCGTGCCACGGATATCTCCGACAGCGACAGCCATGCCGTGAGCCAGCTGCTGGCGGTGTACAAAACGCTGAGCGGCATCGCCCGGCTGCAGCCGGCCGCACAAGCCGATTTCCCCGCCGACAGTCTGGCCCGCATCCTTACCAAGTGCATACGGGTTTACCTCCCCCTTTCCATCCTCTACCACGAGAGCAATCCACAGAACTGGACGCCAGGAAGCACCGCCTGGCAGATGCAGGTCGCGGCCCTGATCGATGAATTCATAGCCGCCGAGACCATTTTCGCCCGAGCCCGGCACCGTCACGAGAATTATGGCACGATTCAGAATCTGCCCGACGGCGGAGAAACTGAACACGCGCTCTGGTACAACGCCCACTACTTTGACGGCGCCATCGAAGCCATTGAACACGTGGACAACCGACGCAAGGTTCAGTCATGGACGCGCCCTTCGTGGGAGGCGCCGGTTATGGACGCCAACTGGGAACACGCTCAACGGGATAAGATCATCGACCGCGCCCGCTATTTCCTGCAGATGTTGACGCCGCAATGCCAATACCCGATCGGCAACCGCAGCGACATGCGCACGCTGCCCGACTGGAAGTCGGGTGCGCTGGTGGAGTACGCCATCCTCAACGGCGCCCCCGACCTGCGGGTGCTGCTGAATACCCTCGGCGGCAATACCGCCTCCGGACTGCCGGACTTCACCATGTCCGCGTTTCCCTACAGCGGCAGCTGGATCATGCGCAACGGCTGGGACAAGGAATCCGGCTACGCCCATTTCTTCTGTTCCCCCTACCCTGTCGGTGGCCACGCCTTCCGCGGGCTCAAGAGCAACAACGGCTTCTGGCTCTCCAGTGGCGGGCAAGACCTGCTGGTCACGGGCGGCTTCGGCAGTTACTCCTACGACCGCTCCCCGCTGCGAGTGGACGGCAACGAGCAGTTCACGCATGCCGGCATTGGCAATCCGGGGATGAACAAGAACCACAAAGGTTTCGGCATCGCCTACGTCGATCCGCAGCCGCCTCCATGGCGTGCGCATTCCAGCGAGACTTTCGACTTTGCCGAAGGTGTGTACGAGGGCCCCTACGGCGACTTCGTCGAGGATCATCACGACAACAAGGACTACCGCACCGGCTTCCTGGCTGAACGCGCCCGGGAGGTCATCACCGGCGTCACGCATCATCGGCAGATCTTCCACCTCAAGAAGCCAAACCTGTGGCTCGTAGTCGACCGGCTTCAGAGCGAACAGCCACACGACTACACCCTGGACTGGTACCTGCCGGCGCCGCTCTTGCCCGGGGAAACCACCAAGAGCCGCTACAAGCCCAAGACATTCGCTGACGAGGCGATCCTTATCGACAACGCCACCCAGACGGTTGCCAGCGCCGCTCCTGACATGCCCAACCTTCGTATCCGCCATTTCGGCCCGAAACTGGCCCTCAGCAAGCCCCCCGAGCGTGGCGATTGCATCAAGAACGACTACACCTATCACTACAAGATGTACGATTTCTGGCGGGTGAGCGGTACTTGGCGGAGCCAAGGCAACGATGTGGTCATCTCGCTCATCGAAGCCATTCCGGAAGGAGGTACATCGCAAGTCGGCAACACTGAAGAGACCGATAGCGGCTTTGAAGCTACCCTGGCCAATGGCAAGACACTTCGCTTCAAGACTGCCGCCGACGGCAGCTCCGCGCTGTCACTCGGCGACCGTGGCTTGATTCTGGGAGCGGAGAGCTATGAGTTCCATCGGGGGAATTGGCTGACAACCAGAAAAGAAACCATCCATGCGCCGATAGCTCCTGTGTCCATAGAGCCCAGGCGAACGCTGATTATGGGAGATGAACCGGTAACGCTGACTTGCGCCACGCCTGGCGTCGACATCCGCTATACGCTCGACGGCAGTGAGCCGACGATCCACTCGCCGCTTTACAGCGCACCCTTCACCGTAGACAATAGCGTCACCGTCAAGGCGCGCGCCTTCCGGCCGGGCCTCTCGCGGACCCCGTCCAACCTGGCTGGCACCCACGCCACCGTCACCCGGGTGGCGCGCTATGACCTGGCTGAACCACTAGCTCCAATCGCGCCGCTTGACGACAAGCACTATCAGCCCGGGCTCGAGGCGGAGTATGACGAAGGCGACTGGAAAGATCTGGTCTTCTTCCCGGAAACGGTCTCTCCGGTAAGAACGATGAACGTTCGGCACCTTTTTGACCGCTGCCAGCCGGACCCGGAAAAGGTCTTTGGCTGGACCTACTCCGGCTTCCTGGCCATTCCCGAAGATGGCATCTACACCTTTCACGCCCCGCTGGAACTGGTCACCTCACCGCAGGAGCCCGGCTACAGTCTGCGCCTCTTTGTTGGCCAGGAGATGCTTTTCAACAAGCGTCCTTCCGGTCAGCTCAACGAATGGTATCCCGCCGCCAGCCGCCACGCCTACGGCACCTGGAGCCTGGCCCTTCGGAAGGGGATGCACCCGTTCGCAGTCATCTATGTCGATTACCGCACCGATGCCATGGAGCGCCTGAATCACCCGGGCTTGCGGCTGAACTCCATCTGGGATGGCATGGTACCCACGATCCGCGTCTCGGGGCCAGGGATCAAACCGCAAGTCATACCGAACGCATGGTATTACAGAGGGAGCAAACCATGATTCATCAGAATGTCGACCTGCATAACGTGCTTGAGCTTGAACCCGCTGCCGGCGGCGGGGTACATCTGCGCCGCATTCCGAAAGCGGTGCGGGACTGCCTGAGCCCCCTTGGACGCATGGTGTCGCAGGAATCGTGCGGCTGCGAACTGCGCTTCGTCACCGACGCGGAAAGCATCCGTGTGTCGGTCTCGTCCATGCCTTCGACGCTGGCGCCCTGGGAGCTTCACAACCAGGACGTGTTCATCTTCAAAGGCGCCTTCTTTCACTCGCATGTGCGGCTTGAGCCGGGTAAGGTCAATCACCTTAACCTGGCGGACATCGGCGGCGGGGTGAAGAACGCGTTTTTGGGCCTCAAGTCGGAGGTGCGCGATACCGATTACTTCCACCACAACGTCTGGCGCATCATGTTCGGACGCTACCCGGCAGTCCTTCATGAGGTCGACACCTACGGCTATCCCTTGCGCCCGCCGACACCCAAGGAACTGCCGAAGGCGCGTATCCTCTTCTACGGCTCCTCGATCACCAATGGCGCCTCGACAACGCTCTATCACCTTTGCTACGCTCAGGTCACGGCCCGACTTCTGCAGGCCGATTGCCTTAACCACGGACTCTCCGGCGCGTGTCTATGCGAGCGGGAAGTCGCCGACTACCTGGCGGTGCGAGAAGACTGGGACGCCATCGTACTGGAGCTTGGCGTGAATATGCGCGGCAGCTTCACGCCGGACCAATTCCAGGCGCGCAGCCACTATTTGATCGAGCAGATCGTCCAGCGGCATCCGGCCAGACCGGCCGTTCTCATCACCATCTTCCCCAACGCCCAGAGCCCGCGGAACGCGCATCAGGCAGACGACACGCAACGCCGCCAGGAAGCCTTCAACACGATTCTGCGCAATACCGTCGAAGAGCTGCGGCACCCGCACCTGCACCTGATCGAAGGCACCGATATTCTCACCGACTTCACCGGCATCACCAAGGATCTCATCCACCCCAGCGACTACGGCCACCTGGCGATGGGCACCAACCTGGCCTTACGCCTCCGGCCCTTGATGCAGTGACATGCCGAACCGCTCATTGCCACCATCCCACACAATCCAGACCAGCAAACCTACGTCCAGGTGCCGCCCCTCCGCCATGCCGGGGCTGATCATTGTTCAGGTGGTTGGTCAAGAACTTGCCGAATCATCCGTGCCACCGTCAATAGACTGAACGGCTTTTGCAGGAAGTGAAGACCGTCATCGAGTACTCCATGCTCACCAATCACGTCGGCAGTGTAGCCCGAGATGAAGATCACCTTGTGGTGGGGGAATTTATCGCGTAGCCTCTCGGACAGCTCCTTGCCGTTCATGCGCGGCATGATGACATCGGTGATGACCAGCTGAAGCTGATCGCCGAAGCTACCAGCTATATTGAGCGCTTCGTCTGGCGAGGCTGCCGAAAAGACGTGATAGCCGAGGCTCTGGAGCATATCAGTGAGCATCAACAGGATTGCTCTTTCATCTTCGACCACCAATATGGCTTCGTGCCCTCGCGGAATGGCATGCGTTTTGGGCGTGACCGCTTCAAGAGCAGGCGCTGGGGTTTCACAAGCAGGCAGCAGAATGTCGAATGTCGTGCCTTGACCTGGCACACTGTCGACGTTTATGCGCCCGCCATTCTGAGTGACAATTCCGAAGACCGTCGCCAAGCCAAGCCCCGTGCCTTCTCCAACCTCCTTGGTGGTGAAAAACGGCTCGAAGATGTACTCGATCGTTTCCGGGCTCATCCCACAGCCATCGTCGCTGACCCGCAGGCGCACCAACGAGGCGGTCTCCACGCCGGGCGTCGACGCGGGCTCGACTTGGTTGGAGGTCTCCAGCAGAATCGTGCCAGTCCCACGGATGGCATCGCGGGCGTTGACGCAAAGATTGGCAAGCAGTTGATCGACCTGGGACGGATCGATCATGACTTTGTGCAAGGCAGGATCAAGCTGCCACAGCAGCTCGATGTTCTCGCCGATGAGGCGCCGCAGCATCTTGAGCGTCTGGCCGATCGCTTCATTCAGGTCCAGAATCGCTGGTTTGATTTTCTCTTTGCGCGCAAAGGCCAACAACTGCCGTGTAAGATTGGCGGATGCGTTGGCAGCCTGTTCGATGTGTTCAAGTCGCTGACGAACCTTTGGATCGCGGGAGAACACCTTCAGCAGGATCTCTGCCTGCCCCTTGATGACCGTGAGCATATTATTGAAGTCGTGCGCCACCCCGCCGGCCAGCCGCCCAATTGATTCCATTTTCTGCGCTTGGGCGAGTTGGTCGCTCAGGCGTTCGCGCTCTTCTTCAGCCTGCTTGCTTTCGGTCATATCGCGGTCAATACCGACATATCCCGTGACAGTACCAGAGGAATCCCGTACTGGCGAGCCTTTCGAAACATGCCATCGCCAGGTTCCGTCCTGATGACGAACACGGTATTCCACGCTGCTTTGCTTCACTCCGGTCATCAGCGTCTTTTCAAGGAACGCGCGACAGAGGTGGCTGTCGTCCGGGTGAACGTAAAGTTCGATAGGTTGTCCGATTGCCTGTTCCGCCGGCTCCCCCATGAGTTCGAGCCAGTTGGGAGATACATAAGTAAAGCAACCTTCGGGAGTGAGCGCATAGACAATATCGTTGGCGTTCTCGACAAAAGACCGGAAACGTTGTTCGCTCTGGCGCAGTGACTCGCTCGCCCGAGCCAGTTTGATCTGTGCGTACGAGAGACGGGAGATCACGCCAATCAGATTACAGTAGAAGGTCATGACCTGATTCGTTGTTTCCCGCGACCAGCGGGGGATACTCCTGTAAGCCGCGAGATATGCCTCCTCATCGAAGCCATACCGACGCGCCTGTTCAAGAAAGAGATCGACGTTCGGCTCTTCATCATCGTAAAAGAACTGGCCGAGGAAGAGATTGCCAAGATGTCTGCCGCCAATCATGATTGGCGTTACCATATCCCACATATTATTCTTACACTTGTATGCCCTAAATGTGCCTGGTTCGACACCGGAAGCGAGAAACGTATCGCTCTCATGGCAATTTCTCGCGCTTTCGGGGTGGCATCGATGATACTTCGTGCAAACCTCTTGCCAGCCGATGCCAACGAGAACCTTCCCTTCCAAGTCAACTATTCCCACGCCAATATCCGTCAATGCATGGAAATTATTCATCAATATCTGTATATCATCCCAGTTAATCACATCGACAAGCTCCAGGGCTTCGAGATCGCCGTCGGGATCGAGGAGGGCATCCAGTTTGGCGCGTACCTGTCGTTCACTCGTTTTCAGCGCTTCCTCAGCCTGCTTGCGTTCGGTGATGTCGGCAGCGATGCTGAGTATCGCGGGGCGGCCTTCCCATTCGATCTGCTTTGCCAGAACTTCGAGGGGAAAGGTTGAGCTGTTTTTTCGGTAATGGGCTACTTCGAAGCGCGCTTCGCCCTCCTCGGCGATCCTGCGGAAGCGCTCGGCCAGCAGTACCTCGCACTCGGGGACGTCAAGCTCGTGCAGGTTGACGTCCATGAATTCTTCCAGGCTGTCGTAGCCATGGAGCGCTACGTTCTCCGCGTTGGCAAAGACAAAGCGCCCATCGGTATCGTGGATGCTGATGCACGCGGGAGCCTTGTCGAGCATTTGGCCCAGCAAAATCAGCTGTTTTTCCCGTGCCTTTTGCTCCGTCAAGTCAACATGCGAGCCCAGGACTCGAACCGCCCGCCCGTTTTCATCTCGGAGTACTGAGCACTGAGACAGTATGCAGCGATATGATCCATCCCTGTGGCGCAAGCGAAATTCAACCTGATATTGTTGTGTCTTCTCGTCAATCGCCTTCTCCATCAGCGCCAGCGCGGGCGTTAGATCATCGGGGTGAACACGCTCCTTCCACTCGTCGATATCATCTGTAATTTCATGTTCTTCATAGCCGATTTGTGCTTTCCATTCGCTGGAAAAATGCACCTCATTGGTGACCAGGTTCCAATCCCAAAGTCCCACATTACCAGCGCGGATGGCTTCCCGGAGCCGAATAGTTGCTTCGCGCGTCGCTTCCTCGGCCTGTTTGCGTAGCGTGAGATCACGGCAGAAGCAGATAAATTGTCCGCCACGCAGGTTCAGGTAGCTGGTGGACATTTCCACGGGAAAGACGCTGCCGTCCTTGCGACGGTGGCGCGTTTCGAAGACCTCCGCCCCATTGCGCATGATGCGTTCCATGCGTGCCGAGGTTTCTTGTGGCTTCTCCAGTGCATCCACGTCCCTGATGCGCAAGCCAAGGAGCTCGTGCCTTTCATATCTGGTCATCCTGCAAAGCACGTCATTGACTTCCAGGATGCGGCCATTCCTATCGACAATCCAGAATCCGTCAGCGGCAGTTTGCAGAATCTGTTGCTGATAGGCCTGGCTTTCGCGCAGTTCCTCCTCTGCCTGCTTGACGAACGATATGTCGATGTGGGTTCCGAACAGGAAAAGGGCCTTACCCTCGTCGTCGCGGGTCATGACACGGCCTCTGGCGAGGATCCAGACCCAATGCCCGGCTTTGTGCTTCATGCGAAGTTCGCAGCTATAGTCGGGGGATCTGCCTTCAACACAATCCGTCAGTACTTCGGTTGCTCGCGCCAAGTCATCCGCATGAGTCAGTCGCTCCCAGGTCGCGTAGTCGTAAGGCGTCAACTCCTCAAGTGTATAGCCGAGCATGGCGGCCCATTGCTCGTTGAAGACGGTGCTATTGGTCTGGGCATTCCACTCCCAAGTGCCGACGGCCGATCCGTCGATTACGAGGCTCAGTCGCTGCTCGTGCTGCTCCCGCGCACGAGTCTCAGCGATGGTGTGCAGGGCAAAGGCCAAGTCATCCGCCAGCGCGTTGAAGAGGTCCTGTGCCTCGGCGTTTCGACTGTAGGCGATCGGGGCGGATACCTTCAGAATACCATAGGTCACATCCTCAAAGGCCAGGCGGCATGCAAGGCCGGCACGCTGCTTGGTTGAGCAGGGCAGAGGGCAGTCGGGACACTGTGCCGCAGGAGCATCCACCAACTGGACGCCATCGGCTTCGAGCGCGCGGCTCACGCAAGCAGGAAAATCTCCTCGCTCCAGACGCTCGCGCAACATGCGGAATTGACCGTCGAAGCCAGCGGCTGCGGTGGCCACCGGCCCGACATCGGGCAGCCCCAGCCGCCGCCCCACTTCACCACCCAACAGGACGCCCCACGCGATATGGCAGCCCATGGTCGCGGTCAAGTTAGAACAGGCGCCTTCAATCAATCGTTGCGGGTCATGCTCCGTCAGAATGAGCTTGTTGACGTTGCGGATGCCCAACAGGATGCGATTGCTGTGGTCCAGCCTTTCATTGGATGCAGCCAGCTCGGTATTGCGGCTTTCGATTTCGACTCGCGCTACTTGCAAGTCGGAGATATCGCTGACGATGACCAGCAGCTCGTGCGGGGTGGAGTCCTTGGTACCCCCTCCGCACTGAACAGCGCGGGCCTGGGCTTCGATGCGGGCGTAAAACGGACATTCGCCATGTCGCTTGATGCGTACCTCGATCTGCTTGCTGGCAGGATTGCGGAAGAAGGCGCGGTACCGCGCACGGAAAATGCACGCATCGTCCTCCACCAGCATGTCGGCAAAGGCTTTGCCGCGGAAATCATCGACTTGCCTCCGCAGCATCGCTCCCCAAGTGGCATTGCTCTGGCGGATAGTGCCTGCGTCGTCCAGTACCACGTACCCCACAGGCGCGTGCTCGTACAGCCACGCGAACCGATCGCTTGCTTCCTGCAACACGTTTTGTGTGTTGCGCAGCTCCTGGTTCTGCAACTCAAGCTCCGCTTGATGCACAGCCAGTTCGCGGACCAGGGTATTGACGTCTCGGAGGTCATCGAGCTGAAGAGACTCAGGTGCTATGTCAAGCAAGTCTTCGACTCGTCTGCGCAGAGCGTCCGTGGTGTTCGGCTTGTCGTGATTCATGCGTTGACCTCCTGAAGCGAGCCGTAGAGTCTCCGTACCGCACTTGTCTCATCATGGCGCAGCCAGGCAAGCAATGGCAGGTTCCCGGGGCGATTCCACGTTCCACTCCAAGGCCACAGCTGCAGCTGCAACCAGTTGGCACACGGAAGCCACCTGCCATTTTCAGTGATTTTCACATCAAGCCTGTCAAATAATGCAATCATTTTTATAGTTATCAAGGCAAAGTAAAGTATTTGCAGGCACGCAATCATCATGCCGGGGCCACGCGTTCAGAGTGAAGCCACGTCGTCGACACCTGGCGAAGCCCAGGAAGAGGTACACCAGAGCTTTCAGATGAAGGTTGCGGCGCCGATCGTACGTCCAAAAACTTGGCACAAGATTGGCGCAAGAGCGGGGGGGCGCTCCAGGGAAACGGTGGCGCGGCCGCTTTCAGGCTTCTGCCAGCTCGCGGCAGCAATCCCAGAAGACCGTCACGTTGTCCACCGGCGCGCCGGTGAGCACTTGGTCGGGAGCTGCGATCCAGCCGCCGCCCGGCGCCCAGATGTCGAAGGCGTGGCGGACTTCCCGCCGGATGTCAGCCACGGTGCCGGTGTGCACAATGCGCGAGTCGATGCCGCCCAGAACGGCCATCTTTCCATGCACCATCTTCTTGACCCGCTGCCGGTCGTTGGCAGTCACCTGCACCGGGTTGAGGATGTCCACACCAATGGCGATCAGGTCGGGGATGATCGTCTCGACGGCGCCACAGGAATGGAAGTCGATCCGTACACCACGCTGCCTGACTTCGTCGAAGCAGGCTTCGTAGGCGGGCAACAGGAAACGCCTGAACATCGCGGGCGAGAGCATCAGATTCTGCTGGGTGCCGAGATCCTCGCTGACGTGGATGATCTCGACGCCAAGGTCGAGCAACCGGCGGAAACAAACCCGGTTGTAGGCGACGATGCCGTCGATGAGCCGCTGCAGCCGTTCGGGATCTTCGTACATGGCAATCATGAACTGGTCCATGCCCATGAGGCAACAGAGGCGTTCGCAGACGAACTTGATGTGGCAGCCGCCAATCAGGATATCCCGCTGCCTGAGCTCGTCGAGGTGGCGCTGGTCATCCGCCGTCCAGGTCAGCGCCCATGGATCAGGGAAGGTGTAGGAATCGAGGGCAGTGATATCGGCCAGGGGATGGCCGACATCGGTCGGCACCATGCCCGGCAGTTCCGCTTGCCAGACCGTGCCCCAGTGATCGGTCCAGGAGTCGTAGGTGAAGTTTCCGCCGAGCTGCACGGCCTCCCAGACGGTGCCGTCGAAGACCGGCGTACAGGTGGGCGCTTCATAACGAATGGCGGCCAATGTGTTGGAGCGTGTATTCATGCCAGACCTTCTTTGAGTGCCTTGAGATAGCCGAGACCGTGCCTCTGGTCGGGGAGCAGATAGCAGCCCTCTGTCCATTCGTTCCAGGCGTTGATCAGGAGCATGCGGTTACCGCCACCACTGCGCTCGATGCTGTCGCGACAGATCCGCACCACATCGCCGAATTTCCGCGGTGTGTTGCCGGTGACAATCGGTTCGTAATGGTGGGTGCGGAAATCTAACGGCAGCGTGGCACCTCGGTGCCAGCGTGGCGTGTTGTCAAACCCTACGGTGGCGACAGGGTGGAACGGCAGACCGCGATCTTCACAGAGACCGAAGAGCTGCTTGTGGCTGGCAATGACATCGTCATAGGGCACCACCGGCCATTCGTCGGTCAGCCGCGGAAAGGCCTCGGTGCGGGCCACATTGTAGCCGTAGATGGAGTCGATCCCAACAGCCTTCAGGCGCGGAATCAGGCCGGGCCACCAGCAATGAACCGTCTCGTCATTCTCATAGTTGGCCACATTCATCATGATGTGGAGCCCCTTCGGCGTCGCGTCGCGCATCGCTTTCAGACCGCCGGCTATATCGGTATCACTGCCGAGCTGATCCTGCAACGGTTGCCAATGCCAGAAAGCAAAAACCGGGCTACCATCGACGTGCAGGTAATTGGGCTCGTTGAAGTAATGCTCGCAGCCATACCTGGCGACCGCCACGAGATCGTCCTGCGAATGCCTGATCTCCAGCAACGGTTTGTCGAATGCCAGCGCCTGGCCCTCGCTGGAGGTTTGACCGATTGCCCGCCCCCGGAATATTTCGCGGGCCGCGGGCCAGACACCCCAGGTGTGGTTGGCCCACATGATGAAGAACTTCATGCGGTGGCGGTTTCGTGCCTTGAGAAAGCCGTCTTCCAGGGCGCGATGCAGGAATTTCTTCCCGCCGTACCAGTACCAGTCGAAGAGGAAGCAGGTGATGCCGTGATCGGCGGCCAGGTCGATCTGCCGTTCCATCCAGGCAGGATCCGACTCGTCGAACGCGCCCCAGGCACACTGCTTGGGTTGCTCGTGCCCGTCGAAGAGCGGCCCGGCCTGCTCGAGCAGACGCCATTCACTGAACCCCGGGCCATACCACTGTTCGTAAAAGGCATCCGGGTGCCAGCTCGGGAAGTAGACGGCAGCGACTTCCATCTTACTCACTCCTCTCTGTCCGTTCGAGACGTATTGTCCTGTTATCGGGCAGGGTGTTAGAATTGCTCATTGATTCTCCCGGGGAGCGCACCAGGCCAGCGCCATCTCGGCGAAATAGGAGCCGCTGCCGATGACCCAGTGCAGGCAGCCGCTATGGTCGTCGAACACCTTGGCGGCGGCGCCGTGTTCAGCCGGGTACATGTCCTCGGCCCAGTAGCCTTGGCCGAACGGGCCTTGAGACGTCAGCCGTGCCATTCCCTCCAGCCATTCAGTGACCCACGCGGGGCGGCGGCCGGCCCGCAGCAGGCCCATGACGAACTGCGGCGGCCAGGCGACGAAGCAGCCGCTCCAGCCATGATCGGCGCGCATGCCGTCAGCGATGCCCACCCCGCGCGGCGACAGGCAGTGAGCCCACGTCGGGGTGGCAAGCTCGCGCCGGACAAACGCCTCGATTCCGTCGACCATGTCGGGGGGTAGCTCTTCGCCAATGTGGTTGAGGACCATACCTACATCATATAGATTCGGTTGGCCATGGTGCTTTCCGTCGGGGTGCCGACAATCGAAATATCCTTCATCTGGCCGATAAAGCGAGAGAACTGCCTCGATGAGTTGCCGGCGTTCCTCGTTGACCGGCTCATCCAGAAACGCTTCAGCTTCGTTCAACGCCCAAGCCTGGACGGCGGTGTGGCCGGCCGTGCCGTGGGCATAGGTGGTCAGCACTTCGTGATAGGCGTGGCGACTGCCGTAATCGACCAGGGACGAGTCCGGCAAATGCTTTCGACGATGGACCGTGACCATCTCCAAAAAAGCCTCGCGTGCCGTCAAGGTTCGAAACAGGGTCTCCTCCTCCGGTTTTTCCGGTCGGCTACCAGCCGGCTTGCCTTCGGGCCGCCGCTGCACCACGGCATCCAGCCAGCTTCGGTCCGCATGATGCTGCAACAGGTTCAGTGATGCGGTGATGACGGCGTGCGGGTAAGCGCAACACCCCCAGCCCCAGTGCTTGCCGTTGAAGTAGTTGGTCATCTGGCCCTGCAGCTCGGGTGCCGACATCTGGAGCATAAGCATTTCCCTCAGTACCAGCGGATCCAGGCGGGCCAACAAGCCACTGGTATAGGGTAGTTCCCACGACAGATAGACCGAACCCTCGCCCCGGCGCGGCCAGAGCGTGATGTAGGCGGGATTGAGCATGGCATGGGGGTATTCTCGCCGCAAGGTCAGGAGCGTCAGCACACCGTTGTAATAGAGTTTGCGGATGGCTGCCGACTCGCTCTCCAGCACCGGCAGTGAACCACTGAAGATCGGATTGCCAGGCGTAAAGGCGGCGTCCCAAAGCTCTTCCCAGCGGGCCCGTGATTGCGCAAACGCCTCGATCTCACGGCCGCGCCATGTCGCCGCCATCCCGTCGGCTTCTTTGCGCTCCTGGTGATAGGTGCAGAGCAGGCAGATACGGTGGCTGCCACCTGCTGAGAGTGTTTCGCGCCAGACCGGCGTGCGGTTCTCACGCCATTCGGCGGGTGCCGGCCAGACGCATTGCACACTGAACGCATTAATCCGGTCATTGGTGAAGCGGAGCCCATCGGGTACAGATGCCGATTCGACCGTGCAGGCCAACCCCTCGCTATCGCGAAAGTTGAACATACCGGTGGGAATCTCCGGCACCGACCAGTTATAGCCTTCGGCGCCAGTGTTGCGGGCTCGTCCGGACAGGATCAGCGACAGCTCGAGAGGACGCGGAGTTGACGCCGCATTGCGGACAGTCAATTCGACGACGACGCCGGGCTCGTCGGGCAGCAAACAAGTTCGGCTGGAGAGTTCCCAGCCGTCAGGAGTGGCGGCACGCCGCTCGACCTCGAAGGCGCGCCAGCGGATGTCCACGGTCTTGCTCGTGGTCGCCACGTTGCGGCTGTTGAGCAGCGTGAAGCCGGTCACTTCGTTGCCCGCGCTGTAGGGAGGAAAGCAGGGGTGTTTGAACGCCACGGGGTCGGCTTCGATCTGAATCGATCCGAGGGCGTTGTTGAGCCCGGGGTTGGCGTCCCATTGGGCCACCCGCCGCGTCAGCCAACCTGTAGCAAGCTCGTCAAGAGAAAGGGCTTTTTTGTTCATGGAGAAGCACTCTTTGTTGCTTGCGATTTGTCCCGCAAGGCGGTGATGCGCTCGCCGGAGAGCGCCTGTGGCGGGTCGCTCGTCAGGCCCAGATTACATGCGCTCCGCGGCGATCATTGAATTCGGCCATCGGGCGTGATCATGACGCTCATCCGTGCGGCCTTTATGGTGATGGCGCCGTCTTCGTTGGTGACGGTCAGCTTGTCGGGCTTCTGGCCCTTCTTCCAAGGCACGATCACGGTGGTGAAGGCGCCAGTGCCGCGGACGCGGAGAATGTGCTGCCGCTCTTCGAAAGTCCGGCCTTGTGCGGCTTGAAAGAGATTGCCGCTCGGACCGTTCCATTGGTTGCCCCAGTTGCCGACATGAGCCTGCCGGACCTCGTCGGCAATCAGATAGACGTCCCAGTCGATGCCTTCGCTCGGATGCCCATTCCACGTCTGCCCCGTGAAGCCGAGTCGGTTGACGCCGGGCGTCAGTGGAAACATCTCCCCTGCCGATGGCAACTGCGTGGCCGGGTCGGTCGTTTTGTCGCTGGGCGGGTGCATCCGAAGCGGCGGCGTCCGCAGACCCGCGGGTGTTTCCACGGCGCCTTCCGCCATCAGGTTGAGCGTGAAGATCTTGGGGGCGTCAGCTTCCTTGCCGCTGAAGGTGTCGCGGATCACCAGTATGGGCATGTTGGGATCGGCTGTGGCCAAGGTCACCGTGCGCACCCATGCAGTATTTCCGGAGCGTATGGTGGAAATCATGCGGCGACCGTTCGGGAAAACGTCGAGCGACGTTGCTTCACCCACACCGTGGTTTCCGTATTGCTGACTGAAGCCGCTGCCGAGGCCCATATCCTGGATATCCCTGTCCCATGGCTGGCCAAAGGCGCTCTCCTGGATCACCGTGCTGTGCATCACGCCGCCAGCGACTCGCGGATAGTAGATGGGCCCCCAATCAATGGCAAGTGGAACGCCGAGCAGGTAGGTCACGATCGATCCGAGGTCGTTGTGACAGTGGTCCTGGTAGAAGTTGCCGTTGACACACCATACTGCATTCTCTTCCGGGGTGCCCCAGCCGCTGCGCAGGATGGCGTAATAGCCAGGGAAGCTGGCGTCGCCGAGATCCGGCGATACGCCAGGCAGTTTGTCGTTGATCTTCAACAGCGTGGAGCCATGGAAGCCGGTGTGGATCTTGCCGTTTTCCTGCCAAGCGCCCATCAGCCGGGTAGAGAGTTCCGGCTTCGACTGAGCGAATCCCGTAGCCATCATGCCATACGCTTCCGTGCCCTCGGTGGAACCATCGCCGATCGCCACCATCAGCCTGTTGCCGCCAAACCTCACCTCCGGCGGGGTGAGCGCCTGCATGTAGAACTCGGCGAATCTGGCCAGCCGTTCCTCCTCGGCAAATGCGTCGTGGATACCGGCCATCCGCAGTTGCTGGAAGGTCGCCAACAGCGGGCCATTGGCAGCACCCACATAATGGATCGATCCCATGTGGGCGCCGTGCTCGTTGATCGTCTGCGCAAGCATGCCTCTGGCCGCGTCGGCAACGCCTTGCGCACGGTCTTTGAAGGTCGGGTGGGTGGCCAGGAAGAGGGCGTACATCTGCCGGTAATTCTGCTGCTGAATGGGCATATTCGGGGTGCCGAGGTTGATGCCCTGCCAGTTATCGAGTGGCACGAAGTCATTGTCGTAAAGGATCGAGCCGAAGAGGACGGCGATCGCCTTGAGCTGATGTTTCTGTTCGGGGGTTGTCTGGTCGGAGGCAAGCAGCTGGTCGATCCAAGCCAGCGTTCGACTCATTGCCAGACCACCATGCCAGTAGTGCACGGGCGTGGCATAGATGCCGTCGCCATTGATGAAGTGGTCGAGCAGGGAGCTGGCCGAGGCGCAGATCTCACCGACCAATTCGGTCGCCTGTTCACCGGTTGTGTCAGCCCAGAAGTCGATCAACGGGCGAGCAGTCGGCTCGGCGTTGTAGAGCCAGCCGTGGTAGCCGCTGCCATGCCTGCCGGCGGTATCGGCGCGGAGTCTGGCGATGAGGCTTTCCACTGCCTCGCGTGGCATATACATGGCGCCGTAGCCCTGTGGCGGATCGGGGAAGTCAGGTACGTAGCGGTGGATCTTATCCAGATTGATGCCGGCGTGCAGGTTCATCTGGCGGGCGATCGGCTGAATCTCCGTGGGAGGTTTGAGGTCGCCGCCCCTGGTGCCGACAAAGAGCCCCCAGCAGAATCGGCTGCGCGGAAAGGTACGAGCATCAGCGCTGCGGCGGTAGCTCTGCATGGTTATCCCGAAGCCGCGCGGCTCGTCATCACCTGCAGGAGTCGTCCAGAACCCCACCCCGCTGAATGCCGCGCCGATGGCGCGCGACGCCGGTCCGGCAAAGATCCCAATGAGGTTGCTGTCTTCGTCGGCGCCAGCATCGAACGCCTGCCAGTACCAGCCGGAATCATAAACCCATGGATCCCAGATGGCCATCCACCGCCACGTGTCCTGAGTCGTTGTGTAGCCAGATGACTTCTGACGCTGATAGGTGAAGTCCACCTGGGCATCGATACCCCCGCGGGTATGAGATGGACGGTAGACCTTGCCATCGGGTTCGTAACCATGTTCCTGCTGTCGGGAATGATGGCCGCGATACCGGGCGTGGGTGGGGTGGACGGCCGGAAAGAAATCCAGCGACCACCTCGGTTCGATATCCGTGTCCTCCTCAAAGAGGACGGATGGCTGGCCCGCCTGCAGGGTGATTGTACAGGTGTAATAGCCGGGGCCGGCAGGGCGGGTTTTCTGTTGCCCATACATGTAGTCCGGGGTGTCGAACTGGTAATCGATCTGCACGCTTGTCACCAGCGGGCCCCGCTCGACAAGCTTTACCCCCATGCCGGTTGCTCGCGTCTTCGCCTGCCAGTCGCCGGCTGCCTGGTACTCCAAGGGGTTGACGCCGTCCGGATTCACCCACGTACCATCGCGCATGAGCACGCCCTGAAGCGGCGCCGGCAAGGACTGGTTGTCCGCCGAAACGGGGACGGCTTTTGGGATGCGAACACCGGTAATACCGTTGACGATTTCGTACCAGTCGTCGGTTTCTCGGAGGGTCACGGCGTTGGGGTCGGCAACCGCTGGCGTACCGGGCTGCACGGTGAAGGTGCGGCTTTCGTTGGCGGCGAGGCTTGTGCGGAGAGCAAGCTTGCGATCACCCTCGAGCATCTGGAAGGGCACTTCGATTGGGGGCGCTTCTCCCACTGCCATGGTGATCACGATCTTTGTGGGTTCCATGGGCGTGGCAAGATCGAACGTGATGATCTGATCCGGGTGGGACACGCCGAAGCGCTCAGTCAGGGTGAAAGGCTGAGGAAGCCGCGGGGATGCTGCATCGGCTTCCGCCAGTGCTGACGGCACAAAATGTATATGAAGAACGAGTGCTCCGGTCAGCAAGAATATCAGCTTGTGTGTGGTCACTTGTGCCTACCGT
Source organism: Lentisphaeria bacterium (assembly GCA_041690595.1). Lineage (GTDB taxonomy): Bacteria > Verrucomicrobiota > Lentisphaeria > JABSQK01 > JAWLHB01 > JAWLHB01. The sequence continues at coordinate 192,409 of JAWLHB010000008.1, forward strand.
TTTAGTTCCGTCATTCCGCGGTCAAGTCTGTAACCGTAGCCTTGCCGCCCTGTTCGATCATCAGCACGGCGGTGCCCTGGACGGCCTGACCGCCCAGTTGCAGATCGCTGGTTTCCTTCTGCAGCAGGACGGTATCGGTGCGGTCGGGGAAGATGACCTGGATGGCGTTGCCGTCGGCCACGGTCGCGAATCTTGGCGCGGGCTCGCCTTGCTTGACCGGCACCATGGCGATGAAGAAGCCAGTCTCGCGCGTGGACTGCGTAATGCGCAGTTGGAGCTGATCTTCGCGGAACGGTTTGCCGAACGTCTCCTGATAGTGCTTGGCGAAGGCGAAGCCGGCGCTGTGGCCGACCGTGCGGGTGTGAGGCGTGAAGCTGGACGGTTCGGCGATGTAGCAGTGCAGATCAACGCCGTGCTGGCCGGTGAAGACGGCTACCTGGCCGTCGATATCGACCTTGTCGGCCAGCGCCCAGAGGTTGAGGCTGGGATCGAGCTCGGTGTTGCCGGCCAGGTCGTCGCGGATGACCAGGTAGAGGTGTCCCATGGGATTCTCGTCCTTGACAAAGGCGTATTGCCGAGTCCAGCGAAACGGCTGCTGCAGCACAACTTCTTCATGCGCCTGAGTGTCATCGAAGACATCCTTGCCATGCGGCTCCCGGAGGGTGAAGGCGACCCGATGCAGGTAGCCCACCTGGCGCTCCATGCGGGCGTAGTCGGCCCGCGGTCCAGCCTGAAAGGCGGTGACCTTGCCGAAGGTCGCAAACGCGTCGGTCGCTTGCGGATTCTCCTTCATCTCGACGACCGTGAAGGGTGCCGTCGTCAGGTTCCGGTAGTCGGCGTTGGCGCTCTTGCGCCACCAGTCGTTTTCCGGGCCGTCCGTGGCCGGGCGAATGGTCTCGTCATGGTTGAAGGTCAGCCCGCCCGGGTGCAGCCACTGCTGGCGCATGGAGGGCGTGTACATGGCGGCGAAGTCCATCATCAGCGGCGCGCCCTTGGCATAGAGCAGCCAGCTGCCGCGATCGTTGTGCCCGTGGCCCCAGGAGAAATCGCCGGCATGGACCTGCAGATAGGCCTCGTCCTGGCGCGGAAAGCCGTTGCGCATGACGAAGCCGAAGCCGGGGAAATGGCTGGAGCCGAGTTCCGGCGCCAACGGCTCGAGCCCGGGATCGACCATCTTGTAGCTGGCGTCGGCATGGCCGCCGAGCTTGTTGCCGCTTTCTTTCAAGCCCCAGGCAAGCTGGCGAGCCAACCGCGGGTCGCGGATCTGGAAGAAACCGGCGAGCGGCGCGAACGTTTCATCGCCAGCGTAGTATCCATCGCCCTCGGTGCTGACGGAGCGCAAGTCGCCCCGCACATCCCACGGCAGCAGGATGGAGAGACGCGAAAGGGCGGCGGCACGCAGGCGTTGCTCGGCGCGGCTGATGTCGAGGTCGGTGCCATTGGCCAGAGCCGCCAGCGCATGCGCCGGCATGCTGATCGCCATCTGGCCGTAATGGGGGCATTCAAGCGTCGCACCGGCCTCGTTGATCTGGTCTTCAACGTAAAGGGTGATGACATGCGCGAGTTGCTCGCGCCACGCTTTCGCCATCGGGTGGTTGGGCAGAAGCGCGACAAGGTAGCAGGCGCGGCATTGCACCTGCGCCATCATGTTGGCCGAGCCCCAGGCGAAGCCGGCGGTGCGCGGCGGGACATAGTCCGGATTCATCGCCTGATATACGATGGCTGCCAACCAGCGACGGATGTCCCGCGCCTGCTCGGGGGTGCAGGCCGGCGAAGCCAGCGCATCCTCGGCAGCATTGGCGATCAGCCCTTCGTTGATGCCAAAGTCCATATGCCCATAGGCGACCTGAGCAAAGTGCTGCACCGTCTGGCGGAGCTTGGCGATGGCATCGGTTACGGCCTTCCGATCCGCTGCCGTCGGCTCCTGCCGTGCGGCGAGCTCGTTCTCGACTTCCGCCAGCGGTTTGCGTTGCTTGCGGGATTCGTATCGGGCGCGATCGCCGGCGGGTACATACATGCGTGGGTACTTGCCGGGCTCGTCGTACCACACTGTCCAGTTGCGGACGTTGTCCAATTGGACGCTACCGAGGCGGACGTGGCGCAGCATCAGGTTCGAGCCCCATTGCTCTTGTTCTGTAACGACTGGACCATGACGTTCGGGCAGGACCTGCTTCGCCAGTGTCCGCTCGACACCGCCGATGCCAAAGACGCGCTTGCCGAGGCAGACGGGGGCGCGCATCCAGGTATCGCCGGAGGCGAGGCGCTGGAAGGTCGGGCAATTGGTCTGTACGTACTGATTGATGATGGTGCTGGGATGTGGATCGATATCCGGATGCAGCCACTCGCTGGCGCGCAGGCCGACGATGGCGAGCTGCTGAGCAGGTGCTTGTGCATTCCAGAGGCCGAGGTAAAGCGTTTCTTCATCGCCCCACTGGAGATAGGCGTTGAGATAGGCAAATCGGCCGTCCTTGTCATGAGTCAAACCGCCATCCCCCTGCTTGAGATGGCCATACTGACTGCGGCCATGGAAATCAGCGCTGTCGGGCTGAAGCCCCTCGGCGAATGAGAAGCAGTAGGCGTTGGGTGTCGGCAGCCTGGCCATGGTCTGGCCCCACCAGTCCCACATCAGCGCCTTGTCGGGCGTCTCGAAGTCGGGCAAGACATAGGCATACAGCTGGTCGGATCGCATGCCGTCGATCCCGCTCATGGGGTACCGCTGGCCCTCGGACAGGTTGTAGGCTTCGGTGATGATCGCCAGATCCTGACCCACGTTCAGCTCGACTGTGGCGGCATAGTACCTGCCGCCCTCGAACTCGTAGCGGATCTCCGCCCGAGCGAAGACGGGGCCGCTGGCGGTGATCTCGGCTTGGAATCCGGTACAGGCGATATCCGTCTCCCACCAGCCTTTGCCAATCCAGGTACCATTGGGCAGACGCACGCCCTGAATGGGCGCGGGAAGTTGGTCGCCGGCAATCGGCTGGTTGAATGTCTTGCTTCCGCCAATCAGGCGGATGCCGGTTTTACCGTTGCTCAGTTCGATCAGCTCGCCCTTGCGCTCGACGCGCAGTGGAGTGGTGGGTTGCTGGATCTTTTCCATGCCGGCCGTCAGGCGCCAGGTCGCGTTCTCGTCGGGTGCCAGCGACGCCATGAAGGAGACCTGCGCCCGCTTCACGGTCTTGTCGTCGGGCCAGTAGTCGATCTCGCTGAGTTGGATCGGGACCGGTACCCCCGCCGCATCGCGCAAAGCCACTCCGGCGGGACTCACCTCTCCCTTGAGGAATTCAACGGTATGGGTAACTCGATCGGGCCCCCATTCCAAGCCAAAGGGCTCCTGGATGCTGAAGGCGATTTCAGCTGATTGGGCTATGGTTGAGACGATTACAACGCCAAGGATCATGATTTTCTTGACCATCAGTTTCCTCAATAGCTGGTACGCATAAGGGCATTGATAGGGAGTAGACGTGTTGAAGTCTGTGTCTGGGATCTTCAGGGTTGCCAGAAATTGGCGACGATGATGGCGTTATCGTAGTTCGATACCAGATTGTTGTTTCTGTGGGGCGGCCAGTAGGCATGGTAAGCTGCATTTTGTGCATGCCATGGGAGCTCTTTGGGCCAGTACACCACGCCCAGTGGGGCGAGGCCGGAATAGGCATAGAAGTCGACCGATCCATCGCCGAGAAGGAGATTCATGCCTCGTGTATGGTTCTGGCCCCAGTATTGGGCATTCCAGGTAGAGTTGAGCGTGATCCAGGAGCCACCGTAGGTCATCAGATCTGCCGCCAGCCCCCAGCGCTCCGGCAACATCAACTGATTCAGGCGAATGCCGTGATAAAACTGGGGCCAGTCAGTAGGTGGCGGCCCGGAATGACCGTCGGCAAAGCCCCCGCCCGCCCAGTAGTAATGGCTGCCGTATAGCGCCTGTTCGCCGGAGCCACTGGGGCAAGCCAATACCTCGCGATTGATGCCTTCCTCGTTGCCAAACCAGTTTTTTGGCCACGCCCGCCCCATCTGCCACCAGTGCTTGTCTGCCTTTGGCGGCAGCCAGTCATCGAAGTCGTCTGCGTAGATATAGGCCGCCAGCCCGATCTGCTTCTGATTGCTCAGGCAGGCGGTCAGGCGAGCTCGCTCCCTGGCTGAGCTGAGCGCCGGCAAGAGCAGAGAGGCGAGAATGGCGATAATCGCCACGACGACGAGCAGTTCTATTAACGTGAAGCGGCTGCGACGGTGTCTGAGGCGATTCATGGATTCAAGCTCCATTCGTGGTTTGGGTTGACTCAGGAGTTCGGGTGGTTTTGCCAGGGACAAAGATGGCGCCGAGGGTGGCTCCCGCCGGGACGGGTTTCTCGCCCTTCAGCAGCTGCATGATGATGGCCGCGGTGGTTTCGCCGTCTCGTTCCGGGTCGATCTCGATACGCGTCGGGACCTTGGCGAAAAACGGGCAGTGCCCCCGGTTGACGACGGTGGCGAGTTGCATGTTGTCCGGGATGCGAATTCCTGCCTCCACTAAAGCCAGGTAGCCCCCTCTGGCGAGATAGTCGTCGTGAAAGAAAATGGTGTCCGGCAAGGGCGTTGTCTGACAGAGCAGCCGCTGAACCAGTTGGTAGCCGTGGCGCTCGGCGGGCGTTTCACCAAAAAAGCTACGGTCGTTCTCGGGTTGTTCGAGCAGGCTGCATTTGATGCCCGCCTCTATGGCCATGGCGTGCACCGCCTCTCCGTGCCGGGCACGGTTGCCAACTACGCAGAGATGCTCCGTACCGCCGGCAGAAAAGTGAGCGATCAATTGCTCATACGCCGCTGAACGATCGGTCGCCACTCCGGCAAGCGCCCCGAGGGGCTCCGGATCCTCCTCCGCGACCACGAAGGGAATTTGCCGTTTGTGCAGTTCATGGAGTAATCCTCCGGACGGTCCGTCCAGGAAGACCAGGTCGACCGGCTGCGAGTCCAGAATGAGTTTCAGATGCGGCAGCCCTGCACGAAATTCTTCCTCGCAGATCCGCACGCCCGTGGTGCGAACCTGCTTCTCCAGAAGTACAGATTCGAAGCGCTGATGCTTGGCGTTGAAATAGTACCCGGCGCCGCCAAAGCGCAGATGTACCACGTGCTTGGTGAACCAGGTCTTGCGCCGATCAGCCACCACAATGCCCTGCCGGGGGCGCACCACGAGGTCGCCCTGATCGGACAGCTTTTTCAGCGCCTTGCGCACCGTCTGGGTGCCGACCGCCAGCTCTTCCGCCAGGCCATCGATAGAGGGTAAGCGCTCACCGGGCTTCAGATAACCGTTGCGCACGGCGGCCGTCAGTCCATTCACGACCTGTTCGTTGAGCGGGTCCGGCGCATGCCTGTTGATCTGAAACGGAAGCGTCTTCATCGTCCTGTTTCCCAGTTGTCCGGTTCTGCTGCATGAAGGACACCCTGTATTGTACGTCTATTCTGTCGCTACGTCAAGACTTCGCTGAGTCTATTTTGTCGCATGGCCGGACGCGGGGACGCGTGGGCGCGGGAACGCAGCCCGTCGGAGGTCAATGAGACGGGTATTAGGAATGAGCAGCAGCGTCCGTCAGAACCAGAAGCGGATGCCGACGATCCAGGAGACGCTCTCGATATCGCCGCCGCTGGCCTCGACGAGATCGGCCGTCTCGCCAAGCTTGCGGCTCCAGGAGACGCCGATGTAGGGGGCGAACTCGCGCCAGATCTCGTAGCGCAGACGCAGCCCGGCGGTGATGCCGGTGAAGCCCTGGCCGACGTCGTACGCCTCGACTTCCTGCGCCGACAGCTCGGTCTCCACGCGGGGCTGCAGGAAGAGCCGCTGGGTGATGCGCAGGTCGTACTCGGCCTCGAAGGAGATGGAGGCGTCGCCGTCTTCACTAACGTAGGCGGTGGCCTCGACCTCCCACCACTGCGGCGCCATCCCCTCGAAGCCGACCGCCGCGAAGGTGCGCTCCGGATTCGGCTCCAAGTCATGGCGGACACCTATCTTGACGTCCCAGAAGCTGGCGATGTTGCGCCCGTAGAAGGCCTCGATGGTGAACTCCTCGAACTCATCATCAGCGGGAACGTAGTGGCCCTCGCTTTCCAGGTAGAGTTTGTTGTAGTCGCCGCCGTACCAGGCGCTCAGGTCCCAGACGGTGGCGTCCTTGCCTTCCTTCCAGTGGTACTCCAGCCGGTCGCCCATGAGCGTCCAGAACGGCTCGTTGTCGTGCACCGGCTGGATGTTGAAGTTCTCCTGGGGAGCGGATTCGTGGCGTTTGACGTGCTTCTGGATCATCTGACCGGTCTGCGGATCGGTGGAGACGTCCTCATAGCCTTCGGGAAACTCACGGTCTTCCGGGTCCGCCAGCGGCCGCTCCAGATCGTCCGCCAGCAACTGGGTGCAGGCGATGAGCGAGAGAATGATCAGTGTGTGCAGTGTGTAGTTCATCATGCGACCCTCACGACTTGGAACATGCCCGCTTCCATGTGGTAGAGGAGGTGGCAGTGGAAGGCCCAGTCGCCCTTCTCGATGGGCGTGATCAGCACCGAGAGGACCTCCCCGGGTTTGATGAGCACGGTGTGCTTGAAGGGCAGGTCCTCGTGCCCGTTCTCCAGTTGCATCCACATGCCGTGCAGGTGGATCGGGTGCTCCATCATGGTGTGGTTGACCATCCACATGCGCAACCGCTCGTTGTGGCGGAAGAGCCACGGCCCCGGCTGCTCGCTGAACTTCTTGCCGTCGAAGGAGAAGGTGTAGCGCTCCATGTTGGCAGTGATATTGACGGTGATCTCGCGGTCCGCCGTTTCCGCGTACTTCTGCGGCTCGGTGGAGACGAGGTCCTTGTAGGTCAGTACCCGCCAGCCATCGTCGCCGAGGCCGATCCCCGGCTCATGCAGCCGGCGTTTGGGATGCTTGATGACCATAGCCACATTCGACTTGGTCTTCTTCGCCACAAAGGGCTTCGGGCCGTTGGGGCCGGGGACGTCGGCGTCATCATCCGGGTCACGCTGCTGCATCTTGTGCTTGCGCTCTTCGGAGACGGAGCCGAGCATCTGGTCGTCCATCATGCCCATGCCGATATCCTCCAGGCGCCGCGTCGGGCGCGGGCGCAGTTCCGGCACCGGCGCTTCCTGCCCGTACTCGGGCGTCAGCGTGCCGCGGGCATAGCCGCTGCGGTCCAGCGACTCGGCGAAGATGGTGAAGGGCTGGTCGGCCGTCGGACGAACGAGCACGTCGAAGGTCTCGGCCACGCCGATGCGGAACTCGTGCACGTCGACGGGGCTCACGTACTTGCCGTCAGCCATGATCACCTGCATATCCAGGCCCGGCAGGCGGACATCGAAGGTGGTCATGGTGGAGGCATTGATGAACCGCAGGCGGATCGTCTCGCCGGGGTTGAAGAAAGCACTCCAGTTTGCGCCGGGCGCCCGGCCGTTCATGAGGAAGGTGTAGGTGGAGCCGGTCACGTCGGCCAGGTCCACGGGGCTCATGCGCATCTTCCCCCAGGCCAAGCGGTCGGCGACGGTATCCTTGAAGCCCCGCTGCTTCACGTCCTCGTAGAAGTCCCAGACCGTGCGGTTCTGGAAGTTGTAGTAGTGGCCCTTGAGATTGATGTGGCGGAAGATCTTCTCGGGGTTCTCAAAGGACCAGTCGGAGAGGACGATCGGGTAGTCGCGGTCGTAGCTGACCTGCTCGCCGTCCTTCGGCTCGATGAGCAGCGGCCCGTAGGTGCCCGTCTGCTCCTGAAAGCGGGAGTGGCTGTGGTACCAGTAAGTTCCCGCCTGCTTCACGCGGTACTTGTACTCGTAGGTTTCCCCCGGCTGAATGCCATTGAAGTTGATGCCAGGAACGCCATCCATGCGGAAGGGCACCAGGATGCCGTGCCAGTGGATGGAGGCATGCTCCGTGTCCCATAGCTCGCTGGTCACGTTCAAGATCACCTCATCGCCCTCGCGCAGGTGCACGAGCGGGCCGGGGACGGTGCCGTTGATGGCGGTGGCGGTGTCTTCACGCCCATCCACCACAAAGGGTTCATAGCCGATGGTCAGATCGTAACGGCTCTGGGTCGGCGGCAGGATACCGGGCTCCTGTTGGCGGGACTGCGCCCAGAGCGGCAGCGGAAACATGGTGCTGACGCCAGCGACGAACACACCTGCACCGACACCCTTGAGAAAGTCTTTTCGAGAGACGGAAAAGTTGGGTTTCATAGCGCTTTTGGGGGGACTAAAGTGTTGAACATGTGATCGCGCTGGGCCTGCAGGCTCAGTTGCGGTTTAGATTAAGCTACGGCTAAGCCCCCGGCCGCCGCAAATGTGAAGGTCTACACGACTTGCCGTCTTGACGCTTCCGCGTGGAACGTCGCGCAGAATGCAAACCCGTCGCGTCGTCCACCCGATTGAGGCTGCCGACGGTCAGTTTGCCGTTGCTGGAAGAGCCCCATTGGCAATCCGTAAGAACCCGGCACAGAGTAGAGGAAGGATGCACTGGAACTCTACCGGATATTTTCATGTGCAGCGATCCAAGGTGATTATCCATACATGAACCAACACGAGCACACCAAGCAGAAAGATTCCCTGAGCCTTTGGGGAGCGGTCTCCATGGGCACCGGTGTCATGATCGGCGCGGGCATCTTCGCCCTGACCGGGCAGATGGCCGAGCTCACGGGCAGTTGGTTTCCGCTGGCCTTTCTGGTCGCCGGCGGGGTCGCCGGTTTCAGTGCCTACAGCTATGTCAAGCTGGCGCAGAAATATCCTTCCGCCGGGGGTATCGCCATGTTTCTCAAGCAAGCTTACGGGCGCGGCCTGATGACCGGCGCCTGTGCGCTGCTGATGTACTTTTCCATGGTCATCAACGAGAGCCTGGTAGCCCGAACCTTCGGAACCTACGTCCTGCAGCTCTTCGACGCAGGCGACACGAGCTGGCTGGTGCCCGCGCTGGGTGTCGGCCTGCTGCTGGTTGCGTTCCTGATGAACATCCTGAGCAACCAGTTCATCCAGACCTTTTCGTTCGTCATGGCCTTCGTGAAGATCGCGGGACTGGCCGTTCTGGCGGTTGGTGGTCTATGGGCGACCGGATGGTCCTTCGAGAGCCTGTCTGCGTCGCCGGAACGCTCTGGCATCACCAGTTTCCTTGGGGCGGTGGCCCTTGGCATCCTCGGCTATAAAGGCTTCACCACGATCACCAACAGCGGCGGCGAGCTGAAGAATGCGAAGAAGAACGTGGGTCGAGCGATTATCCTTTCCATCTCCATCTGCGTGGTGCTGTATGTCCTGGTCGCCTTTGCTGTCGGCGCCAACCTGTCGATCGAAGAGATCGTCAAAGCCAAGAACTATTCCCTTGCCGAAGCTTCGCGCCCCGCCTTCGGCGAGTATGGGGCCTGGTTCACCGTCGCCTTTGCGATCGTGGCGACCGTCTCCGGCGTCATTGCCAGCGTCTTCGCCGTCTCCCGGATGCTGGCGATGCTGACATCCATGCAACTGGTGCCTCATCGCCATTTCCGCCTGCCCGGCAACCTGCAGCGGCACACACTTGTCTTCACCATCGTCATCGCCATGGTGTTGACTGTCCTTTTCGACCTCAGCCGCATTGCCTCCATCGGCGCGGTCTTCTATATCGTTATGGATGTCTTCATTCATTGGGGGGTCTTCACGCATCTGCGCGAAGAGGTAGGGGCAAAGAGCTGGGTGCTACTGACCGCAATCGTTCTCGATGTCGTGGTGCTGGCTGCGTTCCTATGGGTGAAAGCACAAGCCGACATGTTCATCGTATGGATTTCCCTGGGCGGTCTGGCGCTCGTCTTTGCCGCCGAAAAGTGGTTCCTCAAACTGCATCACTACGATGAGGAGGACCCGCACTACAGCACCGAAGACGAATAGCGACAGTTGTCCCCCATCCTGACAGTGTGCACTTGCTCTGACCTGTAAAGTCCTGAAAGTTGACCCTTTTTCGCCCGTGTCGGAACAGGTTATGCTTGCCATGGCCTCGGCAAGTGGCAGCCGTCAATGCCCGCGGCCTGCAAGCGCTTCAGCGTGCCGGAGAGGAAGTCAGCACCTTGGACAAGCTGGTTCCACAATCGTCGGTCTGTGCCTGCAGCGCCACGCATGCCGGTTCGCCGGCTGCCGCGGCCTGCCACGCGCGTGCAAAGAGCCTGGGCTCGGCATTGGCCGGCACCGGTACGGCGCCCGCGGCGCCTTGTACGACCAAGGGGGCGAATTCTGGGCGGTTGCCCTGGAAGACCGGCAATCCCTCGGTGGCGGCGCCGCCGCACAGGTCGGCGAAGTATTGCGCATCGCCGGAGCTTTCCTTAATGCCGCCGATCAGGCCGCGCCGCCAAAGGTCGAGGATGACCTCGGTTGGAATGGTGGCGTGGGTGTACTGGGGCAGGTTGTAGGGCAGGATCGTCATCAGGGTCGCCGCCGCGCAGGCCTCGAAATGGGTGGTGAACTCCGCCGCCGAACGAGGGGCGAAGAAATAGGGGACGCTGACCACGGCGTGGCGAATCCCGGCGGCCGCGGCCAGTCTCAGGCGAGCAATGGCGCGCCCGGTCGAGGGCTCCATGACCCCGGCAAGCAACGGGATGCGACTACCGACAGCGTCCACCGCGACGTCCAATACTCGGGCATAGACCGCGTCAGTCAAGGCCGGCCCCAGCCCGGCGGTGCCGCACAGGAACAACGCGGGGAGATCGGCCGCGGCCAGGCTTGCCAGAAGGGTTCGAAAGGCTGCTTCGTTGAGGGTTTCATCGGCATCCAAGGGGGTGATGACTGGCGGCACGATGCCCCGGAACGGCAGGATCGGCACTGGAGCGCCCAAGGGGAGTTCGCGGGCGGCGATACCCAGTTTACGCACCGGCTCAAGAAAGCTCCGCGGATCGGCGGTGTTGACTGGGAACATGCCGTAGTGCATGGGGATGGCCAGGCGCGGGCGGATGATTTCAGTAACCTTTACGGCGTCCTCGGCCGTCATATTGCCAAGTTTGCCATTGATGCAGATCAGGAGCAGGTCGACGGGACCGAAAGCCAGCGCGGCGGCGGGCAGATCATCGACGCAGGTGGTGTCGCCGGTCAGGTAGAGGCGTTGGGCGGCGACTTCGACGATCAGGCCGATGGCTGCCGGATCGGAGTGATGGGCCGCGACGGCGCGCAGCGTGAACGGCCCGGCGATGGCCGGCGGATTTCCGGGCGCCAGTTGCCGCACCGCCAGTCCGAGGGCGGCGCCGTGTTTGACCACGCTCGCCGGCCCCATCACGGTGGTGCCCGGCCGCGACGCCACCGCCGGCAACACGCTGTCGGGATCGAAGTGGTCGCCATGGTCATGGGTGCAGACAATGGCATCGGCGTTCAGCGCTTCGGGAACGAGCGGCGGCGGGAAGCTGCGTTCAAATCCCCGGGTTGCCAGACTGTCGCTGAGGTACGGGTCGACTGCCAGCCGGCAGTGATCGTGCTCGAAGATGAAACCGCCTTGTCCAAGCCAGGTTATTCGCATGGTGGCTGCTCCTTCACCGCAATGGTGCTTTCAGCGGCCATGTGCAGCATCCCACTCAGATCGCGCAGTCGATTGGTCTCCAGGTCGATCCAGGGGCCGCTGTCCGGCAGGTCGATGTTGAATGCAACCTCATACGGATTATGGTTGGTGATCAACACCAGCAGCCCGCCGGGACCGGTAAGGCGTGAGACCTCGATGTTGGTAACGTCCCCGTTGACGATCGCCGTGGGGCGGACGCCGGAGGCGCGAATCTCGCGTCGCAGCAGAGCCGTCATGGCCGCTTGCGGGTCGAGGGAGTACTGCCGGAAGACTTCGGTGCCTGCCAGCACGGCACGGCCGTTGCCGTAGCGGTTGGCGATCACCGCCTGTGGGCGAAGTGCGTCTTTTATGACACTGCCGCCAAAGTGCCCGCAATCGTCTCCGCCTCTGGGCGCATGCCGGCGGGCATCGTCGAGGTCGACCTCACCGCCACGATCCTCGAAGCCGGTGGTGCCGTGCCGCTGCCGGACTGCGCGGGGCGCTCCCTGTGGTCGGCATTGACCGGCAAGGCGGATGCCGACTGGCCGGCGCACGTGCTTGCCGAGCAGATCGCGGGCGATGGCAAACCCGCCCGCATGATCCGCAGGGGGCAGTGGAAGCTGAACTGGTTCCCGGGGCGCGAGATCGACATTGAGCTGTTCAACCTGGAAGAGGATCCCGACGAGATCCACAACTGCGCCGCGATCCCACCTGCGCCGAGCTCATCGCCTCCCTGCTGGCCGACCTCCAGGCCGACGGCTGGTCGACCGAGCGCATTCAGGCCGTCCAGGAAGCCCGCAAAGAGGACTACAAGTACATCTGCGACTGGGCACGGGTCGTCACCCCCCAGGACGACATCCAGTGGGGCGTCGCTGCCTCTCTTTAGGGCCTCCTGAAAAAAAATTAAGTATCGGACTTCTTGCAATCGCCGCAGTTATTACATATATTCCGATACGTACTTTATCGAAGAAGGAGAAGCATGCTGATATGGTCACCGCCGGGGATTCACTCAGCCTACGGATGGCAAGTCGGCTTCGTCGGCTCATCTCAAACCTGAAGCCGGGAGACAGGTTGCCTGCCGAGACAGCGCTGGTGGCGGAGCTCGGCGGCAGCCTGACGAAGGTGCGGGAGGCGCTGACGCTGCTGGTACAGGAAGGGCTGATCGAACGGCGACAGGGCAGCGGCACCTACGCACTGGACACCAGACAGACGCGTGCTGTGGGAATCTTTTCAAGCCTCGACCTGACACACCCTCACTCGGGCCTCTTCTTTCGAGTCCTGACCCATGAATTGCGCGAGTTCTTTGCCCGCGAGGGGCAGGCCACGCGCCTGTACCTCGGCCACAGCCGTCCCGGAGACACCGCAGCAGCGGTCTGCGATCCGATCCTGCAGCACGATCTGAAGCATCACCAGCTCTCCGGCGTGATCGCGCTCACAGGCACTCGTAGTGCAGAGTGGCTGGAGCCGCAGTGCGAGCGCGCCGGTGTGCCGCTCGTGGGGCGCACCAGCGATTATGCGCATGCCTGTATCGTGCCGCATCAGGAAATGCTGAAGGTGGCGGCGCATTACCTGCACGACCGTGGGTGTCGGCGACTGGCACTACTGGGTTGGGAGGAGGAGCATCACCCGGGCGGGGCTCCGCACGACCTGGTCGACGAGATGCGCGCGTGGCTGCCCGACCATGTGATCATGCCCGATGCCTGGGTGCGCACCGACCTGCATCCCGCCTGGCCCGGCGCCGGCTGGGAGGAGCTGCGCGAAATCTGGATGAGCCGCCGCGATAAGCCCGACGGCCTTATCGTCGCCGACGACAACCTGCTTCTGGACGTCGCCACCGCACTCGGCGAGATCGGTATCGGCGTGCCCGAGGACCTGCAGGTAGTCGCCAAGAGCAGCGCTCGCGTCACGCCCACGATGCCCTTCCCCCACGCCCGCGTCGAGATCGATCCACGCATCTGTGCTGAAATCATGGGGCAGATGCTGCTGCAACTGCAGGACCGGCCATCGCGCCGGCGACTCCACACCGAGGCTGAATTTCACCTCATCGTGCCGACCGATCAAGGCACGCGCCACAGGTCCGTCCATAACCGCTCATCTCAAGAGGTCCGCTGATGCATCGCATAGCCAGAACCTGCCGTTTTACACTCATCGAATTACTGGTCGTGGTGGCTATCATTGCCATTCTGGCCAGCATGCTGCTGCCGGCCCTGACTCGGGCGCGAGAAAGCGCTCGCAAGACCTCCTGCCAGGGAAATATGAAGCAGATCGCCATGGCCCAGGCGCTCTATGCCGATGCCGCGGATGGCTTCACGCCGCCGTGGCGCAATGCCAGCACCAATCAACGGTACTGGCACGAAGAGCTGGCGGAACACACGGCTTGGCAGTGGGAGATGTGGATCTGCCCCGATTCCCCCACCCGCGGGCAAGGGCGCGACCTGACCGAGACGGAGCCTTTCGCCAATACAGGAGCCTATATGGCGCTGATTCAGTCGATCGGCATCCAGGGTGGCGCGTTCAATGAGGCGATGTGGCATCGCCTCTCAAGCTTTGGCTATCCGGAACTACTCGTCTATGCCGCTGATTCGGCAACCCGCAACGACGACACCCCGGGAAACAGTAGCGCGGGACAGCTCATCCGCATCAATCCCGGTACCAGCATCTGGCCGGATCATGGCGCAGGTTTCTTTCCGCGACACCTGGGCAGCGTCAGCCTCAGCTTCATTGACGGACATGTGGCCTCGCACCAGGAAGGTGAAGTGCGCTACTGGACGGCTGCCGGCTGGAACAGCGAGCCGCACAACCAGCACTTCTTCGGCAAGCACCCGAAATAGGGATTCAGCGCCACCAGCTCAAGCCCAATCCCAGTCTGTCCCGTTGACCAAAAGGAACCCCTCTATGAATCTTCGCCTGCTACTGCCCTTCCATCTCCTGATCATGGCGTGCCTGCCGGTCTTTGGCGCCGACTCGTCCGAGCCCCAGAACCGCCTGATCCTGCCACTCGCGGAGCAGGCGCCGATGCTCGATGGGGTGATCGACGACGCTGAATGGCAGGCGGCAAGTCGTGTTGACGGCTTTGGCTCCGACCCGCGAATGGCGCGTGCCTACATCATGGCGACGCGGAGGCACTTCTACCTCGCGGTTTGGTCGCAACTGCCGGCAGACGGTGGCCTGATGACGCTTGTCGAGAAGGACACCGCGGCGATGATCCATGATGACAGCATCGAGGTGTGGCTCGATCCTGGGCCCCTGAACCAGAACGGCCGGCGCTACCAGTTCATGACCAACCCGCTGGAGCACGTCTTCGCCCGAATGCTCGGACGCGGTACGGTCAAGAATGACACCAGCTGGAAGGCCGATTGGCAAAGCGTCAGCAAGCTGCACGACGACGCCTGGCACTGCGAAATGGCGATCCCCGTGGCCGATCTCGAGCCTGACCGCGACATCACCAAGGGCGTCTGGAGCATCGACCTCTGGCGCAACTGGAAGCGACCCTGGATGCAGGCATTCATGGGCACCACCTTGGTGAACGTGGTCGCCGAGCAGGTGCCCGTCATCTCTCTGCATAACCGCGGTGAGCGCTACAAGGGCGATGTGCACTATGCGCTGAGCGTCTACAACCCTGGCGGCACGGCCTCCACGCTCAAGGCCCGCATGGAGGCCGCCCGCGATAGCATGCCCTCCGTCGTCGCCGAAGAGACGCTGACCGTGCCCGCTGGCGAAACCCGCGAGCTGGTGCTCAAGGAGAACGACACGACTGCCCGCGAGTGGCACCTCGACGTAAAGGTCACCGACGAGAGCGGCGACGTCGTCCGTTTCGAGCACGGCGCTGACTGGAAGGCCATCGGCGCCTACCAGTGGGTCACCGAATACATCGAGCTCCTGCCGCTCGACTTCCGCTTCGCCTATCATCCCTCGCAGAACCGCCTGCGCATCGAGGCCGACGCAACCAACCTGCCCGACGACGCCACCCTCGAAACACTCACCGCGGAGGTCCGCAAGCAGGGCGGCGAAACGGTGATGACCGTGGCGTTCGACAACCTGGTCGACGGCCGCCAGGAGCTGTGGGTGACGCTGCCGAAGCTCGAGGGCGACTACGAGATCGCCCTCCAGGCGACCGGCGTCAACGTACCCGAGGATGAGGTGGTGCAGAGCTTCATCCGCCACCGCTTCCCCTGGGAAGGCATGGGCTACGGGATCACCGACAAGGCCTTCGCGCCCTTCACGCCGCTGGAGGTGGATGGCACCACCGTCCGCAGCGTCATGCGCGAGCACGCCATCAACGGCGTCGGCCTGTGGGACAGCGTCGTGGCGGAAGCGCAGAACACAGGCGCGAAGAAGGAGCTGCTGGCCGCGCCGATGCGCTACGTCGTCACCTTGGACGGCAAGAACGCCGCGGTGCAGCCGGGCGAACTCAAGGTGCTTTCGCGTAAAGAAAACGAAGTGAAGGCGCGGGTGCCATTCCGGGCTGGTAGCCTCGATGCCGTGGCGGATCTGACCATGGAAGTGGACGGTATGATGCGCGTCGATCTGACGCTCAACAGCTCTGCCGGACAGTCCCTCGATGGCCTGGTGCTGGAAATCCCCATGCAGGCAGAGCATGCCACCATGCTGCACGCCATGGCAGACGGACTGCGCAACACCGTCAACATCACGCTGCCCGAAAAACAGGGTGAGATCTGGACCGCCGAGCAGTTACTCAACCGTGATATCCCGAAGAATTTCTGCACGCTGGCGCTGCTTGCCTCCGAGGCCCGCGGGCTGACCTGGTTCACCGCCAACGACTACAACTGGAGATGGAACCCCGAGACGCCCAACCTGACCATCGAGCGGGATGGCGATGCGGTGGTCATGCGCGTCCACCTGGTGAATCTGCCGATCGTCATCGACGAACCGCGGACGCTGACCTTCGGCCTGCAGGCAGCGCCGGTGAAACCGCGCCAACACAAGAACCGCTTCCGGCGCTTCCGGGAAGACTGGACCTGGGTGCTGACCAGCATCAACTGGGGCTCCTACACCGCTGCCTTCTCCGCCTACCCGCCGATGCGCGACACGCTCGTCTGGGAGAAGCTCGCCAAGGCCAACGAGCATGGCCCGCTCAGTGAAGCGGAGATGCAGGAGGTCTTCGACCGCTACCTGCCGTATGTCGGTTCCTTCGGCGTCGAGTGGCGCGGCGAGCCGCAGGCGGAATGGTGGGAGCGTGTCATGCGCCACAATCTCGGCAAGTCCACGCGGTACGACAAGAAGATGATCTTCTACTGGAACCGCGCCTGCCACCTGCTGGAAGAAGAATTCCTGACCTTTCAGGATGAATGGTACCTGAGCGACTGGCGCGTCGACTTCAAGCAGATCGGCCGCGAGAACAACCAGCAGATCCTCATCGTCCCGACCGACGACTTCATGGACTTCCACATCTACTGGTACGACAAGTCCTTCGACCTCGCCCGCAACCACGGTGTCTACTGGGACAACATGTTCCTGCAGGGCAGCTACAACACCGAACACACCTTCGCCTACGAGCTGCCCGACGGCAGCATCCGCCCATCGACCGGCATCTGGGGCCTGCGCGAGTTGGTCAAGCGCACTTTCAATCACATGTGCATTCGCGGTATGGAGCCGCTGACCTACCCGCACATGACCTCCACGGTCATCCTGCCGGTCTACGGCTTCGCCACCAAGCAGCTCGACCTCGAGTGGAAGATGAGCGAGGGGCCATTCCAGACTCGCCACGTCATCGAGTACACGCGCATGGCCACCAGCGGCGAGCTCACCGGTGTCTGGCCCACGGTCCTCAATGCGCGCGATTTCGAGAAGAAGGATCCGTACCTGATTCCGCGCTCGTTCACGGGCTGTCTGCTCGTCCACGATGTCTACCACCCCTGTGGCGAAGCCGGCGGCTCGCTGCTGCGCCCTGTCGTGGAGATGCTTCGCGACCCGCGGACCAAGGTTATGCGCTACTGGGACGAAGTTGATCCGGCGCCGGTCAGCGGCGGCCATCCGGAGGTGTACTGGATTGCCCACTATATTCCCGGCGAGAAGGCGCTCATCACCTTCGTCAACTACGCGCCGACGCCAGTTTTCTGGCAGGGGCAGGTCCGCCCGGAGAGCTTTGGCTTCGACGCCAATGCGACCATCCAGGACGCCTTCAGCATGGAGGACAAATTCCCCGAGTTGCCGGAGGGCGTGCGATTCCGCATCCTCGGCTACGATGCAACCATGCTGGAAATCTTGCCGGACGACGGGCAATAGTTTCCATGACCAGACCCACTGGAGTCCGTCCCATGAAGACATGTCTGCTCGCGTTGTTTGTGCTGCTGCCTGTCTTTGCCCAGGACTTGCCGCCCGCCTGGGCGGAGCTGGTCATCACCCATGAGACCTTCGATGAAGCAGAAGCCGCGGTCACCGATGGCGCGCTCAGCGGCAGGAGTCTGCCTGGGGAGTGGTCGCTCAGCGATGACCAGCTCTCGCCGCACCAGCCGCGCACGTTCTCCTTCTGGTGGGCGCTCACCGAAGCCCACCCCGATGATGGCAGGATCAACTGGCTGCGCCTGATCAATCGCCAGCGCGGCTATCTCAGCTACTTCTCCAAGGGCAAAGGCCAGTGGAAAGCTCTGGAGGAGCCCGCCGGCAGCCTTCAGGTCTGGAACCTCGATGGCATTGCGAATACCGAGGCCCGCACCGACCTGACCATGCGCGAAACGGTCGACCTGACGCCCGGCGTCTGGCACCATACAGCCGCCGTCATCACCGGTCGCAGCGTCGCCGTCTACATCGACGGCGAGCTCTGGCGCGAGATTCAGCTCGAGGGCCGCGCCATCGACGCCGAGCACGGCATGATCCACCTGACGATCGGCGGGGCGGCCGAGCACTTCACTCCCATGCTGCTCGACGAGATTATCATCCTGAAGCAGGCGCTCAGCGCCGACGCCATCGACGCCTACTTCCAGGCGGTCCGCGCCCAAATGCAACTCAACCAACCCCAGCCGGCCCAATGACGCCTCGCGATCGTTACCGCCAGCTCAAGCGATGCGAGCCCGGCCTGCAACCGCCGAACATGGACCACGGCCCGCTGCTGGATACCTGGGAACGCTGGCTCCGTGAAGGGCTCAACCCGAACCTGGATCCCCGGGACTACGACGCCTGGTGCGAGGCTTTTGGTATCGACCGCTACTACTGCTGCGTGAGCATCGAGCCGCCACGCCAGCCGCTCTTCGCGGAAGAAATCCTCGCCGAAAGCCAGCGCACGGTGACCCGCCGCCAGGCCGATGGCTCGATCATCGAGGAGAACAAGAGCACCTCCAAGACCATCCCCCACGAGCTGCGCCCCGCGATAGTCGACCGCGACGACTGGGAGCGCCTGAAGGCCTGGCTCGATGTCGATGGCCCGCTGCCGCCGGCCGACTCGCCGGCCGTGCAGGCGACGTTTCAGCGCGCCCGCGAAGCCGACGTGCCGGTGCGCCTCTCACTGGGCTCGCTGGTCGGCACGCCCCGCAACTGGCTCGGTTTTCAGGCCTTCGCCATGCTGCCTTACGACGACCCCGAGTGGTTTGAGGACCTGCTCGAGACTCAGTGCCACGACGCCGAGCGCCGGGTCCGCTACTTCGGCGAGGCAGGCGTGCCGCTGGACTGCCTGCATTTCTGGGAGGACATCTGCTTCAAAAGCGGCCCTATCGTCAGCCCCGCCATCTTCGCCACCTACGCGGTGCCCCGCTACCGGCGCGTCGTCGAGCTGGCGCGCGCGTACGGCTATGACCAGATCTCCGTCGACTCCGACGGCAATATCGACGCGCTCCTGCCCCACTGGCTGGAGGCCGGCGTATCCCTGATCTGGCCACTGGAAGTGCAGGCTGGCATGGATGTGAACCAGCTGCAGGCGCAGTATCCGGGACGTACTGTCTGGATGGGCGGCATCCACAAGTACCGTTTGACCGAGGGGCAGGACGCCATCGCCGCAGAGCTCATGCGGGTAAAGCCGGCTGTCGACGCAGGCGGTTACATCCCGATGCTCGATCACAATTGCCCGGCCGACGTGCCGCTCGACCACTATCTCATCTATCTACGCCTGCGCCATGAAATCCTCGGCCTGGGCGATCGGCTGCCCGACGAAACCCGTATCAGGAGAGCCTGCCCGTCATGACCCGCCCCAACATCCTCATCCTCATGGCCGACCAGCACCAGCAGGCCACGCTGGGCTGCTACAGCCACCCGCTCGTGCAGACACCCCACATCGACGGCATCGCCGCCCGCGGCACCCGCTTTGCCAACGCGTTCTGCACCTCGCCGCTGTGTGGGCCGTCCCGCGTCTCCTGGCTCACTGGCACCTATCCGCATACCAACGGCGCCTGGAACCACCCCAACAATCGCCATCGCTCCGGCAAGGGGTTCAAGCCGCAGCTCTCCGAAGGCATCGAGTCGCTGGTGCAGAATTTCCGCGATGCCGGCTGGCATACCCATGGCTCTGGCTATATGGGCTATCACGTCTTCGATGGCGACCACGACCTGGACAAAGATGGCGAGCGCATGGGCTTCGCTTCTACGGGCATGCGCGCCTCGGATTACGAAGAGAAGGTCGGTCGAGAGGTCGCCCGGCGCTACAACCTTGGCACCATCGAAGGGGAGATGTGGGAGCCCAGCTACGACAATGTTGAAGGCGAGGCCTTCCCCTACGCCGAAGAGCTGATGTGGGATCGCCAAATCGCCGCGGACTGCACCGACTTCCTGCAGCGCCATGATGGGGAGCAGCCATTCTTCCTCTACTGCGGCTTCCGCGCGCCGCACACGCCCTGGTGTCCGTCCCCGTCGTTTCACGGCCGCCACGATCCGGCTGCCATCAAGCTGCCCGATTACCGCGCTCAGCACCACCACATTCCCCGCCGCCTGCGCGAGCGGATCGAGTACTTCGACATCCATTACTATCCGGAGGAGCTGGTGCGCACCTCCATGGCCATGTATTGCGACTTTGTGAGCTGGTTGGACGACTGCGTGGGGAAGGTGCTGCAGGCGCTCGAAGCCAGTGGCCAGGCCGACAACACCATCATCGTTTACACCGCTGACCACGGTGAGATGCTCTACCAACATGGCCTCTGCGAGAAGCAGTGCTTTTACGAAGCGTCCATTCGTGTGCCGTTAATCCTTTCCTGGCCGGGACAGATCCCTGCGGGCCAGTCGAGCGACGCGCTGGTCTCGCTGATGGATCTGATGCCGACACTGATGACTGCCTGCGACGTCGACGTGCCCGAGCATGTCGAGGGTATCGACCTCTCACCTACATTCACCGGAAACGCAGGTCGTGAACAGGTCTTCAGCGAGTTCTACCACAATCTTGATCCTTGCCGCATGGTGCGCGACCACTGCTACAAGTACATTCATACCGAAGACGATATCGACGAGCTGTACGATTTGCAGCACGACCCAGGCGAGCTGCTCAATCTCGCCTGGTACCCGCAGTATGCCGGGCTCGTCGAGCACTACGAACAGCTTGTCCTGGCCGACTGGGAGATCCCTGAGGTACCGCTCTGGTCTGCCTGGAATGATCTGAACGAACGCAAACAAAAGCAACGGCTGGCAGGGATGGACATCATCGACACGCGTCCGCCACTGCCAGACTGGGCAAAGCGAGGCCCGGCATGACCGTTTCGGAACGTTACCTGGCTTTCATGTCTTTCCAGAGCGTCGATCGGCCGCCGTTGATCCGGCCTGGCGGCGTCTTTGGCGCCACTCGCCGCCGCTGGGAGAGGGAAGGACTGCCGGCGGGCGCCGACCTGGACGATTACTTCGGCACCGAGTCGATGCCGGTCGCCTCACCGCCGGTCGACACCATGCTGCTCCCGCGGTTTGAGGAGGAGATCCTTGAGGAGACGGACGAGTTTGTCATCATGATCGACAGCCATGGCGTGCGCTGCCGCAACTTCAAAACCGATGGGCCGTCCATGTCCGAGCACCTCGAATACCCGATCAAGGGGCCGGAGGATATCGACTGGCTGCGCGAACGGCTCGCCCCGAAAACGCCCGGCCGCATCGATCCCGACTGGCTCGCCAAGGCCGAGGCCAAGCGCGAAGCCGACGCCCTTGTTCAGCTCAACGGTGGCATGTACTTCGCCTTCCTCAACGAGCACATGGGCACTGAGACGCTGATGATGACTTACTACGACGCACCGAACTTCATCCACCAGGTCAACGAGCTGCTCTGCACCCTCTGCGAGCAGGCCATGCAGACGGTGCTGCCGCACTTTCAGGTGGACCGCATCGGTTATCACGAGGACATGGCCTACAAGAACGGCAGCATGATCTCACCGGCACAGTTTCGCGAGTACATGCAGCCATACTACGAGCGAATCACCGCCATCACCAGTCAGTACGGGATCGACCACCATCTGATGGACAGCGATGGCGACATCCGCGGCCTCATTCCGCTCTGGCTGGAATGCGGTATCAATGGCTTCGCTCCACTCGAAGTGGCCGCGGGGATGGATCCAGTGGCTTTGCGGGCTGAATACGGGCAGGACATTCGCATGGAAGGCGGCTTCGACAAGCGGATCCTGGCATCCGACAAGGCCTCCATCAAGCGTGAGTTCGAACGCCTGGCACCGGTCATTGACGGCGGCGGATTTCTACTCAGTTGCGATCACACGGTACCGCCCGACGTCCCGTTTGAGAACTTCGCGTACTTGATCGAGCTCATGAAAACACACTTCGGCATGTCATCCAGATGAACAAGAAACCCAACATCCTGGTCTTCATGACCGATCGGCAGCATCACGCGAGAAACGGTCGAATCCCTGCGCATGCAACTGCTGGCTTGGATGCTGGCAACGGACGACAAAGCGGGACGTGGTGCCAAAGGCATTCTTGATCGTCCCTACTGACGTCACGGCAACACAAGACTGGTTGGCAGCTGAGGGCAGCAGCCAGATTGGGAAAACGGCGACCAGTCGCTTGCATTTTTTCGAGCCTAACATATAGTAAGGTATAGTTAACTTAGTCGGAGACGGCATGTATACTCAGTTCACCAGAGAACCAACCGATCAGCGGCCCTTGGCCGAGCAGGTCGCCAACCACTTTCGCCTGCGCATTCGGGCCGGTGACTTTGCATATGGCGATGTCCTGCCTCCTGCCGATGAGTTGACGGGCGCGAGCCGGATGACGGTGCTCACGGCCTATCGTCAATTGGCAGCCGAAGGGATGGTGCGGCTGCGGCGTGCTCAGGGTACGGTGGTCACGGCTCGGCAACGGCTCGGCAGCTATGCCATCTTGATCGGCAGCGATGCGCTGGGTCATGGTGGACGCACCTTCATCAATCAGCTACTGGCGGCGCTGATCATGCATTCGCCCGCTGATCATCAGGCGCCGCGCCTCTACATCATCAACAGCCCCGCCACTCCGACCGACGAAACGGATGCCTATATGCCCGATTCCCTGCATGAAGACATCGAGAGGGGCATCATCAGCGGGGCGTTTGTCTGGCGACCGAGCGGCTTGCGCGGCGTCCATGGCTGGCTGGAAGACCGCAACATCCCCTGGGTAAGTATGGGGCGGGAGCACCTGAGGCTGGATGTGGTTGGTGCTGTCTGCGGGTTGCTCGCACATTACAGCCGTAAGGGTCTCCGTCGCGTCGCGATCTGGAACACCATCGACAGTCATCACCGAGAACAGATCTCGACTGACGAATGCGCGAAAATGGAGGTGACCTGTCACTGTATCAGCGTGCACGGTGACACTGCGGTCAGCAAAGGGCGCGAGTCGGTGCAGCTTCTCCTGCAGCAGCGGACACTGCCCGATGCTCTGGTTGTAACAGACGACGTCGTTGGGCTGACTGCGCTACGCGAGCTGGAACTGGCAGGAGTGCGGGTGCCAACCGATCTGCGTCTGGGGCTTTTCTGTCACTCTGGCCATCTGCCCGAAATCCTGCGTTGCTGTGACCGTTTTGTGCTGGATCCGGAGGTTGCTGCACGTACGCTACATGAGATTATGGCGAACGCTGTCAAGCGTCGCCCCAGTCCCATCCAGCCAGTTTCCTTGAAGCTCGAACTCGCCGAATCATCTGCCATTCAGAGAGGTACACCATGAAGGCAAGAATCCACTTCACGTTAATCGAGCTACTGGTCGTCGTTGCGATCATCGGCATCCTGGCCAGCATGCTGTTGCCAGTGCTCTCGCAGGCCCGGGAGAAGGCTCGCCGTACCAGCTGCATGAACAATCTCAAGCAAGTCGGCCTGGCCTATGCCATGTATGCGGATGACGAGGACGGACGGTTGCCGGCCCGATTCGATGTAGCGAATGACAATGCCAACCGCCACTATGGACATATCGGCTGGTACAACAACCCTGATGACTACGGTGTCCTGGGACGCCTGATGCAGGGCTGGCGCGACGGCGGCGGCGGCTGGCTCAACGGTATGGATACCATGTATTGCCCGTCCACCAATGATGTCAACTGGGGCAACATGAACCTGACGTACATGCGCACCAACTTCGAGAAGGCCGGTGGCCGGGTCTGGTTTCCTTACACGGCCAACACCCTCTTCACACCCCACGACGGCACACTAGGCCCGTATGACCCAAACGGCGGCCAAGGCAAGCTCGACGCCTCCGCGGGCCTGGATCTCATAGCGGTCAGCGAGACCTGGAACCTGGTCTCGACCGCCACCTTCATGAACCATTCCGGCGAAGGTCTCACGCCTGAAGGCTTCAACCTGCTCGGCTTTGATGGCTCCGCCAAATGGGCCAACAATACCAACGATTCCGTTGCCAACTACACCGGTGATTTCAAATCATCGGCGTATTGGCGCTCCGAGATCTGGACGTTTCTCAAGTCGGAACTCTGACCCTCAACACCCCCACACACGCAGGAGCACCCGAACCCCATGAAGACACTTATCTGCATTGCCTTTTCACTATTCGCCTTAGCCGCATCGGCGCAGGAGGCGCTGATCACCAGCGATTTCAATGACGACCATGAGGGCTGGACGACCTTCCTCCACCAACCCAAGGACGCACCCCAGGCCGAGTGGCTACAGAGACTCGCCGAGGGGGGAGTGGAGAACAGCGGCTGCCTGCAGCTGACTATTCCAGAGAGCGCCACCGAGAACCCGAAGCTGGACGTGCGCCGCGCCGGCGCGATGGCCAGCTTCAGCAAAGTCGAAGGCGACACGACGGTACGCGCCACCTTTCACGCCAAGGCTGTCGGCGTCGACAGCTTGCGGGTGACCGTTGCGCGGCCATGGGGCGGCAGCAAGGGTGATGCCATCACGGTGACCGGTGAGTGGCAGGCGTTCACGGTGGATGTTGTCATCCCGGAGCACCCCTCGACCGGCCTTGTCTTCTCCATCACGGCTGACGGCAAGACGAAGCTCGGCGCCGGCACAATCCTGCTGGACAATGTCTCACTCGCTGTCGTACCTGCTGCCGAATGACTGCCAAAGCCGGTTCCACCATGTACCGAATCCGCATCGCATGTCTTCTGGTGGTCTTGATGCTGGCTTCCGCCACAACGGAAACGCACGCTGCGGACACGGCACACACCGGGCCGACGCCTTTCCTGCGCGTGCCGAAACTGGCGACCCCGCCAAGCATGCTCCCGGTGCGGCGTTTCGGCGGTCACTGGAAGCGGTGCGCGGCCGTCAGCGGTCTGCGGAATGCACTGCTGCCAGCCCGTGGCATCAGCCCGGAAGCCCTGCACGTGGCGCCCGGTTTCGACGCCTCCTGGCATGTCGGCTACGACGACGAGCATGTGTATCTCGGCGCGATCATCCAACTCCCGGAAGAAGGGCTGCGCCTGCATGCCGAGACGCTAACCGATCACAACAGCAACATCGTCAAGGACGATCACCTGGAGTTTCGCCTGAGCCTCGAGGATCTGGCTGTAGCAGCCCAGAAGCCGTCGCTGCAAGTCTTTCTCAACAGCGCCGGCGCCGTCTGGGCGATGGTCGTGGAGGCCTTGCCCGGGCAAAACCTGTTGATCGACCGCAAACGCATCCAGATCGAACAGGTGTTGACGGACGACGGGCACATCCCCGGCACCTGGTGGTACGTCAAGATGGCCATCCCCTTCGACGTACTCGACATCGAGAGCCTGGACAACCGTAACGGTCGCATGCAGGTCGTCTACCAGGCCGGCTTCTCTTACGGCAGCTGGGGCGGCGGCACCTGGAAGAAGTACGACACGATGGCGGAAGTCGTTTTCGACCCCGCTCCGCCCGCCATCTTCCAGCTCAACGCCTCCTACCCACATCTACTCAGGCGCGACGGCAGCCTGCGCCTAGACGGCGACGGCATCGCCAACAGCGGCTCACCCGAGGAGCCCTTGGCTGTCGTTCTGGAGGTGAGCAACGAGGCTGAAGGCAAGACTCTCTACACCAAGCGGCAGCAGGCCAAGGTGATCGGCGGCGAGACCTTCAGTCTTCCGCTTCGCACCCGCGTGCCCGTCGGCGAGGGGCTGAATGTGATGACCATCCGCGCCTTCTGTCAAGGCGCTGACGGCGAGGAAACGCTGTTGCTGCGCCAGATCCTCCCCTTTCAGACCGCTGACGCTTACACCGACACGGCAGCGGCGGATTGGATCGAAGCGCATCGCGCCTCGGGCAAGGCTGAGGCGATCTACGATTACGTCTACTCACCCTACGATCACAAGCTCGATGCGATGGTCGACACACGGATTCCGCTGAATTTGCTGAGCGGCGAGGAACTCGAGCGCGGCAAGCTGATGCAGGCCGCCACCGAATGCCGCGTCAGCGTCACCAATGCGGATGGCGAAGCTGTCGCCTCCGGCACCGTGACGCTGGTCGAGAAGCAGGGCAATGTCGTCCTGACCTTCGCTCCGCCGTTGCCGGAGGGGCGCTACACGGTCGCCTACCAGTTGCGTAAGGATGACCAGGTGGTGGACGAGCAGGAACGCTTGCTGGTGCGCGACGTTCAGCCGTGGGAGCACACGAAGCTGGGTCTCGATGCCGTGGTCATTCCCCCGTGGGAACCGATCCACCGGAGCGGTGAGGACAGCGTGGCGCTGATCGGGCGCACCTACACCTTTGGCCCGTCCGGCCTGCCGACGGCGATGGAGTCGCAGGGCAGCGATGTGCTCGGAGGCGCGGCAACCCTGAGCGGCTCCGTCGACGGCAAGGCCGCGAGTCTGGCCAGCGCCGGCACTGCCCGCATCGACCTGGTGCCGGGGCATCGATTCCCGGCCGAGCTGACGCGTCATGAATGGGTCGATGCCACCAGCCCGGTGCCCGGCCAGGACATCGAGCTGGAACCGGTGGATGGCTATCAAGCGCGCATCCACGGTCACGGCACCGTGGGCGCCCTTCCCATCGCGGTGGAGGGGACGCTGGACTACGACGGGCTCTACACGATCGCTCTCACCCTGGGCGGGGAGAATCCCGTGCAGGTCGACAGCCTGACCTTGACCATACCGATCAGCGAACGAGCAACGCTCTACCGATTCAATCGCACCTACGGCTTCGAGGGCACCGGGCGCATTCCCGACGGCGAAGGCGTGCTGTATTCCAGCAGCGATCAGCCGCCCATCGCGCAACTCCACACGTCCTTCGTGCCGATCGTCTTCGCCGGCGTCTACGACCGTGGCCTCTTCTGGATGGCGGAGTCGGATCAGGGCTGGAGCGTGGCAGATGACAGCGCCCTGGTCGAGTTGGTTCGCAAGGACGGGCAGTTGGCGTTGCGTTTCAACCTGGTGACCGCGCCCGTGGAGCTGCGCAAGCCGCGGCGCATCGAGTTTGCGTTGATGGCCACCCCCAGCCGTCCCAAGCCGCCGACCTATCGGCGTGCCCTTTGGGAGAAGACCTACTCCCACGATACCGCCGGCTGGCGCTACTACGGCGGCGGCGTCAATGGCTTTCACCTGGACACGCCGGCAGACTTTGAAGGGCTGCGCAAGTTCTACTACGAAGCTGAAGGCCCACGATCCGTCGCCTCCGTCTATGCGCTGCAACCCGCTCCTGAAGGAGCCCGAGAGGTGGAGTGGAAGGTGCATACCGAAGCAGCTCGCAACGGTGGCCCGCTGATCGTCTACGGCAGCACCTACGGGGCGAATGCAGCCATGCCTGGCTTCGCCACCTTCGGCAGTGGCTGGATCCAATCGTCGGATCTCAGCCGCACCGCCCAGATCCAGAGCCGCTTCCGCAACTGGACGAACGAAGGCGGTACGGTGCTCTGGGACACGGATGAAGAACTCACCCCAATCGTCGTCTGCATGGATGACAGCTACGAGGATGCGCACCTCTGGCACATGGTACGGCTGGCGAAGTACTCGCACATCAACGGCTTCTTCAACGACATCTACGTTCCCTACCCGACCAAGGCCATGCAGCTCGCCAGCGATGTGAATGGCGTGGCGTATCGGCGCCCGAATGGAGAGTTGCAGGCGCTGGCGATCCCGTTGCGCTATCACCAACGCACCCGGCGCTTCGCTACCGCCATGTGGATGATGGGGCGGACGCCGATGATCCTGCAGAGCAACAATCACAACAGTACCTATGGCCCGACCTGGTTCGTGGAGGGTCGCATGTATCACGCCAGCCCGACGCAGAACTGGATCGAGTCCGGCATGACGCTGGACACCTTCGCCGCGTTCACCGCAACGACCAGCGGTCAGGCCAGAGTGACCACCCGCGTCAGGCCGATCCTGACGGACGGCAAGCCGACGGGCGTCCGGGAGAACATCGTCCGCGTCGCCATGGCCTTTGTGCTGCTTCACGACCTGCAGGCCGACGAATGGGGCATCAGCGCCAACGGCATGAGTACGTTTCCGCAGGATATCCTCAGGGTGCTCAAGGACGAGGTCGACTTCCTTGATCCCGCGACGACCTGGGTGCGCTATTGGGAGCCTGAAGGCAGGGTCGCTGCCGATGACGAACGAGTCGTGGTTGGTGGCTACGCCCACGCCGATGGCGAAGCCGCGTTGCTGATCGTGCTGAATCAGGCGCTCGAGCCGATCGAGACCACCATTCAGATCGGCAAGAGTCTGTTGGGGCGGGAGCCGACCTCGATCGTCGAGGCCGAATCCGGCAGGCAACTCGGCACATCCGCCACAATAGCGCTGCAGCTGCCCGCCACTGGCACAGCATACCTGCTGATCAAGTAACCCACAGGCCCTGCCATGACCTCCAAAGAACGTGTTCTGACGACGATCCACCGACAAGTGCCCGACCGGGTGCCGATCAACTACGCCGCCAACCCGGGCATCGACGCCCGGCTCAAGCAGCATTTCGGGCTGAAGGCCGACGACAGCGAGGAGCTCAAGCAGCGCTTGGAGGTCGACTTTCGGCCGGCCGGAGTCTCGTATGCTGGCCCGAAGCTTCATGCAGATCTGCCCGAGCGAGGAATCAAGGTTGATGACTGGGGCATCCATCGGCGATGGGTGGAGCACGAGAGCGGCGGCTACTGGGACTACTGCGACTTCCCCCTGCAGGATGCCAGTGAGGAGGAAATCGCCGAATGGCCGATGCCCTCACCCGACGATTTCGATTACTCGACGGTGCGGGATCAGTGCCGCAAGCACGCCGAGTATGCCGTCTTCACTGGCAGCGGCGGAGCTCCGGACATCATCAACGGCAACAGCATGCTGCGCGGCATGGAACAGACCATGGTCGACCTGATCACCGACGATCCCGCCGGACTGCTGCTGGCCAAACGCCGCAGCGAGATCATCCTGGAGATCCTGCGCCGCACACTCGAAGCAGCCAGCGGTGGCGTCGACTTGCTCTGGCTCGGCGAAGACCTGGGCACGCAGCGCGGCCCGATCATCAGCCGCGACGTCTACCGCAAGCACCTGCAACCGATTCACCGGAAGTTTGTGGACATGGCCAGTTCCTTTGGCGTGCCGGCGATTATCCACTCCTGCGGCTCCAGCAGTTGGGCCTTCGATGACTTCATCGAGATCGGCATCGCCGTCGTCGATACGTTGCAACCAGAGGCCCATGACATGGCGCCCGGTTACCTGAAAGCGACATTCGGCGATCGACTGGCCTTTCATGGCTGCATCAGCACGGCGGGGCCGGTCGCCACTGGCACCGTTCAGGAGACCATCGACACCTGCCGGGAAACGCTGGAGACGATGATGCCGGGCGGCGGCTACTGCTTCGCGCCCACCCACGCATTGCAGGACAACTCACCCACCGAAAATGTCATCGCCATGTACGAGACCGCCCAGCACTATGGTTGCTATCAAGAATCCTGAGTTGAACCCCACGGAGCGCCTGCACTGGGCACGGCTGGCGCACAGGATCTCTCGACCCGTACTGAAGCGCTGACCGAAGACTGGCTGGGACGCCGGGTCTGGCTCGGGGATGACGCGCCCCTGGACACCGCACTGAAATTCTGCCGTTGATACCTTACCAGACCAGGAGGTCTACTTTGCCATCTTCACGAAAACGCTGCGCCATCGTCGGCGTTGGCCACCGCGCCCACAGCTGGCTGACCGGCATCGCCGAACAGCACCCCGAAGCCGCCGAGCTGGTCGCCCTCTGCGATCCGGAACTCCAACGTTGCCACGACGCCAACGAGGTGTACGGCACCGAGGCAATGGTTTACGACGACTACGGACGGATGCTCGCCGAGGCCCGAGCGGATCTAATCATCGTCAACACGCCGGAGCGTTACCATTGCGGCCACATCGTCCAGGCGCTCGACGCGGGCTGCGATGTGGCGACGGAGAAGCCGCTCTGCACGACCATCGAGGATGCGGAGGCAATCATAGCCGCGGAGCAGCGCAACGACCGCAAGATCTTCATGGCCTTCAACTACCGGCACATCCCGCTCTGTTCGAAGATCCGCGAGCTGGTGGTCGGTGATGCCATCGGTCGCCCCGTCTCAATCGATCTGACCTGGTATCTCGACTACAAGGGCCACGGCGCCAGCTACTTCCGGCGCTGGCATCGGCTCATGCAGGAGTCAGGCGGCCTGCTGATCACCAAGGCGTGTCACCACTTCGACCTGGCCAACTGGTGGATGGACGACGTGCCCGCGCTGGTCTTTGCGCAGGGGGACCGCAATTTCTTCGGAGCCGGCAAGAACCCCTACCAAGGCCATCGCTGCTCCACCTGCGAGCACGCCAAGGTCTGCGATTGGTACACCGACGTCTGTGTCACCGATCGCACCGAAGAGCTGAGCCGGGAGCTCGGCTACCGCGTCAAGGGCGTTCGCGGCTACATCCGCGACTACTGCCCGTTCGGCGACGATGTGGACATCTACGACACCATGTCCGTGAATGTGCGCTACAAGAACGGCGGTCTGCTCAACTACAGCCTCAACGCCTCCGTCCCCTACGAGGGCTGGAACCTCGCCATCAACGGCACCAAAGGCCGGTTGGAGAGCAAGATCACCGACAACAAGCCCAGCCCCGGCTGGCAGGAGAAGCACCAGATCATCGGCCCCGACGGCAAGCCGCTCAAAGGCAAAGGCTACCGCATCACCGACTGGCCAGCGGAGTATTCGATCCACGTCATGCCGCATGATGCAGACGACTACCAGGTGCGCCTGCCCAACATCGCCGATGGGCATGGCGGCGGTGACTACAAGATCATGGACGCCGCGCTTGCCGATCTCTACCCCGCCGAGGACACGCTCAACATCTGGGCCAGTGCCGTGCAGGGCGCCCGCAGCACCGCCATCGGCGCCGGCGCCAACCAGTCCATCGCCAGCGGCCAGCCGATCACCCTGCCGGACTTCGACGCATGATCACAAGTGCACTGGCAGATGCCTTTCGCGACCCGCCCGCCGAGTACCGGGGCATGCCGCTCTGGGTGTGGGCCGGTGAGTTGCAGGTCGACAATCTCTGCCGACACCTGCGCAATCTGCAGGAGATGGGCTTTGGCGGGGCCTTTCCGCACGTTCGGGTTCTGCTGCACACCCGTTTACATGGGCAAGGAATGGCTGAATGCCATGCAGGTGGTCAGCGAGGAGGCCGACCGCCTCGGCATGCGGCTGGCTCTACGACGAGGATCGCTGGCCCTCCGGCTATGCGGGCGGCCTGGCGACAGAAAAGCCGGAACACGGCGCTCGCTACCTGCTCTTCACCCCGGAGCAGTTGCAGCCGGATGCATCCACCACACTGCTGGCCGTCTATGAGGTGCAGACCGCCTCGGATGTACGACGAACCGGGCAACGCGTCGATCCCACCTCCCGTCCCGCGCCGGGCACGGAGCGCTGGGTTGCCTGGGAGATCGCCTGCCGGATCCTGCCCCGCTTCAATCATCGTCCCTACCTGGATATGCTCTCCCCCGAGGCCGTGCAGACCTTCATCGGCGTCACCCACATCCCCTATCTGCAGGCGCTCGGGCCGGAATTCCGTGGCGTCTTCACCGATGAGCCTGCCTTTCACCCGGCCACCGGCTACGACGATCCGAGCTTCTGCCATCGCCAGTGGCCCCGCCGGGCCGATGCCGCCGAAGGCATCGCCTATTCCTGGACCAGCCGCCTTGAATCGCTCTATCGCGAGCGCTACGGCGCCGTCGACGCCCCGAAAAGAAAGACATCTTCAAAGTTGCTCACGTCAGCTTGCTCCGTGGTTCCGTCAGATTGGTGTACCTGCCTGCCATGCCTGTTGCCACTGAAACGTAGAGCCGCCGTGGTTAACATGCATTCGAAAGTATTGGCCGGAAATTTTGCTTATGCTTGAAGCTTTCGGCCACCATGCTACCGTCGCGGCATGAATGAGCGACTGATCAATGTGGAAGTCTTTCTCGGCGCGGCGCCTTTGCTGGAGCTTCGCCTGGTCGAAGGATTGCTGAGCTTTGGCGACAGCCACCCTCAGTGGCGCTTTGCCCTTCGTGGCGCGGACGTACGCTACACACCGGAGTGGCTGCGGCAGCAACGGGTCAGCGGCGCCCTCGTCCTGATCGAGGTCGCCGACGTCGCGCCCGTTCTGGATGCCGCCGATGTGCCCTGGGTGCACCTCCTGCCGGCGGTACCGTTTTCGCACCCGGCGGTGATGGTTGACGACTCTGCCATTGGTCGGATGGGGGCCGAAGCCCTGCTCGAACGGGGTTTT
Source organism: Lentisphaeria bacterium (assembly GCA_041690595.1). Lineage (GTDB taxonomy): Bacteria > Verrucomicrobiota > Lentisphaeria > JABSQK01 > JAWLHB01 > JAWLHB01. Next base: position 224,880 of record JAWLHB010000008.1, read on the forward strand.
CGCAGATTTGCTTTTTGCGGGGTCGGTACATCCTGGAGCCTGGAACGGGGACGGGGATTCAAGGAACGTCTGGCCGAGGCCGAACTGGGGTGCCCAATGATGGATACTCACTTCGACACGGGCAAGAGCTGGACGCTGGCAGCCGACGCCGATGAGAAGCTGTGCGCCTGGCTGCGCAGTTTGCCACGTATCACGGCCATCATGGCCGCCCACGACGCCCTTGCGAACCGCTTGGTGGACCTCTGCCGCCAGCTGAGCATTCGGGTGCCGGACGATCTGGCTATTCTCGGGGTCGGCAACCACGACCTTCTCTGCCGCTTGAGCCCGGTGCCGATCTCCAGTAACGATTGCGCCGTCCCGGAAGTGGCCAGGCGTGGCGCCGCCCTGCTCGAATCCATGATCCGCCAGGAGCCGTATCCGGCGAGCGTCACCGTTGCCCCCAAAGGCGTCATCGAACGCCGGACGACCGAGGTCTTGGGATTCGAGAACGACCTCATCAACCGCCTGGTGCGGTACATCCGCGATCATGCCTGCGGCGGCTTGACGGTAGACGAACTGGCCCGCCGTTTCCCGATCTCTCGCCGTACCCTCAGCCGCCGCTTCCACGAGTATGTCGGCCATTCTCCCGGCGAAGAAATCCGCCGCACCCGCCTGCGCCAGGCGAGGCACTTGCTCAAGCAAACCGATCTGCCTCTGAAAGCTATCGCCGCCGCCTGTGGCTACGCCGATCTGTCCCACCTCGATCGCGCCTTCCAACAAGCCTATCAAGTCTCCCCGAGCGAAGCCCGTCAGGCACCATGACCTGATTGAGACTGTCTCTGGCCCGATGGCTCGGGGGAAACGGGGGGCCGGAAGGACAAACAGGAGGAATAGGAGGAACAGTAAGAATAAATGTCGGTTGACAGAGGCCATAACTGTACTATCTTCCTCGCATCTCTCTTGTCCTCAATTGGACAGAAGCATCGGGAACTCCAAGTGCTTCAGGTACGCGAGTGTCAGAAGATGTCTATTACGTGCATGGGAGACTGTATGATGAGTACGGACAATCGGGAACGGTGGGTGTCTTTCGCTGAGATAGCAACCTATCCCGGTGTCCTTAGCACGACCGGTTACAAATGGTTTACGCGAAAGCGCATGCCCGCGCACAAGGCCGGACGACGACTGGGTTGGGCCTGGCCAGGCGGCCCCAGCAGTATCCAAGCGGATATCAATTTCGAGAGGAATGCGAGCGGTTACCAGTCAAGTTCCTTTCGGGCGCTTGATTGTCGCCAATAAATATGCAATATGTATCGATAAATGATATTGGACGCATACAAGCCATGAGCAGCAGCGAAGAATTTGTGAAGCAGCTTCTGAAGGCAGGGCGGTACAGTTTCACGCTCCAGGAAGCGAGCGAGGAGCTGGGCAAGCAAGGACCGGCCCTGAATCTGGCACTGCAGCGGCTGAAGAAGGCGGGATGGATCGCGCCGGTCAGCCGTGGATTTTACGTCGCCCTGGATGTTCAGCACCAGGCGGGAGGCATGCTCGATCCGGTCTGGTTCGTGGACGACTGGGCGCGGCACGTACGCATGGCCTACTATGTCGGCGGTCTGAGCGCAGCCGAACGGCATGGCGCCGCGCACCAGCGTCCGATGCAGTTCCAGGTCTTCGGTAACCGCCAACTGCGGGATGTGCGGCAGCCGGGGCTGCATCTGGCGACATTCTACAAGCGGGACATTTTGGCGACTCCGACCGTCAAGCTGAAGTCTCCCGCAGGATATTTCCTGGTCTCCACCCCGGAAGCCACCGCGTGGGACATGGTGGCCTATCACCGGTGCTGCCCGTCGCTGGACCATGCGGCCACGGTTCTGGTCGAACTGGCGGAGGCGATCGACGCCCGGAGGCTTGCGGATCTGCCTGCACATGGGTTTGCCCTGCCCGTGCTGCAACGGGTAGGATGGCTGCTGGATTCCGTGCGGTGGGCCGAAAAGGCCGAACGGCTGCATGCCGCCCTGAGCGAGCATTCACTCAAATGGGTGCCGCTGGAATCGCGCCTGCCGGCAGAGGGTGCGAGGAACCCGCGCTGGCGGGTGATCGAGAACACGGATATTCAACCAGATATCGAACGATGATTCCATTCGGGTACATCAACGAGTGGCGCGGTTATGCGCCCTGGGAGACGCAGGCGATGGTCGAGCAGGACTTGATTGTCAGCCGCGTCGTGGTCGCGCTCTTTGCCGACCCGTTCCTGCGCGATGCGCTGATCTTTCGCGGCGGCACGGCACTGAACAAGCTGTGCTTCCCGCAGCCGTTGCGCTACTCCGAGGACGTGGACCTTGTTCAACGCGAGGCCGGGCCGATCGGTCCGGTGTTCGACGGCGTGCGCCGGACGCTGGCCGACTGGCTTGGGGAGAAACCGGCCCGGAAGCAGGGTCCCGGTGTGGTGAATCTCGTCTATCGTGCCCTGTCCGAAGATGTACCGCCGTTGCCGTTGCGCATCAAGATTGAGATCAATACGCGGGAGCACTTCCAGGTACTGCCCCTGGCCGAGCGGCATCTGCGGGTCGAGTCGCGCTGGTTCACCGGGGAAACCCGTATTCCCGTGTACGCGACCGAGGAACTGCTGGGCACCAAACTGCGCGCGCTTTATCAGCGCCGCAAAGGACGCGACCTATTCGACCTGGCGGCAGCGTTACGTGAGCTGTCGCCCGACACCGCGGCTATCGTCGAAGCTTTTCAACGCTACATGGCCGAAGAAGGACAGCATGTGACTCAGGCCGAGTTCGGCGCAAACCTGGCCGCGAAGCTGGATCATCCCGGGTTCGTCGCGGACTGCGTACCCTTGCTGAAGCCGGGCGTCGTGTTCGATCTCAAGGCCGATGCAAAGCTGCTGGAGATGCGGATTCTGTCGCTTTTGCCTGGCCCGAAGGCGGAGGACAAAGCCTGATGCTTCCAGCCGTCATCAGTCGGGAGATCGAGGAGGGCATCAAGTCCTTCCTTCGCTGAACATTCCCTCCGTCCACTCCCGCGTTTGAGGCACTTGCTCAAGCAAACCGATCTGCCTCTGAAAGCTATCGCCGCCGCCTGTGGCTACGCCGATCTGTCCCACCTCGATCGCGCCTTCCAACAAGCCTATCAAGTCTCCCCGAGCGAAGCCCGTCAGGCACCATGATCCGAGTAAGACCTCGGGGAGAAGCGGGAGGCGGGGAGGACCAAAAAGGATGAATAGGAAGAACAGGACTGATGAAGGGGACGCAGGGGACGCGGTCCGGCGGCAGTCATAAGGATGAGGTAAAGAATGGCTCCAGCGACAGGACTTGCGTCCGTCGGTGGACGGGCGCTTCGCGTTGTATGGGCATCTAAACGCCAATTGGCGCGGGGCCGTCAGGAGGAACGGTTATCCGGCGGAGCCTGGTCGAGATAACGTCCAGGCAATTGACTGGTGGCGGCACAGAGCTATTGTATTCACTTTCTGGAATATTCGAAATCCTGCATTCCGCGAGGTACGTTGATGGATGGTAGAACCGACTATGACACGGCGGCGCAGCTGTTGAAGACGCTCGGGCACCCAGTCCGTCTGTCACTGCTGAGCGAACTGGTTAATGGGCCAAAGTGCGTCAGCGACATCCAGGACTTGGTGGAGATTCGCCAGGCCAACGTCTCGCAACACCTGGCGATTCTCCGTCGGGCGAAACTGGTGTCGTGCCATGAGCATGGCAATGTGCGTTGTTACTACCTGCTCCGTCCTGGGCTGGTGCACGACCTGTTGCAGCTCCTTGGGCACGACTATCCGGTCGTCGAGCGCACGCCTGAAGCGGTTCGCCGTGCCGCCCACAAACGCCTGCACCGGGAATCCACGGAAACGCGCGGCAGGAACGACACAGCGTCTGCGGGTTGCCAGACCGGAGCCCGTCCATGACTCCGCTGACTCGACACAAACACTATGCCAGCCCGTCGGTCTTTACCGTCGATGGCCTTCTTCGCGAGGCGCGGCGGCAGAAGAACGTGCCTCCGGGAAACGTGCCGGAAGTCTGCCTGCTTGACCCGGATGGCGATCTTTCACGCGAGCTGAAAATGGCTGGAGCCCACCTGAATCCACACTGGGCCTGCTACCATACCGAGATGCAGGAGCTCGTCACGCCAACGGCAACTGTCGGAGTGGTCGGCTGTGCGGTTGGTGCATCGTTCGCCGTACTGGTCGCCGAGGAGTTGTTTGCTTCCGGGTGCCGGTTGCTGGTCAGTATCACGTCGGCCGGACAGCTTGTTCCTGCCGGCGAGCCACCCTATTTCGTGCTGATCGACCGCGCCTTGCGTGACGAAGGGACCAGCCACCATTATCTGCCGCCATCATCGTATGCGCATGCTTCGCCACGGATGCTGGCGTTGTTTGATGGCCTGACCACCGGCGAACAGCCGGTCATTCGGGGCGGAGCATGGACGACCGATGCGCCCTTCCGGGAAACCGAGGAAGGGATAGCTTTCGCCCGATCCGAGGGACTGCTGGCGGTCGAGATGGAAGCGGCTGCGCTCTACGCGCTCGCCGAAGCGAAGGCATATTCGATCCTCTGCTTCGCCCACGTCACCAACCGCATGGCCACCGTCGAGAACGACTTCGAGAAGGGCGAAGCCAACGGCAACAAGGCGCTCATCGATCTGATCGGGCGCGTCATCCAGGCATGGAGGGAGCGCCCATGAAAACGCGCGAGAGCGGCATGCCCGACGAGGTCATGTGGCGCACCTTCTTCAATCCCGAGGCCATCTTCGACGCGCTGGGCCTGACCGCCGAGACCGGCGACACGGTGGACTTCGGCTGTGGCTACGGGACCTTCTCGCTGCCCGCCGCCCGCCGTATTCGCGGCACCCTTCATGGCTTCGACATCGAGGCTGCAATGATCGATGAGTGCGAACGCCTTGCCCACCAGGCAGGCTTGCGCAATATCCGCTTCGAGCGGCGGGACTTCATCGCCGACGGCACCGGGTTGGGCGATGGCTCCGTCGAGTACGTCATGCTCTTCAACATCCTGCACGCGGAGGAGCCACTGCGCCTGCTCCACGAAGCATGGCGCATCCTCGCCCATGGCGGTCGAGTTGGAGTCATCCACTGGAACTACGACCCAACCACCCCGCGAGGCCCGTCCATGCGCATCCGTCCCCGGCCCGAGGACTGTCGACGATGGATGATCCAGGCAGGTTTCACTGTCGCCGACCACATCATTAACCTGCCCCCCACCACTACGGCCTTGTCGGCCGCAAAGGAGCCGAAGCATGAAACTTGGCATGATCATCACCCAGACCGATCCCGAAACCGTGTTCAACGCCCTGCGCCTGGCCCTCTACAGCCTGAAGCAAGGCGATCAGGTGCGCATTTTTCTCTCGGGCCGGGGCGTAGACATCGACAAGATCGAGGACGCCACCTTCGACGTGAAGGGGCAGGCACAACAGGTGCTCGACGCGGGCGGTGAGTTCCTCGCCTGCGGGACCTGCCTGAAACTGCGCAATTCGGCGGGCTCGGAAATCTGCCCGTTGTCCACGCTCAAGGACCACTACGAGATCGTCCGTGATTCGGATCGGCTGATCACCGTTTGATACTACTCGGCATCGTCCCCGCCGACAGTCCGCGGGGGTTGCTGTACGTGCGGAAGAAGGGCAAGGGCCTCGCTTCTTGATTTGCTTCTCTCGACGCATGGCGTTGGCGCGCGAGCACGCTACCTTATGAATCGCCCATGCCCATCTCCGTACTCGTCTATGGCACCCTGAAGCGCGGGCAGTGAAATACGGCTCGCGAAGCGAACGGAGAGCAAGCCGTGGCTTGGCCGAAGACCGGTCGATTTTCCGTGGCCTTCCCCATACTCAGTACATACAAGGACTCATCATGCGCCTCATTACCACTCCGGATATAGGATACCAGGATCACCAGTTCGACGTCTGCGTCGTGGGCGGGGGCATGGCTGGCATGATTGCCGCCTTGGCTTCGGCGCGCAATGGCGCCCGGACGGCTCTGGTTCACGATCGCCCCGTACTCGGTGGCAACGCCTCGAGCGAAGTGCGTATGTGGATCTGTGGTGCACACGGCCGCCACAACAAGGAGACAGGCATTCTGGAGGAGATCCAACTCGAGAACCAGTACCGCAACCCATCGCTCAACTTCTCGATCTGGGACAGTGTGCTGTACGGTCATGTGGCCAACCAGCCCAATCTCACCGTCTTCCTCAATACGTCCTGTGCCGATGCCAGCATGACCGATGGTTATCTCACCGCCATCCGTTGCTGGCAGCCCAGTTCTCAGACCTGGCACCGTATCGAAGCCACACAGTACGTCGATACCTCCGGCGACAGCATTCTGGCAGCCCTCACCGGCGCCGACAATCGCATCGGGCGCGAGGCCAGAGAGGAGTTCGACGAGGATATCGAGCCAAGCGTCGGCGACGACAAGACCATGGGCAACAGCATCCTGCTGCAGGCCGTCAAGACCCAATCCCCTCAGCCCTTTGTCGCCCCCAAGTGGGCCTACAAGTTCACCGATCCAGCCGATCTGGAATACCGAGTCCACGGGCTCAACTCTTCCAACTTCTGGTGGATCGAGCTGGGGGGTATCAACGACACAATCAAAGATGCCGAAGCCATTCGCCATGACCTGACCAAGGTCGTCTATGGCATCTGGGACTACCTCAAAAACCATGCGCCGGACCGCGACAAGGCTGCCAATTGGGGCCTCGCCTGGATCGGCTCGGTACCAGGCAAACGCGAAAGCCGTCGCTACGTCGGCGATCACACCCTGACGCAGAACGATATTCGCGCCGAAGGCAAGTTCCACGATACCGTCGCCTACGGTGGTTGGAGCATGGATGACCACCATCCCGCGGGTCTCTACTACCCGGGGCGACCGACTCTCTTTCACCCGGCCCCATCGCCCTACGGTATCCCCTTTCGTTGCCTCTACTCCCGCGCCGTGCCCAATCTGCTCTGCGCCGGACGGAACATTTCGACCACTCATGCCGCCCTCTCCAGCACCCGGGTCATGGGCACCACCTCTCTCCTTGGCCAGGCCGCCGGCACTGCCGCGGCCCTCTGCATTCGCCACGGCGTGACGCCGCGAGAGCTCGGCCAGCGCCACATCACCGAGCTCCAGCAGACGCTGATGGACGACGACGTCTGGCTGCCCGGCATGCCTCGTCCAATCAGTGGCCTGATGCGTGAAGGACGCATCAGTGTCGATGATGGCGATGCCGCTGCCGCCCGCCTCATCGATGGTCTTGACCGCGATCGCGAAGAGGCCGACCACGGCGTCGATCTGGCCCCAGGCCAAGCGATTACCATGCGCTGGGAGACCGCCCGCGAGATCCCCGGCATTCGCCTCATCGCCGACAGCAATCTCGATGACCACAAACGCATGCCCTGCATGTTCCCGCAGCCGGGCGAGATCAATCGGCTATCCCGCCGCCTCGTGCGCGCCTATCGCGTCGAGGCACAGAACGCCGACGGCAGCTGGAGCATCGTCCACCACGAAGCCAACAGTCACCAGCGCCTCATCCGTCTCCCGCTGGGCATCACCACCCACGCCATACGCCTCATCCCCGAGGCCACATGGGGTGGAGAAAACGCCCGATTCTTTGCCGCCGAAGCCGTCACTCAAGGCCTGGGCAAGGACGCCCAGTTCCCCGAAGGACCACGCTTCGTCGAGCTGCGTGCCACCATGGACCCTGCCGACCTCGAGCAGCCCGAGTCCGACACACCTGAAACACGAAAGCACGGTTGGACAGCCTGAGAGTATGGAGCGGAGGTCTGACGGATCTGACGGATCTGACTAATACTCTTCACTTTATGATTATCTCCCAGACGACCCGTTGAGATTTGCTGCTGCGCCGCTTCTTGGGCCATCGCGACTTTCGCTTCGTGGCGCGTGGCGCTTTCCTGCCTATGCTATGCTTGGCGCGGGCAGCGGCGACTTCGGTTAGCATTTCATTGAGGCGGGCCTGAAGATCCTTTTGCCGGAGGGGGAAAAGGAAGCGCCGAGGCGCTTTTTCGTTTGATGATTTCGACGGTTTGTCGAAATCCGATATCGTCTGGGTCCAGATGGTTGGCGCGGGCCGCTCGGTGGATGATAACGCGGACCAGATAGTGCGCCAGGAGGAAGCCCCAGAATTCCTGCCGGATCAGGTCGGGGCGCTTGCTGCGCAGACCGTGATCGGGCAACTTCATGTGGAGCTTCATTTCGGCAAAGGTGGTTTCCACGCCCCAACGCTCGCAATACAACCTGGCAAGCTCCTCGGCCGGCGCCGCTTGCCAATCAAGGATATTGGTGACCAGCCGATAATGCTCGGTGCTTGTTTTGCCCTTTTCCCGGACTTCATAGTCAATGACCCGGACGATAACGCCGCCTTCGTGCCGCCGGTCGGCATGATCCCGATAGATCTTGGCCAGATAGGAACCGTCGGGGAGGTGCTCGATCGGCTTGAGGTTCAGGTTGGCCCTGGCCCGGAGCAGGAACCTCGCGCCGGTGGCCTCTATTTTGGCGCAGGTGTCGTAACCCATATAGTAACGGTCGCCCAAAAGCAGCATTTCGGAGGTCAGGCTAGGGATAATCTGATCCGCCAGCTTCTTCTCCGAGTCCTTGTCGTTGCCCTGTGCCACCGCGAACATGCTGCGCGTTCCAAGTTCCACCAGCGCCACGAAGTGCAACTGCGGATAGGGGTACTCCTTGCCATTACTGTGCCGGGGAAACTCCTTGACGATCTCGTCTTCGTCGGGAAGATCGAAGTCGCTGCCGTCAATTCCCACCAGGCGCCACTGCCGATACCAGGCGCCCTTGCTGTCGCGATCGGCCAGAGGCCGGCAAACCGCGGTAAACAACTCCTTCATCACCTCTTCACCCAACCGCTCGCGTCCCTGTGAAATCGCCGCCTCGCCCGCCGCATCACGGCAGACGGAAGGAAAAACCAGCGACAGACCTTCCAGCAGGGCCTTCAAGACCGAACGGATATTCACGTTCGAGAACAAGGCCATGGCCACCACATAATAGACCAAGAACTCGCGCGGAAGCTTTCTCTGCCGCTCAGTCTGTTTGCCATGCTTCCGCAATACCCCTTGCACCAGTGGCATCGGCAGAACCTCCGCGAGGGTACTCATAGCGATATAGTCGTTCAACCGGACGCCGCCCAACAGTTCCTGTTTGCTTCGAGCCATATCTGCCTCCTTGTGGTATGGGGCAATATACGGCTCACTATAGGCAAGTCAAGCTAAGTGAAGAGTCTTAGACGGATCTGACGGATCTGACGGGCAAGTGACAGGGCCGTCGGCAACAGCTTAATCGCCGCTTGGGGAGCGCCTTGCGCATAAGTACCGTGGGATTGAGCGAAAGGTCTATCTGGTTCTTTGCTGTTGCCCGAATATTCTCCCATTTGTGGTTTCTTTGGCCGGACTACTATATTTCTATGTCAGAAGTCATTTGTCTTATCTTTGTTTGGTCGAGTTGATTGAGGAGCAGATATGCCAGATGCGCCGCCGACGGGAATTTCAGGTGAAGGGCAGCCTTCCTACGAGGAGGAGTTCCGGGCCATCGGTAAGATTCTTGAGAACGATGCCGAGCAGATCATGAGGCGATGGTTCGAGCGGGCCACCGAGGAGCAAGTGCACTCGCGCGCGCATCAGCGTGAAGAGGCGATGGATGAACTGCTCAATATGCTTCAATCGCTCGGCCAACGGCTCCACCAGCAGAGCGATCGCGCCTTGGAGATTGCCAGTCATTTCGCACGTGAGCACGGGGAGCAGCGGTTCGACCTCAAATGGAACATCGTCGACTTGGTACGGGATTACGAGATTCTGCACGGTGTGGTACTGGAACATCTCGGCCGGATGCTGAACGAACGGCTGACTTTCCGCCAAGCCATGATCATCGCCACGGTCATAACTGAAGCCATTGGTCAAGCCGTCAAGTCGTACAGTGCACTGACCTCTCAACAGCTGGAACAGCAGGCTGGGCAGCTTCGCGGACTGGCGGCGGACTTGAACACCGCCGAACAGCGACTACGCCGGCAACTCGCCCAGGCGCTGCACGATCACCTTCAGCAGTTGCTGGTCAGCGCACGGTTGAAAGTGGAGTGGGTTGCCGGGAGAGCTGACCCGGAAACGGCCGAACCCTTGGCTCAGGTTCAGGAGACGCTGGACCAGGCACTCCAGTGGTCCCGCGGTCTCACGACGGAACTCTACCCCCCGGTGCTCTATGATCGAGGGCTCGCCCCCGCCCTTGAGTGGCTTGGCAACCATGTCCGGGAGCAGCATGGCCTGCGAGTTCAACTGAGGACCGATCCAGCCGCCGAACCTGACGATCAGGACTTGCAGGCGTTTCTTTTTTCAGCGGTTCAGGAATTGCTGTTGAACGTCGTGAAGCACGCGGAGACCGATCAAGCGAAAGTCACCATGCGACGACAGCATTCGGGCGTTCTCATCACCGTGGAGGATAGGGGGGTAGGTTGCATGAGCAATGATGTTGTGCATCCAAGCGAAATGACAGCATTCGGCCTTTTCAACATCCGTGAGCGTCTGCGTGTGTTGAGCGGCAGCATGAACGTCGAAACAGCACCAGACCAGGGCTGCCGGGTCGAACTGTATTGTCCACTGGCCATGGCTCCCCGCAGCGATCAATCTCGTTCGCAGGAACGAAGGACGCAGGAGGATGCAGTCAACGCACATGTGCAGTTTGAGCCTGAGCATACGCAGGGGAATCCGCCGAGAAAACGGATTCGCGTCATGATCGTGGACGATCACAAAATCATGCGTGAGGGGTTGCGCGGCATTCTGGGGCATGAGCAGTCCCTTGAGGTTGTGGCCGAAGCCGCCGACGGAAAGGAGGCGGTCGATCTGCTCGACGAGGTCTCGCCGGATGTGGTGATCATGGACATGGCGATGCCGCGTATGGACGGCGTCGAAGCTACGAAACAGATCACGAAGCATCGGCCAGACATCCGCGTCGTTGGCCTCTCGATGCACAACAGTAAGGATATGGCAGATGCGATGTTCGACGCAGGCGCGTCGGCCTATCTGGCCAAGGGGGGGCCGTCCCGGGAACTGGTGAATGCGATCTTAAGTGTCGTGCGGGGCACAGACTGATGTTCCACCCGGTATCCCGCGACGCCGGAGGAGCTGCACCCTACGCGGGCTTTTCGTCGATCTGGATAGAGTCGGCATCGAAAAGCAGTCCGTCATTCTGCACCTCGACGGCACAGGCGTCGGCGAAAATGGCGCGCAGCCCGTCTTGGTTGAGGTCGCCGAATCCTAGCAGGTCGATGTCCAGAGTCGGGCGACCGGGAACATCGTGCCACGCTCCCTGGAGAACGAACGTTTCGGCGTGACCGGCGGCCTGAATTCAGTACAGCAGGCGTTCCAGGGGTTCGTTGGGTGAAAGACTTTCCGATGTTAGCCGGGGAGGATGAGTGCGTTCATCTCAGGCTGTGCAGGATCGACGTGGCGCGTTGCTCGATGATATCGGCCACTCGTTTGGACATGGATTCATCCCCGGTTGCTTGATGGAGGTCAGGCTTGGCCAGCTCAACCCGCACCGCTTGAGCCTGGTTCACAATGCGTTCACGCACCATGGGCCAGCCAAGGCCGGTGTCCTGAGCCATCTTCCGCCAATGTGCGGAGGTGATCGTTTCGATGGAGTCGGACTTGCCGATCTTCATGGCCGGAGCTTTCGACAACTCGGGCCAGGCCAAGGTGCAAACGAGATCGTAGAACGGGGCGAGCCGGCGTTCGCCTTGGCGGTAGAGCAGCGAGTAATTCTTGCCGTGGGCGTCGGCATTCCCGATCAGCACGTTGAAGATCAGTCCGTCCAGGAAATCGCGAATGTCGAGCACTGGGGCGGTGGACCATTCCCGGAGCATGGCGATGCAATCGCGCAGCAGGGGGCCGCCCTCCTGCTGGTATTTCTGCTCGGGAGGGAATCCCATGGCTTGGCAGAAATCCTCTTGGTGCAACCGCCGCACGGTGTTGGGTTCGACTTCCCGATCGTAGCGCTGGACGACGATGCATGGCCTGTCGCCGAGCGTACGGGTCGACACGTGGGGCACCGTCAGCCCGACCGCCTTCGCCAGCGTCATGCAGAGGAGTTCCACCGCGACGAGGCCGGGGAAATGCTGGGGTTCCGGTTTGATGATGTGGGTGCTCGGGGTGCTGCCCAAGGGCAGGAAGATGGCGGTACCCTCGATGACCACGGGCAGCTTGCCCTGTGCCCCGGCCAGTGACAGGCGTACCCCTTCACGCCCGGCCAGCAACGGACGGCGCGGCAGTTCGGCAACAATCTCGCGAAGCTCGGACTCGTCGAGTTGCCGCAGCCGCCGTTCGCCGGCGCCCGGGAACGGCATACCTTCCGGCAAGAGGCTGACGGCCCCGGCGCATTCACCACCGATCCGCTCCAGCATGGCGAAATCGTTGCGTTCGCTGACGCCGAGGATGGCCGCCACCTGCCGGCGAGGGCCCTCATCGGGCAGGATGCCGGCGAAGAAGGGTCGGGCATGCTTCCCGTGGAACGGTTCCTCGCGCAAGGGGAGCGAGCGTGACAGCGGAACCGCGCCTGGTTGGCTCAGCCACTCGGGGAGGTAGGAGAAACCCAGCAGGCCGCTGGCATCCTGGGTGAGGGCGCCTGCGGCCTTGCCTTTCAGGTAGACGATCAACCGCTTCACGGCACCGACCCATTCGTCTGATCACCGCGACCGACGGCTTGGAGTTCCAGGCCGAGCGCCTGCAACACCTGCAGTGTCTTGCCCAGTTGGCAGGTGGACTTGCCCTTTTCCAGGTCGACAATGAACCTCAGCCCGGTGCCGCACGTCATGGCCAGGTCCTTCTGGGTGACCCCGAGTTCCTGCCGTCGCGCTCGCACCGCGGTGCCGATTTGCTCTGTGGTTGTGATCTTCATGGTTACCGATCGGTAATATCGCACGGCAATCTGGCGAAGTCAAGCCAAAGGTTCCCGTTCGGGAATATCTGCCATTTCTGGCCTGTGAAAGGCCTGGGATGGAGTCGGACAAGTGTCGGGGACCGATGGGGTGGCGAGGGGATATGAGGGGAGCCAAGCGTCGGGGAGTGGCAATGTCCAACGCCGGGGCCACTCAGGCGAGTGGCGTGCCCAGGGTGGCCTTTGGCCTTGAGAATGTCACGTAGGTTCACTCTTCGGATACGAGGCCTTGCTCAACAGCAAAGCGCTCCAATCGCATAAAAATATCCTCGGATGCCTCAAGCAAGTTAGTGGTGAGTTGACTGAGTCGGTCTTCGTGAGGTGGCTGGACGTCCTCCTTCCATTCATGCGAATACCACGATTCTTGCTCGGCGCATAGCTTGCCTGCTTCATCGAGCCATATCAGGAGGTCACCTCGACCAAGAGCAACAAGACCGTCTGTGGCAATCTTACAAAGCTCTGGTGATTTCATTTCAAAAAAGAGCTGAGCGGCACCTCTGTTGAGATCGGAGAACAATGACGCAACCGCGTAGTAGGTGACCTCAGAACGGCTGAGCGTGGTGAATCCGTGTGCGGCTGCGTGGTCACGCACACGCCGAAACAGACAAGGAAAGGGATCGACCTGCTCCATTTCCCGTTGGATGCGGGCGGCTTCAAGGGAGTGACGGGTTCCGTTCATGCACGGAGCACAGAGCCCCCCATTGCGTGAAGCAGTATCCTGCAATATCGATGTTCCGCATTCTCTGCATGTGACTTTCATGGTGGCATTTTAACTCTGCCGAACTTGTGATGCAAACTCAACGGTCTGGAGATTGAGCGGGTGAATGACCTTCTTTGACGCCTCCGGGGGTACTGGTGGTGCACGTGAGGTGACCGATGACACTCGGGCGAGAGAGATGCGGTGGACGCAACCCCTTATGGTATTTGATTATTGATTTGGACGGATAGCCTCAAGTTCATCGCGAATGCCCGCGGCGGTCTGGTTGGAGCCGCTGGCGACCGCCCGCCGAGATGGCCGACGACCTGGCGCCCG